>NZ_NNRJ01000016.1 GCF_002252445.1 Brucella thiophenivorans
CTGATATCGTTACATTCATTATGATTCAGGCTCTAAAGGATAAAACCTATATTTATCGTGACGAGGAGCTCATTACGCCGGGTAGCCATGGACCGATTATCGGCCGAAGTGAAGCAAATGTTGTACTAAGCGCTGTTGCTTTTGATGCATTTCAGATTCCTCAGTATGATTTCGCTGTTTTTATGATGAATGAAGATCATACCCAGCTTGCTCGCTTTTACAGCTACCCGAAGGATTTTCCGAGCGAAGTCCGAAGCGGATTCTTTCCTAAGAATGGTGATCGCCCTTTCGATGTAATAGACGGTGCTGTGGAGCAGAGAGCTTGCGATAAAAGCTCAGGCGTTTGTATCTTCGTGGCCACTTCTCCCAACTGGAAGGGCAACGCGGATGGGTTGTTGCCGATAGTCTTTATCAGCCTTGGAATGCTTGTTGGTGGTGGCATAGTCATCGGCTGGAGCTATTACCGCAATCGTGACCGATCATTGATTTCACTGTTGAAAAAAGCGCTGGCTGCTAATGAACTGACGCTTGTCTATCAGCCTGTCGTAAATATAAGCAACCGAAAGATCGTCGGTTTTGAAGCGCTTATTCGCTGGGAAATAACCAAGGGCGACTACGTTCCGCCTGATCTTTTTATCGCTAAAGCAGAAGCGCAAGGCCTTGCCGACAAAGTAACAATTTATGTCCTTAATCGCGTCATCAAGGAGATGAGCGGACTGCTAAAAAAGCAGTCTGCATTGTATATTAATATTAACATCACTGCCAGCGATCTGCAAAGCGTCGAATTTATGAGAACCATCGGCGAGCGTTTAAGCGCAGCCAATATCAGGCCTGAACAGATCGGACTGGAATTAACCGAGCGCACGCCTGTCGATTTTGCAAAAGCCAGTGAAGGGATCAAGCAGCTTCGCGAGCGAGGCCATAAGGTTTATATAGACGATTTTGGAACAGGCTATTCGAGCCTTGCCTATCTCGATGAATTGAAGGTTGATGCAATCAAGATCGACAAAGCTTTTACGCGTACCGTGGGAAATGATGCTGATACCGTTTCCATAGTGCCACAAATTATTTCAATGGCGCATCAGCATGGTCTTGGTGTCGTTGTTGAAGGTATCGAAACGGAATCTCAGGTCGAGTATTTCCGTGGTATTTGTACGGAACTTATCGGGCAGGGCTGGTTTTTTGGAAAGCCGGTCGATTTGGCTGGGGTTCATGCGCTTGTCGGCAATGTTTCTTCGGCAAAAAGACGTGGGCGACCCAAGTCTGTATCGGGGGCTTAATTTTGCCTAATGACGCTATATGCACTTGTTTAAAGTGGCTCCCGGAACTCTAGAACGATTTTTGGGGTTTACATAAAAACAAACAGATAGAGCATTTTCACTGCTTCCATTTTAACACGAATCTATTTCGAACGATTTGCCAAAACGAAACAAAAATTAACTATAGAAGTAATCTTTAAAGTTTTTGCTGATTTCGACCGTTTCTGTGAAATGAATCGCAAGATGTTTAGTGTAAAACAGTAACGAACGAGATAGCTCTGCCTTAAAATGGACAGGGTGGATCTTTTACGAGTAACTGTACCAAAACATTAGGGGCAGGGCGGTAATGCACGTTCTGAGCTTAGACCCATGAAACCAAAATATGAACGCGTTCTTGAACCAACGGACACTTGGGCAATTTTTGACCTCGCAACCGATGAACCTGCCTCCATCGGTGACAGACTTATGATCGGCCTGAGCGAAAGCGAGTCTGAAGAACTTCTCGCTACACTCAATGCGGCAGTGAAAAGCAAGAGCAAGCGTAGCGCCGCTTAAATTATAGCGGATGCTTCTTCCGAAAAATGTTTCGGGAGAGGGGGAGCGCATCCCGAAAAATATGAAACTCCTGCGCGGAGAAATTAGTCCACTGGACTAATTTCTCCGCGCTCTGATCAGATAAGATGCGCGTTAAAATAAATAGATAGAGCTTCGATTTGATAAAATCTGATCGAAACGCGCCAAGTATTTGTTCTATCGCATTATCCTACGCAAAAAGCTCACGCACTTTTGTTGGAAATGCTCTGGGATCAGGCATCAGTCCAGATCGACAAAGCTTCGATCACGCTTGGCAAGTCCTTGTGGCGATGGATGACGGTTTCGGCGCCTGCATCCGTCAATTTATCAGCATGGCCTGGATAGGTATGAGCGCCGCCGGTAAAGCCGATCACTCGCATACCTGCGGCACGCGCGCCATGAATGCCATGGGCTGAATCTTCAATCACAATTACGTTAGCCGGATCGACACCGAAATGCTTTGCGGCATGAAGAAAGACATCTGGCGCAGGTTTTGGCTTCTTCGATCCAACCTCACGTGCCGAAAAGATATTTGGCTCAAAAAGATCATAAAGCCCGACGCGCTTGAGCATGAGTTCAAGGCGAACGCTGGTCGAATTCGAGCAGATGCATTTTGGCAGATCAAGTGCAGACACGACCTCGACAATATCTTCAATTGCCTGCACTTCGTTTTTCAAACGTTCGTCAAGCAGCTTTTCGGCTTTGTCGAGAAGGGATGCGGAAATAGGAATGCCTGCTTCGCGCTCAACCGTCAGAAGGATGTCCTGCCAAGTGAGGCCAGCGAAGCGTTCCCCCACTTCGGCCGCTTCAATCGGATAGCCTGCTTCTGTCAAAAGTGCTGCGTCGACTTCTGCTGCGATAACTTCTGAATCCACCAATACGCCATCACAGTCGAAAATAATCAGGGAGGGAGCCGTCATGTCATAAGCCTTAAACGCAGAAGAAAGAGCAACAGTGCTCACCAAAATTGAGGGGATGAGCTACACCTTTATATCTTTCGCGTCAAACTTTTGAAGCTCAATTCAACATATCCCTGGGAACGATATGCACCGTGCGCAGTTTCATTTTCCTGTGAAGGAGAAGTTTATGCGGAAATCCGTTGTACTGTTTATTATCGCAGTTGCTTTTGTTTTAGCGTTTGTTGTTGCGTCACCATATTACTACAGCGTTACGCCGGAAAACCGTGGAACCGAACCCACAACCGAGACATCGCAATAGGTCAAACCTCCCCTGAAACCTCGCGTCTGCGCCTGTCGAGTTCTTCGCTGTATCGACGCAAAGTGTGGGCTTCGCTGAGAAGCCCAAGCACTTTGCGTTCTTTTGCATCGTTTATCACCGCAAGCGCTTCTGCTTCAGCACGGTCGAAGCGTACGACGGCTTCCTTGGCGTTCATCTGAGGCAATAGAAATTCGTCCTGATAGCGAAGCAAATCAATGATGCCTTTTGCATTATCGGTGCTGTCAAAGCTTTCCGAATAGGCTTCAGGCACGGGGATCATGCCGACATAGCGGCCCTCTTTATCGACAGCAATAACCCGCTGCGTTGAACCGAGCGGGAATTCATGGCGGAATGTTTCAATATCGGTGTCGATGGAAACCGTGCGCACATCATGACGCATCATGCGGTTAACGGTGAGATTGCGCACCCAGCCAATATCATGCGCCGAACGGATTGCTTCGCCGCGCAAGTGGAAGCGCCAAGTGGCAAACGAATAGCCGAATGTCTTTCTAACCATCAGCGACGATGACACGACAGCGCCCAGCACAAGCATTGCAATCGGGAAATCGCCGGTGAGTTCCAATGCTAAGAATGTCATCGTCAATGGTCCGCCGATAATTGCCACTGCCATCGCACTCATGCCGATGACCGCATAGACCTCAGGTTCCAGCGTTAGCGGCAAAACGTAACCGGTAAGTGCCGCAAAGAGTTTGCCTGTCAGCGCTCCCAGAAAAAGTGACGCGAAAAACAATCCGCCACGAAACCCCGAACCAATCGAAATGGCCGATGCCAGCGATTTGGCAAAGATCAAAAGTAAGAGTACCGGAATTGTCAGATTTGCATTCAAATCAAGATGAAGCGCTCCGTGACCCGAGGCCAAAACCTGCGGCGCAACAAAGGCAATCATGCCGACAATCGCCCCGCCAATCGCTGGTGCCAACACAGTCGGCACAACGCTTTTGCGAGCGATACGTTCGACAGTTGTGACGCCGCGCATGATGAGAATAGCAATGCCTGCAGCCAGAAAGCCCAGCACAAGCGCAGGCACATAATCACGCGCCGCAATGCCTTCAAGTTGGCCGACATGGATCACCAAAGGTGCACCGCCGATGGCCTGCGTCACCAACATGCCGACGATTGCTGCAACCACCACAGGGGCCAATGTCGCAATGGAATAAACGCCGATAATCAGCTCAAAAGCATAAAATGCGCCGGTAAGCGGCGCATTAAATGCGCTGGCGATCGCCGCAGCGGCTCCGCAGCCCACTAAGGTGCGCAAATCAGCCCGGCGTAATTTTAATGAACGTCCTATACGTGATGCGAAACCGCTGGAAAGCTGGGTATAGGCAGCCTCAAGCCCAACAGAGGCGCCAAAGCCATTGGAAACAAGGTTTTGTCCCACAAGAATAAAACTGTCTGTCAACGACAAATGCCCGCCATGTAGTGCATTGGCTTCGATGGGATCGACAATCGGCTTCTTGCGCCAGCGTGCCAGAACCCAAATAATAATGCCCATAAGAATGCCGCCTGCGAGCGGTGCGATGTAGGCAGTCCAGTCAAGCTGGGAAGCGGCACTTAGTCTCTCACCATCGGCAAGTCCAAAAAGTGCCTGATGCATCCACTGGGAAATACCGGCGATAGCCGCAACGACCAGAGCGGAGACGATGCCAATGAAAGCACCCGCAATGACAAGGCCTATTTCACTGCCGCGCACGAGTGCGCGCATGCGAAAAGGCACAAAGAGGATTCGTAAATACCGGTTGTGACGCAGTTCATTGATATTCATGACAACACATGGGACAGACACGCAAATCAGTTTTAATCTTTGGATCAGTTATAGGCCGAAACGAATAACCAAGCCTTATGGATCGAACCATTTTTCTGGTTTCAACTGCTATTTGTTGGCGGCTTTAATATGGCCGAACGCAAACTATCAAAGTTACGTTGTCTGGCCGAACCCAGCAAATGCGGGCTTATTCCCGATCATTAAGAAAAGGTTTACGATTTCAATCACTTGGCGTTAACCGCATATTTACCCTGTTCAGTAACCATAGGGACAAGTTTTTAGCGTTCACAAGTAATCGAGTATCCCATGTCCCTAGTACGTCTTGCACATGAGTTGCCTATTGAGGCCCCACGTACCGCTTGGCTCGACTCTATCATCAAGGGGGATTGCGTTTCCGCTCTGGAACGTCTTCCGGATCATTCCGTGGACGTCATTTTTGCTGATCCTCCCTATAATCTGCAGCTAGGTGGCGATCTTCACCGCCCGGATCAGACCATGGTCAATGCGGTTGACGATCATTGGGACCAGTTTGACAGTTTTCAGGCCTATGATGCTTTCACCCGCGCGTGGCTGATGGCTTGCCGCCGCGTGCTGAAGCCGAATGGCACAATCTGGGTCATTGGCTCGTATCACAACATTTTCCGCGTCGGCTCACAGCTTCAGGATATTGGTTTCTGGCTCCTCAATGATGTTATCTGGCGCAAGACCAATCCAATGCCAAACTTCCGTGGTCGTCGCTTTCAGAACGCGCATGAAACGCTGATCTGGGCTTCGCGCGACGAAAAGGGCAAAGGCTACACGTTCAATTATGACGCTATGAAAGCGGCGAACGACGATGTGCAGATGCGCTCTGACTGGCTGTTTCCGATCTGCACAGGCTCGGAACGCCTGAAGGACGAGAACGGCGACAAAGTCCATCCGACCCAGAAGCCGGAAGCATTGCTTGCACGCATTCTGATGTCGTCGAGCAAGCCGGGCGACGTCATCCTTGATCCGTTCTTCGGTTCGGGTACGACGGGCGCAGTTGCGAAGCGTCTTGGTCGTCACTTTGTCGGTGTTGAGCGTGAGCAGGATTACATCGATGCAGCAACTGCCCGCATTGCAGCGGTCGAGCCGCTTGGTAAGGCTGAACTGACCGTGATGACCGGCAAGCGCGCAGAACCACGTGTCGCTTTCACTTCGATCATTGAATCTGGCCTCCTACGGCCGGGTACGGTTCTGTCGGATGCGCGCCGCCGCCATGCAGCGATTATTCGTGCTGATGGAACTCTGGCTGCCAATGGCGAAGCAGGTTCCATTCATCGCATTGGTGCGAAAGTACAAGGCTTTGATGCCTGCAATGGCTGGACTTTCTGGCACTATGAAGAAGCCGGTGTGTTGAAGCCAATCGATGATCTGCGCAAGGTCATCCGCGATGAGATGGCCGCCGCTGGCGCATAAAGCGCATCAGGAAAAGTGTGATGCGGTTTTCGGAAAAGATACGCGATAAATAAGTATACTGGACTTACTATCGGACGACCTCCAACAAAGTCTGATAAAAAGACACTCGAGGCGAAGTGCTTCGGGTGTCTTTTTTTTACCGGACTTAGTTTCAAAAAGAGAGGCCGTAACCTCTAAGATCATCCGCAAGTTTGGATGCGCCGGTGAAATGCACGGCTTGCCAGCCTGCTAATTTAGCACCTTCGACATTGGCCATACTATCATCGATGAAAAGCGTTGCAGCTGGATCAAGATCGAAGCTTGCAACATGGTGCTCGTAAATTTCGCGTTCCGGTTTCAAAAGGCGAATTTCGCCTGAAACCGTGACACCACGACTTTCGGTGAGAAATGGAAAGCGACCTTGTGCTTCGCGCAGCGTGTCGGAAGCGAAGTTCGTGAGCATGGTCACGTCATTGCCTTGCGCAATCAATCCACGCAAAATGGTAACGCTGCCTTCATAGGCATGCGGCACCATGAGATTCCAGTTTTGACGAAATGTCCGAATTTGCTCGCTGCGCTCAGGATAGGATTCGATCAGAAGCGCTTCCGCTTCGTGCCAGCTTCGACCCCGATCCTGCTCGATATTCCATTCGCCCGTGCAGATATTATCCAGAAACCAGCGGCGGTCGGTAGCGTCCGGGATCGCTTCGAGATAGGCCAGTTCAGGATCATAATGCAAAAGCACTTTGCCAATATCGAAAACCACGTGTTTGACTGGGCTGCTCAACGGCTTTTCCTCCCCCGTTTGAGTTGTTTAAACGCTGCCGGAACAGCAGCGCTGATTGCTTTTTTCATAACCGTTGGCAACGCTTCATTTTCAAGTTCTGAACAGGCCGACCACCAGCCATCCATATCGTTGCGCTTTTGTATATTGCTGACCGCGTAAACGGAAAGGCGCAACTCGAAATGTGTGAAAACATGGGTGATGCTGCCTGATGACACCCAATCTGCTGCAAACGGCGCGGCGCCTATGGTTGCATCGCCGTCAACACGCGCCGTCCATTGGCTTCCGGGAACTTCTGTCATTCCGGCAAGCAGACCTTCTCCCTTGCGCTTGCGCAGCAGAATTGAGTCATCATCAGCAATAGCGATGAATGCAGCGCCCACACGTATTGGCTTTTGCGCTTTTGGTGCCTTGACCGGAAACTTCTCAGGATCGTGTGTAATCAGCGCTTCGCAACCGTCATTCACTGGACAAATTGCGCAAGCCGGACGTCGCGGTGTGCATATGGTTGCGCCCAAATCCATTATAGCTTGCGCAAAGTCGCCCGGCCTGTCTTCCGGGGTCAGTTCCCCCATCAATATCCGAATTTGGGCCTTGGCTGCGGGCAGGGGTGTATAAATTGCAAAGAGCCGCGAGATAACGCGCTCCACATTGCCATCAACCACTGCTGCTTGTTCCCCAAAAGCGATTGCCGCAATCGCTGCCGATGTATAATCGCCAATGCCCGGCAATTCTTTTAGCCCGACCGCCGTTGATGGAAATTTCCCGTTATAATTTGCGGCAATAATATCTGCGCATTTCTTGAGATTGCGCGCCCGCGAATAATAGCCCAAGCCTGCCCATGCTCTCAGAATGTCGTCTTCGCTGGCATTGGCCATCGCCATTACGTCAGGCCAGCGTTCGATAAATTTCGTGAAATAGGATTTGACTGCCTCCACGGTCGTTTGTTGCAGCATGATTTCCGAAAGCCAGACCCGGTAAGGATCGGATGTCACACCGCGCGCGTGCTCCGCTGGCGTTACACGCCAAGGCAGAATACGGTGATGGCGATCATACCAGTTGAGGATTGCCTTGGTACGGTCGGATTTGAGTGTTTTGAGCATAGATATTATTGATCGGATATTTGAGGGCGGCCTGTAATTTCGGATTAACGCTGAATTTTGGGAATTGATATAAAATTGAAGTGCGTTTGATGCTGCACTTTATGATAGATAGGCCCATCGTGGTACAGGGCAAATGAATGACAAAGAAAGATTATTTGTGAGTATTTCAGTCCCGGTTTATGTCATTAATCTGGCGCGCTCTGCGCAGCGCTGGGATGATGTGACTGCAAGTGCCGATCAGTTTGGTATCGAGCTACGTCGGGTAGAAGCCGTTGAAGGTAAGCTTCTTCAGCCTGACGAACTTGGTAATTTCGATGAGGCGGGGTTCCGCCGCCGCCATGGCAAGATAGCTTTGCCAGCAGAGATTGGCTGTTATTTTAGCCATATCAAGGCGTTGGAAGCAATTATCGCGGCTCAGGAACCCTATGCTGTCGTTGTCGAAGATGATGTGCGCTTTACCCCTGATTTTCTGCCTTTCATTTCCAGCGTGTCAAAGCTGGAAGGCTGGGATGTGATCAAACTCGTTAATCATCGTACCTCGGCTTATCGGCGCTTCGATAAAGTTGAAGGCGGTAATTCAATCGGTCGTTGTTTACATGGCCCATTGGGCAGTTCGGCCGCTTATCTGTTGACCCGAAAGGGCGCAATAAAACTGCTGGCGGCAATCAAACCCATGTCGCTGCCTTATGATGTCGCACTGGAGCGCGGTTGGGCAGGGGACTATGAGCTATATTTGACTGAGCGGCCCTTGGTTGAGCTTCCGCATGTCGCACTTTCAACGATCGCGGATAGTCGGGAGACCTATGCAAAGGCGCGTTTGCCTGTCTACAAAAGGATTAGCACTCTTATCTTTAGAGCCACTGACTATATCAGACGAATCGCTTACGCTTTAGGCTCGAAGGGGTTGGGAGTGGCGGGGAAATGAGTTTTTTAGGCAAGTCATTTCTTGTGCGTAGAAGAATAGATAGTTGGGCTTTGGCTGTTGCTTCTGCGGCCATGCCGATCCGATTGGGTTTCGGTCCAATTCTTCTGTTCGTTTTTTCCTGTCTGGGCATTTATTTGGCTGCTGCCCGTCACAACACGACAAGGCTTTTTGCAAAGAAATTCTATATTTTCATTGTTCTATACGCCGCCTGGTCGCTGGGGCTTATCCTTTACCGTGGCGAACCTTTTTCAGGCAACCGCCAGATTGGTTACACATTGCTGATCGCCGTGTTCGCTTTTGCCGGCGCAGGTATGGTTCTGATCAAAAACCCACTGAGATCTTATGTGCTAGGCTCACGTGCGGGCGTCATTCTGACGGTGTTGGCTGTCATTTACCTTGTGCTGACACAGGGCGGACGCATCGGCGTTGGTGGTAATGAAGCGGTGTTTGCTTTTGTTGCGGGTGTTGCTGCGATTTCGGCAGCAATTCCAATTTCAAAAGCGCCGCGCTATTTGCCAAACGGACCGCACTGGCTGGTTTTAGGTTTAGCGGCTGTTCTTACATCAGAAACACGCGCCGTGATTGTTGTTCTGCCGATATTTGCAGCGGTCGAAATTGTGCTTTTCCTGCGTAAATATAACCTTAAGCAGCAAGGGGCTGTCTATGTGGCGCTCGCGACCGCACTTGCTGCGCTTATCGTTGTTGGCCCGGTTGGTGATGCGATTTCCAAACGTTTTGCTGGAATGGTTGAATATTACGACAGCGGCGATAGCTCTAAATGGGAAGACAAAATCTCAGCCGATATTCGTGAGGTCATGTGGGAAAGTGCGGCCACAATCATTAAGCAACATCCGATAGCAGGTGTAGGCTCTTATTCGAAGATGAATCTTGTCAGGGAGCAAGCAGGCGAACAAGCACCAATGCTGGCCGGCTTTCGTCACGTTCATAATACGGTGCTTGATGAATTGTTGAATGACGGCATTGTCGGTCTGTTCTTCATGTTCGCGGCTTTCATTGCGATTTTCATTTATCTTTGGAGAACTGCTGATAGCTGGGCGATGCGTCGTGCGCTGATCTATTTCGCTTTCGTCTGCGCGAGCTATGGAATGTTGCATAATCCATTGCTGCATGAGGTCACGATTGCGTCGGTCATGTTCTTCATTGCTGCTTTGAATGCGGCTGCTTCACGTCGCGTCATGGCATTCCGTCGGGCTGGGCTTACGAATTATATTTGCGGGAAATGACATCTATGAAAGCCATCGTGACGGGGGCCGCTGGCTTCATCGGCTATCACACAGCAGCGCGGCTTCTGGATGAAGGTTGGCAAGTTATCGGCATTGATAATCTCAATGATTATTATCAGGTCGACCTCAAAGAAACACGCCTTGCAAAATTGCAGACATATGAAGGCTTCCGTTTTTCGCAAGCCGATATAGCCGATATAGAAGCTTTCAATGCATCTATCGGACAAGACCGGGATGCTGATGTGATCGTACATCTCGCGGCACAGGCCGGCGTGCGTTATTCCATTGAAAACCCTGCGGCCTATGTCTCCGCCAACGTCATGGGACAGGTGAATGTTTTCGAGACAGCGCTCAAGCTCGATAAGCGCCCACCGGTCGTTTATGCCAGTTCATCTTCGGTTTATGGCGCGAATGAGAAAATCCCGTTCTCGGAAAGCGATGCCGTCGATCATCCAGTTTCCGTTTATGCGGCAACCAAGCGTTCCGGCGAACTTCTTGCGTTTTCCTATAAGCATGTGCATGGGCTTTATTCGACAGGCCTGCGATTTTTCACGGTCTATGGCCCGTTTGGTCGCCCCGATATGGCGCCGTGGTTGTTTACATCGGCAATCCTCAAAGGTGAGCCGATCCGGGTTTTCAACAATGGTGAAATGCAGCGCGATTTCACTTTCGTCAATGATATTGTGAGCGGTGTGTTGGGAGCGGTCAAACGCATTCTGGAACAGCCGCATAACACCGCGCCGGTATATAATCTGGGTAACAATCGCCCGACGATGCTCAATGATTTCATCGCAGCAATTGAAAAAGCATGCGGCAAAGAAGCTATCCGCAAGCTTGAACCTATGCCCGCAGCGGATGTACCGCGAACTTATGCAGATATTACGCTTGCGGCGCGTGATCTTGGTTTCAGCCCTCAAACCACGCTGGATGAAGGTATTCCTTTGTTTGTTGAGTGGTTTCGCGGCTATAATGGAAAGCGATGAGGGAACCGAAATCAAAACGCGGATTCCGCCCGCTCTCTGACACGACCTCTGGCCTCATGGACCCGATGTTGCAGAAACGTGCGGGTATCAATCTTTCGCTGTTGCAATCGTGGGAAGATATTGTGGGGGCTGCAATCGGGTCATCATCACGACCCTTGCGGATTCTCTGGCCACGGCGTTTGCATGAAGATGATCCATTTAGTCCGGCGACATTGATCATTGCGTGTGAGGGCTTTGCGGCCTTGCAGATTCAGCATGAGACTGGCGAAATAATCAGCAGAGTGAACGGGTTTCTGGGCTTTTCAGCCATTGGTCGCATCAAGATCGAACAGAAGCCTCCGGCGATTGATTTCAAGCGACGTCCGAAACGTCTCCCAGCTTTAGCGCCTTCGGAAGAGCGCCGCATCGACAAGGCGACGGATGGAATTGAAGACGATGCGCTGCGTGCAGCACTGGCACGTCTTGGCAAGAATATCCTCGCAGAGAAACGCAGTACAAAGAAGTGAGCGGTCTGCCATAAATTTGATGTATCATTAATGCTGACTTTCATTTGATCGCAACAGGGCTGGTGAATAGTAATCTGCCACCCTAAATTGTTCTCGAATATTAACATTGAAACAAGAATGGATGATTCGTATGCCTGCACCGCTTAATCGCAGACATGTTATTTCTCTTGCAGGTGCCGCAGCCGCTGGTATCGCTTTTGCTGGCAATGCAAGCGCACAGTCTCGTAGTTCTGAGGCAAGTGTCGATGCTGCCAAGGTTGCAGAAGCTGGCAAGCTGAAAGACATGGTTTATGGCAAGGCCGATGCGCCGGTGACCATCATTGAATATGCGTCGCTGACCTGTTCGCATTGCGCTGATTTTGCGGTGAATACGCTGCCGACCATCAAGGAAAAATATATTGATACGGGCAAAGCGCGTCTGATCTTCCGCGAATTCCCTTTCGACCCACGCGCGACCGCGGCCTTCATGCTGGCGCGTTGCGCACCTGAAGATCGTTATTTCCCGATGGTTGAAGTGTTCTTCAAGCAGCAACAGCAATGGGCTGGCGCTGCCGATGGCGAAGCAGCATTGCTTCAAATCGCGAAACTTGCAGGTTTTACACAGGAGTCGTTCAAGGCTTGCTTGACGAACCAGCAACTTCTCGATGATGTGAGAGCCACGATGGAACGCGGATCGCAGGAATTTGGTGTGAACGCAACGCCAACATTCTTCATCAATGGACAGAAATACGCTGGAGCCCTTTCGGTTGACGAGATGTCGGCAATCATTGACAAGCTGCTCTAAGCCGCCTTTCGGCATGAAAAGCGGACGCTTCGTTGCGTCCGCTTTTTGCGTTTTTGAAGAAGGAGCGATCTGATGCGCTTCTCCAAGCTACGACTTGTCGGTTTCAAATCCTTTGTCGAGCCTATGGAATTCGTCATTGAAGGCGGATTGACGGGTGTCGTCGGCCCGAATGGTTGCGGAAAGTCCAATCTCGTTGAAGCTCTGCGCTGGGTGATGGGTGAAAACTCATACAAGAACATGCGCGCTTCCGGCATGGATGATGTTATTTTTTCAGGTTCCGGCACCCGCCCGGCGCGTAACACGGCGGAAGTTACGCTGTTTCTCGACAATTCAGACCGCACAGCCCCCGCTGCTTATAATGATCAGGATGAATTGCAGGTCTCTCGCCGTATCGAGCGCGAGGCTGGTTCCGTTTATCGCATCAATGGCAAGGAAGCCCGCGCCAAGGATGTGCAACTGCTTTTTGCCGATCAATCGACGGGTGCTCGTTCGCCGTCCATGGTCGGTCAAGGGCGCATTGGCGAGTTGATTCAGGCAAAGCCGCAGGCACGCCGCGCACTTCTGGAAGAAGCTGCCGGTATTTCCGGCCTGCATACGCGTCGTCACGAGGCTGAATTGCGTCTTCGTGCAGCCGAAACAAATCTTGAGCGTCTGGAAGATGTGGTCGGTGAGCTTGGCAGTCAGATTGAAAGTCTGAAACGTCAGGCGCGTCAAGCCAATCGCTTCAAGGCGTTGTCCGCCGATATTCGCCGTGCCGAAGCTTCACTTCTTCATCTGCGCTGGTCGCAGGCCAAAGCGCAGGAAGGCGAAGCGCAGAGCGCACTTGCGCAGGCGACTTCCGTGGTTGGCGATATGGCGCAGGCGCAAATGAATGCGGCGCGCGATCAGGCTGTGGGCGCGCATAAGCTTCCTGAAATGCGCGAGGCGGAAGCCAAGGCTGCTGCGGCACTGCAACGGCTTTCGATCGCACGTTCCCAGCTCGACGAAGAAGACGGTCGTATCCGCGTGCGTCGGGCAGAGCTTATGAAGCGGCTTGAACAACTGACTGCCGATATTGCGCGCGAAGAGCAGATGGTGCGTGAAAACGCCGATATTCTTGGGCGACTGGACGAAGAAGAGCAGGAGCTGATTGCCTCCAATGAAGCCTCGGGCGAACGCGACGAAGAGCTACGCTTGTCTTTTGAAGGTGCTGAAATCCGCTTGCAAGACAGCGAAAATGCATTGGCGCGCGTGACGGCGGAGCGTGCGGAGGCCGCTGCCGAACGGACCCAAATCGAACGCGCGTTGCAAGAAACACAGACGCGGCGTGACCGCTTGATCAGCCAGATCGACAATATCGAGCGCGATATTGCAGCGGTTGTCGAGCAGATCGGCGGCTTGTTTGACCCCGCTGAAAAGCGTCTCGTCGTCGAAACGGCAGTTGAAGCGCTGGCAGCCTCCGAAGATGCGGTGATTGCCGCCGAAGAATTGGTGGGCCACACACGCGAACAGGAGACGGAGAGCCGTCATCCTTTGAATGAGGCGCGCACCGAGCTTAACCGGATTGAGACCGAAGCACAGACATTGGCGCGTATTCTTAATGCGGGTGAGACAGGCCAGTTTCCCCCGGTTGTTGAAGATTTGCAGGTCGAGAAGGGCTATGAAATTGCCCTTGGTGCAGCGCTGGGTGAAGACCTTGACGCGACAAGCGACGATGCGGCACCCGTCTTTTGGGCCTATAATCCGGCGCAGGAGACTGATCCTTCCTTGCCTTCAGGTGCAACACCGCTTGATAGTTTTGTGAACGGTCCGCAGCAATTGCGCCGAAGGCTTGCGCAAGTGGGCGTTGTTTCCGACCAGGATGGCTTACGTTTACAGGCTTCATTGCGTCCGGGACAGCGACTGGTGAGCAAGGCCGGTGCCTTGTGGCGCTGGGATGGCTATACGGCGAGTGCAGATGCGCCAACGCCTGCCGCGCAACGCCTAGCACAAAAGAACCGTCTGGCTGAACTTGAACATGAAGCCATAAGTGCTGCCGGTCGCCTGAAAAATGCCGAGCAAGCCGTGCAGCGTTTTGAAACCTCTGTTCGTGAAGCGATTGAGCATGAACGCGTGGCGCGCGATGTATGGCGCGCAAAACAGCGCAAGCTCGATGATGCACGCGAAGCTCTGGCAGCCGTTGAGCGCGCTGCAGGGCAACTGGCCACCAAACGTGCAGGCTTTGAAGAAGCAAAGGCGCGCTTAGAGGAAAATCTTGATGAAGCGCAGATTCTGGTGGTTGAGGCCGAAGGCCGGCTCAATAAAATGCCGGATATTGGCGCAATCGGTGAACGCCATTCTGTATTTGCAGCGCAGGTGCAGTCGGATCGTGCAAGGCTTGCGGAAGCACGTGCTGCTTATGAAGGTCAGCGCCGTGAAGCGGATAATCGTTTGCGGCGTCTCTCCATGATTGGACTTGAACGCCGCAACTGGGCTTCGCGCGCTGAAAGTGCGCAGCAGCAGATCGCAGCACTCAATGATCGTCGTGCGGAAACTGCGGATGAAGCGGAAGCCTTGGCCGAAGCGCCCGAAGAGATCGCAAGCCGTCGCCGCGCACTTCTCAATGAGCTGTCGCAAGCCGATGAACGACGCAAGCAGGCGGCTGATATTCTGGCCCACGCCGAAGCAACGCAGGCCGAACTCGACAAGGTTGCAACCCTTGCCATCCAGCAGCTTGCGACAAGTCGCGAACAACGCGCACGTGCCGAAGAGCGTCTAACGGCTGCCGAAGAACGCCGGAAGGACGCGGAAGCGCGCATTGGGGAGGCACTCAATTGTGCACCGCATGAAGCCATCAAACATACCGGTCTCAAGCCGGAGGATCGCATGCCCGATCCTGATCAGCTTGAGCGCCAACTTGAACGACTGCGTATCGAACGCGAGCGGCTTGGTGCGGTGAATTTGCGTGCCGAGGAAGAAAGTCAGGAACTCACCGCACGGCTTGATACGATTGTTTCCGAACGCGAAGATGTGATCGAAGCGATCAAAAAACTGCGTCAGGCAATCCAAAGCCTCAATCGCGAAGGTCGCGAGCGACTTCTCGCGGCTTTCGATGTGGTCAATGTGCAGTTTCAGCGCCTGTTCACGCATCTTTTTGGTGGTGGCACTGCCGAATTGCAACTCATCGAAAGCGATGATCCGCTCGATGCCGGGCTTGAAATTCTGGCGCGTCCTCCCGGCAAAAAGCCGCAGACAATGACGCTTCTTTCAGGTGGCGAGCAGGCATTGACGGCTATGGCGCTGATCTTTGCGGTGTTCCTGACCAATCCGGCTCCGATCTGCGTGCTGGACGAAGTGGACGCCCCGCTCGACGATCATAATGTAGAGCGCTATTGTAATCTGATGGACGAAATGGCGGCGTCAACGCAAACGCGTTTTGTCATCATCACGCATAATCCGATCACTATGGCCCGTATGAATCGCTTGTTCGGTGTGACAATGGGTGAACAGGGCGTAAGCCAGCTTGTCTCGGTCGATTTGCAAACCGCAGAGCAATTGCGCGAAGCCATCTGATATTCATAAGAGCATTTCCAGCAAAAGTGCGAAGCGGTTTTGCGTTGGATAATGCGATAAAAAATAGAGCATTTCCAGCAAAAGTGCGAAGCGGTTTTGCGTCGGATAATGCGATAAAAAATAGAGCATTTCCAGTAAAAGTGTGAAGCGTCTACGCAGGGAAATCAGTTCACTGAACTGATTTATCATCCTGCTATGATGCGTTGGATAATGCGTGAAAACAAAGGGGTAGAGCAGTTCCTACGATTTCGTCGAAACAGGAACCGCTCTACGTGCGAAAATCACTCTTCATTTTCGCTCTCGTCTTCGTCATCATCATCGGCTTCGATCACTTGCCAGATAAACGCGTGAAGACGCTCTTCAATGCTTGCTCTGGAAGCATTTGATGCTTCCATTTCACGCTTGATCTTGAAGAACTGATCCTTGTCGGCTTGCGACAGATATTTAGCGGCAGATTCGAGTGATGATAGAGAACTGGACATGGCTTTTGATACTGTTTCGTTTTGTGAAATGCTATATTGCATCTCGAAAAGTGCGAAGCAATTTACTTCTCACTCCAAACAGCGAGTTCATTGCCAGCAGGGTCGGTGAAGTGAAAACGGCGACCGCCGGGAAATCCATAGATTGGCTTTACAACGGTTCCACCAGCTTCTGTCACAGCTTGCAGAGTTTGTTCGAGCTGAGCGGAATACAACACTGGCAGAGGTTTGCGCGTCGCTTCCGGATCGGCATCAAAGCCACCATCCAGACCTTCTGCAAAAGCAGAATAAGTCGGGCCATAATCCACAAAGGACCATCCAAAAGCGCGTGCATAAAAACTTTTTGCGGCATCCAGCGATCCATTGGGCGCAGGCATTTCAAGATAATCGAGCTTGCCGGTTATACGCATTATTAACTCCGTGCGTTCTATTTTTGTTCTTATTTTTGACCCGTTTTGCGATTGGAGTCAATATTGAGATGGAGCTTCGGACGAACTAATCGATTCTATTACGATCCTTTGTCTTTTTTGATTGGCAGGCGGCGGCATGATCGCATAAGCACGAAGATAGTTTCTGCAAACCTGTGGAAAACCACAGACTTTGCGGACCGTTATCTGCGCATGGGAGGCCAGAATGGCGAAGTGGGTGTACGCATTCGGTGATGGCAAGGCAGAAGGTGCTGCGAGCGATCGCAACCTTCTCGGCGGTAAAGGGGCTAATCTGGCTGAAATGAGCAGCCTTGGCCTGCCTGTGCCGCCCGGTTTTACGATCACCACCGAACTGTGCACTTCGTATTATGACAATGAGCGGTCCTATCCTGATGAGCTCGATCAGCAGGTGCAGAAAGCGCTGGAGCATGTCGCCCAACTGACCGGACGTAATTTTGGCGGCACTGACAAGCCGCTCTTGGTTTCGGTGCGCTCTGGCGCGCGCGCATCCATGCCCGGTATGATGGATACGGTTCTTAACCTCGGCCTCAATGATCAGACAGTGCAGGCCATTGCGAACGAAGCAGGCGACGAGCGTTTTGCCTATGACAGCTATCGCCGTTTTATCCAGATGTATTCCGATGTGGTTCTGGGTGTCGATCACGGTTTTTTTGAAGAAATTCTCGAAGACAAAAAGGCTGATTTGGGCGTCGAAGTCGATACGGCACTTGACGCTTCCGACTGGAAAGAAGTCATCGCTCTTTACAAGGCCAAGATTGAAGAAGAGCTTGGCGAGCCTTTTCCGCAAGATCCGCGTGAACAGCTTTGGGGTGCCATTGGTGCCGTTTTCTCAAGCTGGATGAATGCGCGTGCGATCACCTATCGCCGTCTGCACAACATTCCGGCGCAATGGGGCACGGCGGTCAATGTGCAGGCCATGGTCTTCGGCAATATGGGCGAAACCTCCGCAACGGGTGTGGCCTTCACCCGCAATCCATCGACCGGTGAAAAGAAGCTTTATGGCGAGTTTCTGGTCAATGCGCAGGGTGAAGATGTTGTGGCAGGCATTCGCACGCCACAGAATATCACCGAAGAAGCGCGGATTGCTGCTGGTTCTGACAAGCCTTCGCTTGAAAAAGTCATGCCGGATGCCTTTGCAGAATTTCTGAAAGTTGCCGACCAGCTTGAGCGTCATTATCGCGATATGCAGGATCTCGAATTCACCATCGAGCGCGGCAAGCTCTGGATGTTGCAAACCCGTTCGGGCAAGCGCACGGCGAAAGCAGCATTGAAAATGGCGGTCGAAATGGTCGAGGAGGGCCTGATCAGCGAAGAGGAAGCAGTCCTTCGGATTGATCCGGCAGCGCTTGATCAGCTTTTGCATCCAACCATTGATCCACGGGCCGAACGCATTGTGATCGGCCAAGGCTTGCCTGCTTCGCCGGGGGCTGCAACGGGTGAGATTGTGTTTTCATCCGAAGATGCAGAACAAGTCAAAGCGGAAGGGCGGAATGTCATTCTGGTGCGCATTGAAACAAGCCCTGAAGATATTCATGGCATGCATGCGGCAGAAGGCATTCTGACAACGCGCGGCGGCATGACGAGCCATGCCGCCGTTGTCGCGCGCGGTATGGGTAAGCCATGTGTGTCGGGTGCAGGTTCATTGCGTGTTGATTATCGCAACGGCATCATGCTGGCTGCTGGACAGAGTTTCAAGAAGGGCGACGTGATCACCGTTGATGGCAGCAATGGGCAAGTGCTCAAAGGCAAAGTAGACATGCTGCAGCCAGAACTTTCCGGTGATTTCGGTCATCTGATGCAATGGGCTGACAAGACGCGGCGCATGAAGGTACGTGCCAATGCGGAAACGCCTGCCGATGCACGCACGGCGCGTTCGTTTGGTGCTGAAGGCATTGGGCTTTGCCGCACCGAGCATATGTTCTTTGAGGGCGAGCGCATTATCGCGATGCGTGAAATGATCTTGGCCGACAAGGAAGACGGTCGCCGTGCGGCTCTGGCAAAGCTTCTTCCGATGCAGCGCTCTGATTTTGTCGAATTGTTCGAGATCATGAAAGGGCTTCCCGTCACGATCCGGATGCTTGATCCACCTTTGCACGAGTTCTTGCCGCGGACAGATGAAGAGGTTGCGGAAGTAGCAAGTGCTATGGGCGTAGACGCGGAAAAATTGCGTGAGCGCGCCGATAGCCTGCACGAGTTCAATCCGATGCTAGGCCATCGTGGTTGCCGGCTGGCTGTGTCCTATCCGGAAATTGCCGAAATGCAGGCACGCGCAATCTTTGAAGCAGCAGTTGAAGCAGGCAAAAAGACTGGCGAGCCGGTAGTTCCGGAAGTCATGGTGCCGTTGGTCAGCCTCAAGGCAGAGCTTGATTTCGTCAAGGCACGTATTAATGCGGTGGCAAAAGAGGTCATGAGCGAGGCAGGCGTTCAGATCGACTATATGGTCGGCACGATGATCGAATTGCCGCGTGCTGCACTTCGCGCTGCAGAAATCGCCGAGACTGCGGAGTTTTTCTCCTTTGGCACGAACGATCTGACGCAGACGACATTTGGCATCTCACGTGATGATGCAGCTCCGTTTCTTTCGACTTATCAGAGCCGTGGCGTGATCGAACAGGACCCGTTTGTATCGCTCGATCTTGATGGCGTTGGGGAGCTCATCCAGATCGCAGTCGAGCGTGGGCGCAAAACACGCGACCAGCTCAAGCTTGGCATTTGCGGCGAGCATGGCGGCGATCCGACTTCGATCGCTTTCTGCGAGAAAACCGGCCTTGATTATGTATCCTGTTCGCCGTTTCGTGTGCCGATTGCACGGCTGGCAGCGGCGCAGGCGGCAATCAGGAAAAAATGAATGCCATAATTCGGCTTTGGTTCTGGCGCTTGAATTGAGTAATTTAAGCACCAGAACTTTTTTATTGGGGCAGCTATGTTTCGTCAGTTGTTTACGGCGGGGGCCGTTATTGCTTACTTTAGCACTGTCGCCAGCGCTTATGATGCGCTGCCGCAGCAGGGCGTCCATGAGAAAATCAGCATTGTCGAACCGCAATTGCACATCACAAAAGGCGGTCCGGCCAAGCCGCAAGTGGCGCTGACGCTGGATGCCTGCATGGGGAAAACGGATCACCGTATTCTTGATGTGCTGGTTCAAAACCGCATCCCGGCGACCATCTTTGTGACAGCACGTTGGCTAAAGCAAAATGCAGAAGCTTTCGCCGTGATGAAAGCCCATCCCGATCTTTTCGACATTGAGAACCATGGCAATATGCATGTCCCGGCCATTACCAATGTGCCGACCGTGTATAATATTAAAACGGCGGGTTCATTGGATGCTGTTCGCTCTGAAATCAATGGCGGTGCAGAGACAATCACCAAGTCTGGTGCTGTAAAGCCGCTCTGGTATCGTGATGCCACAGCACGTTATTCAACCGACGCGGTGAAGCTTGCGGAAAGCATGGGCTACAAGATTGGCGGATATTCGCTGAATGGTGATCAGGGTGCATCTTTGCTGGCACCTGTTGTCGCAAAGCGCATTGCTGCGGCGCGCGATGGCGATGTCATTATTTCGCATATCAACCAGCCAAGCCGTTCGGCAGGCGAAGGTGTAGCCAAAGGCATTTTAGCGCTTCAGGCAAAAGGCATGACGTTTGTAAAGCTAAGAGATGTCGAGACAACCATGACGCTCAATCCCGTGCCCGCGCATAATCTGCATGCGGGCACAAAACAGGATAACTGAAACTTAAGCGTTATTCGCCGTTGAGCTGGTCTTTTGGCGTCAGGCTTTTCATGACCTCTGCATAATTGCGGCCCAGACTTACGAAAAGAGCATTTTCACCAGTGGGTGGAGCAACGGAAAGCGTTGTTCCATCATTTCCCAAAGTTACAAAAACAACCTGATCCTGCGGCTGGCCTTCAATGGCAATTGCGCCGATGCGCTGTGCAGTCGTTGTATCAAGTGCTGGCATGTTGAACAAAACTTCGCCGCCCACTCGTTCGGCCGCTTTGGCAAGAGCGGTGTCAAATCCTTCGATCAAAACGTCAATCGCACCGAGAGCAAATTCAAGCTCTACAGCCTCCAAGGTCATGACTTCCGGCTCGGCCTCTGCAAAGCTGGATGTGGCTGATAAATTGCCATTATGAAGGTTTCGATCCATGTCGTCCTTTCCGACGAATCCGATAAACGCCCCATATACGCGATCATGCGCTCCATTAGGAGTTGCTACAATGATTTTTATATTGATTTAGCTATATTTTTTCTGCTCACTTTTTATAACTGGACGAATTGACAGCTTAGCACAGCCTTTTTCTTTTGCGTTAAAGCAGCCTCTGTTATGCATTAAAGTGCATCCTGAAAAGCGTGAAACGGTTTTCGGACAAGATGCGTGTTAAAACAAATTGTTGCGATGCGCCGATCTGATTTAATTAGATCGAGCCGCGCTCTAGCTGCGGCTTTGAAACCTACTTGGGACTTGCATGAGGAAACTTCACTATCAGCGTCGACAGTCGCGTTCCGCAGTTTGGGCGTTGCGGTTCGGCATCTTTGCTTTTGTGCTGTCAGTCCTTGGCCTTGTTCTGCACAGGCTTGGCAAGCTTGAAACGCCTGACTTCGTTCTCATCGCAGCGTTTGGTGCGGTGCTTGCGATACTCGCGTTATTCTGTGCAGCTAAAGGGCTACGCAATCTCTGGCTGAACGGCGACAAAGGCGGCTCACGGTCCTTCTGGGGTGGGTTTCTGGCGCTCGCAGTTCTGCTGCCGTTTAGTTTTGTGGGGAACCTCTGGTATGGTTCACCCAGCATTTATGATGTAACAACTGATTTTGAAATACCGCCGCAATTCCCGTCGACAATGCCGCAGCGCTTGGCCGGGATGAACCCGCTTTCAGATGCCGTTCAGGGAAATATGCTGGGGCAAATGTCGGCTTATCCCGATGTGATGGGACGCCGTTATGAAGCTGCCCCCGACCGTGTGGCACAAGGTGTCGCAAACACGCTCAAAACCTTTGGCTGGACTCAAATCAGTCGCGACATTCCTCTATCCCAACAAAATGCTAGTCGGTTCGCTGTGACTGCCCATAGTCCAATTCTCGGGCTGAAAAGCGATGTGGTCATTCGGCTGCTCGATGAAGGGGAAACGACTTTCGTCGATATGCGGTCTTTGTCGCGCTATGGAACACGTGACATGGGGCTGAATGCGGCGTTTATCACCCAGTTTTTGACCGCCCTTGAGGGCGAGGTCAATAAAGCGCCTGCGGATGTTGAATAGTTACTTAGGCTGATAGATACCGTTGAGCGATGGATTGCCATCGGTAGTGATTTCACCGCGCCCCACAAGGTCTTCCAAATGCGCGAGAACCGACAAGGCGGCTGCTCCATGCAGGCGCGGATCGGTGTCGCGATAAATGGCCTTGACCATATCGGGGATGGTGCGATCCCCCTGCATAATCCGTTCGAGTATCGCTCGTTCACGCATCTTTCGATGTGCGCGCAAACCCCGCACGAAAGCGGCGGGCTTTGTCACAGCGCCACCATGGCCGGGTAGATGGACTTGATCATCGCGCTCAAGCAGCTTTTCAAGTGAAGCCATATAATCGCTCATCGAGCCATCTGGCGGTGCAACAATGGAGGTCGCCCAAGCCATGACATGGTCGGCGGAAAACAGCACCCCAGAACCGTCAAGTGCGAAAGCCATGTGGTTGGCAGTATGACCGGGTGTGTGAATGCCACGCAAAACCCAGCCGTCACCATCAATCCTTTCACCATCGGGTAAAGCGAGATCCGGAATGAAATCGGTGTCGGCACTGGCCTCAAGCATGTTCACTTCGCCGCTGTAATAGGGTCGGGCAGGGCGATGCGGCCCTTCCGCAACAACAAGCGCTTCTGTTTTTTCCTTTAGTCGCTTTGCAAGTGGCGAGTGATCGCGATGAGTGTGGCTCACAAAGATATGGCTGACCGGGCGACCGGCAATTGCCGCCAGAAGTGCTTGAAAGTGTGCTTCATCTTCCGGGCCGGGATCAATGATGGCAAGAGTTTCGCGTCCGATGATATAGCTATTGGTGCCATGAAACGTGAAAGCGCTCGGATTATTGACGGTAAGGCGCAAAATGTCTTTACTCAAGGCAACCGGAGTTCCATATTCAGGAGAGAAACTACCGTCGAAATCGATCGCCATCGAATGGTCCAATTCTTCTATGGTATTATTGCTAAGTAGAGCATCTCTAGCGAAAGTGCGAAGCGTCTACGCAGGGAAATCAATTTACCGGACTGATCTCTAATCCTGCTACGATGCATAGGATAATGCGTAAGGCAAAGAAAGAGAGCGGCTCTAACAATTCTATTTAACGAGAACCGCTTTAAAGTTTAAAGTTTCAAATGGATTATTTGGTTTTAGAAGCTGAAACGTCCAGTTTAAGGAGCAAGGCAAGAATGCAGAACAGATCCCGGGCGAAAGTCGCCACCGCATCGCTCGCCGCCAGCTATCTGCCCACGGGGCAATTGGCACGGGCCTTCTATTTTGTCTTACTCGCACTGATCGGCACCGCTGTGCTGACCATTTCCGCGAAGATCAAGGTTGATCTTCTCTATGTAAACTTGACGATGCAGACCTTCGCGCTCTTTGCGATTGCGGCGGTTTATGGATCGCGCCTCGCTGTCGCGACTGTGGCGCTATACCTGCTAGAAGGTGCACTTGGCATGCCGGTTTTCACCGGAACGCCTGAAAAGGGCATTGGCCTTGCCTATATGGTCGGCCCGACCGGCGGCTATCTACTTTCATATCTGGTTGCTGCGTGGATGATCGGTCGTGCAGCCGATAAGGGCCTTGCGCGCAATCCGTTGGCGCTTGGTGGCATTATGCTGCTTGCTGAACTCGTCGTGCTTGTCGTGGGGGCTGGCTGGATGGCTTATCTATTCGGCCTCGAAAAAGGAATTGCTTTTGGCTTCGGCGCTTTCATTGTCGGCGATCTGATTAAGCTTGCACTCGCAGCCTGTGGCGTTCCTGCCGTGAGCGCATTGTTTAGGCGTTGATCAACGCGCATTACTAATGGTTCTAAAAGGCCGGGTGGCAAACCTGGCCTTTTTCATGTGTTTGTTGAAACTGCTTTGCGATTGACAATTCAATGGATGCAACGCTTTGCTGTGCGACATGCATCTGGTTGGGGAGGATCGAGTGAAGTCTGAAGTGCTTGAAGTCGAGTTGTTGACGAAGGCGGGTTTTGCACCGTTTGGCGATGTGATTGAGGTGGAAGGCGCAGAACGTCGTCTCATCAACAATGGCACGACGGAACGATTTCACGATCTGGCCCGCGTGGAGGCAACCGGCACGGATGCGCGTGTTCTGATCAATATATTTCGCGGACAGTTTTTTGAAACGCCTATCGATATTTTGATGCTGGAACGGCATCCCTTTGGTTCGCAGGCTTTCATTCCTTTAAACGGTAGGCCGTTTCTGGTGGTAGTTGCGGAAGATAATGATGGCAAACCCGCCAGACCCCGTGCATTTCTGGCGCGCGGTGATCAGGGTGTCAATTACTGGCGCAATGTATGGCATCATCCGCTCGTCTCTCTCGAAGCAACATCCGATTTTCTTATTGTTGACCGCGCGGGCCAAGAGGATAATCTGCAAGAGTATTATCTACCTGACGTTACCTATCGTATAGACGTTTTACCGAGTTTAGAAACTCAACTCTGAGGATCATCATGGGCAAGCTATCAACACATGTTCTGGATACGGCTCATGGCAGCCCGGCGGCTGCAATGCGATTGGAGCTTTACAGGCTAGGCGCCTTGGGAAGCACCGAGCTGATCAAGCGCACCGTGACAAACCTTGATGGTCGCACGGATGAGCCATTGCTCAGTGGCAGTGAAATGCAGGAGGGCACTTACGAATTGCAGTTTCACGTCGCCGAATATTTCGAGGGACGGAACGCCGATCTTGCCAACCCACCGTTTCTTGACTTAATCCCAATCCGATTTGCGATTGCAGATGAAGACGGCAATTATCATGTGCCTCTGTTGGTCAGCCCCTGGTCTTATTCCACATATCGTGGAAGCTGACTTATCCCCCTTTGTCTAAGAGCGCTTAAGCTTCCCGCATGATCATCGCGAGGAGCTTTTCATGGATCAGACACCCAATCTTAAACTTCCCTACATCGCGCCCAGTCAGGCGCAGAAACATGTAACCCACAATGAGGCGCTACGATTGCTAGATGCAGTCGTTCATTTAAGCGTGAAATCGCGTGCGCAGATCGGTGCGCCTGCAACACCCTTATCCGGTGAACGATATATCGTTGCCGCTTCCGCCAACGGGCTTTGGGCTGGCAAGGTCGGTATGATTGCTTTCTTCGTTGATGGCGGCTGGTCTTTTATAGCCGTGGCAAAAGGCTGGTTGGCCTATGTTGAAGACGAAGGGAAACTGCTGGTATTCGATGGCACGCAGTGGGACAGCACAAGTTCCATTCCTGAAAGCCTATCGCTTTCGATGCTTGGTATTCATGCGACGGCAGACGTGATCAACCGCTTCTCTGTCTCTTCACAGGCGAGTCTTTTCAACAATGCGGGTGCCGGGCATCAGATAAAGGTCAATAAAAGTGCGGCCACCGACACGGCAAGCCTGCTGTTCCAGTCGAACTGGACCGGACATGCCGAGATGGGCCTCAATGGCGACAATAACTTCAGCATCAAAGTTGGCGATGATGTTGGCAATTGGCGTGTGGCTGTGAACGTTGATCGCGTAACCGGCAATGTTGCAGTTGGCTCGTTGGCCCCGACAGCTCGGCTTCATGTTGATGGGCCTATCCGTCCCGCATCTTATGCAGTGTTTAGTCTGCCATCGGCTTCTCAACAGGGAGCGGGGGCTATTGCTTATGTGAACAATTCAAGCGGTGGTGCGCAAATGGCTTATTCGGATGGAACTGTCTGGCGCAGTATAAGAACAGGCACAATGATTATCTAAGTGTTCAGATAGAACACATATTGATCTGAAAGATTCATCATCCTCACTTCAGTTCGGGAGAGCATGCTTTAGATTTGGTGCGGTGGTTTTGCAGGCCTATCTGGCTTGACTTCAGCTTTTTCGTTCTGTGACGTCAGATAGTTTTGATCCATGGCGATGCTGTAGCTATCTGAGCTTATCACCCCCTGGTTTCGCGCGCGTTCTTTGGGGTGATGCCATAATGTTTCTTGAACGTTTTGGTAAATTGACTGGCGTCAGGAAAGCCGCAATGATAGGTAATTTCCTTGAGAGAAGGTTGCTTTCCCTGTGTTTCGATAAGAAGCCGGTATGCAAGTCTCAGCCGCTTGTCGCGAATGACTTTTGCCACTCCGCCATCTGGTTCGAAAGACCGATAAAGATGTGACCGTGAGACATTAAAGTGCTGCTGGATAGACCGTGGTTTAAGTTGGGGATCGGTCAGGTTATCATCAATGTAGGCTAGAATTCGATGCCGCATTTTTGGATTTATTGCCAAATTTTTCCCGAAACTTTGTTTCGAGCCGTTAATGCATGAAGTGAGAAGAATGAGCATTGCATCTTTGGCAGCAATAGTTTCAGTGGCGTTGAGCTTCGCACTGATCTCAACCATCTCTTTTACGTAATTAAATAGTAAACATGTCGTTGGCGCTCGCGACTTAAGCACTGTTCCATGTAAATTTCGCCAACCTGTCAGCTTTTCCAGATCATATCTCGGGATGATAACTGAGATGCAGGTATCTTTCTCCAAGGTACTTGAAGACAAATGTGACAGATCGACAATGACGATATCGCCGGGATGAACAAAAACATCCGTACCGTTAAAATTTCCGCGTAAGGTTCCTGTCAGAATTGTCTGGAGAACATAATGGTCAAATCCACTATGCAAAATGAGTCTTTTGTTGCGTTCGCGATTTTGCTTATTGGGGACTGTGCTGTCGACGGGCAGGGATCCCATCATTCGAGAATGCTGGGTTGTGTGAAGCCCCTTCGACAAATCGTGACTGTGATGAATGCATGTGTGGAAATCGACGACGCTCGTCGATAAGCAGAGCTCTTTTCCCATCTCAATCCAATTGGACCTTAATCATATTGTTTAGAAAAAAGTGAAATCGTAGTTTTCGCGTTTAAAGCGACCTTTCAAAATATATAAACCAAAATATTGATTCGCTACCAAAATATATATCTATTTAATATAATATGTATTTTCTATTTAACTAAATAATTATAATTTAATGTTTGATTGTATTTAGTACAAATTTACTTTGTATAATAAAAATTCTTTTATTTACTTATTAAATATCAAATATTCAGCGGATAAGAAGCTGGTATAGGGGCCGATTTCTCATCCGCTGCCGTGCGCGAAACTAGAGGCAGAATAGAAGGTTTGGGTAGAAGTTTGTCAACTACGGGCAGTGGGCAATTCAATAGGGACTGTCGACTTTGCCCATTTCGACATAGACAGTTTTGATCTGGCTATAATGGGTCAATGCCGCAATACCGTTTTCACGACCGATGCCAGACTGTTTGTAGCCACCAAACGGCACTTCGACGGGAGTGAGGTTATATGCATTGATCCAGCATGTGCCGGCCTTGATCTGGCCAATCACCCGGTGCCCTCGCGCAATGTCTGCCGTGAATACACCTGCCGCCAAACCAAACTCGCTATTATTCGCTCGAGCGATCACTTCCTCTTCGTCCGAAAACTCCAGAATGCTCATGACAGGGCCAAAGATTTCTTCACGTGCAATGGTCATATTATCTGTGACATTTGTGAAGACTGTTGGTTCAATGAAGCATCCTTTGTCAAAGCCCTGAAGCTTTGGAATTCCACCACCGCAAGCTAATGTTGCGCCTTCTGCTTTGCCCTTTTCAATATAGGACAAAACCTTTTCACGCTGTGCGGCATTGATGAGTGGACCCATTTGTGTTGCTTCATCCATTGGATCGCCAATACGGATTTTACGCGTGCGCTCAACAAGGCGTTCGACAAATATCTCCCGAACGTTTTTGTGCACGAAGACACGCGTGCCGTTGGAGCAGACCTGTCCTGTCGAATAGAAATTGCCAACCATCGCACCGCCAATGGCACTATCAAGGTCGGCATCGTCAAAAACGATGATCGGCGACTTGCCGCCAAGTTCCATGGTGACATGCTTGAGGTGTTCGCCAGCCTGCGACATGATCTTTTTACCGGTCGGAACCGATCCTGTTAGCGAAACCTTGGCCGTGAGGCGATGATTAACAAGTGCTGCACCAACATCGCCGAACCCTTGAACGACGTTGAACAACCCGTCTGGAAGGCCAGCTTCCTTATAGGCTTCCGCCAAAGCCAGCGCTGAAAGCGGCGTATTTTCCGATGGCTTGAATATGAAGGCATTGCCCATGGCGAGCGCTGGCGCAGACTTCCATACCGCGATCTGGATTGGATAGTTCCATGCTCCGATGCCAACGCAAATGCCAAGCGCCTCGCGACGCGTATAGGCAAACGAGCCACCAAGCTCTACGAATTCACCATTGAAGCCCGAAATAATGCCGCCAAAAAACTCGAGTGCGTCGGCTGCGGATGCTGCATCCGCAACAAGTGTTTCCTGCAACGCCTTGCCGGTGTCGAGCGTCTCAAGCTTGGAGAGCTTTTTGTTTTTATCGCGCAGAATTTCGGCCGTGCGGCGGAGAATACGGCCGCGTTCTACCGGTTTTAAAGCTGCCCATTCGCCCTGTGCCTTAAGCGCTGCTGCATAAGCTGCTTCAATAACATCGGGTGTTGCCGAATAGAGTTTTGCAATTTCGTCGCCCGTTGCCGGATAGAGAACAGGGAGCGGCTTGCCTGCCTTGTCTTCCACGAATGCACCACCGATGAAATGGGAGGCTTTGGGTTGAGCTTTCATTCTGTTCTCCTCGAAATTCATGAGAGTGCATCCCGAATTGTATGAAACTGTTGTCGGGATGCGTTCTAAAACAAATAGTTGAGACGCGTTTAGCGATCAGATACTTCCCAGCGTGGATTGATCCATGGTTCTTGATTGGATCGCGTCAACGGAGTACGGCCCAGAATATGATCAGATGCCTTTTCGCCGGTCATGATCGACGGGCCGTTGAGATTGCCGTTTGTGATGCGCGGGAAAATGGATGAATCCGCAACCCGCAATCCTTCGACGCCAATAACCCGGCATTCTGGATCAACCACTGCCATTGGATCGTCAACTGATCCCATTTTGCAAGTTCCGCAAGGGTGGAATGCACTTTCAACATGTTCACGGATAAAGTTGTCGATCTCGTCATCTGACTGCACATTCGCGCCGGGCTGGATTTCCGCGCCACGATAGGGGGCGAATGCGTCCTGTCCGAAAACTTCGCGCGTCAGGCGCACACAATGACGGAAGTCTGACCAGTCATCCTCGTGCGACATATAATTGAATTTTATGACAGGCTTGTCACGGGGATTGGCCGAGCGCAGCGTCACGCTTCCACGTGATTTGGAGCGCATCGGACCGACATGCGCCTGAAAACCATGCGATTGCGCTGCAGCTTTTCCGTCATAGCGGATGGCAACTGGCAGAAAATGATATTGAATATCTGGATACTCGACGCCTGCTTTCGAACGAACAAAGGCTGCGGATTCAAAATGGTTTGTGGCACCATCACCCGTTTTGAAGAACAACCATTCCGCTCCGATCTTGGCCTTCGAAAATAGGTTCAGCTTTGAATAGAGCGTGATCGGCTGCGTGCACTCCTGCTGGATGTAGACCTCCAGATGATCCTGTAGGTTTTGCCCTACGCCGGGGCGATCAGCAACAACCTCAATGCCGTGTTGTTTAAGCTGGTCAGCAGGGCCGATGCCTGAAAGCATAAGCAGCTTCGGCGAATTGATGGATGATGCTGCGATGATGACTTCGCGCCGCGCACGAATTGTTGAAAACGAGCGGCCAGCCTCAATCTCAACACCCACGACGCGCTTGCCATCTAGCACGATCTTGCGCGCCAGCCCTTTGACTATTTTCACATTGGGACGCTTGAGCGCAGGTTTCAGATAGGCATTGGCGGCAGACCAGCGGCGTCCATTATGGATTGTCTGCTCCATCGGACCAAAGCCTTCCTGCTTCTCGCCATTGTAGTCGTCTGTGACTTCAAATCCAGCCTGCTGACCAGCATCGACAAAGGCTTTAAACAGCGGATTATCGCGTCGGCCACGTTGGATATGCATCGGTCCATTGGTACCGCGCCAGCCATTCTGCCCACCATGTGAATTTTCCATTCGCTTAAAGTAAGGCAGCACATCGGCAAAAGACCAGCCCTGCGCACCACTTTCCGACCAGTGATCGTAATCGCGTGCGTGGCCGCGAACATACACCATGCCATTGATCGAAGATGAACCACCAACCACCTTGCCGCGTGGCGTAACCAGACTGCGTCCGCCAATATGGGGTTCAGGTTCTGTCGAAAAGCCCCAGTCATAGGTTTCCATATTCATGGGAAAAGAGAGGGCGGCGGGCATCTGGATCAGCGGCCCAATGTCTGGACCGCCATACTCAATGACAATAACAGAATGTTGGCCATCTTCCGACAAGCGATAAGCCATAGCCGAACCGGCAGAACCTGAGCCGATGATAACGAAATCTGCTTCCATTTTATTTTCCCGCCGATAGCTGAACAGCGATGTAATCTTTAACCAGCGCAATTGCTGATGCTGCATTTGGTGAGTCGGCCCCCAATGCATGCCGGATATAAAGTCCATCAATCAGCGCACCCGCACCTTCGGCAATGCGGACCGCTCGCTTGTGGCTGGTGATTTGTTCAAGTGCAAAAACCAGATTGGAATGCAGGCGACGCGCATAAATGCGTAAAAGCCGCCTGGTATCATCCGACTGTTGTGCATGAACGTAGAATGTAAGCCAGGCAGTGATTGTTTCCTGCGCAAATTGTGACGCAGAAAAATTGACAGCGATGATTGCTGCAATACGCTGATGTGGGGATTCCGCGAGCTTTATTGCGGCGTTCAGGTCATTGCCAAGTTCGCGCAACAGATGACGCATGGTGGCGAGGATAAGCTTGTCCTTGCCACCAAAATAATGATGCGCAAGCGCTGGTGAAACACCCGCTTCGTGCGCAATCTGCGCAACGGTAACATCGAGTGAACCGCGCTGTCCGATTGTACGGATCGTGGCATCGATCAACTCGCGCCGCCGTAAAGGTTCCATTCCGATTTTGGGCATCATCATCATCCCGTATTAAAATCCATTGAACGCATTTTAACTTTGATTGACTGTTCAATCAATAAAAACATGGCTGAAAAAAGCCCAGCGATTTTGTCTGGCTTTAATTAGCTGAGGTCGGAACAGCAGACTTGCAGACGCTAGGCGCTCTGCATACATTCTGTGAATGAGCAGAGCTTTCACCAAAGAAGAGGACGACGCGCCGACCGATCTCGGTGAACGTCCCGTCAGCCCGCATCGCAATCTCGTCACGCGTGAGGGTTTGAAGATGATTGAAGAAGAACTGGCCAAGCTCGCCCGCGAACTGGCTGAAGCCAATGTCGCGGGCGAGCGCTCCACTATTGCGCGTCTTTCGCGTGATCTTCGGTATTGGACGGCGCGACGTGAAACGGCGGAACTATCCGTGCCTGAGCCTGACAGTGATGTCGTGCGTTTTGGTATGACGGTTGAGCTTGAAAATCTCGACGAAGGCGGAACACGGACATGGACTATCGTCGGCGAAGACGAGGCCGATCCTGCCAATGGTAAAATATCTCACGTTGCACCCGTGGCGATCATGCTTTTCGGCAAACCAGTGGGCGATGTGCTGAAGATCAACGGCAGGGATTGGGAGATTGTGGCCGCATCAGTGTGATTTATAGCCAGCCCTTCCGGCGGAAGTAAAATAGCGGCAACAGCGCTGATGCGACCATCAGGCCAAGTGCCATTGGATACCCCCATGGCGAGTTCAATTCGGGCATGAACGAGAAGTTCATGCCATAGATGGATGCGACCAGTGTCGGTGGCATGAAGCCCACGGCTGCCACTGAGAAAATCTTGATGATGGCATTTTGTTCAACGGAGATGAGGCCGACAATCGTATCAAGCAGAAAGGTGACTTTATTGGACAGAAAGTCGACATAAGCGACAAGTGATTGCGCATCGCGTTCGAGCGACTTGATCCACGAGCGCGTATCTTTCTTAGTCGCAACGGGACTGTTGATTGCAGAAAGATAGACCAGCATCCGGCTCACACCGGCAAGACTTTCACGCATGCGCGAAAGAAACGTTCCCTGCCCACCGATCTGTGTGAGGATATGGCGGAAATCCTCGGTTGTCATAGGCCGCGCTTTTGGCTGGCGTCGATAAATCGAATGTGATGCCGCATCAATCTTGCCAGCAACCCCTTCGAGAATATCGGCGAGACGATTGGTGGTGGCTTCGATAATACCAAGCATGATCGACAGGCCAGAGCATTTGCCAGTGATCAGGCCATTGCCGGGCTTTGTCGCGCGGTTGATATAAATACTGACCGATTTAGGATCGGCATAGCGCACGGTTACGAGCCGCTGGCCGTAAATCACGAAGGTGACGGGAGCCAGTTCGCGGTGATCTAGATCGACAGCATGTAAAATTGGAACAGTCAGATATTGTGCGCCATTTTCCATGTAAAAACGGCTTGATTCCTCAATCTCTGTCATATCTTCGCGGGTCGGAATGGAAATGCCTGTCCATGCTTCGACAATACGATCTTCATTGACGCCCGGGGCGAGCAGATCAATCCAGATAACATTATCAGGCAAGGGATTACCGGGTTCAACCTCGACGCGTTCGAGATGATCTCCGTTGAGGCAGTAAAGATTAATCATGCAGCACCCGGTTGCGAATTCTAAAATCTAGAGCAGTGTCAGTTTAACCGTCCAATCCGAAAAATCCACCGGAGTCATCGTGTTACTCCTGAGTTTCAAGGCTATGACAGTTGCTCCACCTGCTTGGTTTTCTAGCCAGTTCTGGGAGACAGGCCAATGCCCGCTACATTGCGCGATAATTGTTAACGGAATGCGGCAGTGAAGTTCGTCCATTCATTTAGTGCGTATTTCGATCTGATTAGTTGCCTTAACGCGCATCACGAAAACCGTCTCACATGTTTCGGGAAGCGTTCTAAGATGAAGTTCCAGACATTGACGGGCTATAAAGTCGGGTATAACGCATCAAATCCTGTTGTGCGCGTTAAATAGAGGGGGCGGTCGCTATGAGCCACACTAAACCTGTGCTCGTTGAGCCATTGATCGACGCCGAAGCTGATAGTTCACCGCAACCTTCTCCTCCACAAAAGCAGACAACAGCAATGCGTGTGCTTTTAGGGCTAAGCCTTGTACTGATCGCGGCCAATTTGCGCCCGGTGTTTTCAAGTGTTTCAGTGCTTCTGCCTGAAATCATCGAAGCTACAGGCATGTCGACAACGGCTGCAGGTTTTCTGACGACTTTGCCTGTGGTCTGTCTGGGTGTATTCGCACCATTTGCGCCAAGACTGGCACAGCGCTTCGGAGCAGAGCGTGTGTTGCTATTTGTGTTGATTGTCCTGACTCTGGGCACAGCAATACGAGGCATCGGCAACGCCGCCTCGCTTTATATCGGAGCGACTTTGGCCGGTGCGGCAATTGCTACCGGCAATGTGCTTCTGCCGGGCGTAGTGAAGCGTGACTTCCCTAAAACGGCAGCTATTATGACCGGTCTTTATACGATGGCTCTTTGCGGTGGCGCCGCTGCCGCCGCTGGTTTGACAATTCCGATTGAACACATGCTGGGTGGTTCGTGGAATCTGGCACTGGCTTTTTGGGCTATTCCTGCTGCACTGGTATTTGCGTTATGGTTGCCGCAGGCTTTGCGTACAAAACACAATGTTGCCCATTCGGGCTTCAAGGTAATTGGGCTCTGGAAAGATAAGCTTGCTTGGCAGGTCACATTTTTTATGGGGCTGCAATCCTCCACCGCTTACATCGTGTTTGGTTGGCTGGCGCCGATCCTGCGTGAACAAGGTTTAAGCCCCGCGGCAGCTGGCGTGCTTGTCTCCTTTTCAATCATGATTCAGGTCGTTACCTGTCTTGCTATTCCCTCCATTGCCATAAGACAGAAAAGCCAGAGCCTGCTTAATGTCGTGCTTTGTGCCAGCGCTGCCTTGCCGCTGATAGGTTTTCTCTATCTGCCACAATGGAGCTTCTGGCTTCTGGCCATTGTCCAGGGTTTCGGGCAGGGCGGGTTGATCGCAGCCGCCATGATGGTGATTGTCCTGCGCTCGCCAGATTCGCACACTGCGGCCCATCTTTCCGGTATGGCTCAATGTATAGGCTATACGCTGGCGGCAATTGGACCGCTGATTGTCGGCGTTATTCACACGGCAACAGGAAGTTTTGCAGCCTGTGGAATTTTCTTTGCTCTGCTGGGGTTGGGGGCTGCGATCAATGGCTGGGGTGCGGGTCGCGCACGCTATGTCGGCGTGAAGGTCGTAAAACAGGCATAAAAAAACCCCGGAAAACCGGGGCTATTTGTTGCGGCAAGCAGAACTTAAACGAACTGTCCGAGGCCGGGGATTGAACCAACCACTGCATCGACAGGTTCTGCACCTGCTTTTTCTTTGGCAAAGCGAATGGTTTCCTTGGCAACGCCGGAAATTTCGCCCATGCCGAGGCCAGCGCCCATAAGCTGGGAGCCGAGACCCATCACGCCGCCCATAAGACCGGAAAGTAGGCCGCCGCCCTTGACCTGCGCGATGGCTTCTTCAGCGCCCGGGAAAGCTGCCAGCAATTGCTGAACCTTATCAGCAGGGCCTTCCTTTTGCAGGAACGCCAAAATCATACCAACGGCTTTTTCTGCCGTTGCCGCATCAATGCCGACATTGGAAGTGATGCGCGCAATTAGTTCATCCATGAGACTCTCCCGAAATATCTTACGTTTACGTAATATGCATTACCGCAGAGGCTTTGCAAGCTTTACTGGTTTAAAATATTGCGAATTTCTTGTTGGAGGGACGTTGAGATATCAATCTTGAAGCACAATTCGACTTATTCAGTGTTGCGTGGTGGTGGGTCTAGTATATCGTAACGGGAGCAAACCTTTTACGGAGCGACATGCCTGATGACCGTCGATGATGCCCTTTTCCTTGGTGCAAGCCGCAAACCAGACGACTCTTATCAGCAGCCGGAATATCTGGCGCTGAAATATGGTAACCGCCATGGGCTTGTGACCGGCGCGACAGGTACGGGTAAGACGGTGACATTGCAGGTTCTGGCGGAGAGCTTTTCCGCTGCAGGCGTTCCTGTTTTCTGCGCCGACATCAAGGGTGATCTTTCGGGTATCGCAGCAACGGGCATTATCAACGAGAATCTGACCAAACGCGCTACCGAGATAAAGCTTGATCCTTATGAGTTGCGGGCCTCTCCGGTTATTTTTTGGGATATTTTCGGTGAAAAGGGCCACCCCGTTCGCGCTACCATTTCCGAAATGGGGCCGCTACTTCTTTCACGCTTGATGAGCCTGACCGATGCACAGGAGGGTGTTCTCAACGTTGCCTTCCGCCTTGCCGATGAAGAAGGGCTGCTTCTGCTCGACTTGAAAGATTTGCAAGCAATCCTCGCGGAGATGGCCGAGCGTTCGGCAGAGCTTTCTGCAAAATATGGCAACGTCAACAAGGCGTCGGTTGGAGCGATCCAGCGCTCGCTGCTGGTGCTGGATCAGCAAGGTGGCACCAAGTTCTTTGGTGAGCCCGCCCTGCGCATTGCCGATCTGATGCGCACGACGACCGATGGGCGTGGTGTTATCAGCGTTCTTGCGGCTGACAAGCTGATGATGAGCCCCCGTCTCTATTCGACATTTTTGCTTTGGCTAATGTCGGAGCTTTTTGAAGAACTGCCGGAAATTGGCGATCCTGATAAGCCGCGTCTCGTTTTCTTTTTCGATGAAGCACATCTCCTGTTCGATGAAGCGCCAAAAGCGCTGGTTGATCGTGTCGAGCAGGTGGTTCGCCTGATCCGTTCAAAGGGCGTTGGTGTTTATTTCGTCACTCAGAACCCGCTTGATGTGCCTGAAACAGTTCTCGCGCAGCTTGGCAATCGTGTGCAGCATGCACTGCGTGCCTATACGCCACGCGAAACCAATGCGGTAAAAACGGCAGCTGATACGTTCCGTCCAAACCCTGATTTCAAAACCTATGACGCAATCACCAACCTTGCCACTGGTGAGGCTTTGATTTCGACTTTGCAGGCGAAGGGTGTGCCTTCGATGGTGCAGCGCACTTTGATCCGTCCGCCGTCGTCGCGGATTGGTCCATTAACGCCTGAAGAACGTGCAAGGATTATCGCCGCAAGTCCAGTTTCAGGGCAGTATGATCAAACCGTTGATCGTGATTCTGCATTTGAGATGCTGGCGCGAAAAGCACTAGCCGCAGCTGATGCGCAGCAGAAAACAAAAGAGGAAGAACCTGGACAAGGCGGTGGTATTCTCGGTGATCTGCTTGGAACTGCGCTGGGAACCGGTCGTCGGTCAGGCCGACAGACTGTAGCCGAAACAGCCATGAAATCAGTAGTTCGCTCCGTCAGTACATCACTCGGTCGGGCGTTGGTGCGAGGTATTCTTGGCAGCTTCAAACGCTGACAGAACGCGGATATGAATTATATAAAAAGCCCCGCATAGGCGGGGCTTTTTATGACGACAATAAATCGCGAATTACATAACCAGAATAGGGGACTTAGCAGGTACGCGATTATACAGATCGATGATGTCCTGATTGAGCAAGCGTACGCAGCCAGATGAAACGGCCTTGCCGATCGACCACCATTCCGGGTTACCGTGAAGGCGGAAGATCGTGTCTTTGCCATCCTTGAAGATGTATAGCGCGCGTGCACCAAGCGGGTTCTTAAGGCCCGGCGCCATGCCGCCATTGCGTGAGCTATAAGGCTCCAGTTCTGGCTGGCGGGCGACCATTTCATCCGGTGGCGTCCAGCGTGGCCATTCGCGCTTATACTGGATGACCGCACGGCCAGACCATGCGAAACCATCACGACCGATGCCTACGCCGTAGCGCATTGCCTGACCATTGCCGAGCACCAGATAAAGGAAACGATTGGTGGTGTCGACGACGATGGTGCCGGGCATTTCGCCTGTCGGATCCTGGACGACCTGACGCAAATAGCGCTTGTCCATTTTCTGGATCGGAATAGCAGGAAGCTGAAAGCCATTGTCTTCCACAGCAGCATACATCGATGCCCAGCTTCCATAGGAAGCGTCGACATTGGCTTGCGGCGTCCTGTTGATTGGATTGCCGTTCGCATCGACATCAATAATTGGAACATTCTGCCCCAACTGAGCACAACCGGCGAGGCCGGCCGCCGCTGTTACTGTCATGGCCGTGAGAAAAGAACGGCGTGTAAGGGTCGTTTGCATGTAATAACCAGGTTAGTGACGGGAGAAGCTACGGATACAACTACAACGGTTAGGGTTAATTAAATGCGACCAACCCGTTGCAATGGTCACAATTTGTTTGCCGATAACGATGCTGAACATTTTTCGTTCCGCGTCTGTTGGTGGCAAAACGCCCCATAAATGTGACCTCCAGCCGTTCGCAATGAGGCTTAAAAGTGGCTAAACGGCCACTACAGTCCCTGTGTTGCCGTTGCGACACGTTTTTCGCTTCGACAGGCCATCTCACTAAAACATGCCCGTTCAAATTATAGTGAAGATTAATCCAAAAGCTGAAGGCCAGGCAGAATAAGCGCAGGCGGATACTGCTTATACTCATCTGGCTGGTTTGATCTGTTGATCCAGACCGAGCGCATGCCGAATCGCGCAGCACCCGCCACATCCCATCGATTGGACGACTGAAATGAAATTGCAGATGGATAGAGCCGCCACTGCATGGTCACCAGCTCATAAACGGCAGGGGAGGTCTTGTAACGTTTTATGCTGTCAACCGAGATGACATCATCCAGCAGAACGTCCAGAGCGGAAGACTTGACCGCAGCCTCCAGCATGGCAGCAGAACCATTGGATAAAATAGCGAGGCGCGCGCCGCGACTTTTAAGGTTTTTGAGTGCTGCCGGTACTTCCGGGTAACAATCGAGTTTCCAATAAGCATCCAGAAGGTCGTTGCGAAGTGTAGGATCAACGGAAGGATAGCGCGCAAACGCGAAATCCAGCGCCTCTTCGGTCAAAGCCCAGAAATCTTTATAGTCACCGATCAGGCTTAGAATCCATGAATATTCGAGCTGCTTAGCCCGCCAGATTTCTGAGAATGCGCGTCCGTCAGGTCCTGCCTTTTCCTCATGGCGACGCACAGCAGAATGCACATCGAACAATGTGCCATAGGCGTCGAAAACATAGGAACTATAAGACACCGATTTTCTCCATTCGGACGTTTCCATCAAAAAAAGTAAACTGGACCCTATCCTTATGCAATTTCAATAAAAAATCATTGCGTTGCGTGGCAAATTTAGAACCTGCGCCATTGCCGCATGAAGCGTTGGGGCCTATGTAGGTTGCGCACGCAAGTTTTCGGGTATGTATACGCTCTGCCCTGTTAAGCTGAAAGACAAAGAGGAGAGTTTCAATGGCCTTTGAACTGCCCCCCCTTCCGTACGATTACGACGCACTTGCTCCGTTTATGTCGCGCGAAACGCTCGAATTCCACCACGATAAGCACCATCAGGCTTATGTTACCAATGGTAACAAGCTGCTTGAAGGTTCGGGCCTTGAAGGCAAGAGCCTCGAAGAAATCGTTAAGGAAAGCTTCGGCAAGAATCAGGCGCTTTTCAACAATGCTGGTCAGCACTACAACCATCTCCATTTCTGGAACTGGATGAAGAAAGACGGCGGCGGCAAGAAGCTGCCGGGCAATCTGGAAAAGGCAATTGAGTCCGATCTCGGCGGCTATGATAAGTTCCGCGAAGATTTCATTGCTGCCGGTGCGGGCCAGTTCGGTTCTGGCTGGGCATGGTTGTCGGTTAAGAATGGCAAGCTCGAAATTTCGAAGACTGCAAACGGTGAAAGCCCGCTCGTTCATGGTGCAACGCCAATCCTCGGCGTCGATGTGTGGGAACATTCCTATTACATTGATTACCGCAATGCGCGTCCAAAGTATCTCGAAGCTTTCGTCGATAGCCTAATCAACTGGGACTATGTGTCAGAGCTTTACGAAAAGGCATAATTTGCCGATTCAAGCATTTCCAGCAAAAGTGCGAAGCGGTTTTGCGTCGGATAGTGCGTAAAAACAGATGGATAGAGCGGTTCCTATGATTTCGTTTAAACAGTGACCGCTCTAGTATTAGAAATGAAGAGCCCCGCGAAAGCGGGGCTTTTCTTTATCGATTCTTATTCAAGAAAAACATGATAATAAATATCATGTTTTAAAGTAACTATTCTCACGGCGGGATTGTAATGCTGAGGCACTCAAACAATAGTATTGTAGTCATGTTTTTCACGTTTTCGTGAAAATACTGTAATAATAGCTATAATATCAGCGTGTTGTTTATTCTGATCATCATTTATTGGGTGCATTTGTTGCAATGACAGGGAATGTGCCTGATATTTATATCAGGGAAGATTGTCATCCATTTTCAACGCGGAGGATCGTATGCGTTCATTTTTCTTAGCCGTCAGCACAGTAGCATTACTGACTGCCGGTGTGGCTCATGCCGATGCTATTGCGGATCGCCAGGCAATCATGAAAGACATGGGACGCGCTGTTGGACAGCTCGCGCCGATGGTTAAGGGCGAGAAGCCTTTCGATGCGGCTGCAGCTTTGGCAGCACTTGAAAAGCTTGATGCCGACGCGAAGAAGTTTGACGTGGAGACGCTATTCCCAGCTGGCTCCGATCAGGGTGATACGGAAGCTTCAGCCAAGATTTGGGAAAACAAGGAAGATTTCGTCAAGCATGTCGAGAAATTCCGCGCAGATACGGCCGCAGCAGTTGCTGCGAACCCGCAGGATCTCGATGCTTTAAAGTCGGCATTCCAGCAGGTCGCCGCCAATTGTGGTTCCTGTCATCAGGTCTATCGTGAGAAGAAGAACTGATCCAACTTATGGTCCGAAAACTCGCATATGCCGCAGGCGCATTAATCATCATTGGTGCAGCTACTTTCTGGGTACTGACAACGCCCCAGACTGTGGATCAGACGGTGATTGCATCTTTGCAGCCGGGCGATGCGGCGAAGGGTGAACAAGTGTTCTGGGCAGGGGGCTGTGCCTCCTGCCACGCCGCACCCGGCGCAACGGGTGATGCACGCAAGGTTATGGCCGGCGGTCACGAACTGGCTTCGGATTTTGGCACTTTTATAGCGCCAAATATTTCGCCGTCGCAACAGGGCATCGGCACCTGGACCCTGCATGATTTTGCCAATGCAATTCTGAAAGGCGTGGGGACAAAGGGAGAGCATCTTTATCCTTCCTTCCCTTATACGTCTTATGCGAAAATGCAGCCACAGGACGTTGCCGATCTTTTTGCCTATATGAAAACCTTGCCGGAATCCGACAATGTTGCAGCCGAGCACAAACTCGGATTTCCATTCAACATTCGCCGTGGCCTGGGGTTGTGGAAGCAGCTATATCTTTCCGATAAACCGGTGGTGGAACTGGCCAATGCTTCTGATCAGGTCAAGCGCGGCAAATATCTGACAGAAGCGCTTGGACATTGCGCAGAGTGCCATACTCCGCGCAGTGTCATTGGCGGACTTGATACCACGCAATGGATGGCGGGGGCTCTTTCGCCCGAAACGGGCAGCGATGGCAGAAAGGGCATTGTTCCCAATATTACTGCCGGTGAAGGCGGTATTGGCGACTGGAGCGAAAACGACATCGCCTATGCATTGCAAAGTGGTTTTACGCCGGACTTTGATTCATTAGGCGGATCGATGACCGATGTGGTGACCAATATGGCGCATCTCACTGATGCGGACCGCGAAGCAATTGCCGCTTATCTTAAAGCAATCCCGGCGCATAAGGATGGCTACCCGGCACGAAACTAATTATCGCCTGGTGCAGCGCACAACCGTTGGGGCTCCGGCATTGGTGTATTTGCTTTGCATCGTATAGAGCCAGCCTTTGCACTCGGACATTGTCTGAAAGCAACGGAAGCGGTCAACTGGCACAAGCCCGTCGCCATCGCTGACGAATGGCGAGTCGTCCACACCGCTAAACTGGCCGACAATAACGCCGCTGCCACGCGGTGGCGTGTTGCAGCGTTGCCCGGCATATTCGCTGACGTCCTTGCGGACCTGCGCCTGAGCTGTGTTGGCAAGGAGTGTGGGCACCAATAGAGGCAGGGAAACAAATGCGGTCAACAATACACGATACATGGCCTGATCTCCGCGTCGGTGTAATCCGCATAATATAGGCCTAAAAAAACTCCCGGCAAATAACTGCCGGGAGTTCGGATATATATTAATTTGAAACGCTTTAGACTTTACCGACAGCCTTCAACGCGAAAGCATAGGTATAAGCGACTTCTTCAAGGCGTGAAAAACGCCCCGAAGCACCCGCATGGCCTGCATCCATATTGATACGGAACAGCACAGGGTGGTCGTCGGTCTTAAGCTCGCGCAGTTTCGCGACCCATTTGGCCGGTTCCCAATAAGTCACACGCGGATCGGTTAGACCTGCGACGGCAAGAATACGCGGATAGGCTTGGGTCTTCACATTGTCATAAGGCGAATAGGCAGCGATATTGCGGTAATCGGCTCCCGACGTGATCGGATTGCCCCATTCAGGCCATTCAGGCGGAGTGAGTGGCAATGTGTCATCGAGCATGGTGTTGAGAACATCGACAAAGGGTACTTCGGCGATGATACCGCCAAAGGCTTCGGGAGCCATATTGGCGATGGCGCCCATCAGCATGCCGCCAGCCGAGCCGCCATGCGCGACAATGCGGTCGTGGCTTGTGAAGCCCTGGCTGACGAGGTGCTTTGCAGCCGCGATGAAATCCGTAAATGTGTTGTTTTTTTTCTCGCGCTTTCCGTTTTCATACCATGCAAAGCCCTTGTCCTTGCCGCCGCGAATATGCGCGATCGCATAGACGAAACCGCGATCAACAAGTGAAAGGCGCGACGTGCTGAAGCTTGCCGGAATGGTGATGCCATAGGAACCATAGCCATAAAGCAGGCATGGAGCAGAGCCATCAAGCTTCGTATCCTTGTGGTAGATCACCGATACGGGAACCATCTCGCCATCAGCAGCAGGTGCAAGAATACGCCGCGTGACATAGTCCTCGATGACATGGCCCGATGGCACTTCCTGCGTTTTCAGTAGAGTGCGCTCGCGCGTGTTCATGTTGTAATCGAACAGCTGCTCCGGCGTGGTCATTGAAGAATAAGAGAAACGGATGACATCTGTATCGTATTCTGCACTGCCATGAAGCCCAAGCGAATAGGCCTCTTCGTCAAAAGCGATGGCATGTTGCTCGCCTGTTGTGCGGTCGCGAATGACGATGCGCGGCAGGCCGTTGTCTCGTTCCATCCAGATAAGATGATGCTTGTAAGCACCATGGGACAGAATAAGGCGTCCCGGAACTTCCGCAACCACCTCTTGCCAGTTTTCAGGCTGCGGAGCACTGACCGGCGCGCGCATGATCTTGAAGTCTTTCGCACCATCCGCATTGGTTAGAATGAAGAACTCATCCCCACCGGGGGAGAGATCATATTCAACACCGGTCTTGCGCTCCATGACGAGCTGCGGCTTTGCGGAGGGATCGTTTGCAGGCAACAGCCAGCATTCCGATGTTTCGTGATCATGAATATCAATGAAGACGTAGTCATCAAGTGACGAGCCGCCGACGCCAAGAAAGAAGCCTGCGTCTTCTTCTTCATAAATCAGCTTATCCTGCGCCTGAGATGTACCAATCTCGTGATAAAAGACCTTTGATGGGCGATGGTTGTCATCCAGCAATGTGTAGAAAAAGCCTGCGCTTGATGCGTCCCACACACCACCGCCATTGGTGTCGGTGAGTATATCCTCAAGGTCTGACATCTGGTCGAGTTCGCGAACCTTGAGTTTGTAAAACTCCGATCCCTTGTCATCATAGCCCCAGATCAGCCGCTGGTGATCGGGGGAGTGATCGGCAGAAGCGAGGCGGAAATAGGCTTTGCCTTCCGCTTCCTTGTCGCCATCAAGCAGAATGCTCTCAGTCCCGCCATCGCGTGGCTTGCGTATGAAATATGGCTGCTCGCCACCGGTCCTGAAAGAAACGCCATAAGCATAAGGGCCATCTTTTGACGGAATAGATGAATCATCTTCCTTGATGCGCCCACGCATCTCCGTAAAAAGCTCTTTTTGCAGCGCTTCCGTGTCCTGCATCAAAGCGGTTTGATAGCTGTTTTCTGCCTCAAGGTGCTTACGGATTTCAGGCGCTAGCACCGAAGGGTCTTTGAAGACTTCCTGCCAGTTATCTGCCCGCAGCCATGCATAGTCATCGCTGCGGGTAATGCCATGGCGCGTGTCACTCGCCGGATGTTTCGGTGCTGTTGGCGCATGCGGAAATTTGGTATCGTGTGGCATGTAAAATCCAGTAAAAAGTAAATGAAATCAGTTCGAAATGGTGTCGCAGTGCGGACTGTGAAACACAAGATTTAATCCTGATCGAAGATCAGTGCATTGCCGTTCATGCAATAACGCAAGCCGGTTGGCGGCGGTCCATCGGGGAAAACGTGACCCAGATGTGCGTCGCAATCGGAGCAACGAATTTCGGTGCGGTTCATACCGTAGGAATGATCCTCAACAGCAAAAACTGCGTCCGGTTCTATTGGCTGAAAGAAGCTGGGCCAACCGGTTCCAGACTCATACTTGGTTTCCGATTTATAAAGCGGGCGATCACAGCAAACGCAACGATATATTCCATGCAGCGAACTCTCGAAGTTCGGACTTGAGAAAGCGCGTTCTGTGCCGTGTTGCCGTGTGATCTGATACTGGATCGGCGTCAGTTGTTCACGCCATTCGGCATCAGTCTTAACAACCTTAAGATTGTGATTCTGATTGGTAGAGCTTGACATAGTTGTGTCCTCTCTTTGGCGCGTTACAATGTGAATTTGTGAACGGGCTTGTGACAGCTTGGGGTAAGTGCCTCAACTCACTGACAAATCTTACGCGCACCTGTCTGACCGTTTTTGATTTCGGGCGAATATCGGATATATAGTTGGGGACATCGTTGAATGCGAGTTTATTTAGCGAAAATATATTTATCCTATGCCTTTTTGCTGCCAGACTCCTTGTTCATATTTTCTTTTGATGAATGATATTTGTTTTAGCTTATGTTAAAAGACTTATCACAAAAAAATGATTGCTTATATGTGCTCTACAATTTAAGGGAGCGCTAACAGCATTTGTCTCTCCCCATTCTCATAACGAATAAACTTTGTCGCTGAATGCCTCTCCATCTGTGATTTTTAGTCAATTCGATGCGCTGACTCTATGAATAATTATGTTGTATTTGCTTTTATAAGAAGAAATCAGTCATTTTAATGTAATGTGGTTTGACAATTCTATTGCAAATCCCAATATTCATTGTTAATTGCATCGCTGGTGAAGTTGGGTGGGGATAAGAAATTCGCGCAGATGGCGTTCAGGTTTTTGAGAGCCCTAATCTGTTTGATACTAAGAAAGACCATAAAGGAAAAAAAATGGAAAACCCTGAAATCTACGACGAGAGCGCAGAATTGCTTCTCAGCCTCACCGCTGATGTTGTTGCAGCCTATGTCGGAAATAATTCTATTCGCGCAAGTGAATTGCCTCTCTTGATTTCAGAAGTACATGCTGCGTTCAAGAGTCATGTTGCTCGTGAAGAAGCGCCTGTCGTTGTTGAAAAGCCGAAGCCAGCCGTAAATCCTAAGAAGTCGGTTCATGATGATTACATCATCTGCCTTGAAGACGGTAAGAAGTTCAAATCGCTGAAGCGTCACCTGATGACCCATTACAGCATGACCCCTGAGCAGTATCGTGAAAAGTGGGATCTTGATCCTAACTATCCAATGGTCGCTCCGAACTATGCAGCAGCACGTTCGCGTCTTGCCAAGAAGATGGGCTTGGGCCGCAAGCCTAAGGACGCATAATTTATTAATCTCTTTTTGTAAAACAAGTTGATAATAGCCCGGCACTCAGATGCCGGGCTATTTTTTTTTAAAGCGATTGGGGTCTGTGGGGATTAGTTTTGGAGCTTGTTATGCATGAAAACTGCACAGGTTTTGCGATGCATAGCTGGACAATTTTCACCATATCCCTTTGAGATGTGTGTGGCGTTCTCCCTGAATTTGTCGAACAGCCCGTGGAGATAGGCCGCCCCGGCGTCTGGTTTCCTGTTCAGGACCAAAATCCGTCGCACGCCACGAGCTAAACCTAATTCTCCACAAACCCTGGAGCATTTCCAGCAAAAGTGCGAAGCGGCTCCTACGATTCCGTTTAAACAGGAACTGCTCTAAGCCAACGCGCATTATATATTGTTTATTTTGCCCAGCAGTCTGTCTAAAGCCTGCTTTAAGGCGATGTGTCGATTAAGATCATAGCTCCAGTGACGATTTATGCCTTTTAAACGCTCTCGCTCTATCAGGCGTATGAGTTTGTGCTGTGCTTGTTTTTTCTCGTTTTCGGGGGCGTCCAGCAGCCTATCCATATCAATACCGGCAATAATCTGTAGCGCAACACGCTGCATGGCACCCATGCGCTGCTGGTTACGTATTATCATAAATTCCTCACGGGCTTTGCGAAGAGAAGCTTCCATTTTTTATCTTTCATCGGTTTGCAATTTGTGCCGATGACAAGATCAACCATTTATCGACCTGTTGGATAAAATTCCTATATTTTATAAATATCGGTGGATATTGAAGCCGAGCGACCATTCAAAAAACTTATCCCCACTTGCATAATCCTCATTATAAGAACATATTCCTATAATGGTGAGGAAAGATGAATGTCTCTGAAAATTTCGGATATCATCCATACCCGCGCAGAAGCTGTGGAAGCATTGAAGGTCATTGCAGCGCGACACGGACGAACTCTTAACCTGGATAATTCCGGTCCTGCTTTGGGGCGAAGACGTCAGGAAAAAAATGTGGAAATCTGTGATGCACTGATCGATTTATTGTCTGCTTTTTTTGGAGTAAGCGGTGCGGAATTACGTTCTCCTTTGCGATGCAGAAGGGAAGTGTCGCAAGTCAGACAATTGGGAATGTATCTCGCACATACTTCGTTCGGAATGGTGATGCGCGAAGTAGCTATCGGGTTTTCCCGTGATCGAACAACGGTCATGTACGCCTGCCACCTTGTGGAGGATAGTCGCGATGACGAGGATTACGACGCTGTTGTCTCAACGCTGGAAAAAGTCGTCAATCAGGATTTCTCGGCATGGAGGATGGCAGCATGAGCGCGACACATTTGGCTTCCGAAGCGCGGATTATTCGCTTTCTCAAGCAGGGTGGCTGCGAAGTGCAGGATTCCGTGCGGGACACGCATGTTTTGCTGGTTGGCGAGCAGGGAACTATTGCCGTAACGCGCGTCGAACTTGACGCAATGCAAACGCGCGGAATTCTGATTTGCGATGGTGAACGTATTGCGATTTCAGGATACGCACGGAAAACTACTGTAAAAAATAAAAGGTCTGCGCGAAGAACAACCACAGTTGAGATAGAGCAGGGCGAAAAAGTTGAAGTGAACCTTTCCGAATCTCCTTTGGCTAAGCTTTATCGGCTTCGCGCTGGAGATGGAGGAAGCTTCATTTCTGAAGATGAGTTTCGGGCAGGCGAGCGCTTGAGAGCCGATTTTACGCGTGGCGCGATGATGCCTTCGATTTCGGCACGTTGGGATGTTGGTGTTGGAAGCTCTGCACGCTCCGGGCCGGGCGGCATGGCAGAGCTGACTGACATAGCGCTTGCAAGCCGTATGCGGGTGGAGCGCGCTTTAGATGCGATTGGTCCTGAATTGAGTGGTGTACTCATTGATGTGTGTTGTTTTCTTAAAGGCCTTGAAACGGTGGAGCGAGAACGTCAGTGGCCTGTGCGTTCAGGCAAAATGCTTCTGAAAATGGGGCTTGCTATGTTACATCGGCATTATAATCCACAGCTCGAAAGAGAGCGTCGATCCCCGGTAGTTTTACACTGGGGTGCTGATGATTATCGTCCAACAGCGCGCCCTAGCCAGGGGTAATGCTATTCGAACATGGGACTGAAGATGCAAAATCTTGACGCAGTGCTGAAAATGTTGGAGATGCGCGCTAATAATGAACGCGTGTTTAGCGTGATTTATCAGGATAACGCACGTCTTGAGGCCAATGCTTACGAGCAACGTGTGAAAGAAGGGCAGCTGCTTGGTCCGCTTGATGGCCGGATTATTTCTATCAAAGAGCTATTCGACGTAAAAGGTGAGCCAACGCTTGCTGGTTCAGTTGTTCGCAAAACGGCAGTACCAGCAAAGGCTGATGCGATTGTTGTGCAGCGCTTGCGAGCTGCGGGTGCGATTATCATTGGCAAGACCCATATGACGGAATTTGCGTTCACCGCAGTCGGACTGAACCCGCATTATGGTGTGCCCGCCAATTCCGTTGATCCAACCCGCGTGCCAGGCGGATCATCGTCAGGCGCTGCGATCTCGGTTGCGGAGGGCACCAGCGAAATCGCTATTGGTTCCGACACTGGCGGTTCAGTGCGCATTCCTGCGGCGCTTAATGGTCTGGTTGGCTTCAAGCCCACTGCAAAACGCATTCCGCTTGAAGGTGCTTTTCCTTTGGCACCATCGCTTGATTCGGTCGGACCGTTGGCGAAAAACGTTGCTGATTGCATTCTTGCGGATGCGATAATGGCGGGTGAACCGCCAGTTCTGCCGGTTGCAGCATCGTTGAATGGGTTAAAGGTCGGGCTTCCGGCCGGTTTGTTCTTGCGCAATACGGAGCCGCACATAGCCATCGCTTTTGACCTGGCAGTGACCGCGCTTAAAAAAGCTGGAGCGCAGATTGTAAGAATTGAATTGGATGATCTTATTCTTGCTCTTTCCGAGGCGACGCGTATCGGCTCAATCGCTGGCATTGAAGCGAGCCGCGTTCACGCTCTAACATGGTTGAAAGATCCCGATGCCAATGTCGATGACAGGGTAAAGCATACGCTTGTAAAACGTCTAGATGTAACGGATCAAGCCTATCAACGCCTTATGGATATACGTTTGAAGCTTGTTGGGAAAATGGATCAGAAATTGCGCGAGGTTGATTTTTTCGTCACGCCAACAACGCCGATTGTTGCGCCGACAATTGTGTCCGTGAGTGAAAACCCTGTCGAATATGATCGGGTCGAGGCACTCTTGTTGCGCAATACGCAGATCGCCAATCAGTTCGATCTTTGCAGCATAACACTGCCGATGCCAGTTTCAGGAATGCCAGCAGGCCTGATGATGAATGCACGCAACGGCGCCGACAAACAGTTGCTCTCAGCAGCTCTTACAGTCGAAAATTTATTAAGCTGAGATTCTCAGCGCTTCTGCATCGCGGCGAATACGTGCTACCATTGAGCGCAGTCCATTCGAACGCTGTGGCGTCAAATGCTCATCCAATCCGAGCTTCTTGAGCACGGCTTCAGGATCGGATGCGACAATGGCTGATGCTTTACGACCTGAATAGAAGGCCAGTACAATTGCCACCAGACCCCGCACGATATGTGCGTCGGAATCGCCCAGAAATTCGACGACTGGATCATTACCTTCATGAGGAATGGTCTTGAGCCAAACCTGACTGACACAGCCTTGTACTTTATGTGCCACGTCGCGGGCATCGTCTGGGTAGGCTGGCAATTCCTTACCAAGATCAATCACATAGCGGTAGCGATCTTCCCAATCGTCGAGAAATTCGAAGTCGGAGATAATACTGTCTATCGTGGTGGTCATGACATTCGCCTGAATAAAATCTTGGATATGCCGTCTATATAGGGGCAAAAGCCGGTAACGTCACGGAAAACTGTTCGTTATGCCCGAAACCTAATTCGTAACAACGCCTTGCGCCCGCAATGCGCTTGCACGTGGCGTGGGGATCGGAATGATATGGGGAGAATTCTTCGAAGGCTCCACAGGCAACTCCTGCCTTGCAACGGCGGGTGCAGGCGTCTCGTGCTTTATGCCGAAGCGATCACTCAGATATTCGAGAATACTGCCGCTGCGTTGCATCATTCCGCTTGCCGCGCTTGATAGCAGAGACGTTCCGTTTTCACACAATGCAGGATTATTGACGCAAAGCTTGCCGATTTCCAATGCGGTTTTGCCATTGGCGAGCAGTTGCTCAACGGAGTCCGGCTCTGCTTTGGCTTCAACAGAAGCGATGGTCTTTGGAGCAGTGTCTTCTTTGTCCGCAGGAAAGAAGTGCGGCATTACAATAAATGCCAACGACAACCAGAAAACGGATTTAATAAGAAAACGGATCATTATGCTCAGGGTTTGTTGACCGGGATTGCTAGTGGCATTGTCTACGTAATTGGAAAAGATTCCGTAACCGTGAGAATCGTCTGCATTTTTTGATCTTCATTGCGCTTTCGTGCGGAACGCAAACCCTTATATATCCACCATCTGTTTACCATAGCGGGAAAACTCCCACCTTAAGCTGTCAGATTCTACATCAAGATGCTCAATATGACATTGTTTTATCGTTTCTTTAAAGCCTCCCCTGCATTCTGGCTCTAACAGGTTCGTCCCTGATGGATGAGTCGAGCGAGTATTGAGTGAGTAAGGCAAGTTGAACGCCATTCTTTTGAACGCAGCACAGATTCTTGGCACGAAGGTGCAGGCATTGGCGCGTTTTCATGAACGTTTCTGCCAGCGCTGGACTGAGCAATCGGATGCAGTAGCACTTCGCACTGTCGGCTCGTTAATGCTCATGCCTGCTCTTTTGTTTGCAGCCGTGCTTGCATCGGGCGTTACATCAGATTTTGCAGCCATCTCCATTCTTGCCGCGAGCTTTGCCGGCTTTGCGATGATTCTTTGCGCCCTGAGCCTCATGGGTTTGAGCGGTGCAGTGCTCGGAACACTCAACTTTGTGACCTATGGCGCAGGTCTTGCGGCAATTTCCATATTTGCGAATACTAGCAATGTGGCTCTTTGGATCATGGCCGGAGCCTTGCCTCTGGAAGTTTGGTTCATCAGCCGCAAGCCAATGCCAGTGCTTGCAGCGATTGTGTTAAGTGCGAGCATTTTAAGTGTTCTTGCGCTTAAAGGCGGCATTTCCGTTGCGTTGGCATCGCTGATCGTCATGATACTCTATATTACAAGCCTCATAGCTCGTAGTTTTGCGATCAAAGCATCCGTTGAATCAAAGCCGCTTGCGCAGCCTAAGCCTTTGGTCGCTGACGGCGACCTGCAACTCTCCATGGATATTGAGGGCGTTATCACGCAAATCGCTCCGCAGTCTGCAAAGGTTCTAGGCGTTGAGCCGGAGAACCTTGAAGGCGTCGCATTGATCGATCGGGTTCATGTCGCAGACCGGGTGCAGTATCTCTCGCTTCTCGCAGACCTGCGTTTAGGACGCACACCACGTCCAGCAGATATTCGCCTGCGTATGCTGGAAAATGGCACTCCGGTTTTTCTTGTTTTCCGTATGGAAGGTGTAGCGGCGAACGGGATTATCACGCTGTTCGGACGTTCAATTGAGGGTGAACATAAGCTCATTGAAGAAATTAATGCACTGAAGGCGCAACTTGAAGCTGAACGAATCGGAAAGGGTCGTCTGCTCGCAACCGTGAGTCATGAACTGCGCACGCCATTGAATTCAATCATCGGCTTTTCCGATATGCTGTCGCATGAAATGGGCTGCCAGCTACAGAATGAAAAACAGCGCGAATATGCTGGTCTCATTCATAAATCGGGCCATTACCTGCTCGATCTGGTCAATTCAGTTCTGGATAATTCAAAGCTTGAAACCGGTACTTACAGCATTGAACCACAGAACATCAATTTCCGCGAAGTGGCTGAACTGTGCGCGGCTGTCATGCTGCCGCAGGCCGAGAAAAAGGGCTTGGCCTTTTGTCATCGTGTGAATGTGAGCACCGGCGAGTTGGTAGCCGATCGCCGCGCCGTGCAGCAAATACTGATCAATCTTGCAGCCAATGCGGTCAAATTCACGCAAACCGGCGGATGCGTCACAATTGATGCAGCGCGCGTGATGGTCGATGGACGTCCGCATCTCGAAATTGTTGTGTCCGATACGGGCATTGGCATTGAGCCGGAAGATATGCAGCGTATCGGATCGCCATTCGTGCGGGCCGACAATCATTATACGCGCACACAAGAGGGGAGCGGCCTTGGCCTTTCAGTGGTCAAGGGTTTGGTGGAACTTCATCAGGGCTCAATGCAAATCAAAAGCTGCGTGGGCGAAGGAACGGTTGTAACCGTGCATCTGCCAGTGGCAGGCCCGCAAAAACTGCTCGAACTGGCTTCTTTGGGAGAAGAAGATCAACAACAACTTGGCACGGTTATCGATATGAACCGTCACCAGGGAGAATGGAATAATGACTGGCAGAAAGACGAAAACCGGGAACAAAGCCCAGAGCGGATCGATGCGCAAGCCCGCAAAACGGCATAGCCTCGGTCGCTGCCTGCTTAAGTTCTTTTTCAGTTCGGCTTCGGCGCTGGCGATTTTTGCCGGCGACTTCATTGTGCGTAATCCGGTGCTGACAGGAGGCGCTACGGCATTTGTCGTCGTGTTGGGTTTTGTCTCGGCCAATGCGCTCTGGTATCAGCCTGAAGCGCATAATGCGGTCTTTTTCAAAACGCGTGAGGATCTCGTTTTTAAGGCGACGCCGCGTGCAGTGCTGCCCGGAACGGTTGTTGAGAAAAAGCAGGAAACGGCAAGCGTTGAAACGCCTGAGACTGCCCAGGCGCAACCATCGACTGAAGCCGCAGAATTGTCGCCGGATCGTCTGCAAGTGACGGGTTCAATTGATGAAATGCTGCCTGCGCTTGCGCCTAATGCGGATCTTGAAATCGCGCGGCTGCAACAAAGACTGTTGACACTTGGCATTTATCAGGGTGCGGTCGACGGCTTTACCGGACCACAGACGCGAGAAGCCATTGAACGCTGGCAGGCACTTCAGAAGAAGCTCGGCGTTCCGGCACAAAACGCTGCGGCACCGGCGCAATCGCAAGACGATGTTGCAAAGTTCATTGATCTGGCGGTACCCACGCCGCGGCCAGAGCCTGCTGTGCTGAAAGTCAAAGAAACGGCAAAGCGCGCGCCTGATCTGGCATCGCTGCAAAGCAAACCCGCATCGGAAAAACAACAGGTAGCGGCTGTGGAGCCGCAGGCAAAGATTTCCTCGCAGGATATTGTGCGCGTGCAGGCAGGTTTGAAAGCCTTTGGCAATGAACGGGTTAGCGTTGACGGTGTTCCGGGCAAATCTACGCAGGATGCCATTCGTGAATTCCAGAAACTTTTCAACTTGCGCGTGACAGGTGAAGTCGATGCCGCTTTGATTTCCAAAATGCGTGAAATCGGCCTGATAAGCTGATGCGGTTAACGTCAGACTTTTGGGTTTCCGCATTGATCCGCAAAATACAGGGCGAGGGCGGCTTTGCCTATCTTGCGCGCCGTGGCTCAAAGGAAGCGGGGGCGATCTTTATCAAGGTTAATTCGCGCTTTGGGACATGCGATCTTTACTCGCCTGCACCGCAGACGTCTTATGATGAGAATCACGATGGGGAACGCATGTTTTTGCGCATTCTCCACGAGGTCGACGATATCAAAGCAAGCGAGCGCATGGAGCGTGAAATCCGCTTCGACCCTGATTTATGGCTCATAGAGCTTGAAGATGTGGCCGATCCGACAAGCTTGTTTTCTATTTCACCGGATATTTTATAGGCTTGATCGTATTGTTGCGGAATCGACATCCGCAGCCGTCGCCATCTCACGCAGTTTGCTGCGCAGCATTCTTGACATGTCGTCGGCTTTCCACCGGCGCACGAGCATGACAGCCTTTTCGCGATCAATCGAACGATACATTTGAATGAATTCGCGTAAATGATCGCGGTTGGCGGCAATCGGACCCAGCAGTGCTGACATGATCATGAAAGCTTCGGAAGCCGACATTCCCAGTGCGCGCAGGGCTATTGGCAGATGGGTTTCTGGCCATTGTCCGATGATCCTATCAGCACGATCAAAAGAGACATCAAGCGAATCAGCCAAAGCCGTGCGGAAAATTTGATCGTCAATCAGCAGCGCTGTATCGATCAGATAGTCAGGTGCCGAAAACGATGGCGTCTGGATCGGGCTTTCAGCGACTTCGCTATTTGCGTCTTCCGACGTGACAGGCCTATTTGGTTCAAGGCCTGCGAGATTTTCCTGCAAGGCGAGCAATCGGTCAATCGCGGGATCATTGAAGCTACGCAAAACATTTTTCAGCAAGGGATCGTCAGATTGCCTGCGTGCGACGGCACGGGCATGGTCAATGCCATTTTTGCTGATGATGTCGAGCAAATCTTCGGATCGCAAAACTGCCGAACGCAGCAGGATAGGCGCGGAAATCTCAACCGGTTCGTTTGCTAGCGATAAAACGAGACGGCGCGGCGCGTCTTCTATCTGAGCCAATGCGTGTGCGGCTTGCCGTTTGCCGCGTGTGGTTGCACGTTCAATCAATGGAAATGCCAGATCTTCAAGCTGATGCGCATCGTGGCGGCCCGGACGCGTGATGGAGGCAAACGCAGCTATTGCAGCGCCCAGAAGGTCGTCTGCTTTGCTGCTATCAGCTCTCGAATGTGATTGGCTCCGGTTACCTGAAATCTCTTCCAGGACCCGGAACTGATCGTTTGTCACGCAAAGTTACTCCGGTAGGCTAAAACTATGAACGCGGCCTGCCGCATATCGGCAAACTGGATAATAGGTGTGAAGCCTTAGCAACTCATTAACCGTGCATAAGAAAGCGTCTGTTTTGCAGATAGTTAACTAAGCATGTCTCCCAAAAGTGGAAACCGGTTTTGGGAAAAAGACATGCGTAAAAATAAAAATTGCAAGCGGATCAGCTTGCCTCATATGGTGCGCAGCTTGCTTGCGTAAAGAAGCTTTGCACCTGTTCTCGCCAGCTTGCATCGGGAACGAAGCTGCGTAGAACAACCGCACCTTCGCTGACATTTTGTTCGATGATAACCGAGCGGCCATCATTCTGCACGCCCTCGGCGCGAAGCGCTGCAATGCCAAGCGGATCGGCAATGATCAGATCAAGCTGTCGATCATTCGATACATTGTCATTGAGGCTGTATAGATTATCGCCATTGGGTGCGTAAACTGACAGCGACCAGAAAGGCAGATTGCCTTTTGTTGTGATATGTATCGGGCCGTTCGTCAGATCAAACCGGCATGCCGCCTGTTCTATGAGCGGGTCCTGATCGGTGACAAGTCCCGACTTTTCGGAAAGCATATAGAAGCTATATGGTTCGCCCAAGGCTTCGAGATGCGACCAAGCATTTTTGCTCGAATAAAGCGGGACCAGCAGCAGAACCGCGATATGCACGATTGCAGCACCGATCAGGCCAAGCAGCAACAGGCGGAGTAACTTAGCCACGGCAAGCCTCCAGTATTGCGAGCGGCACGATGCGCGGCATGACGAGATCAATCAGCCCCGACGAACTTGCAGCGGGAGTATCATAAAGCGTCATCACCAGCACGAAGCTTCCGCTTCCATCAACGGGCAACCAGTTATCCGGACTGGCATTCGGCCCCACCGTGATCTCGACGCTGCCGTCATTTTCATAAAGGACGTCGCGTGAATGAAGTGCAGTTGGCAAGCCTTCGCGTGGAGTAATGGGTTCAAGGTTCGATGTCGCCGGATAGAGCGTCCAGAAACGCGCCGATGGTGTCAGGCCCGTGAGGCGATAGCTGCATCCGCGGACTAACTCGCGCCCATTGCTATCCCGACGTGCGTAAAACGGCAGTCCTTCTGCGGTGCCGAGCGCAAGTGATGCTTTGCGTGCCGCGCGCGCTTTTGAATAGGGATCGGCGTCACTTGTGCCAGAAGCGGGATAGGCATTCCATGCCCCAAGCTGCAACTCGCCAAAACCATCAAAATGGTCAAGGGCATAATCGGTCGCCCAGATGCCGCCGCCAATTGCGATTGCCAGTACCGTCATGACTTTGAGGATTGTTTTCAGCATTCTGTGCTCAAAGGACCGATATTTTGGTTCGTGTCGCTAGCGCCGGTACGGGCGGTGCAGTCAGGAATTTGTCTTGCAATTCTTTAAGCGTTTTTGTGGCAACAGGCGACAGAACGCGGGGCGGTGCGGCCATCATTTCCAGTGGACTTCCTGTCGCCGCCAGCTTTGGCTCTGTTGCCTTTGCGGGGGCAGGAAAGGCGGGCGTGATCCCCGGTATCGGCTTTAGTTCTATATTCTGATGGGCATAATTCATCATCCGCTGCCATGCCATTGCGGGCAGAACACCGCCGGTAAGTTCCTTCATTGGCGTGAAATTATCATTGCCAAACCAGACGGCGGCGGTGAAATTACCGGTAAATCCGACAAACCAAGCATCGCGATAGCCTTGCGTCGTGCCTGTTTTGCCGCCAACGCGTGTCATAGGAAGTGCTGCGCGCCGCGCCGTTCCACGTTCTGGCACTTGCACTAGCATGGAATTCATCTCAAAAGCCGCTTTCTCCGAAAGCGCACGATGCGGCTTGGGGGTATCGCGTGAAAAGTCCCAAAGTACTTTGCCATCTGCCGATATGATCTGCGTGAAGCCATGGCGATTGCCTGCCATGCCGCCATTGGGAAATACGTTAAAGCCGGTTGCCTGATCCATCACGGTCATTTCTGATGTGCCAAGCACCATAGTTTTGTGCGCGGAAATGGTGGATTCCACACCCATGGCTTTAGCGAGCGCTACGATGGGGGCTGTTGTGAGGTGATCGCGCGCAAGCCGGACCGGCACGGAGTTGAGCGAACGCACCAATGCTGTTGTGAGATCTACACGTCCGGCAAAGCTGCGGCCATAATTACGCGGCGACCAATTGCCCCAACTCACCGGTGCATCGGAAACGACTGTACTGGGTGTAAGGCCTTTTTCCATCGCCGCTGCATAAACATAAGGTTTGAATGACGATCCCGCCTGCCGCAGCGCTTTGGTTGCGCGGTTGAACTGACTCTGGCCATAATCGCGTCCACCGACAAGCGCGCGTACCGATCCATCATGGGCGATGACCACGGTGGCAGCTTCGGAGACATTATATTCTTTGCCATTCTGGCGCAGATAGAATTCAAGCGATTCTTCTGCGGCCTTCTGAATGTTGCGATCAAGTGTCGTGCGCACGGTCAGCGTATGCTGGGGTACTTTTCCTGCGATTTTTTTGACTTCTTCAAAGGCCCAGTCGAGGAAATAGTCAGGGCTTTCATTCTTGGCGCGGTCGATAATGCTGGCTGGATTGCGACGCGCTACCGCCACCTGTCCATCGCTCATAAAGCCACTTTCGACCATGTTGGAAAGCACAACATTGGCGCGCGCGCGCGCCGCTGGCAGATTGACATGCGGCGCGAATTTCGCAGGCGCTTTGAAAAGTCCGGCCAGCATGGCTGCTTCGGCAAGGCTGACATCTTTAACGTTTTTGCCGAAATAAAATTCGGATGCCGCTGCAATCCCGAATGTACCGCCGCCCATATAGGCGCGGTCGAGATAAAGCTGGAGGATTTCTTTCTTGTTGAGGTTGCTTTCAAGCCAAAGGGCGAGGAACGCTTCCTTGACCTTGCGCTCAAGGGTGCGCTCATTGGACAGAAAAAGGTTTTTGGCAAGCTGCTGTGTTAGGGTCGAGCCGCCTTGTACCACGCCATTTGCGCGCAGATTCTGGTTGAGCGCACGGCTGAGCCCCCAGAAATCAATGCCATAATGATCGAAAAAGCGGCGGTCTTCAGTGCCGAGCACGGCTTTGATAACATGATCTGGCAATTCATCGATTGGCACTGCCTGACGGTGCAAAATTCCGCGCTGGCCTATTTCATTGCCATAGCGGTCCAGGAAGGTAACTGCATAATCGTCCTGCGCACGCCAGTCTTTCTTGGTTTCTTCAAAGGCTGGAATTGCAAGCCCCAGCATAAGGACAGCGCCAATTGTGCCAAGCGTAAAGCCCTCGTCCAGCACTTCCACGACCAGACGCCGAAAGCCGCGAACGCGAAATTTGCGTGAGAAAATAGTGATATTTTCCCACCATTCGCGCGAATTAAAACGGAGATTATAGAGACCGGAATCAATCCAGGCATCAAGCCCGATGAGCCGCGAAACCCGGAAGGGCTTGCGGCTTTTCTTGTCAAAATTTTCATCGGCCGTTTTACGCATGAACTCTACTTTATAGCCGTAAAATTTATGAAACGAGCGCAACCTGCTCCCGGATAATAACAGATTAATAAGCCATAACTCATGTTAATTCGTAAACAGACTTTAGAAATATTGCTAAGAAAAAAATCATAAATAGGAAAATAGTCCTTGACGGCGTCACGGTGCTTTGCTATCAATTAGATACAGTCAGAAAAGTGTGGCTGATGCCGATGAGAGCTTCGATACCCCCGGCTTTTATTGGTGCTTACAAAACCCCGGAAGCAATATGCTTTCGGGGTTTTGTATGAAAAGAGGGTGAAGCTGACGGATATGGCCGTTGAAAACGCAAAAAATTGACGAGTGCCGTGAGGCGCGGGTCAGGCTGGCTTTTTGCCTGCAAATGAAACACGGCATCACACTTTCGGACATGTCACAGCTGATGGGCATTTCTGAAAAAAACTATCGGGATCGTTTGAAGCGTCTTGGTTTTCTTGAACAGATGCACAATAAACCATCCGCCACCGAAAGCGCTCTGCAAAGATTGCAGGCGGAACTTAACAAGCTGATCGATGGTGATGAATTGCCAGACAAGAGCAAGGCTGAAGCCCTGATGGCGCTGGCCAAGGCGGTGAAAACTGTTGGTGACCTTGCTACTGAGACGGAAACTACCACAGTTGATAATGCGGGATCAGTGGTGAGCCTTCATGAGGTCAGACAGGCGCTGATACGCATAGACAGGAGAATTGAAGACCTTGCACAAAGGCACGCGCGGGAAATCGTGGAGCGCGGACTTGACGCAAAATCAGATAATGGCAGCGGATCGCGAATGGCTGATCAGGGCGCGTGACGCGCAATTGCCGCCTTCTGGTAACTGGAGGAATTGGCTTATTCTCGGTGGTCGCGGTTCTGGCAAGACAAGGGCAGGGGCCGAATGGGTATCGGGAATGGCATTGGGGCTTGCGCCATTTTCCAAGAAAGCTTGCAGACATATCGCGCTGGTTGGCGAAACTTTTTCCGATGCGCGTGAGGTGATGGTTGATGGTCCTTCCGGCATTTTGTCGGTGTCGCGGATTTCGCGTCCGCGTTATGAAGCGACACGTCGGCGGCTTCTTTGGGATAATGGTGCGGTGGCTTCCCTTTATTCGTCGGAAGATCCGGATGGTCTACGCGGACCGCAGTTTGATGCTGCATGGTGCGACGAGCTCGCGAAGTGGAAAAACCCGCAGGCCACGTGGGATATGCTGCAATTTGGCCTCCGGCTGGGTGATTTTCCGCGGCAGGTGGTGACGACAACGCCACGTGCTGTGCCTTTGTTGAAAGCCTTAATGACGGAACATTCGGTAGCCATGACGCATATGCGAACAGCGGAGAACTCCGAACATCTGGCTGATGGTTTCATGGAAACCATTAATCAACGCTATGCCGGAACACGTCTTGGACGGCAGGAACTTGACGGCGAACTGATCGAGGAACGCGCAGGCGCTTTGTGGTCGCGCGAGCGGATTGAACAATGTTTCGAAACCTCTGCTCCCGAGCTAGTACGTATTCTGGTAGCAGTCGATCCGCCTGCTTCGTCAGGTAAATCGTCGGATGCCTGTGGGATTGTCGTTGCAGGTATTGATGAAAATGGCTTTGCGCATGTACTGGCCGATGAAAGCATGAACATGGCTAAACCGCATCAATGGGCGCGGCGCGCAATCGCTCTTTATCATTATTATGAGGCCGATGCGATTTTGGCGGAGGTCAACCAGGGGGGCGAAATGGTTGCAGCTGTTTTGTCGGCCGAAGATGCAACCGTGCCAGTGCTAATGCGCCATGCATCGCGCGGCAAATGGCTGCGCGCTGAGCCGGTGGCGGCCCTTTATGAGCAGGATCGTGTTCGCCATGCGGGACGCTTTGCGGCACTGGAAGATGAAATGTGCGATTTCGCACCCGAAGGTCTTTCGACTGGGCGTTCGCCGGATCGTCTGGATGCCCTCGTATGGGCGCTGACCGAACTCATGCTTGGTCACGACCGAAAGCCGCGTATCAGGCGTTTCGGATAACACTCAAAATTATTGGAGAGCCGATATATGGCGTGGAAATTGCCGTGGCGCAGAGCTGCCGCGAAGGCACCTTCATATCCCAATTCGGGGTGCGAGAGAAAAGCCGCGAATGGCTTTGTCGCCCTTCATATGGAACGCGGGCCGACATGGATTGCGCGGGATTATAGATCGCTGGCGCGTGAAGGATTTATGCGCAATCCGGTGGCACATCGCTGTGTCCGGCTGATCGCCGAAGCGGCCAGCAATATTCCGTGGCTGCTTTATGAGGGCACCACCGAGCATGAAACCCATCCGCTGCTTGATTTGGTTGCGCGTCCGCAGGCGGGACTTGATGGCAGCAGTTTCTTCGAGCGGCTTTATGGGCATCTGCTGATTTCAGGCAATGCCTATGTCGAGCGTATCGATCTGCCGAGCGGCAACAGCGAATTGCATCTGCTGCGGCCCGAAAGGGTGACGCTTGAAACGTCGAGCGATGGGTGGCCACAATCGCTCATCTATCGTTCGGGCAATACAAGCAGGGCGGTTTCTTTGGCAGGCTTGGCATCCTCTGGTCTGCACCTGAAATTGTTTCATCCGCTGGATGACCATTATGGTTTTCCACCGCTTGAAGCAGCACTCATGGCGCTTGATCTGCACAATGCAGCCGGTGCCTGGAACAAGGCGCTGCTTGATAATTCGGCACGGCCTTCCGGTGCGCTGGTCTATGCGCCAAAAGATGGCGGCAACCTTACCGAAGAGCAGTTCGACAGGCTAAAGACGGAACTCGAAGAGGGCTATACCGGAGCATCGGGCGCTGGCCGACCACTGCTTCTTGAAGGTGGGCTTGACTGGAAAGCCATGGGCTATAGCCCACAGGATATGGATTTCATCGAAGCGAAAAATGGTGCTGCACGCGATATTGCACTGGCGTTTGGTGTGCCGCCCATGCTGCTCGGCATTCCGGGCGATAATACCTATGCCAATTATGCAGAAGCCAATCGCGCCTTTTATCGCCTGACCGTGCTGCCGCTGATTAATCGTACTGCCAAGGCGTTTGGCGGCTGGCTGGGGCCGTTGTTTGGCGGCGATTTGCGGCTCGAACATGACATCGACCAGATTGAAGGATTGTCGCTGGAACGCGAGTCGCTCTGGCGTCGTGTTTCGGAAGCTTCATTCTTAAGTGACGACGAAAAACGCGATGTGGTTGGTTATCAGCCGCGTGCAGAAAGGAGAGTACCGTGAGCAATCTAAGCGAAACCGTCATGACGTCCGATGCAACCTTGGTTTGGTTTGCCAAGATTGCCGGAGCCGTCGCAGGCTCTGCCGTGTCGCTCGCCTATATGCTGCCCAACGGCAAACGCGAGGCAGGCATCCGATTTGCGGTCGGTATCATCTGCGGCATGGTTTTTGGCGGTGCGGCAGGCGTAAAAATCGCGAAGACATTATCACTCGAAGCTCTTCTTGGTCGCGCTGAACTGATGCTGATGGGGGCGACTGCCGCAAGCCTTGCGGCGTGGTCGGTGCTCGGCATTCTCAAGCGCTTTGCTGAGCGGGTGAAGCATGCACCGCTTCCCGGACTTCCAACTTCTCAAAGGAGCAAGAATGATAAAGCTTGAAACCAAGCGTGCATCACTCGCTTTGAGTGAAGTTGAAATCGATGGCAGTTTTTCCGGCTATGCCAGCGTTTTCGGTCTGCCTGATCTTGGCAATGATATTATCGAAAAAGGCGCTTTTGCAAAATCGCTTTTGACCCGCAAATCGTCTGGCGTTCGGATGCTTTGGCAGCATGATGCAGGCGAACCGATTGGCGTTTGGACAGATATTCGCGAAGATGCACGCGGTCTTTATGTCGAAGGCAGACTTGCCAAAGGTGTGGCCCGCGCACGCGAAGCACTCGAACTGATGCGGGCCGGTGGCCTGGATGGACTTTCCATAGGCTTTCGCACTGTGAAGGCGCGAAAGGATGCACGCACCGGCTTGCGACACATTGTTGAAGCGGACCTCTGGGAAATCTCGGTGGTGACGTTTCCGATGCTGCCGCAGGCGCGCATCAACAATCTAAAAGCGGATTTGCCAACGATAAGAGAATTTGAACGCTGGCTCACGCGGGATGCGGGGTTGAGCCGTTCTGCTGCACGTCTGGTGATAGCCAAGGGCTATTCAGCACTTGCAGCCTTACAAGGTCGGGATGAGCGGGACGCTCTCAACCCCGAAGATCAAGGCCTTGCGCAGCGTATGCGCGCCGCCTGCAAGATGATGTCTTTTAACTAAATCAGGATCAAAAATGAACAACACTCATACAGTCCCGCTCGAAACCAAGAGCGTGGAAACGAAGGCGCTTGGCGCTAATCTGGGCAATGACGGCGATGTATCCGAAGCATTTGACGAGTTCATGACAGCTTTCTCGGCTTTCCGTGAAGCCAATGATGAGCGTCTCAAGAAGGTCGAAAAAAGTGCTGATGTCGATGTGCTTTTGCGCGAAAAAGTTGATCGTATCAACCGTGCAATTGATGAGCAAAAACAGGCGCTGGATCAGTATGTGCTGAAAAGCGCACGTCCACAGCTTGGCAAAGTGGCACTCGTTGAAAACCGCGAACACAAGCAGGCGTTCGATGGTTATGTTCGCCGTGGTGATGAGCAGTTGCTGCGCGGCATTGAACAGAAGGCGCATTCTTATGCCTCCGGCCCTGATGGTGGCTATCTAGTGCCAGCGGAACTCGAAACCGAAATTGGTCGGAGATTAGCGGTGCTGTCGCCAATCCGTGGCATTTCAAGTGTGCGTCAGGTTTCCGGCGCTGTGCTGAAAAAGCCGTTCTCGGTCAGCGGTCCGGCGACCGGCTGGGTGGGCGAAACCGATGCACGTCCGCAGACGGCTTCGGCAAAGCTCGCAGAATTGCAGTTTCCAACCATGGAAATCTACGCCATGCCAGCGGCAACCTCTTCGCTGCTTGATGACGCCGCCGTCAATGTCGAACAGTGGATTGCCGAGGAAGTGGAAGCGGCCTTTGCCGAGCAGGAAGGTGCCGCCTTCATCAGCGGTAATGGCGTCAACAAGCCAAAGGGCTTCTTGAGTTATGACACGGTTGAAGATGCAGGCTGGGAATGGGGCAAGATCGGCCATATCGAAACCGGCGTTGCGGGTGGCCTGCCTGTAGCCGACCCATCCGATAAGCTGATCGAACTCATCTATGCGCTGAAAGCCGGTTATCGCCAAAACGCCAATTTTGTGATGAACAGAAAAACGCAGAGTGTCCTGCGCAAGCTCAAGGATGCTGACGGCAATTATCTCTGGCAGCCACCATCGGCTGTTGGCGAGAAAGCTTCGTTCATGGGCTTTGGTTTGGTCGAGGCCGAGCATATGCCGGACATCGCGGCCGATGGCACGCCGATTGCTTTTGGTGATTTCGAGCGTGGCTATCTGGTGGTCGATCGCATCGGTGTTCGCGTGTTGCGCGATCCATATTCCGCCAAGCCCTATGTGCTTTTTTATACGACCAAGCGCGTTGGCGGCGGTGTTCAGGACTTCGATGCGATCAAGCTTCTAAAGTTTGCTGCATAACAATCTTAACAACGCGCATGCCGAAAACCGCTTCACACTTTTCGGGATGCGCTTTTAGCAGCGGTTTTGCTGCAATTCTGCATCGCTACCCTGCCGGTTTTGGCAGCTAGATTCAAATTGCAAACGCGTTGAATCTTTTTCTGGGGTGCCATGCGTAACTATCTGATTTGAGAGTTATTTTAAGGGGAAAATAAAATGACAATGTTTCTTGTCACGCCGCCGGCGCTTGAGCCGGTGACGGTCGCAGACGCGCGCGCATTTTTAAGAATTTCGACCGAGAGCGAAGACGATATTCTACGCCGCATCATCAAGACGGCACGTGAACTTGTCGAGGCCGATACGGGGTTAGCACTTATCGACCAGACCTGGCGTCTGCGGGTTGATCGCTGGCCGCGTTCGGGTCGTCTGGCGCTGTTCAAATATCCGGTCAAGGCTGTAACCGCCGTCGTTGCTTATTGTTCGGACGGAATTGCGATCAGCATGGAACCAGAAGAATTCATGCTCCAGCACGGTCGTCGTCCGCAGCGTGTTTACATGGCGCAATATCCTGATGCGCAGTCCTTCTGTGGGCTTGAGGTGGACTTTATTGCGGGCTTCGGAGAGACCGGTGTTGAGGTGCCAGATGCGCTCAAGCAGGCGATATTCACGCTGACCGCACATCTTTATGAGAACCGCGCTGGCCTTGATGGAGCAAAATCTGAGCTTCCACCGATGGTCGGCCAGATGGTCGATAGCTGGCGGCGCATATCCCTATGAACAATGTGTTGTTTATTGACCCGGGTCAGCTCACCACAGAGTTGGCTCTGGAAGCCATGCATCCGATTGCCGACGGGATGGGCGGCTATCGCGAAACATGGGTCGAAACATCCACCATATGGGGACGCATCGAACCCGTATCCACAAATCAGCGTGATTTTGGCATTCGGCCACGCCCAGAAATAACCCACCGTATTCTGGTGCGTTATCGCGAGGATGTTTCCGCTGACAAACGTTTCCGTAAGGGCGGGCGGATTTTCACGCTGCGTTCCGTGCACGAACCGGATGAGAGCGGGCGTTATCTGATCTGTCTTGCAGTGGAGGAAGGGCGGTGAATGTGAACATGAAACTGACATTTGATGGCCTCGTTCGCGCGCTTCGTTTCAAACAGTTGGCGCTGCGTGAAGACATTGCCATCGGAGGACTGGGTGCTCGATACGAGCCGGAAAAATTTAGAGGGGAACAGAATGGAGAACGGCGCGGCAGCATTGCAGAAGGCACTTTATGAGGCCTTGAAGAATGACGATGAACTGATTGAAACGCTTGGTGGTGAGCATGTTTATGACCATGTCCCACCCAAAACAGCATTTCCTTATGTCACGCTCGGCGAGACGTTAAGCAAAGACTGGAGCACGGCGAGCGAGCCGGGCGGCGAGCACTTTCTCAATATCCAGATTTGGGCGCGTGAGGCGGGTCGTAAACGCGTGCTTGATATTGCTGGGCGCATTGCCACACGTCTTGATGAAGAGCCACTCGAGATCGATGGTCATCGCGTCGTCAATCTCATGCTGACGGAAGTTCTGGCGCGTAATACCGATGGATTCGGCAGCTATCTTGGCACCATGCGCTATCGTGCAGTGACCGAACCCTCTATTTAATTCAGGAGCATAGAATGGCAGCTCAACGTGGCAAGGATATTTTGCTGAAGATTTCGCGTGGTAGCGAACAGTTTGAAACCTGCGCAGGCCTGCGCACCAAACGTATTGCTTTCAATGCGGAAACCGTCGATGTGACAGATGCCGATGCAGCGGGACGATGGCGGCAATTGCTAGCCGGAAGTGGCGTGCAACGCGCTTCGGTCAGTGGATCGGGCATCTTCAAGGATGCCGCATCGGATGCTTTGATCCGGAGCATTTTTTTTAATGGTGAAATCCGCGACTGGCAGATTGTTCTGCCCGACTTTGGCACTGTTACAGGCATGTTTCAGGTTGTAGCTTTGGAATATGGCGGCAATCATGATGCCGAAGTGACGTTTGAAATTGCGCTCGAATCCGCAGGCCTGATCGCTTTCGGAGATGCGCTATGATGATCAACCGCCATCGCGGCGAGGTTGCGGCAAAACTCGATGGTCGCGACTGGACACTCTGCCTGACGCTTGGTTCGCTGGCGAAACTCGAAGCCGCTTTTGAGGCAGATAATCTATCGGACCTGATTTCGCGCTTTTCCGGTGGTAAGCTTTCTGCCTTCGATATGCAGCGGATTATTTGCGCTGGCTTGCATGGAGGCGGGCATGATGTGTCTTTTGAAGACGTGGCCGATATGCGCGCCGATGGTGGCGCAAGCGGCTATGCCCGCATTGTTTCTGCACTCCTGACTGCCACCTTCGGGACAGCAGAAAGCGATTCCCTTTCAAACCCTTAAATGCCGCAGTTGAATCAGCTCCTTCACGTCAGCCTTTTCCCTGGGATGAGGTGATGCGTGCGGGCTTTGGTTTGCTGCGGCTTTCTTCGAAAGACTTCTGGGCCATGACCCCACGCGAGCTCGCAGCCGTTCTTCGACCGACCTCGCACAGCATGAACGTTCCTTCGCGCGCAACATTTAACGCGCTGATGCAGACCTTTCCCGACAGGTGATTTAACATGACAGATGAAACCGTAACCGTTTCCGTCGAGGCGGATACGAGCGCATTTGATCGCGCATTGACCGACCTCGAAAAACGCTCATTAAGCTTCGGCTCAAGCCTGACGACAGCGCTCAAAGGCGCTATCGTCTCCGGCAAAGGCCTGGAAGATGTGCTGCGCGGCCTTGCAAGCAGTCTAGCTGGGTCAGCCTTGTCGGCTGGTCTGCAGCCATTGCAGAATCTCGGCTCATCGCTGATGTCGGGTGTGCTTGGCGGCATCCGTGGCATTATGCCATTTGCCAAGGGCGGGGTGGTCTCAAGTCCGACTTATTTTGGCATGGGCAATGGCTCGCTGGGGCTGACTGGCGAGGCTGGCGCGGAAGCGATCCTGCCGCGTGCACGCGGTGCCGATGGCAGGCTGGGTGTCGCCACAGGCGGAAATGGTGGCAAGCCGGTGCAGGTTGTCTTCAATATGACTTCTCCAGATGCTTCGTCCTTCCGCAAGTCCGAAGCGCAGCTTTCGACCATGCTGGCAGGAGCCGTGCGTCGCGGCGCACGGAGAATGTGATATGGAAGCCTTTGACGATATTCGTTTCCCGCTCGGTGTTTCCTTTGGTGCGACCGGCGGGCCGGAATGGCGCAATGAAATTGTCACGCTCACCTCGGGGCTGGAAAAGCGCAATGCGCGCTGGGCGCATTCACGCAGGCATTTTGATGCAGGCACAGGCTTGCGTTCGCTTGACGATCTGAAAACCGTGCTGGCCTTTTTCGAGGCCCGACGCGGTTCCCTTCATACGTTTCGCTTTCGCGATCCGTTCGACTTTTCGTCTGCCACAGCAAGTGCTGCACCCTCGCATATCGATCAGGTGATCGGGACGGGTGATGGTGTCACCAGCAGCTTTCAATTCGTCAAGCATTACGAGACTTATAATCGCCCGATTAAGCGCCCCGTTGCGGGCTCTGTGGTGGTTGGCGTGGACGGCATAAAGCTTGATGAGGGCGAGGCTTTCACCGTTAATCTCACCACTGGCATTGTCACTTTTACACCTGATTATGTGCCGCTCGCAGGAAAGCGTGTGAGTGCTGGTTTTCTGTTCGATGTGCCGGTCCGCTTTGACACGGACCGCCTCACAGCCAGCATCGCTTCGTTTCAGGCAGGCGAAATTCCATCCATTCCCATTATTGAGGTGAAGGCATGATCCCGGTTCCGATTGCGCTTGAATCACATTTGAAGGGCGAGGTGACAAACCATTGCTTTGCATGGCTTATAAGGCGTTCTGACGATGTTGTTCTTGGGTTTACAGACCATGATTCAGCGCTGGTGTTGGGCGGTGTTCTGTGTGAACCGCTGACCGGATTAAACAGCAGCGAAGCCACCACCACGCTTGGCCTCTCTATTGCCGGTGGCGAGGTCGAAGGCGCACTTTCATCGCAGCGCATAAGCGATGGTGATATCGAGCTTGGCCGCTATGACGGCGCTATTGTTGAAAGCTATCTTGTCAACTGGAATGCACCCCAGCAGCATATGCTGTTGCGGCGCTGGACAGCAGGCACGATCAGCCGTTCAGGCGGACACTTCGTGATGGAATTAAAAGGTGCTGCCGCAGCTTTCGACGCCGTTTGCGGGAGGCGGGTTCTGCGTCAATGCGATGCGGTGCTGGGCGATAAGCGCTGTGGCGTGAATACCGATGATCCGCGTTTTTCTGCGATCGGTTCAGTCATAAATTCGAGTGGCGTGACGCTCACAGTTACAGGCATTGAGGGCTTTGCAAGCGGCTGGTTCACGCAAGGTTTTCTCACTTGGTGGAGTGGCGAAAATGTGGGTCGATCGTTGCGTATTCTTGCGCATAGCGGCAATAGCCTGAACCTGATAGAGCAGCCAGTATTGCCCGTCGCCGCAGGCGACAGTTTTCGTGTCGTTGCGGGCTGCGACAAGAGCTTTGTCACCTGCAAGGCGAAATTTGCCAATGGCACTAATTTTCGCGGCTTCCCGCATCTTCCCGGCAATGACGCCGCTTTTGCCTATGTCAGCGGTGGCAATGAATATGACGGGAGCGCACTTGTCCCATGATGATTGCACATAGAGTTTTTGCGGAAGCCGAAAGCTGGATCGGCACGCCCTACCGGCATGGCGCTTCAACGCGCGGCATAAGCTGCGATTGTCTTGGATTGGTGCGTGGTATCTGGCGTGCGCTTTATGACGATGAACCAGAAAATCCGGGTGTCTATGCGCCGGACTGGGCGGAAGCCGCATCCGGCGATCCGCTATTTGAGGCGGCCAACCGGCATATGCAACGCCGATCCGATAATAATCCTCAACCGGGTGACTTGCTCGTCTTTCGATGGCGTTCTGACGTGTCGGCCAAGCATCTCGGCATTATGGCAAATGAGAACCGCTTCATTCATGCCTATGAAGGCCATCATGTGATGGCATCCGCGCTGGTGCCGCAATGGCGCAAGCGCATTGCCGGAATTTTCATCTTCCCCGAACTGAAAGTATAAGCAATGGCGACTATCGTTCTGCAAGCGGTTGGTGCTGCCGTTGGCGGTATTTTTGGCCCTGTGGGCGCAGCTATCGGTGCAGGCCTTGGTGCTATGGGTGGCTATGCCATCGATACGGCAATCATCAATTCCACCCGTCATATGGAAGGTGCACGCCTCAATGGCGGTCGCGTGGCAACAGCCGAAGAGGGTGCTGCATTGCCATTCGTTTACGGCACAGCACGGCTTTCCGGCACGCTGATCTGGGCGACGCGTTTTGAGGAAAAAAAGACGACCGAGCGGCAGGGTGGCAAGGGTGGTCCGAAAGTCACCAGTTACAGCTATTTTGGCAATGTTGCCTATACGATCGCCGAGGGTGAGATTGCTGGCGTTCGTCGTGTTTGGGCCGATGGGCAGGAGCTTGACCTCACCGAGATCGAGATGCGGATCTATCACGGCACGGATACGCAAGAGCCGGACCCGCTGATCGAAGCCAAGCAGGGCACGGGTAATGCACCCGCTTATCGCGGCACAGCCTACGTGGTTTTTGAGCGCATTCCGCTCGATACATTTGGAAATCGACTGCCGCAGTTCCAGTTCGAGGTTTTGCGTCCTGTCGGAAAGCTGGCGCAGAATCTCCGTGCCATTGCGCTTATTCCGGGTTCCACTGAGTTCGGCCTCTCACCAGTCGCTGTCTCGGATCAACCTTCGCCGGGCGAACGCCGCACGCTTAATCGCAATGCGAAGCGCGGTCGCAGTGACTGGGCCACCGCCATGGACGAATTGCAGGCGCTCTGTCCGCAATTGCAGCATGTGGCTATTGTTCTGCCGTGGTTTGGCGATGATCTGCGCGCGGGTTCGTGCCAAATTCGGCCGGGTGTTACGCATCAATCTTCATTGTCGTCGAGTCATACATGGAAGGTCGAAAATGTCACACGCTCACAGGCACGTCTGATTTCGAAGAGCGGTGAGGGCGCTGCTTATGGCGGCACACCATCCGACCAGAGCGTGATCGATGCTATCCGTGATGCGAAAGCGCGTGGTCTTAAAGTGACCTTCTATCCGTTTATCATGATGGATGTTCCCGCGGATAACCAATTGCCATCGCCCTATGGCGGGATAGGGCAACCCGTCTATCCATGGCGCGGACGAATTACGTGCCACCCGGCAATCGGCGTGACAGGCTCGCCCGACAAAACGCTTGAAGCAGGCAATCAGGTCGAGGCTTTCGTCAATGGAACATGGGGTTACAGGCGTTTTCTGAATCATTGTGCAAATCTTGCCGTGCAGGCGGGTGGCGTCGATGCATTTCTGCTTGGGTCCGAATTGCGTGGACTGACCAGCATTCGTGACAGCCGTGACAGCTTTCCATTCGTCACGCATCTTTGTGCGCTTGCAAGTCATATGAGTGCGAAGCTTGGAGCGGGTTGCCGTATCAGTTATGGCGCGGACTGGACCGAATATTTTTTTTATCAGGCGCAGGACGGCACAGGCGATCTCTACTTCAACCTTGATCCGTTGTGGTCGCATCCTGCAATAGATGCCATTGGCATCGACAATTATATGCCGCTTTCTGACTGGCGCGACAGCGATCTTGACGGCGACAATCCCGATGGTTTTGAGGGGCCTTATGATCTTGATGGCCTTACGCAAAGCGTCGAAGCGCGTGAAGGTTTTGACTGGTATTATGCCAGTAGTGAGGATCGCGCAGCGCGTATCCGCACACCGATTACCGACGGACTAGCGGACAAGCCATGGGTCTATCGCTACAAGGATATTCGCGCCTGGTGGAGCAATCCGCATTATAATCGGGTCGATGGTGCGGAGGCAGCTTTATCCACCGGCTGGGTGCCGCAATCCAAGCCCTTCTGGTTTACGGAACTGGGATGCCCGGCAGTCGATAAGGGACCGAACCAGCCCAATGTGTTTCCCGATCCAAAATCGTCTGAAAATGCCACGCCTTATTTTTCGAACGGTTCGCGCTCCGACATTGCAATGGATCGCTTCCTGCGCGCGCATTACCAATATTGGCCGCAGCATAATCCGGTCTCGTCTGTCTATGGCGGACCGATGCTTGATATGGATCGCATTTATCTCTGGGCATGGGATACAAGACCGTTTCCAGAATTTCCGCTGAAGGGCGATGTGTGGGGGGACACACCAAACTGGCGGCTGGGTCATTGGCTCAATGGCCGCATGAGCGGTGTTGCGCTGGACGAGCTTATTGCAGCAATTCTCACGGATTTTGGTTTGCCGCAAGCCGATTGTTCCGGCGCAGACGGTCATCTGACAGGCTTTGTGATTTCAGAACCATCAACAGCGCGTGGCGCGCTTGAACCATTGATGAATGTCTTTGGTGTGCATGGCTTTGAGCAGGCAGGGAAATTTATGTTCCGCAGCATTGGTCGTGCAGCGCAGACGCTTGATGTGGCAGGCGAGCTGGTCGATCCACAGGATGGTAATGCGCTGACCTCTGTTCTGGAAGATCAGGGGGATCTACCTTCCGTGGCGGAGCTCTATTGTAATGATCCTCTGCGTGATTTTCAGGTGGTAGGTGCATCGGTACGGCGCGATGCAGGACAGGGTACAGAAAGCCTAAGTCTTTCTGGTTCTATGGAAGCGGGGCAGGCGACGGCACTGGCTGAAAGCTGGATGGCGCGCCGCTATGCCGAGCGACGCACAGCTAGCTTTTCATTACCATGGTCGCAAGCAGCCCTTCATGTGGGTGATCGCGTACGGCTTAACATTCTGGGTGGCGGACGCGATTATGTGGTATCGGCGTTCGAAGATGGTGAGGTGCGCACGGTCAAGGCAATAGCACTTGCGCCCAATGTCGTCTATGCCGACAGAGGTGAGACACCGCAGCTTCCACCAACCGGATCTGTTTCCGATATGAAGCCGATTTTTCATTTGATTGATCTGCCGCTCTGGCCGGGGGCGGAGGATCCCGCTGGTCAGTTCCGTATTGCTTGTCATGCAAAGCCATGGCGCGGCGTGGCGATCTATGCCTCTCCTTCCGATAACGGTTTTAGCGAGCGCAACCTGATCGGGCAGCGTGCGGTTATGGGAGAACTCACCGCACCGCTTGGACGCGGTCCCTGTGGACGAGTGATCGATGCGCAGATCATAGACATAGCGCTTTATTCGGGCGAACTGGAATCAAAGCCAATCGCGCAAATCCTCAATGGCGCAAATATGGTCATGTTGAAATCTCCCGATGGAATATGGGAGATTCTTCAGTTTCTTGAAGCTGAGGAAATCGGACAGAATCAATGGCGACTAAGCCGTCTCCTGCGTGGTCAACTTGGCACGGAAGCAGCAAGCCTGATCGAAAAGCCAGTTGGCACGCCATTTGTGCTGTTTGATGGCGGCGTACAAAGCATTGGTTTGCAGGCCAGTGAGATCGGGCTGGAACTCAACTGGCGAATAGGTGCGGCGGGAAAATCATTCTCGGATGAGTATTTTGACACTGTAAAAGCCAGCGGTGGTTTGCAAGCCTTGAAACCACTAAGCCCCGTACATCTCAAGGCGGAGCGGCTTGGCAATGGCGATCTGTCGTTTCACTGGATCAGGCGTGGACGCATAGATGCCGATAGCTGGATGGGTGCTGATATTCCACTGGGTGAGGACGCGGAAACCTATCGGATTGAAGTCTGGCGGGCGGAAATGCGTGTTCGGACTTTGGACGTACAAACGGCATCGTGGACCTATCCGAATGCCGCAATACTAGCTGAGGTCGGCACCAATAGTTTCGAGCTGCGGGTTGCTATGTTGAGCGCAAAAATAGGCGCTGGCGATTTTGCCACAATCGAAATTCCGAACACGATTTGAAATGGAAGGAAGTTTCATGACCGAAGATAAACCTTGGTATCTTTCCCGCACCATCTGGGCCGGATTGGTGGCGCTTTTTCTGTCGTTGGCCGGCGCTTTCGGCTTCATCAGCGATACCGTAGATCAGGGTGCATTGACTGATGTATTGCTGCAACTTGCTACCGCAATCGCTGGTCTAATCACAGTTTTTGGGCGGATTGGGGCAACTTCGCGCATTTCATAATTTCATAAACCGTGATAGCAAAGTTCTGAAAATAGCCTGATACCGGAATATTGACGGATGTTCCGGATAATATTATGCGTGAAAACAATAGTTTAGAATGGCCTCAGTCTGAGGTCATTTTATGGGAAAAATTCCTTTGTGTCGATCAGATAAGCGCATTGTTCATGCATCGTTCAGATGAAAGACGCTATATAAGGGGCATGATGAAACAGAACCCTGCTCTCAAAATTTTCGCGCTTCTGGCCGTTAGCATTGGTCTGTTGCCGGTTAACGCTGGCGCCTTTCCAACTGCCACACTACAGAAGTCCAATATGCTGGTTGCCGCCGCAGGTGATTGTGCGGCCATCGGTGAACAAGTGGCTGCCTCTCAGGGTGGCCAATTGGCTAAGGCAACGCCGACCACACAGAATGGTCGCGCCATGTGCGTGGTCGTGGTGCTCGTCCCCGGTCGCGACGGTGAACGTCCGCGCCGTGTCGAAGTTGCGGTTCCTGCACAGTAATCGGCTTTGCTACGGAACATAGGCGAGGAAATATGGCTTGCGTATCCTGATCGTTGAGGATGACAAGGACCTGAACAGGCAGCTTTCGGATGCGATGGCTGCCGCAGGTTATGTCGTTGATAGTGCTTATGACGGCGAGGAAGGTCATCATCTGGGCGACACTGAACCCTATGATGCGGTTATCCTCGACATCGGCTTACCGCAGATGGATGGTATCAGTGTGGTCGAACGCTGGCGGCGCAGTGGTCGCACTATGCCCGTTCTCATGCTTACCGCGCGTGATCGCTGGAGCGATAAGGTCGCAGGCATCGATGCCGGTGCCGATGATTATGTAGCCAAGCCGTTTCATATCGAAGAAGTGTTGGCCCGATTGCGCGCATTGATCCGCCGCGCAGCCGGACATGCTTCATCTGAACTGGTTTGCGGCTCTCTGCATCTCGATACCAAGACCTCGAAGGCAAGTGTCGATGGCGTAGCGCTCAAGCTTACATCCCATGAATATCGGCTGTTGTCTTACCTGATGCACCACATGGATGAGGTCGTATCGCGCACTGAACTCGTGGAGCATCTTTACGATCAGGACTTTGATCGTGATTCCAATACGATTGAAGTTTTTGTCGGTCGTCTGCGCAAGAAAATGGGCGTTGACCTCATCGAAACGGTGCGTGGTATGGGCTATCGCATTCGCTCAGACGAGCAAGGAGATGCGAAAGGGAGCGGGAACTGAAGCTTCTCAGCGTTTTCCCCCCTTTACGGTCCCTTGCGATACGTGTCGTAACCCTTTCGACGCTCTGGGTTATACTCGGGCTTGTCGTTGTGGCCACATTGATCAGCACGCTTTACGGTGATGCGGCACGCAATAATTTCGAGCGGCTTCTGACGGCGCATTTGTTCAGTCTTGTCGGTGCGGTTAGCATAACATCGGAAGGCCTTCTGCAAGGGCGCCCAGAATTGGGTGATCTGCGCTATTCCAGTCCGCTTTCTGGTTGGTACTGGACTGTTGATCCTGTTTCTTCAAATATTAATGGCAAGCTGCAGTCGCTTTCTTCTGTCGGGCGCGTGGTGCCTGAAATGCCGGTCAGCCAAGCGCCTTTCGATAGTTCCTTCATGCGCAGCTATACTTTGCCAGGTTTGAATGGCGAAGAACTTTACATTGTCGAAACCGAAGTCGTTCTTGACAATGACAATCGCGTGGCGCGCTACCGGGTTATGGGCAATCTAAGCGAAGTCTTAAGTGAAATTTCGGACTTCCGCAGCAAGCTTGCATTCTATCTGACGATCTTCGGCCTTGGCAGTGTTTTCATCAATGCTGGCATTATTCTTTTTGGTCTGCGACCACTTGATAAGGTGCGTCGGGCCCTTGCTGATATTCGAGAGGGTCGCTCTGCCAAGCTTGATACATCGCTACCTATTGAAATTGCGCCGCTTGCCAGTGAAATGAATGCGCTGATTGAGAACAACCGCCGTATCGTCGAGCGGTCACGAACACAGGTTGGCAATCTTGCACATTCGCTGAAAACGCCGCTTTCGGTTCTGACCAATGAAGCACGCGCGATGGGGGGCGAGCAGGGGCGGCTTGTGCTTGAGCAAAGCGAAGCCATGCAGATACAAATCCAGCATTACCTGCAACGCGCGCGCATTGCAGCACAGCGTGACAGTGTGGTGTTCCGAACGCCAGTTACGGCGGTTCTGGAACGTATGGAGCGCGTTACCGTTAAACTCAATCCTACATTCAACATTGCTTTCAAGAACGATTTGCCTGGTGCCGTCTTTGCGGGTGAAAAAGAAGACCTTGAAGAAATCATAGGGAATGTGCTGGAAAATGCAGGAAAATGGGGTCAAAAGCGGATCAAGATCGTTCTACGCCCTGCTATTGGTAAGCAGCACCAGTTTGAAATTCTGATAGAAGATGATGGCAAGGGTCTTGCTTCAGACAAGATTGATGCAGCATTGAAGCGTGGCACGCGTGTCGACGAAACCAAGCCCGGAACAGGTCTTGGTCTGGCAATCGTTCAAGATACAGTACGCGAATATGGCGGCAGTTTGCAGCTCGGTAAAAGTGATATGGGGGGGCTTCAAGTGCGTGTTTTGTTGCCGCTGACCGAAGATTGAATGTTGCCTTTGCCGTTATGTGAACTAGAAGATTGAAGTTATTAGCTGTATCGTAAGATAGTATGCATGCTCATTTGTTATGAAGGCCGGTTTGTTATGATGATTGTATCAAGGTTTTCTGCTCCGATTCTGATCGTCTCAATGGCGTTTGCGCTTTCTGCCTGCGGAACTTCCGGTGGGGGAAACAGCTCGGGACTGACTTCACTTGGTGGCCTGTCAGCTCCTGCCGAGACACGTCCTAATTTGCTTGCTTCTCTTGATGCGGGGCTTCTTGGTAGCGCAGCAGCGCAATTGACGGCGCCCGACCGCAAGAAAGCACTTGAAGCCGAGTATCGAGCGCTCGAATATTCGCCTGCCGGTAAAGCAGTCTCGTGGAGCGGCAGTGGGTCGACCTCTGGCGATGTGGTTGCAGCGCAGCCTTATCAGGTGGGTTCGCAAAATTGCCGCCAATATACACATAGCTTCACCATCGCGGGAGCACCGCAAACTGCGCGTGGCACGGCTTGCCGCAATGCGGATGGAAGCTGGACTCCCCTTACATAGATCACGCCTAAAATGTGAGTCGTTTTATTTAGTTATGCATTTCATGCATCGCCATTAACTCTCCTATGCCTTCGAATACGTGAAAAGTTGTCTCTGACAATTGCAGCTTTGCGGCGAATTGCCCTAGTCAGCGGGATTCAGCATCGTTCAAGTTGGTTTTTGTGACGACTAAGATTAAGTCTCGACTATGGAATTCTGGTTGACTGCCGCACTGCTGACTTTTGCAGCTACATCGATTGTTTTGTTACCGCTTACACGGAACAAGCAGGATTTTTTGCCTCCTGAAAAAAATGATCTGGAAGTTTATCGCGACCAGTTGCGCGAAGTCGAGGCCGATGTTGCTAGAGGCATGATTGATGCGCCAAGCGCCGAGCAGGCGCGGATCGAAATTTCCCGTCGTATCCTAAACGCCGAGAAAATGAGCACGGATGCCGCAGCCGAAGTAAAAAAGGCCCGCTCAGGACGATTGCTGGCTTTTGTTGCAATCCTCGCCGTACCTTTGATTGCGTGGGGTATTTATCCCTTATTTGGCGCGCCGGATATTCCCTCTATGCCCCTCTCAGCCCGTCTAGAAGGCAGCCCGCAGAATAGCTCGGTTGACGAGCTTATAGCCCGCGCGGAAACGCATCTTTCCCAAAATCCAAATGATGCGCGTGGCTGGGATGTTCTTGCACCAATTTATCTGCGTATTGGTCGGGGCGCTGACTCTGCAAACGCGTATCGCTCGGCGATCCGTATCGAAGGCGAAAACTTCCCGCGTGTCCTTGGACTGGGCGAAGCGTTGATAGCCGTTTCTGGTGGACCCGTTACAGCTGAAGCAGAGGCTCTCTTTAATAAAGCCGCAGATCTTCAGCCTGACGATATTCGTCCGCAATATTATCTCGCGCAGGGGGAAATGCAGGATGGTGATGCAGAAGGCGCTGTGATGCGGCTGCAATCTTTCCTAGATAAGGCTCCTGCAGATGCTCCATGGCGGGCGCAGGTCGAGCAGACGATTGCCCGCATCAGAAGCGGTACCTCAGAACCATCGGCTCCTGCAGTCGGTCCGACAGCCGAAGATATAGACGCCGCGGCTTCCATGAATGCTGAGGGTCGTCAGGCGATGGTTGAAGGTATGGTTCAACGACTTGACGAAAGTCTTCGAGAAAATGGTGATAATCTTGAGGGATGGAAGCGTCTTGTGCGCTCGTACATGATCCTGAATAATCGTGCTGCAGCCCTTGATGCTTGGAAACGCGGCATTGCAGCGTTGGATGGCGGAAAGCGGGCTGAGCTAGAACGCTTTGCCGCAGGGCTGGGTTTGGAAGCAGGGAGCGCAAACCAATGAGTGCGACTGCAGAAAATAATGGGCGCAAAACGAATTCATCAGGCAGTATAGCCCGCACGGTCAGCCGCAGAAAGCGCAAGCGACTGATGTTGATCGGCGGTGCATTGGCGGTGCTGGCAATTGCGGTCGGGCTGATGCTGATGGCTTTCAATCAGGACATTCGTTTTTTCAGAACACCCGCCGATCTGTCCGAGCAGGAAATAACATCCGGCGCACGCTTTCGTCTGGGTGGGCTCGTCGAAGAGGGATCGGTTACGCGCGATGGTAGCGAATTGCATTTCGTCGTCACCGATACGATTAAAACTGTCAAAGTTGTGTTTGAAGGCATTGCGCCTGATCTCTTTCGCGAAGGACAGGGTGTTGTTGCCGAAGGCCGTTTTGAGCCCGATGGCATATTTCGCGCCGACAATGTGCTGGCAAAGCATGATGAAAATTACGTTCCTAAAGATCTCGCCGACAGCCTGAAGAAAAAGGGCGTGTGGGAAGGGCAATGATGAGATCGGGATATAGATTATGAATGTCGAAATCGGTCATTTTGCGCTTGTGCTGGCATTGGCTTTGTCTGTGGTGCAATCCATTGTCCCGCTTGTGGGCGCGCAGCGCAGAGATATGCAACTCATGGCCGTTGCTGCCCCGACAGCGCTTGCGGCTTTTGCACTGATTGCCTTTTCATTCATCGTTTTAACTGTGGCCTATGTAGTTTCTGATTTCTCTGTGCTGAATGTGGTTGAGAACTCGCATTCGCAGAAGCCGATGCTTTATAAAATCACCGGTGTCTGGGGCAATCATGAAGGTTCGATGCTGCTTTGGGTTCTGATTCTTAGTTTTTTCAGCGCACTCGTTGCAGCTTTTTCGGCCAATTTGCCTGAAACATTACGGGCCAATGTGCTGGCCGTCCAAGGTTGGATTGCGACAGCATTCCTTGCCTTCATCATTTTCACATCCAATCCATTCACACGCATTATTCCAGCACCGATGGAAGGTGGTGATCTCAATCCGATCCTTCAGGACATCGGCCTCGCCATCCATCCGCCGTTGCTTTATCTCGGATATGTTGGTTTCTCGGTCTGTTTCTCGTTTGCCGTTGCTGCGCTGGTCGAGGGACGACTTGATGCTGCGTGGGCGCGATGGGTGCGTCCATGGGCGCTGCTTGCTTGGATGTTTCTGACAGGCGGCATCGCAATGGGTTCGTACTGGGCCTATTATGAACTCGGCTGGGGTGGCTGGTGGTTCTGGGACCCGGTCGAAAACGCATCTTTCATGCCATGGCTAGTCGGTACAGCGCTGCTGCATTCGGCAATTGTGATGGAAAAGCGCTCGGCGCTTAAAATCTGGACCGTGCTACTGGCAATATTGACCTTCTCACTGTCATTGCTTGGCACATTTCTGGTGCGCTCAGGCGTGCTTACATCTGTGCATAGTTTTGCGACCGATCCGGGACGTGGTCTATTCATCCTCGCCATTCTTGCGATTTTCATCGGTGGTTCACTGTCGCTTTTTGCGCTTCGCGTTCAAAGCCTGTCGTCAGGCGGATTGTTTCAGCCGATTTCGCGCGAAGGCGCGCTGGTCTTTAACAATCTGTTTCTCACGACGGCGGCGGCGACCGTTCTCATAGGCACGCTTTATCCGCTGCTTCTAGAAGTTCTGACCGGCGAGAAGATTTCCGTTGGCGCGCCATTCTTCAATATGACCTTCGGGCCATTGATGATTCCGCTTTTGCTGGCAGTACCTTTCGGTCCGCTTTTGGCATGGAAACGCGGCGATCTTTATGGCGTTGCGCAACGGCTGATGACAGCCTTTGCTTTGGCTCTCATCACGTTCGGCATCGTGCTTTGGCGTAGCAATGCGCATTCCGTGTTGGCAGCGCTTGGCGTTGGTCTTGCCGCGTGGCTGATCTTTGGCAGCCTGACCGATTTATGGCTGAAAGCGGGTATTGGCAAGGTTTCGGCAGGCAAGGCATTCTCGCGCTTCATAGGCCTGCCGCGTTCTGTGTTCGGCACATCGCTGGCGCATATGGGGCTTGGGATTACGCTGCTTGGTATTGTCAGCGTGACGACTTTCGGCACTGAAAATGTCGTTGTTATGCGTGCCGGTGATACGGTGAAGATTGCTGATTACTCTTTGCGTTTTGAAGGAATGCGTCCGCTGACGGGCGGAAACTTCACGGAAAATCGCGGCGACTTTACGCTTTTCGATTCGTCAAATCGTGATCTCGGGCAGGTCCACTCTTCCAAGCGCTTTTTCCCTGCGCGTCAGATGCCGACTACTGAATCGGGCATCCGCACACTTTGGTTCAGTCAGGTCTATGTCGCTCTTGGTGATGAACCAGGTGATGGTTCCATCGTTGTCCGCGTCTGGTGGAAACCATATGTGACACTGATCTGGTATGGCGCGCTGGTGATGATGCTGGGCGGTATTATCTCGCTGGCGGATCGGCGTCTGCGCGTTGGTGCTCCGTCAAAAACACGCACGTCTTCGTCCAATCAGGCGGGGGCAACCGCATGAAGTTAACCAAAAATCTGGCGGCAATTCTTCTTGGTTTCTCATTAATGTTTCATGGTTCGGTCGCTTTGGCTGTGAACCCGGACGAGATTTTGCCTGATGCTCAGCTTGAAAGTCGTGCGCGGCAAATTTCGGCAGAACTCAGATGCATGGTCTGCCAGAATGAATCCATTGATGATTCCAATGCTGAACTCGCACGAGACCTGCGTCTATTGGTGCGGGAGCGCCTGACATCAGGCGATACCGATAATCAAGTTATCGATTTCGTCGTTGATCGTTATGGAGAATTCGTCCTGCTCAAGCCGCGTTTCAATGCACAGACAGCTTTTTTGTGGGGCTTTCCTGTGATTATTCTTCTGATTGGTGGAATTGCGCTGGCTTTTGCATTTCGCAGGAGAAGCGCTTTTGTTGAGGTGCAGAAGCCTCTTTCCGACAGCGAAAAGGCCCAGCTTTCCCGGCTTCTTGACGATAAATAATCGCGTCTCGCGCTGAAATTATTGCTCTGAGAGCTGTTCCTGTTTAATTGGAATTGTAGGAACCGCTCCTTCTATTCGTTGTTACGCATTATCCTATGCAAAACCGCTGCGCACTTTTACTGGAAATGCTCCTATTCTTACAAAAGTTTCATCTTCCGGAAATTGAGCGGTAAGGTAGCCAACACTATCTTACGCTCTATAAAGATTTCACAGAGCTGGTTAGCCTTCCCAAGGTGCGCTGGTCGAAGAGTAATGCTCGCAAGGAGAGACTTATGTTTAAAGCGACTAATTCCAGGTATCGTAAGGGCGTTGCAGCCTTGGCACTGTCGGCAGCACTTGCTGGCGGGTTCGTCGCGACTGGCCCTCTTGGTGCAATACGCGATGCCCGCGCTGAAGCCGTCCGGGTTACCGCTCCCCAGCAGGCAGGATTCGCCGATCTGGTTGAAAAGGTTCGCCCTGCGGTCGTTAGCGTTCGCGTAAAGAAAGATGTGCAGGAAGTAGATAGCCGTGGCCAGCAGATGCAGACCCCTCCGGGTTTTGATCAGTTGCCCGATGGTCATCCCTTGAAGCGCTTCTTCCGTGATTTTGGAATGGAGCCACGCGGCGATGCACGTCCTGATAGCCGTCAGGGCAAGCGCGGTGGAAAGCCACGCCCTGGACATGAGCGTCCATTTGCACAGGGTTCCGGCTTCTTCATTTCGGAAGATGGTTATCTCGTCACCAACAATCACGTTGTTTCCGATGGCGATGCCTATAGCGTTGTTCTCGATGATGGCACCGAGCTTGACGCAAAGCTGATCGGCACCGATCCGCGCACTGACCTCGCAGTTCTTAAGATCAACGATCCTAAGCAGAAATTCACCTATGTAGCACTTGGCGACGATAACAAGGTCCGCGTTGGTGATTGGGTTGTTGCTGTTGGTAACCCGTTCGGTCTTGGCGGAACTGTGACTTCGGGTATTGTTTCGGCTCGCGGTCGTGACATTGGTGCTGGCGCCTATGATGACTTCATCCAGATTGATGCGGCCGTTAACAAAGGCAATTCAGGCGGGCCTACGTTTGACCTGTCGGGTGAAGTTATTGGTATTAATACGGCCATCTTCTCGCCTTCAGGCGGTAGCGTCGGTATTGCCTTTGCAATTCCGGCTTCCACTGCCAAGCAGGTTGTCGATCAGCTTATCAAGACAGGTTCTGTAGAACGCGGCTGGATTGGTGTACAGATTCAGCCCGTAACCAAAGACATTGCAGCCTCTCTCGGCCTGGCCGAAGAAAAGGGTGCAATTGTTGCCGCACCACAGGCCGATGGTCCGGCTGCAAAGGCAGGCATCAAGGCTGGTGACGTGATCACTGCTGTTAACGGTGAGCCTGTTCAGGACCCACGCGATCTGGCCCGTAAGGTTGCCAAGATTGCTACTGGTGAAAAGGCTGAAGTAACAGTCTGGCGCAAGAACAAGGCTGAGAAAATTGACGTCACGATTGCCGCTATGCCTCAAGATGTGGGTAAAGCCGGCACTCAGTCCGATGATGGCAATAGCGATCAGGGTGAAACACTCGACTCTTATGGCCTGACTGTAACACCATCAGAAGAAGGTGATGGCGTTGTTGTGACCAATGTTGATCCAGACAGCGATGCTTCGGATCGTGGTATCCGTTCTGGCGATACCATCGTTACGGTCAATAATCAGATCGTAAAGAGTGCGAAGGACATTAATAGCGCGATCGCAGAAGCAGAAAAGGCTGGTCGTAAGGCCGTTCTGCTCCAGATTCAGAGCAACGATCAGAGCCGCTTCGTGGCGCTGCCAATCGATCAGGGTTAAACACACCCGTCGTGCTTTGAGCTAATCTGATGCCAGGCGGTTAATCTGCCTGGCATTGCTTCATTTTCTCCAACGACCCGGTATAGTATCGCCATGAAGATTCTCGTTATTGAAGACGACCGCGAAGCGGCCCGCTATCTTGAGAAGGCCTTTAGCGAGGCTGGTCATTCTGCCGACATTGCTGGCGATGGCGAAACTGGTTATGCGTTGGCTGAAAATGGCAATTATGACGTGCTGGTCGTTGATCGTATGCTGCCCAAGCGCGATGGGCTATCCGTTGTTGCGGGCCTTCGGGCCAAAGGAATGGAAACGCCGGTTCTCATCCTTTCCGCGCTTGGCGAAGTGGATGATCGCGTAACCGGATTGCGCGCCGGTGGCGATGACTATCTGACCAAACCCTACGCATTTTCCGAGCTTCTTGCACGCGTCGAAGTCTTGCGTCGTCGCTCCAGCCCGCGCGAGGCTGATACGATTTATCGCGTTGGCGATCTTGAACTCGATCGCCTTGCGCACACCGCACGCAGGCAGAATGTCGACATTACGTTGCAACCGCGTGAATTCCGATTGCTCGAATATCTGATGCGCCATGCAGGCCAGGTTGTAACGCGCACGATGTTGCTGGAAAATGTCTGGGATTATCATTTCGATCCGCAGACCAATGTGATTGATGTTCACATCTCACGATTGCGTTCGAAAATCGAAAAAGGCTTTGATGGACCACTGCTGCACACGGTGCGTGGCGCAGGCTATATGCTGAAAGCCGCAAAATCTAAAGCCGCTGTAAGCGCTAAGGTCGAATAATGGGCCGCTTCTCTGCGCTCATGCGCACCACCGCTGCACGTCTTTCGACATTATATCTGCTTTTGTTTGCCGTGGGTGCCGTGGCTTTGGTCTTTTACATGACCAATCTTTCCGCCTCTATAATCAATAGCCAGACGCAGGAAGCGCTTGGCGAGGAAGTGGCGAGTATTGGCAAAGCCTATTCACGCGGCGGCATTCCCCAGCTTGTGCGCACCATTGACTATCGTTCACGCCAGCCTGGTGCCTATCTTTATCTTGTGGCAGATCAGTCGGGACGCATTTTATCGGGCAATGTAGAAGGTGTCGAACCCGGCGTACTCGATACGGACGGCGTGGTTGAACGCGCTTTCAAATATCGTCGTTATGGTGAACAGGGGACTGAAACCGAACACCGCGCCATCGCCGTTGTGATTGCATTGCCCAATGGTATGCGCCTGCTGGTCGGCCGCGATCTGGGCGAGCCGGAACGCTTCCGTGATCTTGTGCGCAATTCGTTGATGCTGGCACTTGGCATTATGGGTGTTGGCGCTCTTTTGATTTGGTTTTTCGTGGGGCGTCGTGCGCTCAAGCGCATCGATGATGTGTCACGCGCATCGCAACGCATCATGGATGGCGATTTGACGGGTCGATTGCCAGTCAATGGGTCGGGTGACGAGTTTGATCGTTTGTCCATCAATCTCAATGTTATGCTTGGGCGGATTCTCGAACTCAACGAAGGCCTTAAACAGGTTTCCGACAACATCGCGCATGACCTTAAGACACCGCTGACACGTCTGCGCAACCGTGCCGAAGAAGCGCTGTCGGGCAAGAAGACCGGTCCTGAGTATCGTGAAGCGCTTGAGGATATGATTGGTGAATCCGATCAGTTGATCCGCACCTTCAACGCGATTTTGATGATTTCGCGTCTTGAAGCAGGCTATTCGACTGAAAACCTCGAAAATATGTTGGTGGCACCCATTGTTCGTGATGTTGCTGAAATGTATGAGCCAGTTGCGGAAGATGCAGGTGTTCAGTTGACGCTTGGTGCGCTGAACGATGTGCCGTTGCATATCAACCGTGAACTCGTCGGCCAGACGGTTTCAAACCTTGTCGATAATGCGATTAAATATGCGTTGAGAAGCGAAAATGATGCCGCCGTCAACCTTTTCATGGAGCGTGATCAGCAATGGGTGCGCATTGTTGTTGCCGATAATGGTCCCGGGATTCCCGAGGACAAGCGTGAGCAGGCAACCGAACGTTTTGTGCGACTGGAGGAAAGCCGTACACAGCCGGGTTCTGGACTTGGTTTAAGTCTTGCCAAGGCAGTCATGAAGTTGCACGGTGGCGCTCTTCGTCTTGAAGACAATGGTCCCGGCCTGCGTGCTGTTCTGGAGTTTCCATTGGTAAAGGACGAAAAACTATAACAGCATAATTCAAGAGGGGCTTATGACGGCTGAAGACACAAAGGCACTGTTTTTTGATCGAAACCTTTGTGGGCTTATCCCCCTTGATGACGAGCGCGCGCAGTCCTTCCTGACCGATCTAAAGGAGCGGGCAAAGGAAGAGGAACTTGTTCGCGTCACAGCCCTTTTGCAAAACAAACTGGCGTCAAGTTTTCTGGCAGCGGTGCTTGATCTGTCGCCCTTCATGCGCGAGGCGCTCATTCGTCACCCGCGCATTCTTGATCGCATTACGGTTGATCCGCCCGAACAGGCTCTTGCCAATATTCTTTCCGAAATAGCTGCATCGGGCATCGAAGACGGCGTCACCGAAGCCACATTGATGAGCAGCCTGCGTCAACGAAAGCGTGAAGCGCATGTGCTGATTGCACTTTGCGATCTGGCTCAACTCTATCATACGGAAATAACAACCGGCTGGTTGACTGATCTGGCAGAAGCCTGCACAGGAGCCGCCATTCGCTTCCTTTTGCGCGATGCGGACAATGCCGGTAAGATCAAGCTTCTGGATCGCCAAGACCCCGAGAAGGGCAGCGGCTGGATCATTCTTGGTATGGGTAAATTCGGCGCCCGCGAACTCAATTATTCGTCCGATATTGATCTGATTGTTTTCATCGATTCTGAACGTCCATCGATCATCGATCCTTATGAATGCGTGGATACGTTTTCACGGCTGACACGGCGTTTGGTGCGCATTCTTCAAGACCGCACGGGGGATGGCTATGTCTTCCGCGTCGATTTAAGACTTCGCCCCGATCCGGGATCGACACCATTGGCTATTCCGGTGGGCGCTGCACTGCATTATTACGAAAGTCGCGGTCAGAACTGGGAACGTGCTGCCATGATCAAGGCGCGGCCCGTTGCCGGTGATCGCGAATCCGGTGAGCAAGTTTTGTCAGAACTCGCCCCTTATGTCTGGCGCAAATATCTCGATTATGCGGCAATCGCCGATGTGCATTCGATTAAGCGGCAGATACATGCGCATAAGGGCCATGGCGACATCGCTGTGCGGGGGCATAATGTGAAGCTTGGCCGCGGTGGTATCCGCGAGATCGAATTTTTCGTGCAGACCCAGCAATTGATTGCCGGAGGGCGCTTTCCAGAACTACGTGGCAATCAGACGGTTCCGATGCTGGGCAGACTTGCCGAGCGTGGCTGGATTACCGAGAAAGCCCGCGATGCACTTGCCAAGGAATACTACTTCCTTCGCGATGTCGAACACCGCATTCAGATGATTGCCGATGAGCAGACCCACATTTTGCCAGAAGATGACGAGGGCTTTGCGCGTGTCGCCCATATGATGGGCTATGCCGACCCAGCCGCATTTTCGGATGTGTTTTTGTCGGCTCTCAAAGTCGTCGAAAAGCAATACGCGGCATTGTTCGAACAGGCACCGGAACTTGGTTCTTCCAGCGGCAATCTGGTTTTCACTGGCGATGTAGATGATCCCGGCACGTTGGAAACGCTTGCCGCAATGGGCTATGAGCGTCCAAGCGATATTTGTCGTGTTATCCGCACATGGCATTTTGGACGTTATCGCGCCACGCAATCAGCCGAAGCACGCGAGCGTTTGACCGAGCTGACACCTGCCTTGTTGCAGGCTTTTGCCGCGACCAAACGCGCCGATGAATCGCTCTTGCGCTTTGATGGCTTTTTGCAGGGGCTACCTGCGGGTATCCAGCTTTTCAGCCTTTTGCAATCCAACCAGCGCCTGCTCAATCTGCTTGTGATGATCATGAGTGCGGCCCCTCGGCTTGCCGAGGTCATTACCCGGAATCCCCATGTTTTCGATGGGTTGCTTGATCCGGCAATTTTCTCCGAAATGCCGACACGCAATTATCTCGAAGAACGGTTGCGCGTTTTTCTGGGTGCTGCCACTGATTATGAGGAAGTGCTGGACCGCTTACGGATATTTGCGGCGGAACACCGTTTTCTGATTGGTATCCGTTTGCTCACCAGTGCAATTGATGGCGTGCGGGCAGGGCGCGCTTTCTCTGATTTGGCTGAACTTATGATCGGCAAAGCTTTTGAGGCAGTCGAGGCCGAACTTCAGCGACGTCATGGCAAGGTAAAGGGCGCAAAGGTTGCATTGCTTGCCATGGGCAAGCTTGGCAGCCGCGAACTGACCGCAGGTTCCGATGTCGATCTGATCCTGCTTTATGACCATGATAAGGATGTGGAAGAATCCGATGGTGACAAGCCGCTGGCTTCATCACAATATTACATCCGACTTACGCAGAGGCTGATTGCTGCACTTTCCGCACCAACTGCCGAAGGTGTACTTTATGAAGTCGATATGCGTTTGCGACCGTCTGGCAATAAAGGTCCGGTCGCAACCCATATCGAATCATTTGGCAAATATCAGCGCAGCGAGGCCTGGACATGGGAGCATATGGCGCTCACACGTGCGCGCCCAATCCATGGCGATGCGGCTTTCAGCGACTTCATCAAAGACGAAATCGACGAAGTGCTGGCGAACAAACGCGACACACAAAAGATTGCCAAAGATGTGCACGAAATGCGCGATCTCATTTATGAGGAAAAGCCGCCGCGTGATGATTGGGATTTCAAGCTGAAACCCGGCGGTATTGTTGATCTGGAATTCATTGCGCAGTTTGCGGTGCTGACGGGCAAAGAAATCAGGCATCCCCGACCCTTGGGAACCGAAGATGTGCTTGCAGGTTTAGACCCGGCTTTTGCCGACCCCGCTGTAATTGACAGTCTGGTTGAAGCACATCGGTTCTACACAAATCTTAGCCAGACGATCAGGCTCTGTCTGGGGAGCGATGCAAAACGCGAAGAGTTCATTCCCGGAATGGTCGATCTTCTTTGTCGTGCTGCAGAACTACCGGACATCGACCGCGTTGAACATCATCTGAGCGAACTTGCAGCCAATGTTCGAACCAGCTTTGATACGCTGATCAAATAATCAGGCCGCGTGGATTTCGGCCTCCTGGCCGGTCACTGCTTTCTGTCTGCGATCAGGAATGCAGACAGAAACCACCGTTCCAACGCCTTCGGTTGAACGGATGCGCAGCCAGCCGCCATGTAATTCTGCAAGCGATCGGGTGATTGCAAGGCCTAAGCCTGAACCGCTATGCGTCTTGGTGAACTGGTTCTCCACCTGTTCGAACGGTTGGCCGATTTTCTTGAGCGCGGATTTTGGAATACCGACGCCCGTATCCTGAATGGTCATGAACAGTGCTGATCCGGTCTTGCGTGCGCGCACTGTGATATTGCCATTATGGGAGGTGAACTTCACCGCATTCGAGAGAAGATTGATCAGAACCTGCTTGACCGCACGGCGGTCTGCATTGAGTTGCATCGCTTCTTCAATGCGTGTCTCAACCGTGATGTTCTTTTCATCGGCCTGTAGCGAAATCATGCGCACGGTTTCATTGATCAGCGGACAAAGATCGATCTCTTCGCGATCAAGCGAGAAATGACCTGCTTCGATCTTCGACATATCGAGAATGTCATTGATAACATTGAGCAGGAAGTTACCGCTGGTGTGAATATCGTTGATATATTCCTCATAGCGGTCTGAGCCGAGCGGACCGAAAGTGCCCGCCTGAATCATTTCCGAGAAGCCAATAATAGCATTGAGCGGCGTGCGCAATTCATGGGACATATTGGCAAGGAATTCGGATTTTGCACGGTTAGCAGCTTCCGCCCGTTCCTTTTCCTGTCCGTATTTTCGGGCCAGTTCGGAGAGTTCACGTACACGGTCGCGCTCGCCCTTACGCGCAATAGAAAGGTCGTGAATTGTTGCCATCAACCGGCGTTCGCTATCCACCAGACGTTCCTGATGCTGCTTGATTTGCGTAATATCTGTGCCGATGGAAACAAGACCGCCATCCTGCGTGCGGCGTTCATTGACCTGTAGCCAGCGGCCATCACTCAACTGACGTTCAAAGGTCTGCCCGCCTGCACGATTATGTTCGTTTGCCATGCGACGCTCAAAGCTGAATGGACGCGTATGCGCGTCAACCTCGTTGCGTGGCACGCCGGGTTTAAGCGTCCAGACCGGCAGGCCCGCATATTCGCTGAACTTTGAATTGGCCATCACCAGACGATTGTTGGAATCCCAGAGAACGAAGGCCTCGGAGATATTTTCAATCGCTTCACGAATGCGCATATCGGCTTCTGCCGTCTGCTGGGCAAAGCGATGCTGTTCGCTGACGTCAAATGCGATGCCGACGAGATGCAGATCGTTTTCAGCCGCAATCTCGGCACGAACCCGCATCCACACCCAGGAGCCGTCCGCATGGCGCATGCGAAACACGCGGTCGACATGCGAAATATCGCCAGCCGCAGCCTGTTCAGCAATCGAATAAAGATCGCCATCTTCCGGGTTGATGATCGCCGAGACATCGCCAAAGGCAAGCACCGCATCCTGCGCTTCATAGCCAAGCATTTCATACATCGAACGCGACCAGTAAATGCGCCCACGCGCCATGTCCCAATCCCACAGACCACCGCGCCCACGCGCTAGAGCCATATCGATACGGCGCTGAATTTGGCCGGAAAGATCGTCGGCTTCGCGAGCACGCGCTGCCTGACTGAAATAGGCGTAGAGAATGGCAAACATCACGCCGGTCGTGCCTGCAAATAGCGTCACGTTCAGAGATACCGCACGTCGCCATTCGGCAAAGATCGTGTTTTCGGGTTCAGCAGCAATAATCGAATAGGGCACAGTTATCGGTTTTGACACTGTGCCATAAGCGATTTCGCCATTCATGACGATTGTCAGAACGCCTGCGCGTTCCGCAAACATGAAAAGCGGCTGGATGTCGCTGAACACATCGTCGGCAGCTTTTCCAACAATGTCCGTTGCAGGTCCTGAAGCGGTAACGATCACTGAATCATCATTGACCAGAGCAACGGTCATGCCGCTGGAAGAAAGACCGCGAGCACGAAATTCGGCAATTGTATTATCCAGATCTTTTGTCGTCATCTGCGCGCCGGATTGCGTGCCATTGGCAGCACGCTCGATCATCTGCGCGAGATTGGCGGTTGCGGCAGACAGAGCAGCTTTATGCTGCAATTCGATGTCTTCGCGCCATGAGAGCATCGAGAAGACTCGCGCTACGCCAAGGATGATGAGAAAGATGATGATGAGGGCCGGAACAAGGCGGCGCAATGCAGGTTCGACTGCCACGAACTTGCCATAGGCAGGGCCTGCGAGAAGCTTGGCATGGCCCGAGAGCTTGCCCTTCTTTCGCTTCGCTCCGGAGTAGCCGCGCTTCTCCGCCGTCGCGTTATACGCGTCGGTGCTCGCCATCTCTTAGCCCCTCTTGATTTGCCGTGACAGTTTCCAAGATGCGCCAAAAAGCGCCGCCCGCCCGAAACTGCATGAATTGAAATCTTTACTCAAAATGTTTCGGAATACGCTGTCACCGAACAGCTCTAATGAATCAAAAGTGATTCGTGCTGTCCAGCGAATTCGTTAACGAGATGTAAAAAATGCCATTCGCGGTTTTGATTTTTTCGTTGAATCTCAATCTGTTAAGTGGAATCAGTTTGAGAAGTGGCTCATCTAACATCATGAAAAGACTCATGAAAGCCGTAAGTCTTTGCAGGATTTATGCGCTATTGCTTGGATATGGTCGGAATGACAAAACCCGGCCCATTTTGAGGCCGGGCTTTACGAATCATGAAACCAGCAAGATGATTCGCGAATCAGCCCTCAAAAATCAAGCAAGCGTCCTGTCCACGATGTCCCGCAGATCGGTCGAGAGCTTCGGTGTACCGGAAATGCGAGCGAGTGCGGCGCGTGCGTGTTCGCGGCGTTTGTCTTCCAATGCGCGCCATGAACGCAGGGCGGTGAGAAGACGCGCGGCAAGTTGCGGGTTCTCAGGATCGATTGCCAGAACCATATCGGCAAAGAATGTATAGGCAGCGCCATCCTTGCGGTTAAATCCGGTCGGATTATTGGCCGAGAACCCACCGATCAATGCACGCACGCGGTTCGGATTGTCGAAGGTCAGCAGCTTGTGTTTGGTCAGAGCGCGCACCGCATTCAGTGACTTTTCACCGGGGCGGGTTGCCTGCACGATGAACCACTTGTCCATCACCAGCGCATCATCGCCAAACCGCTTTTCAAAGGAAGCAAGTGCACCCAATGCTTCATGGCTGTCGCCAAAACGATGCACCAGAATGCTAAGTGCCGCTGCACGTTCGGTCATATTATCGCCATCGGCAAACTGCTGCGCTGCGCGGGCAGGGTTGTTTTCATGACGGCTGAGATAATCCAGAAGCACGTTGCGCAAAGCGCGCTTGCCCGCCGATACCGCATCCGGCGAGAAAGCACCATCCTGCTGCAGGTTTACATAGAGCTTCGCGAAGTCCTTCGCATAAGCGGCAGCGATGGCTGCAATCATATGATCGCGACTTGCCAGAATTGCATCAGGATCGACATTTGATCCCATCTCGCGTGCAATATCGCTTTCGGTCGGTAACGTTAGACAAAGCGCACGGAATGCAGCATCCAGTGTTTCATCTGATGCAATACGCCCAGCAAGATGGACGATCTTGTCGTCGATCTCCGGCTCATAGCCGCCACGCACGCGCTTGGCACCCTCAAGCAGTGACTGGGTGAAAATGCTGCTCAGCGCCTGCCAGCGTGCAACCGGATCGCTGTCATTGAGTGCCAGGAATATGCGATCTTCCGCATCAAGTGGCGATACCAGATTAACGGGTGCGGAAAATCCGCGCAAAAGCGAAGGAACTGGACGCTCTTTAATGCCGTGAAAGGTGATGGTTTCCTCAGTATGATGGAGGTGGATGACGTCATCGCGTACATCCCCGCCTTCGACGGATGACGGCTGAATATCCTTGCCGTCACGTCCCAGAAGCCCGAAAGCAATGGGGATATGCATCGGCTTTTTCGTCGGCTGTCCGGGCGAGGGTGCCTGCGACTGCGCGAATGTGATGGTGAAAGTCTCTTTTGCACTATCATAATCGAAGCTCGCCTCGACCTTCGGCGTACCCGACTGATCGTACCAGAGTGCAAATTGTGAGAAATCTTGTCCCGACACATCGGCAAAGACTTTGATGAAGTCTTCGATGGTTGCGGCGTCACCATCATGACGCTCGAAATAAAGGTCCATGCCTTTGCGGAAAAGCTCCGGTCCGATGATCGTGCGGATCATCCGCACCACTTCAGACCCCTTTTCATAGACGGTCGCCGTATAGAAGTTATTGATTTCGCTATACTCGCGCGGACGTACGGGATGCGAAAGCGGTCCACTATCTTCTGGAAATTGCTGGGCTTTGAGGATTTTCACCTCGGCGATACGTTTGACAGGTCGCGAGCGCTCATCTGCCGAAAATTCGTGATCGCGATAAACGGTCAGACCTTCTTTCAGGCAAAGCTGGAACCAGTCGCGGCAGGTGATACGGTTTCCGGTCCAGTTATGAAAATACTCATGCGCAATGACCGCTTCGATGCCGGCATAGTCCACATCGGTTGCGGTTTCGGGATCAGCTAACACATATTTGTCGTTGAAGACATTGAGACCTTTGTTCTCCATAGCGCCCATATTGAAATCGGAGACCGCGACAATATTGAACACGTCGAGATCATATTCGCGTCCAAATTTTTCCTCGTCCCAGCGCATTGAGCGCTTGAGCGCATCCATGGCATAAAGCGCGCGGTCCTGTTTGCCGTGCTCGACATAGATGGCAAGATCGACCGGACGGCCCGACGCAGTTGTAAAATGATCTTTCACAACATCAAGCGAACCGGCGACTAGCGCAAAGAGATAGGATGGCTTTGGATGCGGATCATGCCAGAGCGAATAGTGCCTGGTATCATCATCGGTAACGAGGCCATGCTCAACCGGATTGCCATTGGCAAGCAATATCGGTGCCTCAACCTTGTCTGCATCAACGCGCACCGTATAGACTGACAGCACGTCCGGGCGATCATAATAATAAGTAATGCGGCGAAAGCCCTCTGCTTCGCACTGCGTGCAATAAACATCGCTTGAACGATAAAGCCCTGAAAGCTGGCGATTGGTGGTCGGATTGACTTCCGTGACAATCTCAAGCGTGAAGCGATCTGCATCGGGCAGGTCGGTAATTTCAAGCTGATCGGGCGTGACGGAATAGCTGTTGTCACCAAGTGGCTTTCCATCAAGACTGACACTGATGAGTTTCAGCCCGTCACCATCCAACACCAGCGGTGTGCTCCGTGCAGTCTCTGGGCGGCGCTCTATGGTGAGGGTTGCGCGAACGATTGTCTTTTCCGGCTCCAGCGTGAAGTCGAGTTTTGTTTCTGGAATGGCGTAAGGGGTCGGGCGATAATCCTCAAGACGGAATGTCTGGCCGGTTTCAGTGCGCATTGCGAAACTCTTCTCTGTGATCACTTCGATGAGAGAGTCGTATCCGGCTTTTTAGCAAACGACAAGAAAAGCAAACTGGCTCAATATTTTTTATCAGCTGATCTTAACGCCGCTGGAACTTTATTGCGAACAAGCCTATGGATGACGCAATAGTTATTGTTTCCCGCCTTGTCCTATCTCCCCCGTTTAAGGAATTGCGTTGTGAAGTCCCTTCCGGACGCGGCCTCCGCAAATGTTCAGGCCCGCGAAACCGTCGAGCCTGACCTGCTTCAGAATAATCCGATGCTGGGGATCAGCCTTAAAGTCGCCTCCGTTGCTGTGTTCGTCGGCATGTCGACTTTGCTGAAAGCTGCCGATGGTATTCCTCTTGGTCAGTTGATTTTCTTTCGGTCATTTTTCGCCGTGCTTGCCATTCTCGTTTATTTTGCATGGCGTGGGCAGATTGCCGGTATCTTGCATACAAGGCACGGGTTCAGTCATTTCTGGCGCGGGATGATTGGCGTAGGCGCCATGTCATTGAGCTTTTATGCTCTGACGAAGTTGCCGCTGCCCGAAGCAATTGCAATTAATTACGCTTCACCCTTGATGGCGGTCATTCTCAGTGCCGTCGTTTTACACGAGGTCGTGCGCCTTTATCGCTGGAGTGCAGTGATGATCGGTCTCGTCGGCGTGATGATCATTATCTGGCCACGTATGACATTGTTTGCCGAAGGCAATGTCGGTCACGCAGAAGCTCTCGGCGCACTGGCAGCGCTTGGCGGTGCTGCAATGGCAGCTTTTGCGATGATGCTGGTGCGTCGTCTGGTGCAGACAGAGCGCACATCGACAATCGTTATCTATTTCTCGATTTCAGCAACTGTCATTTCACTGGTCACAATACCGTTTGGCTGGGTCATGCCGACCTGGACGCAATTGGCGATGCTGGTCAGTGCAGGTATTGCTGGTGGGGTCGCGCAAATTCTGCTTACTGAATGCTATCGTCATGCGCCAATGAGCACGATTGCACCATTTGAATATACGTCAATGCTGCTCGGCCTTGGGATTGGCTTTTTGTTTTTCGGAGACATTCCAACCTTTGAAATGTTGATTGGCAGCGCGATTGTTATGGGTGCTGGCGGGTATATTATCTATCGCGAGCATCAACTGGCGATAGCCCCACACAAAACCAATACCCCGCAACAATCGCAGTAAAACTAAGCCTGAAAATTAAGCCTGTCCGGGAGATGCTTCAGAGCGTGGATCAAGCTGCATTGTTTCGGGCGTCGGCTGGCCGTCCGGCGTATATATTTTAAATTCGGTCTTCTGGTCACTCACTGCCGGACGTTCGAAGCGTCGTATACGCCACAAAGCATGCAATCCATAGATTGAGTAGGCAACCGCCATGATGACGAAGAATCCTGATGCACCCATCATATCCATCAACGGACCCGCAAGGGCAGGGCCAATAACGCTGCCTGCGCCATAAATGATAAGCAAGCCGCTCGAAACTTTGACGAACTCGCTTGCATCCGCATAGTCATTCGCATGGGCGACATTGAGACTATAGATTGGATAGATGACCGAGCCAAAGAGGAACATCATCGTGTAAAGGGCATAGGGCGATGTGGGGTGGACGATTAGCATAATCAGCGAAATTATGAAGCCGATAGCGCCGGCCACCACCATCACATATCGGCGGTCAACGACGTCTGATGCGCGTCCGAGCGGATATTGGAAAATGACGCCACCAATCATCGCGGACGCAAGCATGGTCGCAATGCCGAATGTTGAAAGCCCGTTCATGCCGCCATAAATGGCAGCAAGAAAACTCCAGGTCGCAGCGACGATGCCAGCGATGAATGAGCCAACTGCCGCAGCAGGTGAACGTCGATAAAGACCTTTCAGGTCCAGCTTCACCTGGGTAAGCGCATTCGGAGACTGGGCACTGGAAAGCACTGTCGGCAGAAGTGCAGCCGCATAAATGATTGCACAAATGATAAATAGGGTTTGCGTTGTGGCATCGCCAAACGGCAAGATATACTGACCGCACATCAAGCCGAGCATCGTTATGATCATATAGATCGAAAATACGCGTCCGCGTGTTTCATTGGTCACGCGCTCATTGAGCCAGCTTTCGATGATCATATACGACCCGGCGAGTGAGAAGCCCGCAATGCCGCGAAAAATCATCCATGCATAGGGGTGAACGATTAGCGAGTGCAGTAAAAGCGCAATGGATAGCAGCGTCAGGAGGGCCGCGAAGACGCGCACATGCCCGACACGTCGCACCAGATGTGGAATAACAATACAGCCTATGGTGAAGGCGAGCGCGTAAGTCGTGCCCATCCAGCCGATTGTGGTGGTTGACCAACCTTCGATCCCGCCGCGGATCGGCATGAGGATACCCGCAAGTCCACCGGCAAGCAGCATCAGAAATGTGCTTGCGAGCAGAGCCGCAATGGGTAAAAGCTGACCAGCCATGAGAAAACTCCAGGAAGAGCTGTATAGAAAGAATATTTGTCACGTTGAGATGGCCGAATAATAGAAGTTTACGGCATGTTGGTGACAATCGCCCTGCCGATGCCATTGAAATCAGACAAGATCAATCGGCAAATTCGGCGAGCTTTATTTTTACGGATAGAAAATCGCGCCATGCAAAGCGTTTTTGCGCAGGCGTACGCAAAAGGGATTCGGGATTAAGTGTCGGCATGACCGGAATTTCAATCCCCGACGCAGTTTTATGGATTTTCCAGTTGCCGCGCATACGTACGATGCTTTCGGTAGCGCCCGTGAGCATTTTGCCAGCAGGCCCACCCAACGCAACAAGCACTTTGGGTGCGGCAAGCTCAATCTGCCGTTCGATAAACGGGCGGCATAATTCCGTTTCCAGTGGTGTAGGCGTGCGATTTCCTGGAGGACGCCACGGAATTGCATTTGCGATATAGACGTTTTCGCGCTTGAGCCCGATGGCTTCGATCATGCGATTGAGAAGCTGCCCGGACTTGCCCATGAAAGGTAGCCCCTCCATGTCTTCGTCGCGCCCGGGCGCTTCACCGACAAACATGATGCCAGAGTTAGGATCGCCATCGGAAAAGCAAAGACTTTTGGCCGTGGATTTGAGGTTGCAGCCATCAAATCGTGCAAGATTTTCACGCAACTCTTCTAACGTCGAAGCCTGCATTGCTGCCATTCGGGCAAGCTCAATCTGAGCGTTGTCGGGCACATCAGATGCAGCCTGCACGGGCCGGCTGGTCGGGGAAGGAGTAGCCACAGCACGTGGCTGCTGTTGCGGACGCTCCGATTTTGAGCTCGGAGGCGGCGCTTCTACAGTCTTTGCAACCGGCAAGGGTGCTGCAAAACGATCGATAGACGTTTCAGAAAGCGGCATGTCAGCGCCCGCTTCCGCATAAAAGCGAAGTAAGCCTTCCATATCCAGCATTTCACGATCATCGTTCATTCATACACCTCACCAAATCAGGTGACGAATTTTGGCCATGAATGCAAGAGCAAGGCGTATAATTCCGGTTCATAGAGTGCTTGGGCGTGCAGAAATACCCATTGCATCACAATAGCCCACAAACGGCTCAATGTACTTTTATGTTTGACGTTTACGTTAAGGTCAATATTATCATGACTGTTGTCGCTTTGATTTTGGACAATTGGACGCATATGCGACAGTCTTTAACTCTGCGAGAGGGTAGTGAGGTTAAGGGAAATAGACCTCTCGATATGGTTTATCGCCATTCGCGATAGGTTCATGAGCAAAAAACAATTGGATGCATCACCCGCGCTGAAATAGTGAGGGGAATGTAAACCAGACGGAGGCACGAATGTCTGAAGCGATTGAGCTTCCCGAACGCGAAAGCATGGAATTTGATATTGTTATTGTTGGCGCTGGCCCTGCTGGCCTTGCTGCGGCAATTCGTTTCAAACAGATCAATCCTGAGCTTTCAGTCGTCGTTCTTGAAAAGGGCGGGGAAGTCGGCGCTCACATTCTGTCAGGCGCAGTCGTTGATCCAAGCGGGATCGATCAGTTGCTGCCCGGCTGGCGAGACGAAGAAGGTCATCCGTTCAAGACGCCTGTGACGGCTGATCATTTCCTTCTGCTTGGGCCTGCTGGCTCGGTGCGTTTGCCTAATTTCGCCATGCCACCATTGATGAACAATCATGGCAATTACATTGTGTCGCTCGGCAATGTCTGCCGCTGGTTGGGCACAAAGGCCGAAGAACTTGGCGTTGAAATCTATCCGGGCTTTGCTGCGACCGAAGTGCTTTATAACGACGAAGGCGCTGTGGTTGGTGTTGCAACCGGCGATATGGGGGTCGAACGCGATGGTTCGCACGGCCCAAACTACACGCGTGGCATGGCGCTGCTTGGCAAATATGTGCTGATCGGTGAAGGCGCGCGCGGTTCTCTAGCCAAGGAACTGATCGCCAAGTTCAAACTTGATGAAGGCCGCGACCCAGCCAAGTTCGGCATTGGCCTCAAGGAACTCTGGCAGGTTGATCCATCCAAGCATAAACCAGGTCTGGTGCAGCACTCATTTGGCTGGCCGCTTGATATGAAGACCGGCGGCGGCTCGTTCCTCTACCATCTTGAAGACAATATGGTAGCGGTCGGCTTTGTGCTGCATCTCAACTATAAGAACCCATATCTCGCACCATTTGAGGAATTTCAGCGTTTCAAGACGCATCCGGCAATTCGCGACACATTTGAAGGCGGCAAGCGCCTGTCTTACGGCGCGCGCGCAATCACCGAAGGCGGCTTTCAGTCGGTGCCAAAACTTTCCTTCCCCGGCGGCGCATTGATTGGCTGTTCGGCAGGTTTTGTAAATGTGCCACGCATCAAGGGCAGCCATAATGCGGTTCTGTCGGGCATTCTTGCCGCTGACAAGATCGCGGAAGCGTTGGCTGCTGGCCGTGCCAATGACGAGCCAATCGAGATCGAAAATAGCTGGCGTGACAGCGCCATTGGTAAGGATCTCAAGCGCGTTCGTAACGTTAAGCCGCTGTGGTCAAAGCTCGGAACAGTTGCCGGTGTAGCCCTCGGCGGCCTTGATATGTGGACCAACCAACTCTTCGGCTTCTCGTTCTTTGGCACGCTTAAGCATGGCAAGACCGATGCGCAGAGCCTTGAGCCCGCCGCAAAGCATAAGAAGATCAACTATCCGAAGCCGGATGGCGTTCTGACCTTTGATCGTCTGTCATCAGTGTTCTTGTCGAATACCAATCACGATGAAAACGAACCAGTGCATTTGCATGTCGCTGACATGAAATTGCAGCAGACATCGGAACATGATGTTTTTGCTGGTCCATCGACGCGTTACTGCCCGGCAGGTGTTTACGAATGGGTCGATGCCGATGGCAACTCGGCGGCTGACCCGCAGGCCAAGGATGTTCGCTTTGTGATCAATGCGCAGAATTGCGTGCATTGCAAGACATGCGACATCAAAGACCCGAACCAGAACATCAACTGGGTTCCGCCACAAGGCGGCGAAGGACCAGTTTACGTAAACATGTAATGTTTATCGGAACTGTGTCCGTCTCGCCCGCCGTCCAAGCATTTCCAGTAAAAGTGCGGAGCGGTTTTGCGTAGGATAATGCGTTTCAAAAATGTTGGCGAAGGACCAGTTTACGTAAACATGTAATGTTTATGGGAACTGTGTCCGTCTCGCCCGCCGTCCAAGCATTTCCAGTAAAAGTGCGGAGCGGTTTTGCGTCGGATAATGCGTTTCAAAAATGTTGGCGAAGGGCCAGTTTACGTAAACATGTAATGTTTATGGGAATTCTAAATATAAAAAAAGGCGGTTTAAACCGCCTTTTTTTATTGCAACATAACAGACTGAACTTCGGTTTCGTCCTGTCGCACAGGAAGCGGGACGGAAAATTCGAGCCGTATCGGGAGATGATCGGAGCCTACTTCCTCGCTTGAGGCTGCAACTGGCGTTTCTATCTCAGGACTAACCAGAACCTGATCGATTGGCAGGCCGATAAACGGCGCAAGCTTTACGGGCAGTTTGCTTGGCATCCATGTGCCGCCAATGCCTGTAATTGCCTTTGTACCAGATGCTTTTTCCAAGCGATAAACGCCATTGCTCCATGGGGTGGCATTGAAATCGCCTGCGATAATTGAAGGGCCATTAAACTTCTGCAAGTCCGGCAAAATCCGGTCGATGATGGAGGCTTGTTCAAAAGGCCAAGGCAATGCCGAATGATAGGTTGCCACATTCACATTTGTGCCGCTGAAATCGATGGCAGTCACAGCAAGGCGACCATCACCAAGGCAAGTCTGCTCGCTGTTTTCGACGAATGGGCGGCGCGAAAGAACCCCGACTAACATATTGTTTGCGTCATTGCGGCAGTCGAAATGATAAGGATAGGTCCCCTTCAATATATCGATCCACATGGCCCAATCGGGACCGGCCTCCTGATAGGTGATCACATCGGGCTTTTCCTGTGCAACCATTTGCAAAAGGCGCTTTGGCTCAGAATTATTATAACGCAGATTGATCTGCACGAGACTATAGCGCGCTTCAGATGCGGTCACATTGGCCTGTGCCGCAGTTGATCCATCAAGCAGATTACGCGCTGCGCCCAATGTCGTGCTGAAAGCAAGGATCGCAAAAAGCAGAATCATCGCACCTTCACGCCGCATTTTGGTGAACAGAAGCGGCAGCGCAAGTAAACCCATCAGAATGGCGAGATGTGGCCTAAAATGCGCGAATGAATCGAGCGCTGGATGCGCTGATCCGAGAAAACCAAGCACGAGCGGCACTGATACCAGCACGACGGTGATCAGGAGAGAAAAGCAAAGGTTTTCGTGGCGTTTTGACATGAAAGGCGATTAGCTACTGATTGCGGCGTGATGATGGAGATGAGGGCAGTGGGGCAAAAGGTAATTTAGGGCAGTATGTAATCGCGCAATCATACTGCCCTAACCGTCACTGAAACGCCGTTTCGTAAAAGCTTCTAAGCTTGCGCGAATGTAGCCGTTCATCTGGCATAGCGGCGATTTTTTCCATCGCACGAATGCCGATCTGCAAATGCTGCGCGACTTGCCGTTTATAGAAGTCGGTGGCCATGCCGGGCAGCTTCAGCTCGCCATGCAAAGGCTTGTCGGAAACGCACAGAAGCGTGCCGTACGGAACACGGAAGCGAAAGCCATTGGCAGCGATTGTCGCCGATTCCATATCGAGTGCAACCGCACGAGCCTGAGAGAGACGCTGAACCGGGCCGCGCTGGTCACGTAGTTCCCAATTGCGATTGTCAATGGTTGCGACAGTTCCGGTGCGCATGATGCGCTTGAGATCATAGCCCTCAAGGCCGGTGATTTCCTCAACCGCTTCTTCGAGAGCCACCTGAATTTCCGCAAGTGCTGGAAGCGGAACCCAAGCCGGAAGATCGTCATCGAGAACGTGATCCTCGCGCATATAGGCATGCGCCAAAACATAATCGCCAAGCTGCTGGCTGTTGCGCAGTCCTGCACAATGTCCGAGCATCACCCATGCATGCGGACGCAAAACCGCAATATGGTCGGTGATCGTCTTGGCATTGGATGGGCCGACGCCAATATTGACCATGGTAATGCCGGAATGGTCAGAGCGCTGCAGATGATAGGCCGGCATTTGCGGCATTCGTTGCAGCGCGATACCGCTGCTTGGAGCAGTTTCGCCCGCAAGCGTTATCGCATTGCCCGGCTCGACAAAGCTTTCATAACCGCCGCCGCCCTCTGCCATAAGCTTGCGCGCATAGGTGCAGAACTCGTCGATATAGAACTGGTAGTTGGTGAACAGAACGAAATTCTGGAAATGCTTCGGGCTGGTTGCTGTGTAATGCGAAAGTCGATGCAGTGAGTAGTCAACGCGCTGCGCGGTGAAAGGTGCCAGAGGCATCGGTTCACCGGGAATCGGATCAAAATCTGCATTGACGATCTTATCATCAGTTGCTGCCAGGTCCGGTACATCGAATAGATCGCGCATCGGATGCGTGAAGGCATTGGCAACCGACGCCTCCACATAAGTGCCTTCCATAAACGCAAAATGGATAGGAATAGGCGTTGCCGATTCCCGCACCGTGACGGTGACGCTATGATTGCGCATCAAAAGGCGGATTTGCTCGTTGAGATAATGGTCGAACAGATCGGGTCGTGTGATTGTCGCCGAATAATCACCTGGCATAGTCACATGACCAAAGGCCAGACGTGTATCCACATGCGCGAAGCTCGACGTCGAGAGGCAGATTTCAGGATAAAATGCCCGATAACGCTGCGGACGCACCTCTCCACGCGCGAGCTGCTCAAAAGCTTTGCGAAGGAATTCCGTATTGCGATCATAAAGTTTGCGCAGCGCGACCACAGCCGCGCTGGCATCTGTAAAAACTTCGGGCTCCATAAATGGAGGCGTTTTAATTTCCATGAGGAATGGTTGTTCGATTCGCTGTGTCATGACCTAGTATAGCAAAGTCCGCGACAGTAACATGTCCCACTTTATGCACTTCGTTGTAGACTCACATAAAGCACAAGGCCTGCGCCACTCATCTGTGTCTTTTGGCCGATTTGCGTATAGGCAAATGTTGCTGCAGGCCCGGTGAAAACGGCTGCAAAAAGAAGAACACGAAGCGCAATGCCTGTCGAAAGACGCAAACGAGAAATCATAACTTATCGTCTCCGCTCACATGCTCCATATGCATCGCGGTGATCGGCCCAACAACGGGTTGATCGCGATAGATATAGTATTTCTGATCAACGAAAAGACCAGCAATGATCGCAAAACCTGCGATCATCAGGCAGACTATTGTTACGCGCCACAGCAGCATAATTCCCCCGATTATCAAATGTGCTTATTCAATGTCTCAAAGTGACACGAAGCACCTGAACCGCTTCTGACGTTCACGTTCATCCACCGTTCAAAAATATTGAAGCTTCATTAATCAACGCCGTTTGCTCTTGTGCCTAAGCACGCTGGGCCTATGTTTAAGCCTCATTGCAAAAATGAACAAAGCCAAGAAAGCGGGAGACGATACCCATGGCCGAGCAGACAAAACCTATCGAGCTTTACTATTGGCCGACGCCAAATGGTTTCAAGGTCAGCATCATGCTGGAGGAGCTCGGCGTTCCTTATGAGGTCAAATATGTGAATATCGGCAAGGGCGATCAGTTTCAGCCGGACTTTCTCAAAATCGCGCCGAACAATCGCATGCCAGCAATTGTCGACCCTGAAGGTCCGGGCGGCGAGCCGATTTCAGTCTTTGAATCTGGAGCCATCCTGCAATATCTCGGTCGCAAGTTCGACAAGTTTTATCCCGCTGAAGAGCGTAAGCGCGTTGCCGTCGATGAATGGCTGATGTGGCAAATGGGTGGCCTTGGACCAATGTCAGGTCAGGCGGGTCACTTCCGCAATTATGCGCCAGAAAAGGTGCAATATGGCATTGATCGCTATACCAATGAAGTTAATCGTCTCTATGGTGTGCTGAACCATCAGCTTGAAGACAAGGATTATATCGCAGGCGAATATTCCATTGCTGACATGGCTAGTATTGGTTGGATCAATGCTTACAAAAACTTTGACCAGAATCTGGATGATTTCCCAAACCTCAAGCGCTGGCATGAAATCATGAATGCGCGCCGTGCTGTGCAGCGTGGCATCTTGCTTGGTAAAGAAGAGCGGGAAAAGTCCAATCTTGCCGATGACAAGGAAGCGCAGAAAATCTTGTTCGGTCAGAAGGCCCGATAAATCAAAAAGGCGGTCGAGAGGCCGCCTTTTTTATGAACTGTCATTGCCGCGTAAGGCTTTCGCTTTTGCAGATCAAACCACCCATCACACAGCCGGAAAGGGACAGAGTGTTGCCTTTTACACTGGCTTTGCCGGTATAGGTTTTGCCTTCGTCCAGCTTATTGACTTCGCCTTTGTAGGTGCCATCTTTGCCTGACATTGAGCCAATCGACTTGCCTTTATATTCGCCCGTTTGCACGGTGCCGCAATACTTGCCGCCAGCACAGGCTGCATAGCTTATGATCGTGCCGTTCGGACGCTTCCATGTGCCGACGATAGCCTCATCAGCAAAGGCAGGTACTGCAAGCCCGGCGCTCAAAGCAACGGCAGCTGTCATTCCCAAAAACAAATTACGGATCATGCATTCCTCCCAAAATGCGGCAAGGCACACAGCCTTGCATAAAACTTACGCAAACGTAAACGTAATCGAGTTTTGGTGAAAGCGGAAGAGGGATAATGTGCGTGCCGCAGGAATGTTTCTTACGCTATCAATCTGCGCCATGGTTATCATCTGGTTTAAAGCTGACGAACGCCAAAATCCCGTGATGTTCTAAAAATGCAGCAATCCTCGGCATTTGGATGTTTAACAAATCCCCAAATTTACACCTTGTTTGCATTTCGTTGTCGCGTTGTTAAGCATCTGGTTTAACGTGCATTTTAGTCCTGTAGTCTATCTTTAAGACTATGAACGGAACGACAGATCCGACAGTTCTGCGGCGGCAAATCAAGTCGCGGAAACAAAGAGCGGACGGTTCTCGGGATTTAACAGGGATAAAGAAAATGACACAGTTTCAGAGCGTTACACAGCACAATAATTCGGGTCCTCAGGATCGCATCCTTCTCGAGATGGGTTTGAAATACGCTATTGGCCGGGACTGCGAAATTGACGTTATTGAAGCACATAAGTGGCTCAATATTGCTGCAATTCGAGGCAATCAGAAAGCCGAACGTATGCGTAATCAGGTTGCAGCAACCATGAGCAAGACCGAACTTGTCGCAGCCCTGCGCAGTGCCCGCGAGTGGATGACTTCGCATTGATACACTATATTGGATATATGCCGGGCTTTGTGGGGATTTTAACTCTGTTCCAATAAAAATGGGACAAGAGCATGTAATTACTGTATATTTACTTTGCATAGCCAAAATACGTAACGCATGAAGAATGACAGTCAGAAATTTTGTATTGTAGATAGTGTTAATATTAAGCAGTTGATTGACAGACAACTTGCCTCATATCAAACTTAGTAGAGAGTGCGGGCTTTTCGCTATAGTGATTAATAGCAGATCAGATGGTCTGTAAGTCGCGAATAGCTCTCCGCAAATGGCAACGATCGAGTTCAATAGTCCGTATCCGACAGGGAGCGACGAGATGTCTATTCGTACTTTCACAGCATTGGCTGGCACCGCCATCATTATGGGCGCTTCTGCCTTTGTTTTATCATCCCCCGCCAGCGCACTGACGATGAAAGAGTGCAGCGCGAAGTATCAGTCAGCTAAAGACGCTGGAACGCTTGGCGACGTAAAATGGAACGATTTCCGTAAAACACAATGTGGTGACGATGCAGCCGCAGCTCCCGCAACACCCGCTGCACCTGCAAAGAAAGCCGCCGTACCGACTAATAATGCCGCAGCTCCCGCTTCAGATGATGCTGCTAAGGGTCTGACGATGAAGCAGTGCAGCACGAAGTATCAGGCAGCGAAAGATGCCGGTACGGATGGTGGTGCAAAATGGAACGATTTCCGTAAAGCCGAATGCGGACCAGGCGCTGACGCTGTTGCACTTACCACCGATGGCAATTCAGAACCTGCGGCACCAACTGCTGCTGCTCCGCGCGGGGTGAAATTTCCGAGTGCTGTTTCTGCCAAGTTTTCAAGCGAATCTCCCGGTAAAGCACGTATGCATACTTGCCTTGAGCAGTATCATGCAGCCAAGGATGCAAATGCACTTGGTGGTTTGAAATGGGTGCAAAAGGGTGGCGGTTATTACAGCCTCTGCAATGCACGACTGAAGGGTAATTCTTAAATTCATATCTGAAACGGCTTATAAGTCGGTTTGAACTTACACCGTTTGAGAGAGAAGGGGCTTTGCTGATCAGCAAAGCCCCTTTTTTATTTACTTATGATTTTGTTTAGTTTCTTTTGAACCAGCAGCTAACGCCTACGATGAGCCAGCCAAGAATCATCAGGCTTCCGCCCGTAGGAGCTGCCATAGGAAACAATCGGTTCCCCGTCATATCGCGCATAAACAGATCGCCGCAAAACATCGCCAACCCTGCGATCAGCACAGCGCCACCAATATTGGCCACACGGCTGTTTGGAATAATCAGTGACAAAACCAGCAGGGCAGGCGCGTGCCCCAGCAACATCGGAGCTATAGTGCCAAGATGATTGTCACCGCCATGTGCAGCACCAGCATAGGCGGCAATGGCCAGAGCACCGCAAAGACCTGCAAGCGTGCCAAACAAAACATTGCGAGGCTGACTATAGTGCTGAGTCGACATATATTTTCTCCGCTGTCAGGCGATTTTCAAAGCATTTCGAGCATTGGCGATTGCTTCCGGCAGCGCTGCTTCGAACATGTCCAATTGTTCACTCACACCGACACTGACGCGAATGCAGCGATCAAGTACAGGTGCTCCGGGCTTGCGGACGAAGATGTCGCGTTCTATCAGTCCATTTAGAATGGCTGTTGCGAAGCTTCCGTCAAGTCCACAATCAATGGTAACGAAATTGGTGGCCGAGGGGATAGGCTTTAACCCATGCCGTTCTGCGATTTTTGCGATTCGATCCCTGCCAGCGCGAATTTTGCCAACCACATCGCGCAAATAATCCTGATCTTTCAAGGCCGCAATTGCAGCCGCCTGCGCAATCCGGCTGACGGCGAAATGATCGCGGACCTTGTCAAAGGACTTAATTGCATCGGCGCATCCGACAACATAACCCACGCGAATTCCGGCAAGTCCGTAGGCTTTTGAAAAAGTACGCATGCGCAGAACATTGGGACGGTCGAGTTCAAATGCAGGGAAGGCGGATGCCGGACCGGTTTCGCTATAGGCTTCATCAAGGATCAGCATCGTCGTTTTCGGGAGGTGCTCGATGAATGCTTGAATTTCTGTCCCTTCATGCCATGTACCCATGGGATTATCGGGGTTAGCTATATAAAGCAGTGCCGGGTTTTCCTCACGTGCTTTGTGGATCAGAGCGTCGAGATCAGGCTTGTCCTGATTGTAAGGAACTGTCAGCAAATGTCCGCCGAAACCCGCCACGTGATAATTGAATGTGGGATAGCCACCGAGCGAGTTGATGACCCTGTCGCTTTGCTGAACATATTGCCTGACGACCAGCCCGAGCAAAGCATCGACGCCCGCACCGGGCATGATGTTCTCAGGCTTTACCTGATGATGCGCGGCAATTGCATGACGCAGTTCATGGTTTTCAGGATCGCCATACTTCCAGACCTCAGAAGCTTCTGCTTGTATGGCGTTGATGACAGACGGGGCGGGCCCAAAGCTGCTTTCATTCGCACCGATGCGTGCTGAGAAAGGCCTTCCGCGCTGCAATTCCAGTGTTTCTGGGCCAATGAAAGGTACGGTGGACGGGAGGCTTTCAACGAGCGGTGTAAGACGAGGCGATGCCATTTTACTTCCAATTGATTTCGTCGTGAGCTTGAGAATAACTGTGGAGAAGCTTTGTCATCCCACAAGCTCCAGGGACAAGCACTTTCACCACGCATAACAATTTCGGCAAGCTTCTGCCACTGACTGATTTAAAATGGACCTCAATTTTTGCTGCGTTTTTGCTAGTGAATCTCCAAAACTTTCACACATGAATCAAGGTCATGGGTGGCGAGATGGGCGTAGCGCATCGTCATCTGCAAAGTCTGGTGCCCAAGCCACATTTGGACGCGCCGAATATCAATGCCACCCCGCACCAATCTGGATGCACAGGTATGACGCAGAATATGCGGTACGACTTGGTCATCTGTTCCGAGTCCCACCTCAAGCTTGGCGTCGTTCCATATCTGGCGGAATCGAACCTGATTGAGCATTGAGAAGGGACCCTTAAGTCTTTGACGTTCAATCGCAGTCGCTTTTCTCGCACGACGGGTCAATGGAACGGTCCGGCTTCTGTTAGATTTTGTGAGCCAGAACGTAACACGCTGGTCTTGGGCGTCATTCCAGGTCAAACCGATTGCTTCTCCGAGACGACAGCCGGTGTCGACGAGAAAAACCGCTAATCTATAACTGTCTTCGCATCGGACCTTGATAGCAGAAAATAGTCGTTTTTCTTCTTCATGTTCGAGAAAACGAATGCGGCCCACACGCTCTTTCTGTCGGACAAATTCCGGCAGGCTGTAAATGTCCCCCATTTTATTCGCCTTTCGCAGCAGTTTGCTCAACGCAGCCATCTTTCTATTGATGGTTGCGTTGCTGTTACCGCGCTCGCGAAGCGAACCTATGACAGAGTCCAGCATTTCCTGATCAAAACCTGAAAAGCGAACGCCTTTCAAAATCTCGTCAATCTCACCCAGAAACGATTTAACGTTATACTTGTGCGAGCCGTCATCCCAGAGAATGTTGATATACTTTCCTGCCAGTTCAGCCAGCGAGAATTTTTCGACAATTCTGTGCTTCTGATTCCTGACAGACGTATATTCCAGATTATAATCGATGATTGACGAATACGTATCGCCACTATCGATCGTCGTGCCCCCAACGATGATCATAGCAAGTCCCCCACATTTTCATGGAGAACACACTTAAAGAATTTAAAAATAAAGCACAAGATAAGCAAGCTAATATTAGTCGGAGACATATTATGATCCTCTAAAGACCCCTTTGCCCCCTTAGTTCGTTCCCGTAACTCTTCATTTTGCTCATTCGAAATCCCCATTTCGAAAGAACATAGGCTCAAGCTTCTAAAAGCGCTTGGGATGCTCTGACGCCAACAATTAGGGCTGGCGTCAGTCGTTTATATTAGACGTCTATTAAAATGAGCGCTGGAAGCGGATGATGCCGCCGAAAGCGTCCTTGTTATACGCACGACCGTCTGCGAAAGCCGGATGATCACTATCCCAACGAGTATAGGTGACTTCTGGAGTGATGGTGAAGCCTGGAACCAACTGATAAGCAACGTTTGCTGCGATTGCGGTCTTGCCCCAATCTTCATATGCGCCTTGAAGGTTGAAGGTAGCCTTGTCGGTTGCCTTGAAC
>NZ_NNRJ01000017.1 GCF_002252445.1 Brucella thiophenivorans
GAAGGCTCTTAATGTTCATTTCTGACCTCCAGTCAAGAATCGACCGGAATTCGAAAAAACTATATATTCCAATACTTTAGATTATTTCAGCAAAACGGCATAGACGATACGAGCAATTAGTCAAAGCTCGAAACGAAGCTTTCGAGTCAAGTTACACGTTGAAATTGCGGTGTTGAAGGAAAGATAGGTGTGGTGCTTATGGAGGAGAGGATGGGATTCGAACCCACGAGACCCTTCCGGGTCTACTCCCTTAGCAGGGGAGCGCCTTCGACCACTCGGCCACCTCTCCAATAAGGGCGAGATAGCTGGTACGCTCAATCATTTCAAGCGATTTGAGCATCCAATAGCAAGTTTCACAGTATTTTTTTTGTTTTGATATAAATGCATAGGGGATTAATCGCTGGCTTTTCGTCGCGCAGCTCTCTTCAGACATTTAATATGCGAGGGGATTCGATCTTATTTATCTGGTTCATGCCGTTAAGATTGTGGCAGTGGGTGCGCAAAGGACTGATCTGCGATCGATTTCGACCTTATTGGGAAATTTCGTCAGTTCGATTTTGAATCAGTTGCTAAAAAATACATGTTTTCAAGCGTTAAGACAGGTTAACAGGTGTTCATAAACGCTAATAAAGCTTTAATTTCTGTATTGAAGTCGGGCAATTTCGTGTCATTTCTGCAACAACCTCTCCTCATAGAGTGCTGACAAGGACTGGTTAGCAACATTCGATGTTGAATAGAAAAAGTTGGCGAGTATCTTCACATCCAGAAGAACGAGCGCTTCGGTGCAACTTTTTCATCAGGGGATGGGGACAGGTTGTCCTTCAGCCAAATCAGAATGCCCAGACCCATTTTTAACTTTGACTGGAGGTCAGAAATGAACATTAAGAGCCTTC
>NZ_NNRJ01000018.1 GCF_002252445.1 Brucella thiophenivorans
ATCACCCGCAAGCGTGGTCAGATCAATGCACTCAATTGCCCGAACAAGCCATGCCGCCTGATATTCTTTCTTGATCGATCGACGCGCAGTGATGGTAGCGGCGCGACGTTCCGATGCACTGCGGTTCACAACAATATCCTCAAACCAATCAGCCTTGAGCAAAGTGCCAACGTTGCGGGGAAAAGTTTCGGTCATTTTATTGTCCGTGTGTGAGGTCATGAGCGTTCAGGCGCGTGATCGCGGCAGAACGTTTCGAATTCTTCGGCACTGGCGTAAGCTTTTTGGGTGCCGGGGCGGGTGATGGAATGAGCGGCATAAAGCGCCGCTTTTTTCAGTGATGCTTCCACTTCGCCGGTTTCCGCATAAAAGCGGGCAAAAGAGCCGATAAAGGCGTCGCCTGCGCCGGTGGTGTCTTTGGGCGTCACTTTAACCGGCGGGATATTGACGATTTCGTTTGCTGTAATCATGCGCGCACCACGTCCGCCAAGCGTCACGATCACCGTGCGAATGCCACGCTCGATCAGTGAACGGGCAGCGATGACGATCTCATCGTTTGTGTCAGTCGGGAGGCCGGACAAGAGTGCAAGTTCGCTCTCATTTGGAACGAGAAATGTCACCTGCCGGATACGTTCCGGATCGAGATCAGCCGCCGCAGGTGCGGGGTTCAGAATGGTTTCGATGCCGTTTTCCGCGGCAAATGAGATGGTGTGGTAAACGGTCTCGACCGGCACTTCCATCTGCATCAGAATGAGGCCGCATGTCTTCAAATCCTCGGAAGCCTTGTCGACTTCGGCAGGCAGAAGATCGGCATTTGCACCTTTGACGATGAGAATAGAGTTTTCGCCTGAAGGCTCAACGAAGATAGGCGCCACGCCGCTCGACTTGCCTGAAATTTTCACGACATGGCGTGTGTCGACGCCAAAGTTGTTGAGGTTGCGGATTGTATTGTCGGCAAACACATCATCGCCAACGCGCGTTACCATCATCACGTCTGCACCAAGACGCGCAGCCGCAACTGCCTGATTTGCACCCTTGCCGCCGCAACCAATTTCGAAAGTTGGTGCTTCAAGCGTTTCGCCGGGACCGGGCATACGGTTCACATAGGTAATGAGGTCAACCATGTTGGAGCCGACCACTCCGATCTTTCTGGTCATGAGAGTTTCCTTTGAAATTTCAGAGTGCCTTGATCTTGGCTTCAAACTGTTCGGCTGAAGGCTGATCGAGATAGCCAAGGCGCACGGGGAAGATGGCGCGCTCGCCCGATGCCAATATCCGAACATTGTTTTTGGCTTTCTCGGCGAGATAACCTTCCGGTTCGCAAGTGGAGGGCAGGGCGAAGGCTGCAACCTGTGCATCGCCATTGACGAGAATCCAGCGCACGGTCTTCGGAAAAGCTTTGAGCGGATACGAGATCGCAAATCCGTCCCCATCTGGAAGCTGCATCATCTGATGCGTCTGGCCTTCACTATCGGCAGGCAAATCACGAATGTAGAAAACCTGCTCCGGGTCGTAGCGTTCTGGCTCGTTGAGCACTTCCATAGCGGAAGGGTCAGCGGCCAGTTGATCGATAAATGAGAGATAATCATCATTGGGTGTCACATGCCCCGGAACCGATGTACGCACCTGCACATTCTGCGGCGTAAACGCCACCGGCTGCACGATGCGCGCACCGTCCTCATGGGCAAAATTGACATGGCACATATACATCAGCTCCATCGGAGCGGATGATAGGTTTTCAACATCCATGGTTATGTCGAACAGCGTCTCTTTTGCGTGAAGTCGAACACTTGGGCGGGCAAGATAATGCGCGCCAAAGCCCATCACATATTCGTATTCGCCAGTGACCTCGACAAAGGCACCCTGTTCGTCTTCACCGAACAAAAGGCCTGCTTTGTCCATCTTTCCGCAGGCCATTTCACCATGCAGAAGGTGATTATCCTGTGGTGACGGGCAACCATTGCGCAGCATGCCACTATGGAAAGCAAAGCAGCCATAGGTTTCTACGATAGTGGTCGCCGGGCGCGGCATGGAAAAGCTGTTACCCATGGTGAGATCGACGCCGTCGAACTCTGCACCCCAAACCATCTGCCCCATGAATGGGAGCACAATGATATTGCCACGGTCGTTTTCGATCAGCAGCGCTTCAATGCCGCTTGGATAGCGAAAGGCTGTTACGCTCAAGCCGTCCGCGCTCGCAATGATATGCGGCTGCTCAGTAAAATGCTCGCGACGAAGATGAAATTCAATGTCCTGCATTTAGGATCACCTGCCTTGATTGCGCGAAGCATTGATCGCAATGACGAGGATGAGGAACGCGCCCCAGATGAAATCGATGAGGTGATTGGAGAACCGCATCATCTGAAAGCCAGAGGAGAGAAGCATCAAGGCAACCAGTGCAATCGCGATACCCAGCACGCGCCCTTTGCCGCCAGCTGGATTGGTGCCGCCAAGGACAGCGATCAGAACTGCTTGCAGCAGATAGGATGAACCATAATCGGACTTGGCTGCATTGGTGCGACCAGACAGAATGATCCCTGCAAGCGAAGCAAGAACGCCGGTCAGCATATAGGAATAGAGGATCATGCGATCCTTGCGGATACCGGCAAAGACTGCGGCGCGTGGATTGGTGCCGATCAGCATGAGATTGATGCCAAGCGTTGTGCGGGTCAAAAGAATTGCTACGAGTATGCTGACGGCAATGAACAACAGGAACGGCGTGGCAATGCCCATGATTTTTCCGTTGCCGACCCAGTTCCATGTATCGGGGAAACCAACGATTGCCGGGCCACCCGTGAGTACCAGCGCAAGCCCCATCAGGACCTGACCGGTGCCGAGTGTTGCGAGAATGGGTGTGATGCGGAGTTTCGCAATAAGCAGGCCATTCACAAGGCCGGATAAAAGCCCGATTAGCATGGCAAGAAGAATGCCGATGATCGTGTAGAACAGCATACCGGAACCCGATGTCTGTGCTGCCTGCACCATGGACGAGTGGAAATAGACGCCTGCAACGATTCCCGCGAGATTAGCGATGCCGACAACTGAAAGATCAATGCCGCCGGTCAGCATTGCGATCATCATGGCGATTGCGAGGATACCAAGCTCCGGCATGATGTAGCTGATGGATTCAAAGTTATAATAGCGCAGGAACTTGTCCGGATTCATCCAGGTCATCAGCGCAAATACGATAATCGTAATGACGACGAGCTGGATGATGTTGTTGTCTCCGCCAAGGATGCGGCGCATGTCGAAAGACTGTTTCATGTCGCTTTCTCCCTTCAGGCGATGCTTTTGCGATCACGCCATGCTGTGATGGCTGTGGCTGCAATGATGATGACGCCAACCACGACACGCTGCCATGTGGTGTCGACTTTCATGATGATGAGAGAGTTCTTGACCATCACCAGCATGAAGACGCCCATGAGTGTGCCAAGCACTGTGCCGCGCCCCCCGAAGATGGAAGCGCCGCCGAGAACCACGGCTGCAATCACATCCAGTTCGAGGCCGACAAAGTCACGCGGATTGGCAAGCCAGATCATCGATGAGTGCAGAAGTCCCGCAAAGCCTGCCAAGGCACCCGCAACGCAATAGACGAAGAAGATGGTGCGGCGCGTGTTGAAGCCAACGCGTTTTGCCGCTTCCGGCGAACCACCATAGGCGTAAACACTGCGTCCGATCATCGTGTGGGTGAGGATCAGGTGGATCAGCAAAGCAATTGTCAGATAAACGAGGAACATTGCTGTGAGGCCGAAAGTCGTGCCGGTCGCAGAGGTCAGCGAAACAACGTCCGTTTTGCCAAACTCAATAAGTTCTTTTGGCATTTTGTTGATGTTGACGATACTGGTGCCGACAAGACCAAGCACAAGGCCGCGCACGATAGAGCCGGTGCCAAGTGTCACAATCAGCGGGATCATTTTGAAGCGATGGATGATGAAACCGTTGAATGCGCCGAGCATAAGACCGATGAGCGTTGCCGCGATAAACGGAATGAACACGCCGTCATAGCCAAAATAGACCATAGCGCGGACGGTTAGATACATGGCGGCAATGGCGAAAGCCGTAAAGGACACGTCGATACCGCCGGAAATCATCACCAGCAAAACGCCGAGCGCCATGATGCCGATAACAACATTGGAGCGAAGAAGGCCGAAAATATTATCCAATGACCAGAAGGCAGGATTGATAAGGCCGATCGTGATCATTGCGATGAGAAGCACACAGGCAATGATGAATTCGGTACTGCGAAGGAATTTCATGTCCGGTTCCTCAATTCAGGGTCTTGAGCCGGTCATTGACGGCATCTTCGGTCATGCTTTCACCGGATAATTCATCGACGAAACGGCCGCGATGCATCACCAGCACACGATTGCAGTTCTGAACCAGTTCGGGTACGTCATCGGAAATCATCAGGACGGCCAAGCCCTCATCCTGTGCGAGCTTACGGATGATTTTGTGAATTTGTGCTTTTGACCCGACATCAACGCCAACGGTCGGTCCGTTGAGGATCAGGATTTTGGCCCCTGTCAGAAGCCAGCGGGCCAGAACTACACGTTGCGCATTGCCGCCCGAAAGATGGTTGACCGGGGTATGCGGACCAGGCGCGACAATATTCATTGCCGAAAACATATCTCGGGTGGTGGCATCTGCCTTTTTGCGATTGATGAACAGGCCGCGTACGAATTTGTCGATTGAGGTGACAATGATATTGCGTTCAATGGATTGAGTGAGGAAAAGCCCTTCCGTCAGCCGGTCTTCCGGCACATAGGCGACGCCGCAGGCAATACCTTCCTGCACGTTCTTTGGATGAACCGACTTGCCTTCAATCCGCACAGTGCCTGTGAAATCCGGTTTCATGCCGAAGAGCGCTAATGCAAGCTCTGTACGACCGGAACCGATCAGGCCAGAAATACCAACGATCTCTCCAGCGTGAAGCGTCAGGTTGGCTTTCTCTACGGAACCCGGAACGGTCAGATTTTCGACTTCAAGGCTTGGGGTACTGCTCGCTCCCTCACGCGCGGTCCAGCTATAGCTATGTGCTGTCAGTTCCTGTCCGGTCATCGCATGGGTGATTGAGGGTTCGTCAAACTCGGTAATAGGGCCTTCTGCGACCTTTTTGCCATTGCGAAAAACAGTCAGCCTTTCGCTGATTTCGAGCATTTCGCGCATTTTATGGCTGACAAAAAGCACAGCGATGCCCTGCGCCTGAAGATCGCGCACGATCTTGAACAAAGCATCGACCTCATGACGGGTGAGGGCGGTTGTCGGCTCATCCATGATCAGAAGCCGCGCGTCAGCCATGACGGCGCGCGCAATTGCCACGATCTGCTTGCCAGAGGTTGGCAGGCTGTCCACATCGGCGTCCAGATCCATCTGAATGCCAAGACGGTCTAGCGCCTGCTGCGCAAGTTTGCGCACGCGCTTCCAGTCTACAGCCTTACGGTCTTCCATAAGAAACGTATTGATCGCGAGGTTTTCAGCGACGGTGAGATTTCCGAACAGGGAAAAATCCTGATAAATAACCTGAATGCCATGATGCACGGATTTGACGGGGTCCAGCTTGCCGACAGTCTTGCCGTCGATCAGGATTTCACCGTCTTCCGGCGTGTAAACGCCGGACATGATCTTGATAACAGTGGATTTGCCAGAGCCGTTCTCGCCCGCAAGGCAATGAATTTCGCCGGGCTTGATCGCAAAGGACACATCGTCCAGCGCTTTCACGCCACCGAAGCGCTTGCCGATATGGCGCAACTCGATAAGATTTTCAATCATAAGGGCCTCGTACAAGGCTGCAATTGCAGATGGAGAGGGAGAAAGAGGCGGATGCCCCTTTCTCCGGTTCAGCAACGATCAGAAATCGTACTGATCCATATTATCCTTGGTTACACCGACCCAGCCTGCACCATAAAGCAGGTTTGGCTTGGCAGCATCAGGAGCGAGCAGGCTTTCATAGCCTGGCAGACCGAGATTAAGACCGGCTTTGATCTGCTCGTTCTTCTTTTCGAGTGCTGCAACAGCCAGCATGTTCATGGCATAGCCCGCAACTGCTGGGTCCCAGAACTGGATATACTGAATATCGTCGTTCTTGATGTATTCGCCAGCAACCGAAACAAGACCGGTGCCTGCAAAGAAGACTTTACCCTTCAGGCCGCCTTCAGCGATCAGACGACCAGCACCAGCCGATGTCGGCATTGGAGCACCCAGAATTCCGGTGATGTCCGGATAGGCAGTCATTGCTTCCTTTAGCTTGTTATAATCCGTGTTCGCATCGTCATAGGTTTCGAGGCGCTCGGTTACGAGTTCCATTTCCGGGAAATTGGCCTTCTGATATTCAACAGCGCCATCAATCCATTCCATCTGTGATTTGGAGGTCAGGCTGCCGACGGTCGCGACATATTTGCCCTTGCCGCCCATCGCCTTGCCGAGTTCCTTCATCAGGTTCGCGCCATAAGCCTTGTTATCAAAAGCTTCGATGTTGAAATCGACATTCTGGATGTTCGATGCTTCATGGCTGACAACAACAATGCCGCGATCACGCGCTTTTTTTAGTACCGGTTCCACGGCTTCCACCGAGAAAGGAACGATAGCGATAGCGTCTACGCCCTGTGCAATCAGATTTTCAACAATCTGCACCTGAGCGGCGGCATCTGCCTGACTTGGGCCAACCATCCAGACATCGTTGCCGGTATCGGTTTTGAACTGTTCAACACCGTCACGCATACGGTCGAACCAGGCAATGCCGTCGACTTTCACAACCGTCGCAATTGTATATTTTTTGTCGTCTGTGGTCGTGATCAGCTCTTTGTTGATCTTGGACGTATCGACGACGCCTTCAGCAAAAGCATGAGGCATGGCCACAGACATGGCGATTGCCATGGACGCGATAAATTTTTTCACCGGTATTTCCTCCCTGGAAACGAATAGCGCCCCGTCCAAACGTCTAATCGTCAGACGAGATTGGTGACTACTGATCTTGACGCCGTGCTTTGCAGTTTGCTGCTGACACGATCGTCTCCTCCTTTTGGCTATCGGCTGCATGGATGTCGCCGCTCGCCAAAATTAATATTGTCAAATCCTCCCGATAATGCGAATTATAATGTTATAATCCGATCATTATGTTTGGATCGTTTCATATTTTTGTTTGACCTGTCAAGTATGCTGCATCACAATTGCACCAAATGATGAAGCGGGTTAAACGAAACTGAACCGCACGGGAATTGGGGAATCAGTGAGCAGGATCAGTCGAAAAGATGAACGCATTGCTGAAATCGCTGCTCTTGTTGAAGAGATAGGGGTGTTACGTCTTCGGGACGCAGCCACAAGGTTGGGTGTTTCCGAGATGACGATCCGGCGTGATATTGGCAGCGATGCCGGGACACTCAATTGTTTGGGTGGTTACATTATTCCTGTGCAAGAAGGTGCAAATGGCAGCGATTATGTCTTTGATCTTGAAAAAGACTGTCATGCCAACGCCAAGATTCAAGCCTGCACCGCGGCTGCCGCATTAATCGAACCGCATGACACAATCTTCATAGATTGTGGCACGACAACACCGCATCTGGCGCATCTCATTCCACAGAACCAGCACTTAACAGTCGTCTGCTATTCGTTGAATGTTGCCGAGATTCTTTCGCGCCGAACCGATGTTCGGCTGATCGTGCTTGGTGGCGTCTATCACCCGGAAGCCGCATCGTTTTCCAGCGATGAGGGGATTGAGGTGCTCAAGCGCGTCAATATCAACAAGGCTTTTTTATCCGCCGGTGGCGTTGATAATGAGCATGGCGTGACTTGTTCCCATTTCCACGAGGTTCCGGTCAAGCAGATGGCCATGCAGCGTGCTTTGCAGAAATATCTTGTTGTTGATGAGAGCAAATTCGGCAAGGTCCGTGCTGCACGTTTTGCCGGAGTAGCTGACTTTAATTCAATTGTTTCAAGCTGATCTTAAGAATCGTTGAAGTCTTTTTGCCTGCACATTTTTTGTGTTGAAAAAGGATTGAAATAATATATTGAGTGATTCACTCAACTTTAGCCAGCAAGTTCCCATGAGCAAGCCAGCGATTTCGCAATGCTTATCTCGGGGACATTATGCTGAGAATTCCGTCTACCCAAAATTCCGTCAATCGTCGTTGGCTGAACATGTTTTCAGCCTCTGTTGTGGTCTTTGCAGCTTCGCACGCTCACGCTCAAACTGTTACTGAAAAAGTAAAACAGGACGCGGTGCCACAAAGCCTGAGCACAGCGGTCGAGACCGAAAGTCCTGAAACGATCAGACTTGAAACCATCACGCTTTCTGCCGAACGCGCTGCCAAGAATCTGCTTGATGTTCCCATGTCAATCAGCGTGATTGATCGCGATACGCTCGAACGCCATCAGGTGCGCGATATTCAGGATATGGTGCGCTATGAACCCGGCGTGAGCGTTGATCGCCAGACATCGCTGACAAATCCGTTCGGACAGCTTAACAGCTTTAACATACGTGGTGTGGGTGGAAACCGTGTGCAAATTCTCGTCGATGGTGCACGTGTTCAGGAGCGCATCACCGATGGTAGCCGTGACTTTGTTGATCCTTTCAACATGAAATCTGTCGAAATTACCCGCGGCCCTAACTCTGTGCTTTGGGGTGCGGACGCTTTAGGCGGCGTTGTGTTTTTTAGAACAATCGATCCGGACGATTTGCTGGATGGTACAAAGCCGTGGGCGGTTGAAACGAAGTTCAGCTATGACAGCTTTGACAAGTCGTTCCGTCAACAGATTACGGGTGCTGCAGAAGCGGGTGACTTTAAAGTTCTTGGTAGTTTTGGACACATAAGCGCATCTGAACCGGATATGCGGAAAGCCCGCGCTGATGGCGGGATATGGGGTTGTCCGCGTGAAGCAATCTGGCCATGTAACAAAGCGTCTCCAATGGATACGGATGCCTATAACGGCCTTATGAAGCTTCAGTGGAATCCATCGGCGGATCACGAATTCAAGCTGACGGGCGAGTGGTTCGAGCGTAACACGGATGTGGATCAGAAATATGATTCCGGCGCTGCCAATCCGCTATATCTGAACATGCCCAGCTTCTATTATGAAAATGAGAGCTGGGATCGTTCGCTTAAAATGCAGCGCGCGCGCTTCGCACTCGATCATCGCTGGACAGTCGGTGCGTCATGGCTGGATGAGGTGAAGTGGAACGTTTCCTATTCGCCTCAGAAGCGCGATACGACAAGCAATCAGCTTCGCAATTATTCGCGTCTTGCAGTGCCGCGCCGCGAACAGCGTATTCAGATCCGCAATTATAGCGAAGATTTTTTGCAAACGGATGTTCAGCTCACATCTTCCTTTGATCTTGGTCAAACCAGCCACAAACTTATTTATGGCTTCGCGGGCGACATCACCAAGAGCAATTATGATGGTGAGAATATCACCACAAATCTCAATACGGGTGTTACCACCGTTACGCCGAGACAAGGTTTCAACTTTCCAAAAGTCGATACAGTGCGGGCCGATTTCTATGTTCAGGATGAAATCAAGATTCTGGATGACCGTCTGACGCTGACACCGGGCTTACGTCTCGCTACCTATTCCATTGATCCCACCAAGGATGGTGATTACGTCCCTCTCGATGGATTTGAACCTGAAAAGATGGATGAGACGCGTCTGATCAAGCGTCTTGGCGCGATCTATAAACTGGATAATACCTATTCGCTATTCGGCTCCTATGGCGAAGGTTTCAAAATGCCGACTGCACAACAGCTCTTCGTATCTTCCACCTCAATCGGTGCGACGAGCATGGTCGAAGTCATTCCTAACCCGAACCTCAAGCCGGAATTTGTGCGCAGCTACGAAGCTGGTTTACGCGGCGAGTATGATCGGGGCTATTTTAGCGCTTCTGCATTCTATTCGGATTACCGAGACTTCATTCGGAGCCTGCAACAGGTTCCGGGGACTGCTGATAAATATACGTCCGATAATGTCGAAAGCGTAAAAGTATGGGGCATCGAGTTTGGCGGCGAATATGAGGTCTATAATAACCTCTTCGCAAATGCTGCCCTGTCTTACATGCGCGGTGATCAGCGTGTAGATGCGGGTTCTGAAAAAACACCATTTGATGGCGCCGTTCCGCTGACGACTGTTCTGGGATTACGTTACATCATTCCAGACTGGAATCTTGAAACGGAATTCGTCGGTACATTTGCGTCGGGTGTGAAGCGTCGTGCCGATGAGAATGCGTTCAAACCTTCGAACTATTCGGTGTTCGATGCCTATGCAAAGTGGTCGCCCACCAAGCATATCGACGTTAATTTTGGTGTCGAGAATATCTTCGACAAGCGCTATTTCCCGAATACGCTGACCGGTTACGCCAACACACCGGAAACGTCATCTGTCGCCAATGTCAATCCATTGGAAATGCAGATTGCGCCGGGGCGTACCTTCAAAATTGGCGCAACAATGCGTTTCTGATCGCCATTGAAGGCCTCTTTGCCGGAGCGGCTTCACAGCTGCTCCGGCTTTCTCACATTGGTACTGGTTGATTATGCTTATTGTCTTCAGACAGTTTTCGCAGTTGTTCAAATATTGCAATTCAGGTTCTGGAAAGGTTCTGAACTGGTCGCTACTCGTCGTAATCTTCGCTCTGCAACTGGTTGGTATTTATACGGGTCTGTGGCTCATCAAATGGACGGCAGATTTCTATAATGCGCTCGAACAGCGCAATGTTACTGTTGCGATAAATCAGATCGGTATCTTTGGCCTGATTGTTCTTGTGAACACCTGTCTAACTCTGACGGGCAATTATCTGGAGGGCACACTTAGAATTCGCTGGCGCCAGAAGCTCACCGAGACGGCTATCGCGTTCTGGATGTCCAATAAGGCTTACTGGAATTTTGCCATCGGCCGCGACGGGCAGGTGCCGGATAATCCCGATCAGCGTATCGCTGAGGATTGCGAACTCTTTGTCAAGCATACGCTTAAAGAAGGATTGGGCCTGATAACGAATATCATAGCCCTATTTTCTTACGTTGCGGTTCTCTGGTCACTTTCGACCTACGCTCTTAATTTCAATCTATTGGGGATCGATTTCGTCATTCCAAGATATATGCTCTGGGCAGCATTTATCTATGTGTTCATCTCTTCATTTATGACGCACTTCTTCGGGCGGCGCCTGAAAGCAACCTTCGTTGAGCAGCAAAAGAAAGAAGCGGATTTTCGATTTGCAATGGCGCATATTCGTCAGCACGCTGGCGATATTGCCGTAATGAACGGGGAAGAGTACGAGAAAAAGATATTGGCAGACAAGTTTTCTGCTGTCCGCGAGAACTGGTATCGACTGGTTTTGCGACAGGTTCAGCTTGATTTGTTCATATTTCCCTATCGCCACAGTATTTTTCGAATTCCGACTTTTCTTGGCCTGCCGGGATATTTTGCAGGCACATTGACGTTCGGCGGATTAATGCAACTGGGGCAGGCCTTCTCGCAAGTATCGACCAATCTGTCATGGTTCATTTTCAATTATAAAACCCTGGCTGAACTGGTATCGGCGATTTCGCGCCTGTCAGGTTTCATCAACGCCATCCACCGCGTTGACGTTGCAGGCAATATGGTGACAGCGCAGCCTTCTCATTCTTCGCTGCATCTAATGGATGTTTCGGTGAAGACACCTGATGCGCGGGATTTGCTCAACATCTCAAATCTTGAAATAGCAAAGGGCCAAACGGTGTGGCTGCGCGGTCGCTCGGGGCTTGGCAAAACCACTCTGCTTCGGCTGATTGCAGGTGCATGGAAGTTTGCAAGCGGGACGCTCCATCGTCCAGATGCCACGATGCTTGTGCTTTCGCAAAAGCCCTATATGCCGAATGCTGGCCTATATGATGCCGTAGCTTATCCGCTTTCGGCAGAGAAGTTCAGTACGACAGAAATTACGCAAGCACTCACAAAAGTTAGATTATCGAAGCTGTTGCAGAGTGACGCTTCCCTTAGCCATATCGCGCCGGGAACGCTTTCTGGTGGTGAGATGCAACGCCTCGCCCTTGCGCGGTCAATCCTGATCAAGCCCGACTGGCTGTTTCTTGATGAAGCGACGAGCGCACTGGACAAGGCTTCGGAGGCTGAGTTGCTGGAGTTGTTGCGTCGTGAACTTCCCGATTCCACCATCGTAATTCTGGCTCATCGAGAGCCCGGAAATCTTTCAATCGACAGCGTCATCGATCTGGAAAGTTTTTGCAGCACGCAAAAGCCGTCAGACACAGCTGTTCTCCAAACTGCATGAGGAAAACTATGAGCGAACAACCAATCCGTGCGAAAATTCTGGCCGCTGCGGCTGATGTTCTTAAGACGCTGCCTTTGATGGGAAAGCTGATGATCAATACCAAAAGCGGAGGTGCGACCCACGAACGTATCGGCGTTGTGGAACAGGTCGAGGTTCGCGACGGCTGGATTTATTTTACCGGTGATGAACATCATTCCCGGATCGAATTGACAGCGATCGCATCGCTGATTGCGGATCGCAGCAGCGTCATGCAGGAGAAGGTTTATCCGCGTATCGATCTTCTTGCAGCGGATGAAACTGTGATTGGCAGTGTGATCGGCTTCGAAGGCGCAGAACCTTTCGATAAAGCGCTTCATGGCTTTGAATTCACGGCACTTGAACCAAAGGAAAAAGAGCAGGGTGCAACGGAAACACTGGAAGTTGGCGAGGATGATCCCGGACTAGCACCATTTGCGAAAGCGCAGCGCAACAATGCGGACGTTCGTATTGCTATTGATCTGCCATCGTTCAAGCAGGAATGGAGAGGCCAGATGCCCGAACCGCGTCTATCACGGGGTTTTATCAACGTGATGAAGCCTGACTTTCATCTGCATCTCAAAGCAGGCAACGTGACGTCATGGCGTGCTGATGAGCAAGGAGAAGATCTCGTGTTCTATGCGCTTAACAAAGAAAATGAAGAAACGGGCCTGATCGTGTCGGGTAAAAAAGAAGCCTTCCAATGAGTACTATGCAGTCAAAACAAAGTGCCGGGCACTGGGTTGATGCGTTATCTGGTGAGGAGCGCCCACACCGTCTGGTAATGCAGGACATGGCGCAAAAGCAGGTTGTTCTGCTTGGCGAAACGCATGATCGTTATGATATTCACCGTTGGCAGGGCAATATATGCGCGTCACTTCTCGCACTGCGGGACGATCTTGCGGTTGGCTTTGAGATGTTTCCCCGTAGGCTGCAACCTGTACTCGATGAGTGGGTCGACGGAAAGCTTGATGCGGACACATTTCTGGAGCGCGTTGAGTGGGGGAAGGTGTGGGGTTTTGCTGCCGATCTTTATTGGCCACTTTTCCATTTCTGCCGTGAGTTTCAGGTCAAGATGCTGGCCTTAAACTGTCGTCGTGATCTTGTGACGCGTGTCGGCAGGGAAGGTTGGGACGCAATTCCAGATGCAGAGCGGGATGGGTTAACGCCTGCAAGGCCTGCAAGCATGGCCCATCGCGAACATCTTCTGCGCCTTACCAATGGCGGCCCGCCATTTATGCAGGGAAAGACTGCCGACGCACCGGAGTTTGATCGCTTTGTTCGTGCGCAACAAACTTGGGACCGTGCCTTTGCGTGTAACATAGCGTCTTATCTGGCTGAAAAACCGGACGCGCTGGTCGTTGGCATCGTAGGACGAGGACATATGGAATATGGCTTCGGCACACCGGATCAGCTTGATGATCTCGGCGTCAAACAGGTTGGCATTCTTCTGACAGAAGATATGGGCGATGCAAAGGCTGCGTCAACGCTTGAGAATGCGTCGCCAATCGCTGATGCGGTTTTCAATTTAAAGCCCTGTGTGTAGTTCACATTGACGATCATGTCTCCGTTATATTGCTTAACGGAGACCCCATGCTTCCAGAGAAGCCGCGATAGCGTTGGTGACTGCGTGTGAGATGGGCTTGCATTGCATCGCGGGCTTGCCCGGCATGGCCCGCGCTGATGGCTTCACAGATCGCGCGATGTTCGATCACCGTATTCTGTATATATTTGGGTGTAATCAGCGCGGGATTGAGATTGCGTGAGAATGCAGGTTGCGGCAGCATCTTCATGCTCATTACGCTGAAAAACTCTATGAATGCCAAATTGTTAGTCGCTTCGGCGATGCATCGATGGAAGACAAAATCCAGTTCATCCAGCGCTGCCTCGTCTTCCTGCGAGGCTTCAAATTGTTTCAGAGCTTCCCACATTTTAGCTTCCTGCGCCCACGACCTTCGCTGGGCAGCCAAGCCTGCCGCATGTACCTCGAAGGCCATTCGCAATTCCAGCAGGTCCATGAACGGTAGCGACAAAAGACCCAGCGGTTCCAGAATTGTGGAGGCGTCACCGCTTGTCGCGTTGGCCTTGTCCTGATCGCGGATGAAGATACCCACTCCATGCCGGGCCTCGAGCAGCCCATCCGAACGCAGAGCGGCGATGGCTTCGCGGATGACCGTACGACTGACACCAAGCTTGTCACCCAACTCCGCAAGAGTGGGGAGCTTATCTCCATTTTGGAGTGTGCCATCGCTGATCAGTGACTTCAGATTGTCGATCGTTCGTGAAGTAAGTGTCTTCAATGAAAATCCACCCCGCCAAATTTGATCTTCGCTCTTAGAGCTTTGATACGCTGTCGGAATATTATACACAAGGTAGTATCATTAATCTAGTGATATTATCACTTGTCTAATTTATTTCCTTTTTGGTTAAAATTCATCTTCTGTGTTGACTGATTTTAAATGGCATTTTGACGATCAGGCAGGGGATTCAAAAAAATTTCGATCACAAAAAATTACACGTGGAAGATGGATTTTTGATCGATTATGGCAATAAACATATGATAAATAATAATTATATCCAATATAGTAGTAAGATTATGGTGTTGTATGACGTCTAATAATCATTCTTGACAAGAGGTATTATTTCCGCGAATTTAACGTCATAACAAAAAGCCAAGTGATAATATCACATCATTTTTCTGTCACATAACAGTTGCTGTAAAATGAGAGTGCGAAAAAACAAAAGAGGGGAAACATGATGGGATCGGTTTCATCCAGACTAAAAGAGTTGGGTATCAGCCTGCCAGAAATCACCGCTCCTAGCGGTACTTATGTTCCGTTCAGGCTCAGCGGCAACACACTTTACATTTCAGGTCAGGTTCCGCGCGTTGATGGCATTGATTGCTATCTAGGCTTGGTGGGTAGCACGATGGATGTGAAAGAGGCTTATCAGGCAGCGCGTGTCTGCGCGCTCAATATCCTTTCACGTGTTTCCACGGCACTTGACGGAGACCTTGATCGTGTTTCGGCCTGTCTGCAAGTGCGTGGTTTCGTCAATGCGGTTCCAGACTTTAAAGATCATCCAGCAGTCATTGATGGGGCTTCTGATCTTCTGGTCGAAATCCTTGGTGAAAAAGGTCGGCACGCACGAACAGCGTTGGGTGCGGGTTCTTTGCCGCGTGGCTTCGCCGTTGAAGTCGATGCGATTTTTGAAGTCCGGGCGTAAGTGCGCTGTTTCCATTCTGCTGATACATACGAAGCGAGAGATAGATGACTGATAAAGCCATCAAGATGAGTTCGGTCAACAAATGGTATGGCCAACTTCACGTCCTCAGAGACATCAATCTGGAGGTCAATCGCGGCGAGCACATCGTCCTATGCGGCCCATCCGGTTCTGGTAAGTCCACGCTTATCCGCTGCATCAATTTTCTGGAAGAAATCCAGGACGGCATTATCGATGTAAACGGAACCCGTTTGGGTAACAAAGGTGCGAATGTCGATCATATTCGCCGTGATGTTGGCATGGTGTTCCAGCAGTTCAATCTGTTTCCGCATATGACTGTGCTGGAAAATTGCATGCTTGCGCCGCGCCGTGTGCACAAATCTTCGGTGCCGGTTGCCAAGGAAAAGGCGATGCATTTCCTCAATCGTGTTCACATCGCCGATCAGGCCGAAAAGTTTCCGGCACAGCTATCGGGCGGTCAGCAGCAACGTGTCGCGATTGCACGCGCACTTTGTATGGATCCCAAAATCATGCTTTTCGACGAACCGACTTCGGCGCTTGATCCCGAGATGGTCAAAGAGGTGCTTGATACCATGGTTTCCCTCGCGGATGACGGCATCACTATGATCTGCGTGACCCATGAAATGGGTTTTGCACGCGCGGTTGCGCATCGCGTCATTTTCATGGACCGCGGTGAGATTATCGAAAGCGCTCCGCCGAACGAATTTTTCAACAACCCCAAACACGAGCGCGCCAAAGCGTTTCTGGGGCAGATTCTCAACCACTGAAAATAAGGGGAATAAAGGCAATAAGTGGGAGATAGCGAATGCATTATATATTTGACTTTGGACCAGTGTTAGCAGCTTGGCCTGCACTTGTTAATGGCGCAATCCTGACGCTGAAAATATCGTCCACGTCGATGATTTTAGGCTTGCTGCTCGGTATCGTTTTCATGCTCATGCGCATGAGTTCAATCAAGGCAATTTCGCTTATCGCGTTTGGTTATATTGAATTGATCCGAAATACGCCGTTTCTCGTGCAGTTGTTTTTTATATTCTTCGGCATGCCTTCGATGGGGATCACGCTGACTGCGGAACAAGCAGCAATTCTGGCAATGACGCTCAATTGCGCCGCCTATGCTGCTGAAATCGTTCGTGGAGGGGTTGAATCGATCAAGGTTGGTCAGATTGAAGCAGGGAAGGCATTAGGACTTCATACGTTCGATATTTACCGCTTCATTATCTTCCGTCCAGCCATTCGTGCGGTCTATCCAGCTCTATGCAGCCAGTTCATCCTTATGATGCTCAACTCGAGCTTGGTGGCATCCATTTCAGCGGAAGAACTGACCTATGTCGGACAGATGATAGATTCAGAAACGTTCCGCAGTTTTGAAGTCTATTTCGTGCTCGGCGTTATCTATCTCGCACTTTCGCAATTCTTCTCCATCGTTCTGCAAGTCATCGGCAGAACCTACTTTTCCTATCCGTCGAAGTGAGGCCCAGCGATGATCCGTAGTTTTGGTTCAGGAGAATTCTTTTTCATCCTTGAAGGCGCACGCTGGACGGTCTTGCTGTCAATCCTCGCTTTTACTTTCGGAGGCCTTGCGGGTTTGCTAGTTGCGCTTGGGCGTACCAGCCGGATGAAATGGCTTCGTTATACCATGGCGACCTATATCCAGATTTTCCAGGGTACTCCGCTGCTTATCCAGCTCTTCTTCGTTTATTTTGGCCTGCCGCTTTTGGGGCTGCGCGTCGATGTTTGGGTGGCCATGATTGTTGGGCTTTCATTGCATGCCAGCGCATTTTTGGGTGAAATCTGGCGCGGAAGCATTGAAGCTGTGCCTGCTGGTCAGGATGAGGCCGCACGTGCACTCGGCGTTGGATATTTTGATCGCATGAAAGATGTCGTCCTGCCGCAAGCATTTCGCATTGGCCTGCCAGCAACCATCGGATTTCTGGTCAATCTGATTAAGGGAACGGCACTGGCCGCGCTGCTTGGTCTGACGGAACTTACCCGTTCGGGGCAGTTGATGGCCAATATCACATTCGAGCCGATGAAAGTCTTTGGCACGGTAGGTCTGATGTATTTCGTCATTTGTGTGCCGCTCACTTACTACAGCGCCCGGATCGAGAAGCGCCTCAACGCTTCGCGCTAAATCAACAATAAATAAACTAGAGGTAAGAACATGTTTAATCGAAATTCTACGCTTTCGAAGCTCGCATTCAGTCTGGCAGCAGGTGTTGTTGCATCTCTTTGGACTTCGGGTGCAGCATTGGCTGCATCGCCGGAAGAAATCAAAGCCAAGGGCGTTGCCGTGGTTGGGGTTCAGATGGACCAGTTTCCATGGGGCTTTATCGATGAGAATGGCAAGAATGGCGGCTACGATATTGAGGTTGCCAATTTGATTGCCAAGGAACTTGGCGTGGAGGTCAAGTTCGAACGCGTTACCGGCCAGAACCGTATTCCATTGCTGACCAATGGAATGGTGGATTTTCTTGTGCCGTCTATGACGATCACGCCGGAACGCGCCAAAGTTATTCAGTTTGTGCTGCCTTACTCCGCAAACGACATCACTGTTTGGGGCAAGAAAGACCTCGATATCAAAGGCAATGAAGACCTTGCTAACTATACAATCGGTGTCAATCGTGGCAGTGCGTTTGAGCCGATCCTTAGAAGGGTTGCACCAGCGGGAACGAAAACCAAAGGTTTCGATGATGACGCAACAACCGTGCAAGCCCTTTTGTCTGGACAGGTAGACGCTATTCTCGGAAGTCTGACCTATGGTTTGGTGATCGACAGCACGGGGAATGGCGGTAACTATGACCGCAAGTACAAGGCTGCAGATAATATTCAGGCCATGGCCGTTCGTAAAGGCGATCAGGAAATGCTCGACTATCTCAATGATTTCGTAACGCGTCATAACGCGGACGGATCATTGGATGCGCTTTACAAAAAGTGGATCGGTGTCGACCGCCCGAAATTGCCGACCCAGCTTGAAGGCGTGGATTTTACGGGCAAGCAATAGTTCAGCCTGTGGCCTGAAATAGAAGGTGTGTGGGGCTAACCGCACACCGACCACCAAAGCATTCACATTCAACGACATTGAACCCGCAAAGGATATTTGCGGGAACTGATAAACACGTGCCGCTCTACAGCTTACCGGCTGCGCCCGCACATACCGTATTGATCTCTTTCTGGGAGTTAAGCAGAACATGACGATAGATGGCAAACTGATCAGGGTTGGTGTCGATATTGGCGGAACCTTTACTGATGTGGCGATGGAAGTGGGTGAGACTCTTCATTCGACCAAGGTGCTTACGGATTACGCATTTCCGGAAAACGCTATCATCAAGGCTATTTGTGAAGTCGCCGAAAAAGCTGAAGTCAAGCTTGAGCAGATCGACACCGTTATTCACGGCACAACACTTGCCACCAATGCCCTCATTGAGCGGCGCGGTGCCAAAACTGCACTGGTAACAACCAAAGGCTTCCGCGACGTTATCGAAATGCGCACTGAAAGCCGCTTTGAGCAATACGATCTGGATATTGTCCTGCCCGCACCACTTGTTCCGCGCAACGACCGATTGGTTATCGATGAGCGTATTGGAGCGAATGGCGAAATTCTAAAGCCGCTTGATGATGCGGAAGTCGATGCGCTTTGCGACCGCATTATTGCGGATGGGTATGAAAGCGTCGCTATCGGCTTCATTCATTCGTACCTGAATGGGGAACATGAGCGCCGTTTCCGCGATCGGTTGTTAGCCAAAAAACCTGATCTCTCGGTTTCAATTTCGTCGGAGGTCTCGCCACAGATGCGTGAGTTCCAGCGCTTTAATACGGTTTGTGCGAACGCCTATGTAAAACCCCTGATGGCTTCTTATCTCAATCGCCTTGTTGGGCGTTTGCGCGAAGAGGGGCTGCTTTCGCCGGTATTCATGATCCATTCGGGCGGCGGCATCATCAGCATTGAAAGTGCGATTGAATTTCCAGTTCGTCTGCTTGAATCAGGCCCCGCAGGAGGCGCAATTTTTGCAGCCTACATTGCGGCCAATCACAAACTCGATCAGGTTGTCTCCTACGATATGGGTGGGACAACTGCAAAAATATGTCTGATTGAACAGCAGGTTCCAAAGACTTCCAAGACCTTTGAAGTCGCGCGTACATATCGCTTCAAGAAGGGCAGCGGCATGCCAATTTCCATTCCGGTTATCGAAATGGTCGAGATCGGCGCTGGTGGTGGCTCGATTGCAACGGTGGATTCCATGCGCCAGATCCGAGTAGGTCCGCATAGTGCTGGTTCCGAGCCTGGACCTGCATGCTATGATCGCGGTGGTGTTCATCCAACCGTTACTGATGCCGATGTTATTCTTGGTCGTCTTGATCCCGATAGCTTTGCTGGCGGTGCTATGAAGTTGTCCCGCGGCGCGTCTGAAAAGGCGATGGAAGCCGATATTGGTAGTAAGCTTGGTTCCGATGTTGCAACGGCTGCTTATGGTTTGAGTGAAGTCGTCGACGAGAACATGAGCAACGCAGCCCGTATGCACGCAGTTGAAAACGGGAAGGAATTGTCAGAGTTCACCATGATTGCTTTTGGTGGAGCAGCCCCTGTTCATGCGGCACGTCTTTGCGAAAAGCTGGGCGTCAATGATCTTCTCATTCCACCCGGTGCAGGCGTCGGTTCAGCGATTGGCTTTTTACGTGCCCCTTTTGGTTTTGAATCAGTGCGCAGTGCCTATAGCCGCCTAAGCCGTTTTGATGGCACCGCGATCAATACGGTCATCAGCGAATTGGTTGACGAGGCAACCTCCTTTGTCCGTTCGGGTGCGCCTGATGCCGACCCATCGCTCGAATGCACAGCCTATATGCGCTATGCGGGCCAAGGCTGGGAAGTGCCTGTCACCATCGAAGTTCGCGACTATCAGGATGCAGATGCTACCCTTTTCCGCAGCCTTTTCGATGAATGCTATGAACGTTTCTTCGGTCGTGTGATTGATGATCTCGACGTTGAAATTGTGAGCTGGTCGTTGCGTGCAAGTGCAGATGCGGCCGCTCCATCGCCAGCAAAGCCTGTAAACAAACAGTCGCAAGCATCCGTATCTGGTCAGCGACAGATATTCGATGTTCTGGAGGAACGTTTTCTGGACGCGTCTGTGGTTGAACGTGCCGATATGAAACCGGGTGATTGGATCGCCGGACCTGCTGTCATCACAGAACGCGAAACATCAACCATCGTGACTGCTAGCCGCGAAGTGATCATGCAGGCCGATGGATGCCTGTTGTTGCGCGCAAAAGCTGCTTGAGGAATGTTATTATGACAAAGAAACCTATTTCTGACGTCCATATGCAGATCATGTGGAACCGCCTTATTTCCGTTGTTGAAGAACAGGCAGTGACACTTATCCGCACCGCTTTCAGTACAAGTGTGCGTGAATCTGGTGATCTTTCGGCGGGTGTTTTCAATCGTGCTGGCTTGATGATCGCACAAGCTGTGACTGGTACGCCAGGACACGTCAATGCCATGGCGGAAGCAGTCGGCCATTTCATCAATGACATTGGCCGTGAGAATATTTTTGAGGGTGATGTTTACATTACCAACGATCCTTGGAAGGGTACAGGACATCTGCATGACTTCACTGTTGTGTCGCCAAGCTTCCGCAAAGGCGAGCTGACTGGCTTTTTTGCGTGTACGGCACACGTTGTTGATGTGGGTGGCCGTGGCTTTGGACCGGACGCAAATGAGGTTTATGAGGAAGGCATTTTTGTGCCGATCATGAAATTTGCGGAACGCGGTGTGGTCAACAAGGACCTCGTCAATATTTTGCGTAACAACGTGCGCGAAAGCCATCAGGTTGTCGGCGATGTCTACTCATTGGCGGCTTGTAATGAGATCGGTCATCGCCGCTTGATGGACATGATGGATGAATTCCATCTCGACGATCTTGAAGGACTGGCTGATTTCATTTTCAAGCGCAGCTATGATGCGACGCTCGAACGGCTCGCTGCCTTGCCGCATGGAACATATTCTAATGTTATGCGGGTCGATGGTTATCTTGATCCCATCGACATTGTTGTGCGCCTTGATGTGCATTCCGATCATATTCTGGCAGACTTCACCGGTACGTCCGCGCCAAGCCCAAAGGGGATCAATTGTCCGCTGATCTATTCAGCAGCCTATGCGTGTTATGGCCTGAAATGTTCCCTTGCGCCGGAAATTCCCAACAATCATGCCTCGCTGCTGCCATTCAAGGTGACGGCGCCGAAGGATTGCATTCTTAATGCGCAGCGTCCGGCACCTGTTTCAGTCCGCCACGTTCTTGGTCACCTCGTGCCGGATGCGGTACTTGGTGCGGTTCACAAGATGCTGCCGGGAAAAATTCCGGCGGAAGGATCAGGCGCCTTGTGGAATCTGCATGTCAGCGCGCGTCCATTGACCGGCGCGGAAGCACCAAAGGATGGTGGCCATCGCGCTGAAGTGCTGTTGTTTAATAGTGGAGGAACGGGAGCGCGTCCGCAACTTGATGGTTTGAGTGCGACGGCCTTTCCAAGTGGCGTGCATTCTATGTCGATTGAAGCCACCGAACATGTCGGTCCGGTTATCTTCTGGCGTAAGGAATTGCGCGATGGGTCTGGCGGTGCGGGGCAATATCGTGGTGGCCTTGGACAGGTTGTTGAGATCGCGCCAACCGAAGGTCATGAGATTTATTTCAATGCCATGTTCGACCGCATCAAGCATCCGCCACGTGGTCGCGAGGGTGGCGAGAATGGTGCTGCAGGCGCAGTCGTTCTTGATGATGGTACGGTCCTCAACGCCAAGGGCAGACAGCACGTACCCGCTGGTCGTCGTCTGATCCTTGAGCTGCCCGGTGGCGGTGGCTATGGTCCGGTCGATAAGCGGTCGGAAGAGGCTGTGCAGCGAGATCTTGAATTTGACTATGTCATAAACGGGTAATTGCAAGAATTTCAGAAGCCGCCGCATGGGCGGCTTCTTTTGTCTCAATGATTGGAAAAGAGCGTTCAAAATGAATTATGAAAACCGCCGATCAGCAGGTGTGAAGGCTTCGCCCAGCATGGCAGTTTCGATGGCCGCCAAAAAGCTCCGCGCTGAAGGCCGTGATATTGTCGATCTCTCTTTGGGAGAGCCAGATTTTGAGCCACCCGTAAATGTTGTGGAGGCGGCGTGTGTTGCAGTGAAAGCAGGCGGCATCCGTTATGGCGCGGCCGCAGGAAATGAAGCGCTTCGGAATGCAATCATTGCCAAGTTCAAACGAGATAACCAGCTTGATTTCAGCCTCGACGAACTGACAGTCGCCAATGGTGCGAAGCAGATTTTGTTTGATGCATTTCTTGCAACACTTGAAGAGGGTGACGAGGTTATTATTCCGACGCCATGTTGGGTTTCATATGCCGATATTGTTTCACTCCACGGCGGCAAACCGGTTTTCGTGAATTGCGGAGCCGAAACAGGTTTCAAACTCACATCAGCGCAACTAGAAGCAGCGATCACCCCGCGCACGCGTTGGCTGATGCTGAACTCACCATCCAATCCCACTGGCGCGGTTTACAGTGCAGACGAATATGAGCAATTGGCTGCTGTACTCGAAAAGCACGAACGGATTCTCATCCTTTCCGACGAGATTTATGAGCATATCCTGTTAAGTGAAGTGCCTTTTGTCTCGTTTGGGAGTGTATGTCTGCAATTGCGTGAGCGCACGCTGATCGTCAACGGTGTTTCCAAAGCCTATGCCATGACTGGTTGGCGTGTCGGTTATGCGGCGGGGCCTAAGGCACTGATTGCTGCGATCAACAAAATGCAATCTCAAAGTGTCACGTCCGTCTGTGGTGTAGCACAGGCAGCGGCAAAAGCGGCGCTTGATGGCGATCAGGGTTTTGTTGCGAAAGCCGCTCAAACCTTCAGCCAGCGTGTTGACTTGGTATCTGGTTATCTTAGCCAAATAGCTGAGATTGAGTTTCTCAAACCAGCAGGGGCTTTTTATGCATTTATCGGTGTCGAACAGTTGATCGGAAGGCAAACGCCGTCGGGCGTGACGCTCAATGATGATACGGACATTGCAAGTTATTTGCTCAATGCGTTTGGTGTTTCCAGTGTGCCGGGGATCGCGTTTGGTGCGCCGGGTTTTATTCGATTATCTATTGCGGCTTCCGATGAAGAGCTTATCAAAGCATGTGCTCGGCTGAAAGATATGGTCGCTTCTTTATCGTAGCAGATTGCGTAAAACAAAGCCGCAGGTAAAAGCCCGCGGCTTTGTTTGTTGTTGTGACTTAGGCGGCCTGTTTTCGAGCATATTTGCCGATCAAAGCCTCAAGCATTCCCTCTTCTTCGCGCGTCAGGTCGGAGAGAGGTGAGCGAACTTTTCCTGCGTTAAACCCTTGCAGGCGAACGCCAGCTTTGACAGCTGCAACAGCATAGCCTTTGCGGCGGTTGCGGATCGCCATGAACGGATAGAAAAAGTCGTTCAGAATACGTTCGCAAGTGGCGCGTTCGCCAGCACGGAGAGCATTGTAGAACTCGACTGCTAGATCGGGAACGAAGTTGAATACCGCCGATGAATACGTGGTAAAGCCTGCACCGAGATAGGCTTCCGCAAAGAGTTCGGCTGTCGGCATTCCTCCAAGATAGGTCAGACGATCTCCCATTTTCGCGGTGATCTGGCGGACAAGTCCGATGTCGCCGACACCATCTTTAAAGCCAACCAGATTAGGGCAGTCATCACACAAGCGGGCAAGGGTGTCAGGCTGGATGACCGAGTTATCACGGTTATAGACCATGACACCGATACCAATCGATTGACAAACGCGCTTAATATGTTCGTAAAGGCCTTCCTGCGGCGCATCGATCAAATAATGCGGCAGAAGCAAGATACCGTCGGCACCTGCCTTCTCGGCCGACCTTGCAATGTCGATGGCAATTTCAGTGCCATAACCACAACCTGCAACAATGGCCGTATTGCTGTTGCCTACAGCTTCCTTGGCAGCAGATACAATCGCTGGAATTTCGTCTGGGCGCAGCGAGAAAAATTCGCCTGTGCCGCCTGCAGCAAAAAGCACCGGCGCATCGAAGCTGGAGAGCCATTCGACATGAGCCTTGTAGCTTTCAGGCGCAAAGCGTCCTTGTGCATCGAAATGTGTGACCGGAAAAGAAAGCAGTCCGGCGCCGAGTTTTTGTTTGATCTGTTGCGGTTCCATATGATGTTCCCTTTTGGAAGAAGTTTCACATGGACTGTAGTAAACTTAGATGATGAGTGTCAACAAGTTATATTATAAGTTATCGCGGGCCTGCCGCAAAATTGCGCGATAGCGCATTTGGCTTCCCTTCAGGTGGCTTCGCATCGCTTCGCGGGCACCATCTTCATCGCCAGTGGCGATAGCCTCAATAATGCGCTCATGCTCTTTATGAAGATGTGCAATATAGTTGCCGGAACTGGCATCATTTCCGGGTTGCAGTGCTGCGCGCGGGATGACGCCGCTGCCGATCATTGTCAGGAATTCACGAAACCGCGGGTTATTGGAAGCGTCGGCGATGGCAATATGTAACGCAAAGTCGGCCTCGGCAGTTGATTGACCCGCTTCAAGGCAGGCGAGAACCTGCCTGTGACACATGATGATATTCTCTTCCTGCTGCGGGGAGCGACGTATGGCAGCAAGACCTGCGGCTTCGATCTCGACGCCTGTTCTGAGCTCCAGAAGTTCGATAACAGACGAGATACGTTCATAATTCAGGTTTTGAAATGGCAGCATCTCCTGCGGCTGTGTTTCGAGGACGAACACACCCGCACCCTGCCGTGCTTCAACCAAACCGTCTGCGCGTAAGGCTGCAATCGCCTCACGTATGACTGTGCGGCTCACACCCATAGATTCGGTTAGCTTTGCCTCGCTTGGCAATTTCATGCCAGGTTTGAAGGTGCCTGACTGGATGACCTCTCTAAGCTCGCCGCTTACTCGTACGACAAGATTGCCGGTTGCGCGTGATGAAGGCTCGTTTTTACTGATCAATGCCTCGATCTTTCTGAATGGCTGATTTCAATCTTGTAACAAGACTGGTTTCAAACGACAAGGCGAGCTTAAGCTATTGTCTGATATGTTGACGGATTTTGATTAAATCATAGCATAAGTGCAGGTATTGCTCACGCATGCCCATTGATTTCAGGGTGTGACAGTTATGGAGGGCAGCACTTGGATTTCTGAGCCTAGAGCGTGTCGCGCTCAATCGTATCCACCGGGCTCGCTCTATCCAAATGTTTTTAAGCATGTCTTTATCCCACAACCGGTTCCCACTTTTGGGAGACATGCGCTAGATATTTAAGTGGAGCGGTTGTGTTCAGAGTGATAAACCTGCGGAGCGGAATCAACGAGCCCGAAAAGCAAATTACTTTACCGCGCATTTCGTAGCCGCGGGGGAGATCGAACTTGCCGATTTATGAATTGGCTGCTTTGGGAGCGGCTTTTTGTTGGGCTTTAACAGGGCTTATATCGGCAGGACCAGCGGGGCATCTTGGTGCACCGACATACAATCTGGTTCGTCAGTTATTCGTGACGAGTATTCTACTTGTCTATGTGCTTGTCACCGGCACGTGGCGACAGCTTGATAGCTACAATCTTGGGCCACTTATCCTGTCGGGGTTTATTGGAATTTTCCTCGGTGACACGGTGCTTTTCGCTACGCTCAATCGCTTGGGACCTCGTCGCGCAGGCATTCTTTTTGCAATGAATGCACCTATTGCTGCGGTTCTGGGCTGGATGGTTTTGGGTGAGACACTGACGGCACGTTCCGTGCTTGGAATTGTTTTCACCATTGCTGGCGTATGTCTCGCTATTTTCTTTGGTAAAAGACGATTGCAGAAGCACCCATGGGAAGCCGTCAAAGGCGCATTATGGGTTGGGATCGTTTTTGGAATGCTGGCGGCTCTCGGGCAGGCCATTGGCTCAATTATTGTGCGTCCCGTCATGGAAACCGGAATTGATCCGTTCGTTGGCTCTCTGATGCGCGTTGGTGTTGCGGCAGCATGTCTAAGTGTATTGACGCAATTGCCAATCTCAACTGTCAAACCGCGAAATCCTCCGACATTGCCAATCCTTGCGATGACAGCTCTTTCCGGATTTGTTTCATTGGCAGTAGGTATGACATTGCTTTTGTTTGCCTTGTCTGGCGGCAAGACCGGAATTGTCTCAACGATTTCTGCAACGACACCGGTGATTATTTTACCGCTTTTGTGGTTGCGGACAGGTGAAAGACCTGCTGCAGGTGCTTGGGTTGGTGCGGCATCCGTCGTTATAGGATTGGCTTTGATTGTCTATCGATAGTCAATAAACAGATATTGGTTGCGCGTGTTTCGATGATAGCCAACAAAAGCAGCGCAGGCATAGGATAATAATAGAAAAATCCTCCCACTATTGTGATTGCTAGAAATATTTTCTCTAAGCCTAAAAATGTTAAACCCTGTTAAGAATCATATCTCAACGGAGTCAATAATGAAGCTCTATTACAAGCCCGGTGCGTGTTCTCTTGCCCCGCATATCGTTCTGAGCGAGGCAGGATTCTCCTACGATCTCGAAACGGTTGATCTCAAGGAAAAGAAGACCGCAAGCGGTGCTGATTATCTCAAAATCAATCCTCGCGGGGCCGTTCCTGCGATTGAAGTTGAGCCTGGTCTGGTGATCACGCAAAATGCGGCTATCCTGCAGTATATCGGTGATCATTCTGATGTTGCGGCCTTCAAGCCAGCCTACGGCAGTATTGAACGCGCTCGTTTGCAGGAAGCGCTCGGTTTCTGCGGTGATTTGCACGTGGCTTTCGGCGGTTTGTTTGCGCCCGACCTTTCTGATGATGCGAAGCGTAAAGTTATCGGTTTAATCACCCGCCGTATGGGCCAATTAGAAGCAATTCTTGCCGATGGTCGTTCCTATTGGCTTGGTGCTGATTTTACGCAGGCAGATGCTTACGCAGCAGTGGTTATTGGGTGGGGTCTGGTAATGAAGGTCGATCTTTCGGCTTATCCAAAATCGCTTGCTCTTCGCGAACGCGTCATGGCGCGTCCGGCTGTACAAAAGGCTTTGAAAGAAGAAGGCCTTATTTAACATGAGAAGGCCGGAGATATTATGTCTCCGGCCTTTTTTGTAAGTGCTTGGGAGTTGAAGGCTATTCACTCGTGGACGATCAGCTGAAACCAGGTGTCCAGAAAACGGCTGCGTTTCAGTCCATCCAGATAAACCAGAAGCTCAGGACCAAGCTCAACCGGTTGAAGTGAAGCCAGATCAGACGAGCTTTCTCCCGAGGCCAAACCGGTCTGTTCGAGCAAGGATTGCCCTTTCTCGGACAATAAGAATGTGATGGCTTGTTCCGCAATATTTGCGTATTTGCTGCGCTCAGGAATAAGCGCTGTCCATGGCAGTGCAACAACGTAATCCTGTGGCATGATCACTTCAAATTCTTCGTGGTCATAGTGCCATTTTCTGATGTCCGACAAGGGCACATTATAAGCGAGATCAATGCGTCCCACCGTTAAGGCCTGCAACAGCTCTTCGCTTGTGTCGTAGATGCGAGCTTGTGAAACACCAAAAGCCCGCACGATGCGCCAGAAAAGCGGTGAACGTATCGAATCCTGTGCTGCAAGTGTGTAGCTGACATTGTCGATACCGATATTGACCACACCGACACGGCGTTGAAAACGCGATGGATTTTGCTCAAGAATGCGCGCCAGTTCGATACGAGTCGTCGGAAGTTCGTTTTCCAGCGCCTTGCGTCTCGCCACGCTCACCGCAGTATCAAAGCCAATACTAAATAGCTCGTTGCGCCATTGCGCCTGTGGTGGCAATCCGGCGTTACGCACAATTGCCGGGCGCTGTTGAGCGGCACCTTCGTTCGCGATCAGCACAGCAAGGTCGGGAGTGGAGAGAATGACAAGATCGGCACCATTTGCTTCATCAGCCCCCGCAAGAAGCCGCGACGTCCATTCGCCGGGTCTCACCTGCCGATAGCTGATATTGATGCCGGATAGTTGTTCAGACAGTCCTGCCGTGACTGACGTAATTGTTTCGGGTGCGATGTCGCCAACAATACGGAACTCTGGCTTGGAAGCCTGATCATTCTGCGCATGAGCATTCTGCCATGAAAACGCAGTCAAGCTTAGAGCCGCAAAGAATTGCAATATCATGCTTTTCATGTGCTTTGTCCTTGCGGGTCAGCTGCTGGCAAAGTGACCACAACGCTTGTTCCCCCGCCTTGTCTTTCCAGTAAATCTATTTGCCCACCCAGTGCCTCAGCGACCATTTTTGCAATGGATAATCCTAAGCCCGAGCCGGGCTTGTTTTGATCCGCACGGACAAAGCGATCAAAGGCGCGGTCTTTCATTTCGGGCGAAAGTCCTGGGCCTCTGTCATGAACCGCAAATTCAATGAGATCATCTCTTTGGCAGAGATCGATGTTGACGGGGCCTGGCGCGTGGGTAAGCGCATTTTCGATGATGTTGCGGATCATCTCGCGCAGGCTGATGGTTTCTCCATTTACATAAAGTGGGCCGTCTGGACCATCAAGATTGATCGTCTGGTCTAAATCCTGATAGCCACCCTCGGTGCGTAACCTGCGGATTGCTTCGTGCACAATCTGGCGCAAATCGAGAATTTCAAGATTACGCGACTGGATGCTGTGAAGGGTTGTTGCTTCAGACAAAAGCTGATTGGCGAGCAGGCTGGCGCTGATGGAGTTGGCGTGGATGCGCGCGAGAATTTCTTGTTTACGCTTGGGGTCTGTTTCCTCCAGCGACAATTCGGTCAAGGCGCGTAAAGCGGTCAAAGGTGTCCGCATCTGATGTGCTGCATCGGCAGTGACCAGTTTTAGTCCACCCAGAACCCTATTAAGACGATCCATGAAGTCGTTAAGCGCTAAAACCAATGCGCTGACTTCTTTGGGGATCGGACCTGAAACGGGGCTTAGATCAGAGGATGAGCGCCGACGAAGATCAGATTCCACGCTACGCAATGGTCTGAAGGCCAGCCTGACGGCGAGCCATATGAGTGCGAGCGCGAGGAAGGCCACTCCTAAGGCTGGTAAGATGGTGTTGAGGCTGAGTTGCATCGTCAATTGCCTGCGGGCTTCCCGCGTTTCACCGACCAGCACATCAACCCAGCCACCGCCTTGAGCATCGCTATGATAGCGGGCCACGGCTGCAATGCGCACCTTTTCACCGCGATAAACACTGTCACTCAGGCGCACGCGACTATTGCTGCCATGTGGGATTTCCAATCCCAGAATGGGTGAACCCGTCAGCAAACTGCCATCGGGCGCGACCACCCGATAAAAAATGCGATTAAGACGCGATGTGCCAAGAATGGAAAAAGCAGAATGGGGGAGATCGACGCTCAGGGCCCCATCCTGCAGGGTTATCGTATCTGCAATGGAAAGTGCTGCAGCGCCGAGAACGCGATCAAAGGCTTCGTCGGCTGCGCGGTGAGCATACCAGCGCCCGAGAAAAAACAGCAGAACAGTCACCGCAAGCAATGTCAGTCCACCGCCCACGAGAATGCGGCGCTGGATTGAATATTCTTTGTTTGCAGTAGTTTTCGTCATTATTGCGAAGGTGTTTTTAGGCGCAGTAAATAGCCGACGCCGCGTTGGGTTACGATTTCCGCGCCGCTATTCTCCAGTTTCTTCCTGACGCGTGAGATCAGTAACTCTATCGCATTGGGCGTTCCGGTGTCATCATGCCCGAATAATTTGAGAACCAGCATATCCTTTGGCACCGTGACATTGATGCGGGTTGCGAGCATTTCGAGAACGTCAAACTCGCGGCGTCCGAAATCAAGGGGCTCCTCGCCTTCCATAACCGATCTCTGGGTGAGATTGATCGACAATTTACCGAGCCTGATTAGCGGTTGCGCAACCCCCATATGACGCCTTGCAACAGCGCGGATGCGGGCTACAAGTTCTCTCAAATCGAAGGGTTTGACCAAATAATCATCGGCACCAAGTTCGAGCAGGTTGATCTTGTCCGCGATCTGATTGCGTGCCGTAATCACAAGAACCGGGCAGGGCAGATAGCGTTCACGCATGCTGCGCAAAATTGCAAAACCGTCGCGGCCCGGCAGATTGATGTCCAGCACGACGAGATCAAAAGAGCCGTTAATGGCAAGATCTTCACCCTGCACCCCGTCGTAAACGGTAGTGACTGTGTAGCCTTCTTTTTCCAGCTTCGATGCAATTGCGAACGCAATGTCGATTGTGTCTTCTATGAGAAGGATACGCATGGTGTGTTCAATGTTTCAATTCGATGTTTTAGGACGACAGGATTCTGACAGGTAGAATTGGTAGTGTTGGAGAACTTAGAGGAAGAGGCTGAAGCCCTTGTATCATAGCAAGAGCTCAGGGGAGTGAAAAATGTTCTGGCGTCGGTTGGCATGTCGCATAGGCATGGCCTTGTTAGGCCTGCAATTGAGCATCGCGCATGCAAATGCGGTTGATGCTGCTTGCGCCTATCGCGGTGCGCTTGATGAGCGCTATTGCGATGAAAACCGCGACCTTGTTGCAGACCTTCCAAAAGATAGTTCCCAGTGGCGCGACCCGCAGACGCTTGTCTGGGCTTATTCGCCTATCGAGGACCCAGCGGTTTATGCGCGACTGTTCAAGCCCTTCACTCAGCATCTTGAAGCCTGTCTGGGGCGGCAAATTGTTTATTACCCCATTCAGTCCAGCGCTGATGAAATCGAAGCCATGCGTTCGGGGCGACTGCACTTTGCTGGCTTTTCGACTGGGCCGACGATTGAGGCCGTCAACCGGGCAGGGGCTGTTCCTTTTGCTGCCAAAGGCACTGGCGATCAGATGCGAGGCTATCGACTTGTGGCTGTAGTTCGCGCCGATGGTCCTTATGAAAAGCTAAGCGATCTAAAAGGGCGGCGCATTGCCCATGCCTCGCTTTTCTCCAATTCTGGCAATCTCGCGCCACGCGCACTATTCCCCAAAGACGGGCTGACGCCGGGGCAGGATTATACGCCGATCATGTCGGGTGGACACGACAAGTCGATCCTTGGTGTGGTTGCCGGTGATTATGATATGGCGGCTGTTGCATCCGATGTGCTGGAGCGCATGATTGAACGTGGCCTTGTAAAGCGCGACGCTGTGCGCCTGATTTATCAAAGCGATATGTTTCCGACATCCTCTTTTGCCTATGCGCATAACCTTGCCCCATCGCTTGTGGCAAAGATGAAGCGTTGTTTTTTCAACTTCACTTTCACGCCTGAAATGAAGGCCGAGTTTCAGGGGGACGATCATTTTATTCCCATTGATTATGGCCCAGCCTGGTCTGTGGTGCGTGAAGTGAGTGAAAAGGCAGGCGCACCACCTCAGTAATTTGCTTCACCGCCGACAATCGTTTCGCATGACGTTCCAGACGTCAGCTCCCGCAGTAAGCCAGAAAATCACCGAGCTGAAACCTATGAGGGTTCCGGCAAGGGTCAATTCGGCTCAAAGTGGATACAAATATGAGTTATTACAAACAGCTAACATATAAATTCAAAGTCTATAATGCAGACCCGACGACCCTCATAGGCGTGCTGTTATCGGTGGTATTTGCTTATCTCATCGCTGCTCCCATAGCGTTGTTGTTGTCGGATGCGGTGCTTGTTCAGTTCGCGGATCGGGCACGTTCCGGTCAGCAGATTGGTGAACTGACTTTCTATTATCTTAACCGGGCGTTGTTCTCAGCAATTTCTACGGACGTGTTCTGGCGACCGCTTTGGAACACGATTATTATTGCTGTTGGTTCGATTGCCTTTGCGCTTGTCACCGGTATTCCGCTGGCATGGCTTTTGAGCCGTACCAATCTGCCCGCAAAGAAGTGGTTCTCGACGGCACTGATCGTTCCTTACATGCTGCCGTCATGGACCTTCGCACTGGCTTGGCTGACCCTGTTTAAAAACCGCACCACCGGTGGTCAGCCAAGCTGGATGGAGGCTTTGGGTTTTTCGCCATCCGATTGGCTTGCCTATGGCATGTTGCCAATTACACTCATTCTGGCGATGCACTATACGCCTTTCGTAATCCTGCTGTTTGGCAATGCGCTTCGCCAGTTTGATTCCACGTTGGAAGATTCAGCGCGCGTCATGGGCGCTGGCAAATTGCTGATCGCACGGCGCATTATTCTGCCGTTGATGCTGCCTTCGCTGGTTTCGGCCTCAACCCTGATCTTTGCGAAATGCCTCGGTGATTTCGGTGTCGCTTATATTCTTGGCGTTCCGGTCGGCTTTGACGTGCTAGCAACGTCCTTGTTCCGAGCAATCTCAACCAGTCAGGCCGGTATGAGTGCCGTTCTTGCTGCAACGATTGTGGTTCTAGGCAGCATTTCGATTTTCCTCGATATGTATCTTCTCAAAGAGGCCCGTCGTTTTGTTACTATCGGCAACAAAGGGTCGATGAACCGCGAGACTGATCTTGGCCGGTTCCGTCTGCCTGCATTCAGCTTCGCCATGCTTATGTTTGTTGTCAGCGCGTTCATCCCGCTGATGGCGCTTTTGCTAACGACCATTATGCGCGTGCCGGGCGTGTTTACACTTGATAATTTCACACTCGATTTCTGGATTGGCACCGACCTCAATACCACAGCTATGAGCAACGGGATTCTGCTGACTGGCGAATTCTGGAAAGCAACATGGAATACGCTTTGGATCGTCGGCTCTGCGGCCTTGGGTGCTGGTCTTCTTGGTCTTCTGGTTGGCTATGTCGTGGCACGTACGCCTGTGGCACTCGTTGGCACATTCCTGCGTCAGGTAACGTTCCTGCCGTATCTTGTCCCCGGTATCGCCTTTGCTGCTGCCTATCTCACCATGTTTGCGGTGCAGCGTGGACCGCTGCCAGCGCTTTACGGAACACCGATACTGCTGGTTCTAGCGATCCTTGCCGATCAGATGCCTTTTGCATCGCGCGCGGGTATTTCTGCGATGATGCAGCTTGGCAAAGCCCCGGAAGAAGCAGCCCAAGTTGTGGGTGCTGGTTTCTGGAGACGCCTCGTTTCGATCGTGGGACCTATCCAGAAGGGCTCACTGGTTTCAGGGATTCTGCTCCCGTTCATCTCCGGTATCAAAGGTTTGAGCCTTGTCGTCGTTCTGGCGGTGCCTGGCACTGATGTTCTCACCACCTATGCATTGCGCCTTGTGGATTACAGCTACAGTCAAGCCGCAAATGCAGTCGTTTTGATGATCTGTGTCATCGCTTTTGGCGGAACCATCATCGTTCAAAAACTCACCAACAGCAAATTGTCTGACGGATTGGGAGGCAAATAATGTCGAGCATAACTATTCGCGATGTCAGAAAGAGCTACGGTAAAGCCACCCGCGCCGCAGTGGAAAAACTCTCGCTTGAAATTCCAAAGTCGGAGTTTCTTTGCCTGCTCGGACCTTCGGGTTGCGGCAAGACAACGACGCTGCGGATGATTGCCGGGCTGGAATATCCGACCGAGGGTCAGATACTGGTTGACGGCAAAAAAATTGTCTCGGTCGATGACGGCATTTATGTGCCGCCAGAAAAGCGCGGAATGGGACTGGTTTTCCAGAACTACGCGCTGTGGCCGCATATGACTGTTGAAGAAAACGTCGAATTTGGTCTCAAGATTCACAAGATCGCAAAGGCCGAGCGCGATCTAATCATCAATGATGTGCTGAAAAAGCTTGGTATCGAGCGCTATCGTGATCGTCTGCCAGCGCAAATGTCCGGTGGTCAACAGCAGCGCGTGGCACTTGCCCGCATGCTGGCACTCAAGCCCGACATCATTCTTTTGGATGAGCCACTTTCCAATCTTGATGCGAAGCTGCGTCTGGAAATGCGTGCGGAACTCAAGCGTATTCATCAGGAGATGGGGTCGACGGTCGTGTTTGTGACCCATGACCAATGGGAAGCAATGACGCTCGCAACCACTATTGCAGTGATGAGTGAAGGCGAATTGCAGCAACTTGGTACGCCCGACGATATTTATGAACGCCCGGCAAATCGCTTCGTGGCGGAGTTTATCGGCAATCTGCCAATCAATATCACGGAGCTTAACAACACCAACAATGGTGCGCTTGCCACCTGGGCCCGCGATTATCTTAAAGTGCAAGGCTTTGCTGCTAGTGATGTGGGTTCGGTCGGTATACGGCCGGAATCTGTGCGATTGAGCGATAAGCCGATTGAACAGGGTTGCGTCGCAAAGGTTATCGACATCGTGCCGACAGGCGGAAGCTGGATCGTGGAATTGTCAGTGAACGGCGAACAGTATTTTGCAATCGCCGCAGATGCTCCGTCACAAAAAGCTGACGATCAAATCTGGTTCCACGTCGAACGAAGCCACGTTCATGTGTTCGACACTGACGGAAAACGCATCAGCGGTTGATCTAATCGCTGAATGTTCTCAATAAAATAATTAACCTTGGAGGAAAACATGACTTTATATTTGCGCACCTGTGCGGCTCTCTCTTTGAGTGCAGCGCTTCTGACAAGCACAGCGGTTTTTGCAGAGCCAGTCACTGAAATCGGCATTAAGGATGCCGATTATTCGCTAGAAGCGCTGATCGAAGCTGCGAAAAAGGAACCGGCGATCACTGTTGTTGATGCAACTGGTAAGATTGTAACCATGGCTGAGGCCTTCACCGAAAAATACGGTGTGAAGGCCACTGGTGTTAAGATGAATGGTCAGAACCAGGAGCAGGTCATTCTTCGTGAAGCAGCAGCAAACAATGTCCGCACTGACGTGTTCAACATGAGCAATCTGCCGTCGGTTACGTCTGAAATTATCGTTCAGGGTGCTGGTTTGAGCTGGATGCCGGTTGATCTCAAGGATCAGATTCCAGCTGAATATCAGAATCCTGCGATTACCAGCCTCAACCCATGGGTTTGGGCGTATAATTCGGATGTTCATGGCGACAAGTGCCCGATCGACAATATCTGGGCGCTAACGACAGAAGAATGGAAGGGTCGCATTGCGATCCCAGATCCGCTTCTACGCAATGAAACAATGTTCTGGTTCAATCAAATTGCCGAACATGACGATGAAGCCATGCGCAAGGCTTATGAAGAGTTTTTCGGTGAGCCGCTAAAAACAGATGAAGAAAGCGCTACGGCCGAATGGGTCAAGCGCTTTGCCAAGAACCGGCCAAGTGTAACACGCAGCGATACCGAAGTAGGCCCGATCATTGGCGCGAAGGGACAGGAAAAGCCATTTATGGGCTTCCTCAGCACCTCAATCTTCCGCGATGCCAAGAAGAACGGCTATACCATGGGCATTTGTGCAGGTATGAAGCCATGGGCTGGCCAACTCACACCACGCGTGGCGGTGATTGCATCGGGAACCAAAAGCCCGAATGCTGCAAAGCTTTTCGTTCATTACATGATGACGGAAGAGGGGATGGCTCCGCAGTTGGCTGACGGGAAAATTTCGTCAAACAAAGACGCGACGATTCCTGAAGGTGAAGTTTCGGGTATCGTGAATGTCATCGACCAACTTTACGTCCCGCATTCTGAAACTGCTGAGAGTGATTACTCGAAACTTCAAGATTGGCAGGATTTCTGGACGATCAACTCGCGCTGAGCTTTTCTTATTATGATCAAACCTCACAGAACGCTCTAAGTATTTGTTTTGTCGCAATATCGGACGCTAATTGCTTCGCAATTCTGCTGGGAAGGTTCTGAGAAAAGCCCTTATATTACAAGAGGGCAGTTATCTGCCCTCTTGTTAGAAATTATCCGACTACGATTTTAATCTGCGGAGCAGCCAGTTCAAAAAGCCATGCACCGTCTTCCTGACCCTTTTGCTTATAGCCGATCACTTTGAACCATTTGATGGCATCTGGGCGGTCGAGCCAGCTTCTGGAGTGAACAGGCAGATCCCCTGAAAGTGCCTGAATGTGGCGTATATGTTTTTTGCAAAAGCGGACTGTCTTGGCGTTGAAGAATTCTTCTTTAGCCGCAAAAAGAGTGTCCGCAGCATCATTGCTTTCTTGCCATGCGATGATTGCGACCACCTTGTCATCCTGAACCAGCGCATGCGCACGACCTTCGCGCAGGTTCATCATCAAATTATCATAGGCCGCTTTGGTGTTTTTACCCGCAGCAATGTATTCCGTGGTTATACGGGGTGAAAGGTCGTGAAAAACGCTTTCTAGATCGCCAACAGTTGCTGTGCGTGCCTTCATTTTTCTGACCTCATCTTGTGTTGCGTTGATACCTTACCCAGCCATTTTACTGCACAGTTCCCTCGGAGGGAACCGCAGCTATAAACGTCTTAGCGGATGTCAGGTTCCGCAGGTCCTAAGCCTTGCTGATAATCTTGCGCAAAGCGACGCCAATTTAGGGGCAGCAACTCAACAGTCTTCAACGAGTTCAAGATGAAGCGGTAGATTAATTTATCCGATTATTTCAATTGCAAATTAATCAACCAAAATCCTGTACGCCAGTTGGCGAGCGGTAATAGATAGGAAAGATCAATCCATAAGGAATGATCACGACATTATCCGTATAAACACCATCCGTCTTATCGCTGGATTCAGGCATTTTCTGCAAGTTCTCCTTGGATGAGTAGATTGCAAACAGTATTGCTCCCCAAAGCAGGAAGGGCAGCAGTGCGATTAAAATGTAAATATAGCTTGTGTGGTCCATGCCGCGAATGGTGATCTAATAGTTCTGCGCCATCAAGCAAAGGACTTCTGAAATAATATTTCTCAGAGCCAAATTTTTCTCTTGTAAGTTTAATCAGGCTTACGAAAAGGTGGAAAGCTGTTTAAATAAGGCTTCAAATCCTCTGAAGAACGATTCAGAGATATACCCCATAACAAGGCTGTAAAATGTTTGAATTTGATGATCCCCGATTTCGACCCTTGTGGATACGGGTATTGATCTCAGGAAGCTGTCTTGCATGGGCCGCATTTGAGATTTCGATTGGCGCGGTCGGCTGGGCTATGTTGTTCGGTGCACTGGGCCTTTGGTCTGCATGGCGATTTTTTGTGACGTTTAACCCGGATAAGAAAAAGCAGGATTAGAGCGCTGCTGCGATCTGGACCAGATCATTTAATTTTCTCATAAGAGCGAGTCACCAGCGCGCTAAAGCCAGTTGCATGCCTGTCGCATCGCGAAATGACGTAGCTTATCTTGAATTAACAACATTTTAAAACTCAATATCACATTTCAATCGTTATAATGTTATCGCCATTATTGTGATGATCTCAAAACGGTGTTACGCCCTCCTTGTCTCGACCCACTTTAGAGCGTCCTGAAGACATCCGTATGGAGTTTGCGTGTAAATGAAATCTGTTTCCCCCGTTTCCAATATACTGCTGCCTGCGAAATCTTGCCGGGAGCAGGGCGAATGACAATGGCAGGAAATTTCGCACCACTGGTGCTTGCTGGCGATAATGACCGTGTGGACGCACTGGCAGTCGGTGAATATCTCGACGCTTGGGCAGGTCAGGACAGCTTGCGCCTTGCAACGAGCAATGCAATCAAGGCCATCCTCGCAGGATCAGGCCGTCTTGCAGGTCGTATCGCACGGGGTTCGCTGCCCGGCAATCCGGGTAAGCTGGTTGGCGTCAACAGTGATCAGGACCAGCAGAAGAGCATCGATGTCGGTGCGCACAATCTCTTTGTTGAACTGCTGATTGCGGCGGGTGCCGCATCGGTTCTGTCGGAAGAAGCTGAGCTGCCGGTTCCCGGCAAATCTGATGGTTTGATTGCGGTTGCGATCGATCCGCTCGATGGTTCAGGCAATGTCGGGCTTGGTGCGCCGCTTGGCACCATTTTCTCGATTTTTCCCGCAGATGTGGGGGAGCCTTTCCTGCAACCCGGCAGTCGCCAGATTGCCGCTGGTTATGTATCATTTGGCAATTCCGTTGATCTCGCGCTCTCGGTTGGCGAAGGCGTGATTTTCGCGACGCTTGATCCTGTCAGCGGTATTTTCCAGATCACACGTGAGAATGTGACGCTTCCTGAGCGTACATCTGATCTCGCATATAATGCTTCGGTTTATCGCCATCTATCGGCTGGTATGAAGGCATATGTTGATGATTGCTACAACGGTAAGGACGGTCCGCGCGGCCGCAATTTCAACATGCGCTGGCTTGGTGCTGCTGTGGGCGACATGCACCGCATCATGCAGCGCGGTGGCATCTTCTTCTACGTAGACGATGTGCGCCCGGGTTATGAAAAAGGCCGTCTGCGCCTCGTTTATGAAGCCAATCCGATTGCTTTCCTTAGCCAACAGGCTGGTGGCAAGGCGACCAATGGCTCGAAACCGATCCTCGATATTATTCCGGAAACCTACCATGAGCGTAGCGCGCTGGTGTTTGGTGTTGCCGAGGAAGTCGATGTGCTCGGCGAATATTACGCGCGTTCGCGCAATTAACTAGGAGGAAACTCAGATGGCACGTATTACGCTCCGTCAATTGCTCGACCACGCTGCTGAACACAGCTATGGCGTTCCGGCCTTTAACATTAACAACATGGAACAGGCGCTTGCGATCATGGAAGCGGCGGATGCAACAAATGCGCCGGTTATCCTGCAAGCGTCGCGCGGTGCGCGTTCTTACGCAAATGACATTATGCTGCGTCATATGATGGATGCAGTCACGGAAATTTATCCGCATATTCCGGTTTGTGTGCATCTTGATCATGGCAATGAGGCCGCCACTTGCATGACCGCAATTCAGGCAGGCTTTACCTCCGTCATGATGGACGGTTCGCTCAAGGCTGATGGCAAGACGCCAGCTGACTGGGATTATAACGTCTCCGTCACGCGTCAGGTCAGCGAAATGTCTCATCTTGGCGGTATTTCCGTCGAAGGTGAGCTTGGCGTTCTCGGTTCGCTTGAAACCGGCATGGGTGAAGCCGAAGACGGTCACGGTGCGGAAGGTCAGCTTTCGCATGACCAGCTTCTGACCGATCCTGATGAAGCCGTGAAATTTGTTCGTGAAACCAAGGTCGATGCGCTGGCGATTGCCATGGGCACCTCACATGGCGCCTATAAGTTCAGCCGTAAGCCTGATGGTTCGGTGCTTGCCATGAACGTGATCGAAGAAATCCATCGCAAGCTACCAAACACACATCTCGTTATGCATGGATCGTCTTCAGTGCCGGAAGATTTGCAGGAAATCATCAACAAGTATGGCGGCAAGATGAAGCCAACCTGGGGTGTACCTGTTGAAGAAATCCAGCGCGGCATCAAGCATGGCGTTCGCAAGATCAACATCGATACCGATAACCGCATGGCGCTGACGGGCCAGATCCGTCGCGTGTTGCAGGAAGATCCAAGCGAATTCGATCCGCGCAAGTATCTCAAGCCTGCAATGGCTGCGATGACCAAGCTCTGCAAGGATCGCTTCGAGCAATTCGGCACCGCTGGCCATGCTCAGTCAATTCGTCCGATCCCGCTGTCAGATATGGCAAAGCGTTATCGCGATGGTTCGCTGGACCCTAAGTTCAGCTAAGAATTGCAATTTACGGCAACAAAAAAGCGGCGGGTTTCCCCGCCGCTTTTTCGTATTCTAAATAGTCAAGCTATCAGCACTTGTTGTACTTGGCATCAACTTCGTTGATCGCGTCAACATTGCCAGCCGAACGACCATTTTCGTCAAAAGTCTGTGCAAGGAATGCATCAGCAATGGTCTTTGCAACTTCCGAACCGATAACGCGTGCGCCCATGGTGATGATCTGCGCGTTGTTGGAGAGTGCTGCACGTTCTGCCGAATAGGTGTCGTGCGTCAGCGCTGCGCGGATGCCCGGAACCTTGTTGGCTGCAATGCAAACACCGATGCCGGTGCCGCAAACGATGATTGCACGATCATAAGTGCCGTCGAGAACGGCAGAGGCGACGCGATCCGAGAGGTTTGCGTAAAATGCTTCGGCACCTGCGTCTGTGCGCGAGATTTCCGACACTTCAAAGCGATCCTTGAGGTGTTCTGCAAGAATCTTGGCCAGACCTTCACCAGCGCTGTCGCCTGCTACTGCTACTTTCATGATAATGCTCCTTAATTAGCTGCAATTTTCTTGGCGCATTTCGCCAGAATGTCGAGATAGCCTTCCACGCTCCATGCCGAACGACCGATAAACAGGCCATCGATATGCGGGCAGGCGATGAGTTCTTCGCAATTGCCGGGATTGACCGAGCCGCCATAAAGGCATGGAACGCGACGGCCAAGAATGCCTTCTGCAACAGCAATAATTTCGGCCTGACGAGCATCGGCATACTCTGCCGAGGCTGGAATGCCGTTTTCGCCAATCGCCCAGACTGGCTCATAAGCAAACAGGACTTCGGCCTTTTTCTGTTCATCCGAAAGCTTTGAAAGCGCACCGTGCACTTCTTCGGCAAGAACTTCCGCTGCACGTCCGCCTTCGCGATCTTCAAGCGTTTCGCCGATACAGATAAGCGGTATCAAGCCGTTCCGGACGGCTGCTTCAACCTTGAGGCCAACTGTTTCGTTGGTTTCGCCGAAATTTGCACGACGTTCAGAATGGCCAAGCTCAACAATGTCGAGGTTGCAATCTTTGAGCATTAGCGGCGAGATTTCGCCGGTCCATGCGCCTTGATCGGCCCAATGCATGTTCTGTGCACCGACCTTGACGGAGGTTTCCGACAGAATGTCCTTCACTTCGCGGACATAGGTAAACGGTGGAATGACAAAGCGCTGAATATCTGCCGAACGGCCAGCGTCGGCTTCCTTCAATGCGTTCGCAAAGACGCGGGCTTCTGCCAGCGTCTTGTTCATTTTCCAGCTCGTACCAACCCAGAATTTAGACATGATAAATGCTCTTTCTACTCGTATTTTACTCTGCGATTGTTAGTTTGATGCCGGCTGGTTCCAGATCGGCCACAAGTTTCTCTCCCGGCGATTGATCCGTAATAATGGCATCAAAATCGCCAAGATCGGCCATCACATGCAGTGCTGTGCGGCAAAAACGCTGGTGATTGACCAGCAAGCAGGTGCGGGTGGCCGAAGCCGTCATGGCGCGCTTGGTACGAACGACATTTTCGTCCATGTGATAAACGAGGCGTCCGCTAACTGCGGGTGCCGAAATGAAGGCAATGTCGGCGCTCAGCTTGGAAAGTGCTTCCTCGGTCAGAAGACCAAAGAAAGCATTGAACTTTGCCGAAAACACACCGCCAAGCGCAATCAGATTGATGCCCGCTTCGCCTTTGAGATTCTCGATAATGACAGCATTGTTGGTAATCACTGTCAGCGGACGTTTTTCAACCAGCATGCTGCCAAGAACCGCCGCCGTCGATCCGTCATTGATCATCACCGTCATGCCGGGTTCAATGAGTTCCAGCGCTGCGCGGCCCATTTGTATCTTGGCGTCATTGTCCTGCTGCACGCGAAAACGGAAATCGCTTTCAAACTGGGATCCTGCATCCATCGTTGCACCGCCGCGCACCTTGCGCAGTACGCCTGACTCTTCAAGAGAATCCAGATCGCGGTGGATGGTCATTTTTGAGACTGCAAAACGCTCGGCAAGATCGTCCAGATCGACTGCATGATTTTCAATCAGTAGATTGATGATCGCCTGTCTTCTGTCGTCGCGTTTCACGAAAATTCCGATCTCAAAGCGTGGTTGCTTATGACGCAAGTTTAAATCACAAAATCACATAATAATCCATATAAAATGTGATTTTGTGATGTTTTGTTGAGTGAGGCGCGCCTTACTCCACAAGAGCTTTTGCGGTGCGCTCATCGGTGATGAGGCCATACAGACGACCGCTTTTGAGAACGGCGCGAATAGCTTCCGCTTTTGACAGACCGCCAGCCAGACCGATGATGCGGCTCATATCAGCGTTTTCTACCGATGCGGCAATTGTGCGGGCTGTCAGCTTTGTAGCTAGTCGCGTGCCATTCTTATCAAAGAAGTGTCCGAGCATTTCACCGACTGCACCATATTCAGCAATCTCTTCCATCTCAGTCAAATCAATCACGCCTGATGTGACGAGCTGTGCATGGGCATCAACGGTGCCGATACCGACAATTTTCAGTTCCGCACGACAGCCCATGTCAAAAACGGTTATGACGCCCTTTTGCGCCAGCAGCACTTCGCGATCTTCTGCTGTATTGGCAAAGAACGGCACAGGCATCACGTAGGCGGGTCTGCCGGTCTTCTCGGCAATGCGGTGCATTACGTCATGCGGGTTAGCTGCAAAGTTTCGCGTCAAGCCACCGAGCAGCGAGACAAATTCTAAATCCTTTGCCGCAACGCGCGGCATATGGCTGACCGCCGCCGAAAGTGTGCGGCCATGTCCGAGGCCGATTACTTCATGGTCGCCGTGTTCAATCTCACGACGCAGAAATTCCGCACCTGCGTTGCCTAATGAGAGCAGGGGCAGGGCGTCTTCGCCAAGATCGGGTGCGACTTCGCAATATTCGAGGTTATATTTTTCAGCGAGCTGATTTTCGAGATCGATACATTCCGAAATATCGCCGTCGATGGTGACCTTCACCGCGCCGTCTGCAACGGCCTTAGCGATCAAACGATGTGCTTTTACAGAAGGCAGCCCGAGCCGCTTTGCAACTGCTGACTGGGTCATTCCGCCAATAAAGTGAAGCCAGGCTGCACGAAGGGCTAAGGAATCCTCTGCATCTGCCATTTTCGTGCTGCCTGCTCCCGATTCTTTATTTTTTTCTTGTGGTTATATTTTCAAATCTCCAGCGCCGGTGTCAATGTGCGGAGCCCAGAAGGCCACACTTTCCGCAATCTGTGGAATGACTTCACGGTCGTTTGGATCGCGTTCTTTGAATGATAGTTCGAGGCAGATTTCGTTGTCCACTGCGCCGCCTTCGGCAAAAGCTTTGAGCAGCGGTTCTGGCTGAATGCGACCCTTGGCATTGAAAGCTGCTGTGAACGGGCGATGACCGCCCTTGTCCATCAGGCTCTGCTTGATGTGAATGATTGGTGATACTTTTGGAACCGCGCGCGCCCATGCGTAAGGGTCGAAATCATCCGGGTTCGATGAGGTGACATCGCCATGATCAATATCGGCCATCATCCACATTGGGATTGCCATATTCGCAGCCGTCAAGCGATCCTGAAGCTTGATGCTTTCAGCGATTGTATCGCCAAATTCACGGCCAATGCTCATTGGTTCCCAGAAGACATAATCAAGGCCAGCACCAGCCGCATGTTCGGCAACTTCCGCCCAGCAGTCGATCGCGATCTTGATCAGCTCTTCGCGGCGTTCAGGACTGTCAAAATCCTTATAGGTGAAAATGGCAAACTGTGTTCCGACCGACTTGCCGCCGAGATCGCCGATAATATCGGCAAATGTTTTGAACCAGTCCACATAATAGCGGCGCACGTCGGCATCCGGATGGCCGAAATGGTTGAGACGACCGTAAGGGCCCGTCATGCCGGAGGTGACGCGAACGCCTGTGCGCTGCAGTGCTTTGTCCATATCGCGGGTGAGCCGGCGGATGGTTGAAGCCTGCCAGCTTGGATTGATGAACTCGTGCGTGAGCTGCAAATCACGCAGGCGCAGGTCGCGCGCAACAGTTTCGATCAAATCATCCGGCTCTGCAAAGCGGTTTACAAGCGGATTGGTGTTTAGTGAAAGCGTAAGGGCCATTGTTTCCTCAGGCAGAAATTTTCGCGTTGTCGAACCATGCAATGAATGCGGCGCGTTCGGTTTCACTCAAGTGCAGATAATGCTTTGTGCGGCGATAAAGGATATCGTTCGCCGTTTTTGCCCATTCCTTGGAAACGAGATAGCGGACTTCCGCTTCATAGAGATTGCCGCCGAAATGCTGGCCAAGGCTTGCAATGTTGCTCACGTCCTCAACGATGTCCTTAGTGCGTGCGCCATAGAGACGTCCATAATGCTGGACCAGCTTGCGCGGCATCCAAGGATAGCTGTCGCGCAGACTATTGGCGAAGCTTTCATAATCCGCATTCGGAATTTCGCCGCCGGGCAGGGGCGAGCCATGCGTCCAGTCACCGCCCATCTTCGGGAAAATGTGCTTGAGACGATGCATGCCGCGCTCTGCTAGCTCGCGGAACGTGGTGATCTTGCCGCCAAATACGTTGAGAAGAGGCGCGTCGTTGGTTTCGTCAAGATCGAAAACATAGTCGCGGGTGACAGCGGATGGGTTGCCCTTGCCATCGTCAAACAGTGGACGCACACCAGAGAAGCTATGCAGCACGTCTTCGCGACGCAGCTTTTCCTTGAAATAGCGGTTTACAGCGGTGAGCAGGTAGTCGATTTCTTTTTCATCAGCACTGACATCTTCCGCACGACCTTCATAAGCAATATCGGTGGTGCCGATGAGCGCCTTGTCGCCTTCATAGGGATTGATGAATATCACGCGCTTGTCGTGGTTCTGCACCAGATAGGCATTCGCACCCGCCCAGAATTTTGGCACGATGATATGGCTGCCCTTGACCAGGCGCACATTGCGCGAAGAATTCGATCCAGCAACATTGGTGATGACGTCTGTTACCCATGGGCCTGCGCAATTAACGATGCAGCGCGCGCGGAAGCTGCGCACTTCACCGGTATCGCGGTTCTTGGTTTCAACGATCCAGCCGCCTTTTTCGCGACGTGCGGAGGTAACTGGCGTACGGGTGAGAATAGTTGCACCCTTTTCAGCGGCACCTACGGCGTTGAGCACGACGAGACGGGCATCATCCACCCAGCAATCAGAATATTCGAAACCCCTGGTGTATTGATCAAGGATTGGGGTGCCTTCCGGGTCGCGCCTGAGATCAAGCGTGCGGGTGCCGGGGAGTTTCTTGCGGCCGCCGAGGTGATCGTAAAGGAACAGGCCAAGACGCACCAACCAAGCCGGACGATCCTGCGGGCTGTGCGGGAGCACAAAACGCATCGGCCAGATGATATGCGGCGCGGCGTTCAACAGAACTTCGCGCTCGATCAGCGCTTCACGTACCAAACGGAATTCATAATATTCGAGATAGCGCAGGCCACCATGCACAAGCTTGCCGGAACGCGATGAGGTGCCTTCTGCGAGATCGTCTTTTTCCGCCAGCACAACCTTGAGGCCGCGCCCGGCTGCATCGCGGGCAACACCCGCGCCATTGATACCGCCGCCAATCACGAACAGGTCGTAGGTTTCCGGTTCAGCCATCTCATGCTCCTTCGGATGCCGATTGTTCGGCATAATCATGTGTCGTTATAATGCGTTGCTTATCGGTCAGCGGCGAGCTTGTCCCAGATGGGCGCAAGCGCCAGTCGCGCATCCTTATAAGCGTCGAAGAGTTCTTCATAATGCTGCGCGCGGGCTGCATCAGGCGCTTCGCCCGAGCCGAGCAGAGGCGCAACCCATTCCGCGATACAGTCATCCATGTTCGAATAAGTACCGATTGCAACCGCTGCCATCATCGCGGCACCGGCAGCACCGGCTTCTTCGCGTGAGGAAACGCGCACAGGTGCGTTGACCGCTGCGGAAAGCGTGCTGCGTAAGGCACGTGAGCGTGCAGCGCCGCCGGTTATGCGCAGTTCGGCAGGCATACCGCCCATCGCAGCGTAGCAATCACGCGTCGCCATGCCGAGGCCTTCAACCACCGAACGCACCAGTTCGGGGAAGCGGTCGCGGCTTGAAAGCCCGATAAAGCCAGCGCGCGCAAAGGCATTGACGAAAGGCCCGCGTTCGCCAGCTTCTGAAATATAAGGATGGTAAAGCAGTGCGCCGGGGCGACTTGCGTTAAACCATTCATCAAGGCGCGGTATCAAATCGCTCAGCGAGACTGCTTTGTTCGGCGTGGACATTAGATCGGCAGCGACCTGCAAAATCCAGTCAATATTGATCGTCGCGCCCATATTGGTCTGGACTTGCGTGACGATGCCGGGAACTGGCAGCGCGATAACGTAGCCCGTGCCTTCCGCATTCAAATTAATCTCGGAAACAGGCTTTGCACGCATATGCACGCCCGTTGATCCAATGGTCGAGCAACCCGCATCGGCACTGCCACAATAAACGCCAGCGCCAAGTGCTGTCATCACCATATCGACATAGCCGAGACTCACCGGCGTACCGGCCAGAAGACCAGTTGCAGCGGCCGCGTGGGGGGACAAAGGATGCTGCGCCAGAGTGCCATCCACGATTTCGGGCAGCAGGTTGCGGCGCTTAATAAGGCCGAGCGCTTCAATCACCACATCATCATATTGACGATTGCGGAAATTGCCGAAAGTGAAACTGGCTTCCGAGGGGTCCGTGGCACGGACGCCGGTGAGATTGAGATAAAGCCAGTCCTTGCAGTGCAGGGCGACTTCCGCATGATCGAGCAATTCCGGGTAGAAACTGTCCATATGCGCCATTTGTGTACCTTGCTGGCAGGTGTTCAGCCCGGTGCCGGTCGCTTCAAAGCGCACACGGTTCATCGGTCCTGCTGCAAGTTTGGTAACAGTATTGGCGGCGCGCGCGTCGAGCCATATCCAGGCATCGCCGACGGGCTTGTTATCGCGCCCAACCAGCCATGTACCGTCACCTTGGCCGGTGACAGAAACAGCAGCAGTGCGTTGGCTTAAGTTTGGAATTTTCTCGGCAAGGCCACGCAATGCACTGGCGCAATCTTCCCATGTCTGAGATAGCGACTGTGTAACAGCGCCATGTTCGCCGGTTTCATATTTGTTTCGGACAGCTGCCGAATCGAGTTGCCGACCGCTAAGGTCGAATGCCACAGCCTTGACGACGGATGTGCCCGCGTCGATGCCGATGATTATATCACCTTGACCACGCATGACTGAATTATGCTTTCCCAATGAGGTCCATGACGGACATTTGGATTTCCTCCCGCGACGAAATTTGTCGCTCGCTGCCCATTGTTTTAATCGAAATAGGCTTTCGCGTATAGTTGAGATAACATAAGGATGCAGGCATGTCTGTAAAATTTTTGTGCACAAGCATTTTTTTTCACCAAAAGGTGATGGCAGTAAATTTCACTGCATTTTATCGGGGTTTATATCGATGCAAAGAAGTATTATTTGGATAATTTAAGGTGGCTTAATTCTTTTAAATTATTGTTTTAATTAACAAAAATTTAGATTTATCTCCGGGAGGCGTACTTTCTGTTTTTCGGAGTATTGGGTTAGGCATTCTAGCTTTCGCGGCGAAATTCGCCGGAGTTGCGTGTATTTTTGGCGTTCAAATGTGCAAAATGAGGCGCCTTTCAAAAAGTCATGATTGACAGTTATATGTCTTTATAACATGATTATTGGAGTTGATAACATGCTGCTATCATAGATCATGACGGCGGCATATTTGTTTCCAGGCTACGCGGAGGGGCGGTGCCGGCAACATGCGGAGGATTTATGTTTCAGATTTCTGCTCCTGTTTGTTTTGCCGCTTTGGCTGCTCGATATTTCGCGGTCGCTAAGGTTACGCATCATCCGCGCAGTCATGAGGCTGTATAGGTCTAACCGCATCACCCGTTTCTATAACGACAATCCGGCAGAATTTGCTGAAGGCGTTTGATAATGAGTACACAAGCTAATCAAGTTACACCAAAGCCCGCCAAATCAAGTCGCGCCGTCCTCTGGAGCGTGATCGCTGCGGTGGTGGTTATCGGTGCAATTGGATTTGACACGAAAGTCGTGAAGATCGGTTCTGATGCCGATGTGCGTCAGCAGGTATTCTCGCCTGAAGCTTACGGTGCCGCAGAGTTTCCAACCGTCAAGGCCAGTGTTGAAGAACGTGCAACCGATGCTGTTGAAGTTGGTACAGCGCTTGCAGCCGACAAGGATGCAGCCGGTAAGAAATACGGCGTTGGCAGTGTGAACCCGGTTATCCCGGTGAAGTTCACTGGCACTGTCGAAGAACGTAAGTCCAACTATAATGTTATTAAGGTCGATGGCTTTCCTGAAGGCATGGCGATCCGCGTTCAGACTGGCCCGGCAGTGAACGGCACCGATCTGCGTGACGCCACAGGCACAATCGAATTTGGTCAGTTCAAGAATCAGATCGAATTCCAGAATGCTGGTTCTGCTCTCAATAATGAGATGAAGAAACAGGTTCTTGAAGGCGTCGACGTTGATAATCTCGTCGGCAAGACAGTGTCAGTGACGGGTGTTTTCAAGCTTGTTAATCCTAAAAACTGGCTTGTAACGCCAGTGGGGCTCGAAGTAAAATGAGTCCTGACAGGAAGACAATTGAAGGCAAGCACGGCGACGTTGTTCTCAGCGCGCATGATGTTGCCAAGGCCTATGGCCGCATTCATGCCCTCAAGGGTGTGAATTTCGAAATCCGTCGCGGTCAGGTCACCACGCTTTTTGGCGAAAACGGTGCAGGAAAGTCGACGCTGATGAAAGTTCTGTCGGGTGTTATTCAGCCGACATCAGGCACGATTATTCTTGATGGCGAACCTGTCACATTCAATTCCGCCTCGGAAGCCCGTGATCGCGGTATTTCGATCATCCACCAGGAATTGAGCCTCGCGACCAACATGAATGTGCGTGACAACATTTTCATGGGGCGCGAAATCCGCGGTGCATCGGGCGTGAACTTCGCTGAAGAAGAACGCCTGACCCGCGAATTGCTTGCAGAGCTTGAAGAAGACATTGATCCGCTGACGCCTGTTGAAGAACTACGTCTTGGTCAGCAGCAGGTTGTCGAAATCGCACGTGCGCTTTCGGTCAATTCTCGCATTCTAATCATGGATGAGCCGACGTCTGCCTTGAGTGCGTCGGAAGTTGAGGTGCTGTTTAAGGTCATTCGTGATCTGACAGCGCGTGGCGTGGCGATTGTTTACATTTCGCACCACCTCGAAGAAGCACTTCAGATAACCGATCATGCCGTGGTTCTGCGCGATGGTGCGATGACGGCTTATGCGCCGCGTGCCGAGATTGATCTTGAGTGGATCGTCCGCAACATGGTTGGCGAAAACTTCGATCTTGGTTCGCCTCCGACTGGCTACGAATGGGGCGATGTCGCACTTTCCGTGGAAGGGCTTACCGTTCAGGATAAGTCTGGCGATTTCGCACTTGTCGATAACATGTCGCTCAATGTGCGTGCCGGTGAGATCGTTTGTATCTACGGTTTGATGGGGGCAGGTCGTACCGAGCTTCTCGAAACCGTTGCAGGCCGCCTGAAAGCAAGTTCGGGCAGCATCCTGCTTAAGGGTCAGGACGTCGCGGGTCTGACGATCGCGCAACGCATCGATCAGGGTCTGGTTCTTGTACCGGAAGATCGCCAGCGCGATGGTCTTGTGCAGACGATGACAGTTGGCCGTAACCTGTCGCTCGCCAGCATTGGCGAAATGACGAAAGGCCTTTTCACCTCGAAAAAGCGTGAAAAGAGCATCGTTGATCAGTCGATTAAGAACGTTCACATCAAGACGGATGGTGGTGAAGCCGCAATCGGTTCGCTTTCGGGCGGCAATCAGCAGAAGGTCGTGATCGGCAAAATGCTGGCGACTGAGCCGAAGGTTATCCTGCTGGATGAGCCAAGCCGCGGTATCGATATTGGCGCGAAGGCTGAAGTGTTTAAGCTTCTGGCCGAAAAGGCCAAAGGCGGTCTGGCCGTCGTTTATACCACGTCAGAAGTCGGCGAGTGCCTCAGCATCGCTCATCGTATCATTGTTATGCACCGTGGACGCATCTCGGCCGAATTCGGCTCGGATGTATCCAAGGAAAAGATCATGGCCGCCTCGGGCGAGTCCATGGTCGGCCATTAAAATAGTTATGGAGCACTGATAGAATGTCAGTCACGACTACAAAAGAAAAAGCGGCCCCGAACGGGGCGAAGCGGAAAACCAGCATCGTGCATTTGTTGCTCGAAGGGCGTGCGTTTTTTGCGCTTATCGCGATTATCGCGGCCTTTTCATTCCTTTCGCCTTATTATTTCACCGTCAATAACTTCCTGATCATGTCGTCGCATGTGGCCATCTTTGGCCTGCTCGCGATTGGCATGCTGCTGGTTATTTTGAATGGCGGTATCGATCTTTCGGTCGGTTCTACACTGGGGCTTGCAGGCGTTGTCGCGGGCTTTTTGATGCAGGGCGTCAATATTCCAGAACTGGGCATCATTCTGTACTTCCCAGTCTGGGCAGTTGTTCTCATCACTTGTGCGCTTGGTGCATTTGTTGGTGGCATTAACGGTGTTCTGATTGCCTATCTGCGTGTTCCAGCATTCGTGGCAACGCTCGGCGTACTTTATTGCGCACGCGGTGTAGCGCTTCTGATGACCAATGGTCTGACCTACAATAATCTTGGTGGTCGTCCTGAACTTGGCAATACCGGCTTTGATTGGCTTGGCTTTAATACGCTTTTTGGCGTGCCCATTGGCGTTCTTGTACTGGCCGTTCTCGCGATCATCGTCGCAGTCGTGCTTAACCGCACAGCTTTTGGCCGCTGGCTTTACGCTTCGGGTGGTAATGAACGTGCAGCTGAACTTTCCGGTGTTCCGGTCAAGCGCGTGCAGATTTCGGTCTATGTGATTTCGGGCATCTGCGCCGCAATCGCTGGTCTGGTTCTGTCGTCGCAGCTGACTTCAGCTGGCCCAACCGCAGGTACGACCTACGAGCTGACGGCGATCGCCGCAGTGGTTATTGGTGGCGCAGCGCTGACGGGTGGTCGCGGTACAATTCTGGGCACGCTTCTGGGTGCCTTCGTTATCGGCTTCCTTTCCGATGGCCTCGTGATCATCGGCGTATCGTCCTACTGGCAGACCGTATTTACCGGCGCGGTTATCGTGCTCGCGGTTCTGCTCAACAGCATTCAATATTCCCGACGTTAAAAACCACTACGGCTCCGCTCACCGTTCCGGGCGGAGCCAGTTCTTCGGGGGTAGCGAAAACATTCCACAACGGCGATCAAGTAAAATGCCTCGCCTTTTGGAAATGGTAACGCCGGGAAACCGGCATTGTGCAACGATAATCTTTTACGGGAGTGAGACATGTTTAAGAAGGGTATGCGCGTTCTTTTTGCTGCTGCAGCAGCATTACCGCTTATCGCCAGCACCGCATGGGCTGAAGGTCTGATCTCAATCGTGGTCAACGATCCTTCGAACCCATATTGGTACACTGAAGGCGAAATCGCCAAGAAGACCGCTGAAGGCCTCGGCTATTCGGCTGTTGTTGGCGGCCACAAGGGCGACACCAACACCGAAAGCAACCTGATCGACACTGCGATCACCAACAAGTCGGTTGCGATCATTCTTGATCCTGCAAATGCTGATGGTTCTGTTGGTGCAGTTAAGCGCGCTGTCGCAGCTGGCATTCCAGTTTTCCTCGTGAATGCTGAAATCAACCAGGAAGGCCTTGCTAAGGCACAGCTCGTTTCCAACAACGCACAGGGTGCAGCACTTGGTGCAACGCAGTGGGTTGAGAGCGTTGGTGAAGAAGGCAAGTATGTTGAGCTGTTCGGTTCGCCATCAGACAACAATGCAGCCACTCGGTCGAACGGCTACGAAACTGTTCTGTCGCAGTACCCAGACCTCGTAAAGGCGGGTCAGGACGTTGCGAACTGGAACCGTACTCAGGGTCACGACAAGATGCAGGCTTTGCTTCAGGCAAACCCAGACATCATCGGCGTTATCTCGGGTAACGACGAAATGGCTCTCGGTGCAATCGCTGCTCTGAAGAAGGCTGGCAAGCTTGATCAGGTTAAAGTTGGTGGTTTTGATGGTTCGCCAGATGCAGTTGCTGCAATCAAGGCCGGTGAACTTCAGTACACCGTTCTTCAGCCAGTTGCGATTTTCTCGGAAGCTGCTGTTAAGCAGGCCGACAACTTTATCAAGACAGGCAAGACCGGCGTTGACCAGGAAAAGCAGCTTTTTGATTGCTTCCTGATCACCAAGGACAATGTTGACAAGTATACTGCTCCATTCGTTCTGGAACAGTAAGACCTGATGAAATGGGGCGCGGTTTAGTCTGCGCCCCGTTTTATATTTTAGTACCGAGGCTATGAATCGGGACCGGCCAATAGGAAATTGGCGGGCTGGGGACGAGTGATAGGCATGGTTACAAGCAACAAAGCAAGCATAGACAGTCTGATGACAGAGCAGGTGCCGAACGATAGTCGGCACGCACGTCAGCTGGTTCGCCGCCAGCAAATCGCCGAATTGATTATGTCCGAAGGATCGGTTCGGATCGAAGATCTGACCGAGCGTTTTGCAATCAGCCTCATGACCGCGCATCGGGATGTGGATGAACTGGTTAGTCGCGGCCTGTTTCGCAAATCGCGCGGCATTGTTTCCGCAGCCCCGACGAGCCTTATTGAGGCAAGCGACCTCTATCGGGTTGCTCGCCAATCCGAAGAAAAGAAGCTGATCGCTGAAGCCGCGATGCAATTCGTAGAGCCGGGTCAGGCTATTTTTCTGGATGATTCCACAACCGTTCTCCAGATGGTGCCATATCTAGTCGAGAAGGGTCCGCTGACTGTTATCACCAATTCGCTGATCCTGATGAATGAAGTGCGCGATATAAAAGATGTCACGCTGCTGGGTCTTGGTGGTCAGCTTTATAACTGGTGCAACGCCTTTGTCGGTGGCATGACCATCCATGAAATTCGTCGTCTGCGCGCTGATGTGGTGTTTATTTCTATCGCCGCAATTACCGATGATCTGTTGTTTCACCAATCGCCGGAAATGGTGGAAACCAAGCGGGCGATGCTGGAGAGTTCTGCAAAACGCGTGCTGTTGACCGACCACACAAAATTCGAACGTCGCGCGCTGCATAATTTTGGCGCGCTGAAAGATTTTGATGTGGTGATTGTCGATGACAAAACGCCGCTCGAACATGTTGAACGGATGCAGGCACAGGGCATCAATGTGGTCATCGCCGGCTTGAGCGGAACGAAAGATTAGCCGCAAGGCTTAAGAATTTAGCGCATACATATCAGGAAATACGATCCATGCCGTCTCTGTTGGGAATTGATAGCGGACTGACCGTCACGAAAGCCGTTATATTCGACGTCGATGGCACAACGCTTGCCGTTGCGCGCCGCCGTGTCCCTCAATATTTTCCAAAGCCTCGCCATGTCGAGCGCGACATGGATGAGTTTTGGAATGCAACGGAAGATGCCATTGCCGAAGCACTCGCAAAAAGTGGACGCCCAGCATCGGATATTCTCGCTATTGCAACCACTGCGCATGGCGATGGAATTTATATGCTGGACAAGGACCGTCGCCCGCTTGGCAAAGGTATCTTGTCGCTCGATAGTCGTGCCGTTGATGTTGCTGAACGTTGGTTAAGCAGCGCAGTCGCGGACCAGTCGATTGCTGTTACTGGCCAACTGCCGCATGCTTCGGCTCCCTCCGCTATCTTGGCTTGGGTCAAGGAAAATGAGCCTGACCGCTATAATCGCATTGGTCATGTGATTGCCTGTAAGGACTGGCTGCGTTTTTGTTTGACGGGCGAAGTTGGTACTGACCGCACCGAGGCATCGACGTCTTTCACTGATTATAAAACGCAGGACTATTCCAAAGATGCGCTCAAACTTTTTGGCCTTGAAGCACTCTGGGATGCGCTGCCGCCTATGTCGCGCTCAGACGAAATCATCGGTGGTGTTTCGCAGGAATGCGCCAGCCGTACCGGGCTTGTTGCGGGAACGCCAGTCGTCGGCGGTCTGCACGATGTGACGGCTTCGGCCCTTGGTGTCGGCGGTCTTAAGATCGGTACGGTTGCGGTCGTGGCTGGCACATACTCGATCAACGAAACGCTGTCGTCCAAGCCAAATGTCGACAAGAGCTGGTTCTGCCGCAATGGGATTGCGCCGGGAGAGTGGAACAATATGTCCATCTCGCCTGCTTCCACTGCAAATTACGACTGGTTCCTGGACAAGCTCTGCGCGGCGGAACGCCGTGAAGCGGAAGAAACAGGCCGCTCCATTCATGATATGCTGCGCCCGGAAATTGATGCAGCATTAGCTAAGCCTTCAACGGCGATGTTCCATCCTTATCTCTTTGGCTCGCCTTATGGTGCAATGGCAAGCGGTGCGTTCTTCGGACTTCGCGGTTGGCAGGAACGTGGCGATATGCTGCGCGCGGTGTGGGAGGGCATCGCCTTCAATCACCGTATTCATGTCGACCATCTCAAAGACGGCTTCGAAATTTCCGCAGCACGTTTGACTGGTGGCGTTTCGCGCAGCCCATCCTTTGCGCAGATGTTTGCGAATGTGCTGGGTATGCCGGTCACAGTCACTGATACGGATGAAGCGGCAGCATGGGGTGCAGCACTTTGCGCGGGCAAGTGCGCTGGCGTTTTTGCTGATGTTTATAGCGATCCGCGCGATCTTGATGCAATTGGCCGTACCTACACACCGGATGCAGCGCGCAGCGAGCAGTATGAAAAGCGCTATGCGTTGTTCAAGGAAATCGCATCTGCACTTGGACCGATCTGGCCTAAGATCGATGCCCTGACGGATTGAAATCCAATGCGCCTCTAAGCGCACCGAATATGTAAAGACAGTGAAATGAACGATTTCGTAAGCAGTGCCCAAATGAAGAGCCGCATCAGTCAACTCGAAGCTGAAGGTGTTGATGTGCTCATTTTAGGGGCTGGCATCAATGGCGCGGGGCTCTATCGCGATTTGAGTGAACAGGGCGTGAGCTGCTTCATTGTTGATAAGGGCGACTTTGGTTCTGGTACCAGTGCTGCTCCTTCGCGTCTTATTCACGGTGGCCTTAAATATCTGGAAACCGGCGAATTTGGTCTCGTGGCGCAATCAACTGTTGAGCGTAATATCCTGCTCAAAAACGCGCCGCATAATGTCCGTCCGCTGCCGACATTTATTCCGGTTTTCTCCTGGACTAAGGGTATTGCCGCAGCACTTCGTACCCTATTCGGTTCAACCACAGCACCGCGCAGCCGTGGCGCGGTTCTCATCAAGATTGGTCTTGGTCTTTACGATTATTTTGGTGCGCGTGAGCGCGTCATGCCAAAGCATAATTTTCTCTTCAAAAAGAGTGCCTTGAAGGAAATGCCATACATGACGCCTTCTATCGTGGCGGGTGGCATTTATTATGATGCATGGGTCAGCAAGCCGGAACGTCTGGTTTATGAGCTTGTCAGCGACGGCGTGAAAGCCAATCCCAAGAGCGCAGCAGCCAATTTCAGCTCCATTGTTGCAGCCCGCGACGGTGCAGTGAGCTTTGAAGGGCCGGATGGTGCTGCTTTCACGATCAAGCCAAAGATCGTCATCAATGCCGCTGGTCCATGGATCGATCATGTAAATGCGGCGCTTGGCAAAGAAACCAAGATGATTGGCGGCACCAAGGGCTCGCATATTCTTGTAAATCATCCCGAGCTGGTGAAGAGCCTGAAGGGCCGGATGATCTATTTCGAGGCGGATGATGGTCGTATCTGTCTTGTCTATGATTATCATGGTCTTGCGCTGGTCGGTTCGACGGATATTCCGGCAAACAATCCGGATGAGGTTTTCGCGGAAGACAAGGAAATCGATTACTTCATCGAGAGCCTGCGTTCGCTGCTGCCGAAGCTGAAATTTGATCGCAGCCAAATCGTCTACACCTATAGTGGCATTCGTCCGCTGCCTGCGTCGAATGCGTCTGAGCCGGGCCTGATCAGTCGTGATCACTCGGCTCCGGTTATTGAGCCGGATGCTGGTCGTCCGTTTCCGATCATTTCGCTGGTTGGTGGCAAGTGGACCACGTTCCGCGGCTTTGCCGAAGAAGTCGCTGATACGGTGCTCAAGCGCTTTAATCGTGAGCGTCTCAAATCAACCCGCACTTTGACCATCGGTGGCGGCAAGGATTACCCGACTGATGACCGTGCACGCGCCGCATGGGTGGCGAAAAACGCCAAGGAAACCGGGCTTGCAGTCGAACGTGTCGAGACACTTTTGCAGCGTTATGGCACGACCGCTCTGCCGATCATTCATGATGAAGCCAAAGTTGGCGTTACACTTCTGCCTGATACGGACAGCATCAGCCGTGCGGAAATCGCGTGGATTGCGCGCAATGAGCTGGTGGTGCATCTCTCGGACGTTGTGCTGCGACGCACGACACTGGCAATTGACGGCGCGTTGTCGAATGCCAATCTTGCGGCAATCGGCGACATTCTCAGTGTTGAATTTGGTTGGGATGCGGAACGCAAAGCGCGGGAAATTGAGGCCGTGACCGTCGAACTGAGCAAGCGACATGGCATGAAGCTTGGAGAGTTTCCTGCAAAACGCCGCTAACTGATTCAAATCTATTTGATAAACGCCGGTCATGAGATCGGCGTTTTGCTATTTCTTTGCCATGTCATGACGCTATCTTATGCACGGACAGGAGAACGCTATGGAAATCAAAAGAAATGGATCTGCGCCATCAGGTGTGGGTCCTGTAGACTGGTTCACGGGCAAGGTTCGCATTGATCCGTTGTTTTCGCCCAATGAAGCGCGGCGCGCTGCAGCGGCTACCGTGACATTTGAACCGGGTGCCCGGACCGCTTGGCATACCCATCCACTGGGACAGACACTGATTGTTACCGCTGGTTTGGGGTTGGTGCAGCGTGAGGGCGGACCGATTGAAAAAGTCCATCCCGGCGATGTTGTCTGGTTTGAGCCAAATGAAAAGCATTGGCATGGTGCGTCACCAAAAAATGCGATGACCCATATTGCCATTCAGGAACAACTCGACGGTAAAGTCGTCGACTGGATGGAGCATGTGACGGACGCTCAGTATCCGAGTGTCTAAATGAAAAACGGGCCATTGGCCCGTTTTTTAGATCATGCTCAACTGCAAGCCATAGGGTGGCAAAGTCATCATCTTGCTACCTGCAACCACCACATCCTGTTCATGTGGTGTAATATTGACCAGCCAGACCTTCTTTTCTACCGCCATTGCCAAAACGTCCGATGGACGCGAAGACTGGCATAGCCTGAAGTTTTTTCCGGCAAGCTGTGCAAGCATTTTTACAGCATTGAACAAAGGGCGCGTGTTACCAGTAGCGACCGGTTCATTCTCGTCTGCAATGAGTCCGAAAGGCCCGGTGAGGGCTGAAAGCGTAAGGCTGTCGAGATCAGCATTCAGCACCGATATTGCATAGGCCAATGCGAAGCTTTCCGCGAATTTCCCATTATGGCGCGGGTCGCGATTGGCCATCGCAATGCGCTTGCCATTCGGGTTTTCCATCGTCCTGCTGCCATAAGGGTTCTGGCGCATGGGGATGGTCGACGGCCCGATGCGATAGGGCTTGTCGCCGTAGATCGCGCGTACCGAACGGGTAATGAAAGGCAGCGCCTCCAGCGTCTGCATGACGCTCAGATCATCCGCCGCATGCACAATCGGATTGGTGCAGTGTGAGACGAAGTCAATAAGATCACTGGGAACGCGCTTGCGATTAAGCTCGGTGAAATAGCTCAGCATGCCGCCGCCAAGCTTCACGTCCGGAAAAGCTACTCTTGCTGCCACATAGACGTCTTCAAGCGGCGGGCAGGGCGGCCATGCACTGCCGGGAGGTGTCGATTGTCGGTCGATTGCTGGTGAGATCATGATCGCGTCTGGCGTAAAGCCTGCCGCTTTCATGTCTGCGGCGATGGCCTTCGTCTCATCAAAGAGCGATTTCTCGCAAGGCAATGCGATTTCAAGCGAAACGCGACCCTTGTGAAGCTTTGCCAGTGCTGCAAAATCGACGAATGCTGATCCGTCATGGCCCGCCAGCGGGTCGTAGTGAAACAGCAAATCCTGCGGTGCTACCTCGTGCAGAAGATCAATTGCGGCAAGGCTTGCTTTGGCTTCTTCCGGCGTGATGATGATGCCGATATTCGGCATTTTGCCGCTTGTCTTACCGAGCGTAATGCGCACGGGTCCAGCACTTTTGGTCGTCTTTGAAGCAGCTTCGCGCGTGTCGCGAATATTGAGGACAACGCGCTGGTGCAGAGGCTGTGATGCTTCGATCGGGTAAGGCCACGGCAGAGCGAGCGGGCGCACATAGGTTTTATAAGAGGCATCAGACCAGTTGCGCTGATCTTCCATCTCAAACGTATCGCCTTCCATGCGGCATTCGGCGAAAACGCCCGGCATTGCCTCGTGGGTGATGGCGCGCATATCTTTGAAAGGTTGCCATGGCTCAATCAGGTCAGGCAGATGGGTTTCGTTGCGCGTGCCATCGACATGTTCAACAGTGACAGGCGAACCGGCAACGCCAACAATCGGATGTAGAATACAGAAACCGCAGCGGTTCGTTTCAAAGCCGGTTGCGGTGTTGGCCACAGCGTCAAACGTCAGTGTTCCATTGTTATCAGCCTCAATACGCACATCGATGGCGAGTTTTGTGGCATCAGGGCCTTCGCAACGTGCCTGATAGCTCACGCTAAAGCCGTGGTCGCTTTGCTCGACATTCAGATCGTGGATTGCCGGATTATAGGTTCCCCAATCCCGATCACGCACCAGATAGGACACACCACGCAAAACCTCGACACCATCATATTTTATGGTGCGGAGATTGCCGTCGCTCAGATCAACGCAAAGCAAGCCAGCCTTGAGGTTTTTAGGCGGGGTTTCAGCCTCACGTGTGCCATACAGCAGGAAGGGATCGATGCTGCTCATTTGAGCAGCGCAATCACGTCGATGCGGTTGCCACTAGCAGCACTGTCATAGGCCGCTTCAACAAGCGCGAACGTTTTGAGATTGTCTGCCCCTGATGTCGAGGTTTCTTCACCTGATGCAAGCTTATCCACCCAATGTTGCTGAATGGCAAAAACGCTTTCCTGAATATTGTGCCAAGGTCTCGAGGCCCACGAAAGCAGTTTTGGCGAAACGTTGGAAACCGCGGTGCCAGAAGGTGTAATCACCTCAAGGCGATAGCCCTGATAAAGCCGGATCGAACCGTCGGTGCCGTCGAGTTCAATGAGGGTTTCCGGGAATGGATCGGTTTCAAGCTTGGTCGCATAGCTCACATCGACAATTGATGTGGCACCATTTTCATGGTCCATAAGAATGGTTGCAACATCCTCGCCCTTGATCTTCGGATTAACGCGTTTGGTACGCGCAACAAGGCTGGTCACATCGCCCAGAATGAAGCGCGCAATATCAAGCGTGTGGATGCCGAGATCCTCGATGATGAAGCGTTCGCCCTCGGCCAAGTACGGCTGACCGGAGAATACATCAAAGCCCGAACGGAAGGAAAAACGTCCCCAGAAAGGTGCGCCGATGACACCGCTATCAAGCGCTTTACGTACAGCTTGAATAGGCGCCTGCCAGCGGAAGTTTTCATGTACCATCAGCGGAATGCCTGCCTCACGGCAGACTTTCACCATGGCTTTTGCATCATCAAGTGTCTTGGCAAATGGCTTTTGGCAGATTGCTGGCACTTTATGTTCGGCTGCAAGTTCGACCAGAGCGCGATGGCTGGAGACTGTGGTGGCGATATCGACAAAGTCGATACCACCATCATAAAACAGCGCGTTTGCATCTGTGTAGCGGCGTTCGATGCCGAACTGATCGCCGACAATCTTCAACCGCTCAGGATCACGGTCGCAGATTGCCACAATTTTGGCACCTGAAACGTCATTCCATGCATGCATCTGATTGATTGCGAAGAAGCCACAACCTATGAGAGCGCCATTCAAGTCTGCCATTTTTATCCTGCTTTTGCCATTTGCATGAGTGTTACGCGCTGCTGGAGGCGGCGCTGTGCCTGATCGACCACCACGGCAATGATGATGACAAGCCCTTTGATGACCATCTGCCAGAAGGACGATACGCCCATCATGACCAGACCGTCGGAGAGAATACCTATAACGAAAGCACCGATAATTGTGCCGCCGATTGTGCCGCGTCCGCCTGACATGGAGGTGCCGCCCAGAACTGCCGCAGCAATCGCGTTCAGCTCGAAAGAGTTACCCGTTGCCGGATGCGACGCCATCAATTCTGACGAGATGATAAGACCTGCAATTGCCGCACAGAAGCCCGAAAACATGTAAACGAACATCTTGACGCGATCAACGCGAATACCGGACATGCGCGCCGCACGTTCATTGCCGCCAACGGCGAAAATCTGTCGGCCAAGGGGCGTGTAACGCGCGATATAAGCGGCTGCGAGTGCGACAACGACCAGAATCCAGATCGACACTGGCAATCCAAGAATGCTGCCCGCGCCCAGGAAACCAAAGCCCTGTGTGCCGAGGTCTTCACGGCCGACGAGGTTCGGGAAGGTCTGACCGTCGGATGATAGCAGTGCCAAGCCGCGCGCGACATAAAGCGTTCCGAGTGTTGCGATGAACGGCGCAACATTGAGCCGCGTTATGAGCAATCCGTTGACGAAGCCAACGGCCACACCGACTGCAAGCGTGATAAGTGAGATTTCAATCACGTTGAAATACATCGTGTAGCCGATGCCAAGGTCAATGCCGTAGATCAACAGGCCGCCAGCGACCATGCCGCAAAGGCCGACGATGGAGCCAACCGACAAATCGATGCCGCCGGTGATAATGACGAATGTCATGCCCATCGCAAGGAATGCGTTGAGAGCTACGTGCTTCGACATCAAAATGAGATTGGCTGTCGAAAGGAAGTTTGGTGCTGCGAATGCGAAGAAAATAAATACTGCAAAAAGCGCAATAAAGGTTCGCAGTTTCATCAGCGTCAGCAGAGCTGAACCGCTCGAAAAGGTTGGGTCAGAGGCTGCCGTGGTTTTGGCTGTCATGACGCGAGTTCCCTTGTTTGTTGGTCATGGTCGTTGACATGTCCGTGGCCCTTGGCCGAAGCGGCAACAATGTCGGCTTCTGTCGCGTTTTCGCGGTCAAATATGGCAATCAGCTTCCCATTGCTGAGCACCGCGATGCGATCGGAGAGCGCCATGACTTCTTCCAGATCAGATGTTGAAAACAGAATAGCGAGCCCTTCACCGGCAAGCCTGCGCATGGTGCGGAAAACGTCAGCTTTTGCGCCAACATCAATACCGCGCGATGGCTCGTCCATCAGCAGAACTTTCGGATTGGTCATCAAAGCCTTGCCGATAACAACCTTCTGCTGGTTGCCGCCTGACATTGAAGTGACCTCAAAATCAGGGTTGGGCGCTTTGATCGCCAAATCTTTGATGGCTTCCTGGATGGCCTGTTTTTCACGCTTGGGCGAAATGTGGAAAAAACGCGCAAGACGATCAAGGCTCGCCAGTGTCAGATTGCTGGCAATCGACAAGATTTGCACCAGACCTTCGCGCTGCCGATCTTCAGGGATCAGCGCCAGTCCGCGTCTGATACGACGGGTGGTGTCACGCTCGGTCACTTTCTTGCCGTCGATGTAAATCTCGCCGGTGGAATGCGCGTGCTGTCCCATGATGCATTCAAAGAACTCGGAGCGTCCGGCACCCATAAGGCCGTAAATTCCGAGCACTTCACCTGCACGAACGCTGAGCGATACATTGTCTACAGCCAGACCGCCAATTGCGCGAGGCAGGGTGATGTTTTCGGCGCGAAACATTTCGCCACCCATCTTGTGCGTCACTGCCTTGGCGAAATCCTTGGCATCAGAGCCAATCATCGACCGCACAATCCATTGCGTGTTGATGTTTTTGATTTCTTCCTGACCGGTAATCTGCCCATCACGAAGCACGGTGATGTAATCGCCAATGCGCATCAGTTCTTCCAAACGATGCGAGATATAGACGATAGCCACACCGCGACTTTTGAGGTCTGCGATTACCTTGAAGAGAATATCCACTTCAGCGGCTGAAAGAGCCGAAGTCGGCTCATCCATGATAACGATACGCGCATCAATCGAAATGGCTTTGGCAATTTCGACGAGCTGTTGCTGACCGATCGGCAGGTCTGCAACCATGGTTCGGGCATCAATGCCCGCATCCAGACGGTCGAGATATTCATTGGCCTTTTTGATCTGCGCCTTGTGGTCAATCCCGCGTATGCCGCGAGTGATTTCACGCTTGGCAAAGATATTTTCCGCGACTGACATGTTTGAAAACAGGTTCAGTTCCTGAAAAATCATCGCAATGCCGCGTTTTTGCGCGTCAGCGGGGCTATCGAAGGATACTTCTTCGCCGTCGAGAATGATCTTGCCAATGGTAGGACGTTCAACACCGGCGATGATTTTCATCAGCGTAGATTTGCCAGCACCATTTTCACCAACCAGCACATTGACTGAACCACGGCGCAATTCGAGATTGGCGCGCTTGACCGCGACAATGCCTGAATAGACCTTCGACACGTCCTCAAGTCTGAGGACGATGTCGTCCTTGTTATGTGTTTCGTCTTCCATGGATCATTTCTCCATGGAAATTGAAACAGGGGTGAACAGCGGCAACTGACCCTTTGATGGCATCGAGAAAGCGCCGGTTGCAGTCACTTTCATACCGATCAGCTCTTCACGCGGCAGTTTTGTAAGCGTTTCGTCGTTTATACGAATATTGAACGACTTACCGAATTGCGCCCATTCAATCTGATTGCGAAATTCGTTGAAGTTGACGATTTTAAGAGCGTCGCGGATTGCAGTGCCACGCACTGTCGGCCCGATCTGAACGCGCGCATCTGCTTTGCCGTCGCCATTGCTGTCCACATCAACATAGGCGGCACGCGATTTGGTTTCTGCGTCAACCACAGTGCCTTCAAGCTTGGTTGCGAAGGTCCATGGCGCATTGCCTTGCTTCTCGCGATGACCGAACTTTTCGCCAGCCTCATCAAGATTGCTATTGGCAGCATCCATCACTTCGCCGAGCGATATGGATTTTTCTGCGAAATAAGGAACGACTTTGCTTTCCCAGATTTCGGCAACCGAGCGATCCGGGTTGAAATTATCGCCGCGTGCTTCTGCGGCTTCTTCTGCTGTTGGCGTTTTGATGATCTTGCAGCCCGAAAGCGCGACGCCGCAGGCCAGCAGGACAATGGAAGCTGACTTCAGCACTGACATGAGAATATCCTCGATAGAAGAAATGCTGTTGGGAGCGCTAACATTTGTCGGCGCTCCCGTCCTCGCAAGCCTTGGGAGTTAGTCCTTCAAAGCGAAGGTTTCGAGCTTGTCTGCATTGTCAGCGTTGATCAGAACGCAATCCATCAGCTGCTTTTCTTCAGCTGGGCCTTTGCCGGTCTTGATGTATTCATCAGCCTGAATAACTGCCATCTGTGCCTGTGCGAAGGCTGGCTGGAGAACGGTTGCCTTGATGCCGCCTGCCTTGATCGAGTCACGAACATCGTTCGAGCCGTCGAAGCCGACAACGATTACATCCTTGCGGCCAGCTGCTTCAAGCGCTGCCCATGCACCCATGGCCATAGTGTCGTTACCAGCGATAACGCCCTTAATATCCGGGTTTGCCTGCAAAATACTCTGCATCTTGGTGAAGGCTTCTGGCTGGCTCCAGTTGGCCGACTGCTGTGCAACCATCTTCAGATCAGGATAATCATCGATCACATCGTGATAGCCCTTGGAGCGGATACCAGCATTCAGATCTGCTTCGCGGCCCAGCAATTCAACGTAATTGCCTTCTTCGCCCATCAGCTTCACGAATTCTTCCGCGCCGAGCTGCGCACCCTGATAATTGTTGGAAACAATCTGGGAGACGGCAATGCCGGTCGCGTTGATTTCGCGGTCGATCAGGAAGGATGGAATGCCAGCATCTTTTGCCTTCTGAACAGCAGCGATTGACGCTTCTGAACCGGCATTGTCGAGAATGATGGCTTTTGCGCCACGGCCGATTGCCGTGTCGACAAGCTGCGACTGCTTGTTGGCATCGTCATCATGCACGAGGATAAGTGTTTCGTAGCCAAGTTCCTTGGCTTTTGCTTCAGCGCCAACGGCTTCCGCTTTAAAGAATGGATTGTCATGCGATGGCGTGATGATCGCGATAAGGTCTGCTGCCCAGGCCGGCATGACCGCGCCACCTGCCAAGGTGGCCGAAAGAGCTGCTACGGCAAAACCGCGCGCAATTGTCCTACGTGTAAACTTCATGTTTTCCTCCCAATTAAAGCCCCATTTCCCAAGAGGCAGTGAAGGGAGAGCTTGCGCTCTCCCCGATAGATATTACGTGATGCGACGAATGCTTTCTGCAATTTCTTCTGGTTCGAAAACGTTTTTCCAATCGTCGCGCATCAGCGCTGGAATGCCGAATTCGATTGCCTTGTTGCATGCATCCGAGAACACGCCCTGAACTTCGCCAAAGATGACAGCGCCCAGAACATTCATGTGGCCGAGCAGGAAGTCGCGTGCTGCTTCTTCAGGAACGCCGCGACGAACGGTTTCGTCCATGGCCTGCTTCATAACAACGAGAAGCGAAGCTGCAACGGTTTCCGAAAGGCCTGGCTCAAGAATTGCGAGCTGCTCAACAGTGACGCGGTGCGAGCGCATGACAGGAGCCCAGATGACCTTGGCGACTTCTTCGCCGAGTGCATAGGCTTCTTCCGGACCCTGCATCAGAGCCGAAACGATGTGCTGCTTGGCAGCAATACCGCCGAAGAAATCGCGCTTTGCAGCAGGATCGGTTTCATCGTTGAAGATTGGCGGATGGCAAGGATGCGTGACGAAATAGGTGAGGTCTGCGCGTTCTGGCAGGTGACCGGCGAATGGTGCTGCTGCATCGAGTGCAACAACCATGGTGCCTGGCTTCAGCTTGTCAACGATGCCTGCTGCAACTTTACCGATGATGGTATCTGGAACAGCCAGGATAACGACTTCTGCGCCTTCAAGACCTGCATCAACATCGACTGTATCTAGGCCGAGATCGTCCTTCAGACGTGCTTTACCGACTTCGCTGACTTCGATGTGACGAACGTCAAAGCGCGAACCTTTAAGGTTCTTGGCCAGACGGTAGCCCATCTTGCCACCTGCGCCGAACAGAGCAATAGCTGTCATGATTGTATTTCCTTCCCGTAGTTTTGGTAGCTTAACTGGTATAACCAGTCAATGAGTATTCCAGATTTAAGCGGTGAGACCGTCACGAATCTGGCTGAAATATCCGTCAGAACCGACCTGACCGCCCTTAAGGGCAATCTGTAGGCCGTTGGTGGCGGGGTGAGCGCCGTGCGCCGTACAAAGCGGCGACCCCGGTGTTTGTGGCAGCGGCAGAAGCGTGGTGAGTGCATCGACATGCAATTCACGCAATGCGTGGCTGGAAGTATCGCCGCCTGCGATTACAGCGCGGGTAAGTTTTTCGCGCTCAACAAGGCTGCGGAGGATGAAGCCGAGGCTGCGTGCCAGCTTGTGTCGGCTGCCTGTGATCTTATCGATTTCGGTTCCACGATCAGCCGATGGACCAAGCGCCGTGTTCAAGATCACGCTGTTACCCTGCTGAAGTGCCTGCTGACCCTGAGCGATGGCAGTTTCGATTGCCTGATTGCTGTTTTCGCCAAGCAGATCGAGCGGATTAAGATCAATGCCGGTGAATCCTGATGCCGTCGCATGACGGATCTGGCGTTCAGTTGTCGGTGATACGCTGCCCGAAACAACCGCAATGCGGTCAGCTTTGCCGGGAAGTGGGAATTCTTTTGTAGTGCCGATCAGTCCGGCCTTTGCCCATGCAGCCAAAAGCGCATATTCAACGCCTGACGAGCCAGCAACGAACCAGCCAGCATCAGGCCGCAGACGCCAGAGTTGTTCGCCTGCCTGCAACTGGCTTTCGCGGCTGTCCACATCAAGCAGCAACATGCCGTCAGCATCTTTGACAATCGCGTCTACAAGGTCATTTGCATCGGCGGCTGAAAGCGCTACGAGGTCGGCAAGTACGGTTTTAAGCGCCGTCTGCTGAGCGAGATGCACGCGCAGGTCGGCTTCATGCATGGGTGTAACCGGATGACGGCTCATGACCGGATGACGGTCGATGCGATAGACTTCGCCCTGATAAGCCGCAAACAGATTACCAAAGGACGTGTAGCGCTTCAATTGCGGTGCGCCGACAATCACCGGCACATAGGCCTGATCGAAGATCGCTTTGCCTATTTCGACAGCCTTGCCGATATTGCCCACCTTCGGTGCAGAATCGAATGTCGAGCAGACTTTGTAATGCACAATCGCTGCATTAAGGCTTTTTAGCCAGTTGAATGCAGGCGTGAGATTTTCCTGCATCCATTCCGGCGTCTCGCTGCGGCTGGTGCCAGCGAGGCCAATCGCCTTGCAATGCGAAAAGCGCGAAAGCAGCGCTTCGTCCGGCACATTCATGAACAGAACGGTATCGACACCATTGGATGCCATGGCCTCCATAACGTCGGTGGAGCCGGTGAGATCGTCGCCGTAATAAGAGAGAAGAAGATCGTGAGGTGCTTTTGACATTATTCGCCTCCCCCATTTGCGTTAACGGGGCCGAACTTCGCAAGCGAAGCCGCAAGTTCAGGATGGTCCGTTGCGTAAGTTTCGAGTGGAATGCCCGCGACTGCTGCTTCCCATGCCTGCTGCACGGCGCGAACGCCCGATGCTGGTCCGCCGGGATGGCTGACAATGCCGCCGCCGCAAAGATAAAGCAGGTCCGTCGTGCGGCCTGTGCGCTCATAGGTTTCCGGTGCCTGTCCGCCCCATTGGCCGGAACCGGCAACGGGAAGCGGGCAATCGGATGGATCAAATAGCGGCGTACTGACGGCCTTGAACGAATTAACGAAGCTTTCGTCAGGCTCCCAGTATTTCACGCGGATGCCGTTGATCTGGAACTGATCCACGCCGAGCAAGCGCCAGAACTGCTGATAGACGCGGAAATCCATGCCAGTGCCCGGATTGCGAGTCAAAATATCCCAGCCATTGCGATGTGCGTGCAGAACAAGGCCGGAGCGCTTGCGCAGGAAGCTCATGCCGCCAAAACCGACCGAGTTGATGTTGACCACGGCGCAATTGCCGCCAGCCTTTAGCACCATGTCATGATTGCGCATCATTTCATCAGGATCAGCATGCGAAATGCCAAACGCATACATGACCTTTTTACCTGTCTTCTGTTCATGATTGAGAATAAGCGGCATGATCGCTGCAATGCGCTCTTTAAGCGGCGAATAGACCGGACTCATCAGCTTTTCATCGTCCTTGATGAAATCAACGCCCGATTCAATAAGTTCGCCGACGAGTTCTGCTGTCTCCTGCGGACGTAGACCAAGCGCTGGCTTAACGATCGTGCCGATGATCGGGCGCTTTTCGACGCCTGTCAGACGACGGCTTCCGGCAATGCCGAATTGTGGGCCAGGATGCGCATTCTTGAAGGCTTCCGGCAACTTCATATCGACAACGCGAATGCCGGTCATGCCCTTGATCGAGTAAACACCGCCAACAGCAATGGTCATCAGCGCTGCAAGGTCGGTGCCGACCGCATCAAGCGGAAAAGAAATATCAACATCGGCGCGCTTAATTGGGCCGTGTCCGGGTTCAAGTTCTGGCCAAGCGGGAACTGTTGCATCTTCGAGCGGGCGAATTTCCAGAACACGCGCTGCAACGCGAGCTTTGAGTTCTTCTGTCTCGCCAGGAAGGGCGACAAAAGTGCCGGTTGACTGATCGCTGGCGATCTTGGCTGCCATCTGTTCGATGCTGCCGGTTGTCTCAATGCGATAGGTCAGACAGATATTCATCGGATTTTTTGTCGCTCGCTGCTTGTTTTAAAGCGCATCTTTTCCGAAAATCGTTTCACACTTTTCGGGATCCGCTCTCGTTTCCACCCATGTCAGAAATGCTCCGACAGTTTATTTCGCGCATCGCCCCGAAAGTTTCTCCTCGCTTTCAAGGATGCGACTGAAGCGCTTGGCTCCGAGTGCGAACTGGTATAATGAGTATTCCAATATCTGCAAGTGGAAAATTGTTAGCCCATTCACGAGAAAGTGGGTAACAGCTTTTATCTGGTCGCTTGACGATGCATAAGAGGAGAACGTGCGTGAGCAGCGAGATGCAATGAACAAGCCTATAGAACCTATCGTTCGCCGCAAATTATCCGATGAGGTTTTTGACCGGCTTGAAAACATGATTACGTCGGGCGAACTAATGCCCGGCGATGAGATGCCGTCTGAGCGTGTCTTGATGGAACGCTTTGGCGTAGGCCGTCCTGCGATCCGTGAAGCTATGCAATCGCTCGCCAAAATGGGGTTGGTCAGCATTTCGCATGGTGAGCGCGCAAAGGTCTTGAAGCTCACTGCGAGGTCTATCTTTCAACAGGTTGATCCGACAGCAAAAATCATGCTGGCACAGTCGATTGATTCGCTTGAGCATCTTAAGAATGCGCGTATTTTCTTTGAGCGTGGAATTGCGCGCGAAGCGACTTTGAAGGCAACCGCGCAGGATGTTGCTGATCTGAAAGCAATCGTTGATCGGCAGCGCACGTCGCTGGGCGATGCGGATGCATTCATCTCTGCCGATATGGAATTTCACATTCGAATTGCGAAGATTTCGGGCAATCCGATCTTTGTGGGCCTAAGTGAAGCAATGCTCGCATGGCTGCGTGAATATCATACCCATATGTTGATATGGACGGGTAAAGAAAACTTCACGCTCGTCGAGCATGAGGAAATTCTTGATAGAATCGCCGCCAAAGACGCCGATGGCGCCGAAGGTGCCATGCGTCACCATCTGGAGCGCTCACGAGACCTTTATACAAAGTAATTCGTCATCAGCTTTCGGGGATATTTTCTCTGAATATCACCTGAATGCGTGGTGGATGTTCATCGAACGGCTGATTTTTGATGGTGTTGATCAGGACTGACAGGGCTTCACGCGCTTCCACACGCGGGTTCTGATCAATCACTGCGTCCATTGTTCCATTGAGCAGGAAGCGTTTGGTGTCTTCGGTCAGTTCATGCCCGATAAATACGATAGCGCCGGATTTACCTGCATCCGACAAGGCCTGTCCAATGCCCTGATTTCCTGCGCCAAGATTATAAATGCCAGCAAGGTCTGCATGGCGTTTAAGGACAGCAGTCGTTTCGCTATAGGCGCGCTCTCGGTCATCTTCGATTTCGTTGAGTTCAACGATGTTGAGATGCGGAAATTCCTCCGAAATGGCGCGGCGAAAGCCCATTTCGCGCTCTTCATGGCCGCGATATGAGAGCGACCCTGCAAAAAGCGCAATCTTGCTTCCTCTGGATTTTCCCAGAAAACGTCCCAGAATATAGCCGCCAAGACGGCCTGCTGCGCGATTATCGATGCCGATGTAACGGATGCGCGGCACATGCAGAATATCAGAGGCAATCGTCACAATAGGAATGCCGGACTGGGCGAGCGAACGCATTGCTTCGCGCACGCTTGGATGATCAAGCGCAATGACGCCGACGCCGTGCGCTTTGCCCTTCAGGTTTTCCAAGGCTTGCGCCAGCGTATCCGGGTTGAAACCTTCGACGCTGTGTATGGTCACATCAATTTCTGGCTGCAACAGTGCCTGCTTGGCGATCTGGTCATGCAGATTGGCTATGAATGTGTTGGTTCCTGCGGGGAGTACAAAGGCGAGCTTGATTGATTTCAATGGAACGGTTTCTTCGCTCAGTGTTCCTGCGATATAGCCAAGACTATGCGCTGCATTGAACACGATTTCCCGCGTTCGGTTGCTCACACCCGCACGGTTGTTTAGGACACGATCGACAGTCGCAGTCGATACGCCTGCCGCCTTGGCAACATCTGTAATTTTTGATCGCAAGCCTGATTCCTCAATTCTACGCATTCTTGATGTTTAATTTACATCAAAAACCATCATTTGCACGTATAAAAGCAGATAAAATTGTCGTTGAGATCATTTTCCGATCAAAAAAGATTGCTAATGATGTAAAATGATTTGTTGTGATGTTGACACCTTCTAAAGCTATCTTCAATAATTCGCTCCGTGTCGATGGAGGTCGATTTCATTGGGCGGAGCCATTCAAGGTTCTTCTTGATGTCGCATGTCATGGGAGGAATGTATGAGCGCAGCGCAGGGCTTTGCCCCTGATCCGCAGGTTCGGGTTCGGGATTTCAAGATTGGTTGCATCGGTGCGGGCATGATCATGGCCGAGTGCCATCTTGCCGCCTATAAGCAGGCAGGTTTTAACGTTGCAGCCATCGCTTCGCGCACCAGATCAAAGGCCGCAGAGGTTGCCGAGCGCTGGGGGATTGCTAATGTTCACGACACGCCTGAAGCGCTGATCGCTGACGACAATATTGAAATTATTGATATTGCCTATCCGCCAGATCAGCAACCGGCACTGATCCGCAAAGCGTTGGCAGAGCCGCATATCAAGGGCGTTCTCGCGCAAAAGCCGCTGGCTCTGACGCTCGAAGAAGCCATTGCACTGCGCGATGAAGCGGCAAAAGCTGGTAAAATTCTCTCCGTCAATCAGAACATGCGCTACGATCAGTCAATGCGTGTTCTCAAGCAAATCCTCGATAAGGGTGAACTTGGCACGCCGGTCATGGCGACCATTGAAATGCGCGCTATCCCGCATTGGCAGGCTTTTCTTGAAGATTACGATCGTCTCACGCTGTCCAATATGAGCGTACATCATCTGGATGTGTTGCGTTTCCTGTTTGGCGAGCCTGACACCATCACCACGCTGACACGTACCGATCCGCGCACGAAATTTGAGCATAAGGACGGTATCACCGTTTCGACGCTGATGTTTCCAAGCGGCGTGATGGCTGTTTCGATGGAGGACGTCTGGTCAGGTCCGCGCGAAGAGGGCTTTGACAGCGATATTTACATCAAATGGCGCGTCGAAGGCACCGAGGGCGTGGCAAAAGGAACGATTGGCTGGCCGGATGGGTCGCCATCAACCCTGACCTATGCTTCCAAAAAGACGACGGACGGCAAATGGGTCAGCCCTCAATGGGACACCATGTGGTTCCCGCATGCTTTCATCGGCGTGATGGAGCAGTTGCAATATGCGCTTCATTCCGGCGAGCCGCCCGCTTTGTCGGTTGCTGACAATGTGAAAACGGTTGCGCTTATCGAGGCTGGTTACAAGTCCATCGATGAAGGCCGCACGGTCAGACTGTCTGAAATATCGATTAAATAATCATTTAAATGGGAGGATTTCTAACATGATGCAGGTTGGCATTTTCAGCGGCTATTTCCCTTATTCGCTTGAGGAAACAGCAAAAAAGATCCGTGCGCTTGACTTCAATACTGTCCAGCTGGATATGCATTTCAAGGATATTGATCTTAGTGCTGGTCAGATCACCAAGGATAAGTGCATTAAAATTCGCGAGACATTCCGCGATCATAATCTGCCGATTTCGTGCATTTCCGGTTATACGAACATCATTCATCCCGACAAGGCTGAGCGCGAACGTCGCGTGGGTTATCTCAAGGAGATTATCCGCCACGCGCAGTATCTCGGCACGCCTTATGTGATTTCAGAAACCGGCACTTACAACACAGAGTCTGACTGGGTCCATCATCCCAAGAACAAGACCGAAGAAGGCTTTGAAGAATGCCGCAAGGTCATCGCGGATCTGTCGCAGTTTGCCTATGATCATGGCGCAGTGTTTCTTCTCGAAACCTATGTGAACAACGTCGTCGGTTCTGTTGAAGAAACAGTAAAAATGTTTGCTCAAGTCGATCATCCGGGCCTTGGTCTGCTGATGGACCCAACCAATTATTTCGAGACGCACAATATCGATCGTATGGATGAAATCCTCAATCAGGTTTTCGATACGCTAAGCGATAAGATCAAAATTGGTCATGCCAAGGACGTTAAGCGCTCTGGCGATGACAAGAGTGAAAAGCATGCCGACATTGGCGATGCTGAAGCTCTTGAAAGCCATACTTTCCGCGGCGTCGGCGAAATTGAATTGCCTGCTCCGGGTCTTGGTTCGCTGAACTATGATCTTTATCTCAAGCGTCTGGCGCAGAAACATCCAAACATTCCGATGATCATCGAGCATCTTGATGAGGCGGATGTGCCGCGTGCGAAGAAATTCCTCGACGGCAAACTGCGCGCGCAGGGACTCTGATACCACCTCGGGCGGGATGGGGCGGCCGATGCTTTAACATAAGAGTTTGCATCGACCGCCATTTTAAATGAAGTGGCTGTAAGCCTCAGTATCTAAGGTTTGAAAATGGTGAAGCTTTACGGAGAGGCGAAGTCGCGTCGCGATATTGCAGCTTGCAGCGGTTCCTTTGCGCAATTTGCTGGCGTACGCCTCATGGTGCTCGAAGACGGACTGGAACGCGGCATAAGAATGCTGGAGTTCCGTTCTGGCACTGGCTTGCGCTTCACCGTTCTCGTGGACCGCGCCATGGATATTGCCGATTGCGAATATCGTGGCATGGCTATCGGCTGGAATTCACCGTCTGGTTTCCGTCATCCGGGTCTTCATGAATATGAAGGCGAAGGCGGTCTTGGCTGGATGCGCTCATTCTCCGGCCTTCTGGTGACTTGCGGTCTTGACCATATCCTCTTCATGTATGACGAACCAGCCGGCCATTATAATTATAAACCGCGTGAGACAATCAAGCATTCCATTCATGGTCGCGTTGGCACCATTCCGGCCAAACTCACAGGCTATGGCGAGCGCTGGGAAGGCGATGAATGCTATCTCTGGTGCGAAGGCGTTGTGACCCAAGGGACGGTCTTTGGCGAGCATCTGGAACTGACGCGTCGCATCGAAATTAAGGCTGGCACCAACGACATCAAACTGACGGATCGCGTGACCAATCGCGGTTTTTACCGCACGCCGCATATGTATTGCTACCATATCAATGTTGGTCATCCGGTTCTTGCCGAGGGTTCGCGTTATCTGGCACCGCTCAAGGATGTGGTCTGGGCCGCTCACGCGGGTGAAGATTATGAAAAACAGGGCGTTGGCTATCGCTCACTGCCTGCACCGCAGATGAATTTCCATGAACAGGTCTGGCAGCATGAAATGGGTGCAGACGCCAATGGCGAAGTGCCTGTTGCGCTGGTCAATGATCGGCTGGGCATCGGCTTTGAAGTTATAACACGCAAGGATCAGTTCCCTTGCATGTATGAATGGCAGAACCTGCAAGCCGGGCAATATGCACTAGGCATCGAGCCTGCAACAAATCACGTTCAGGGGCACGGTGCTGCACGCGATCGCAACGAGCTGATCTGGCTCGAACATGGAGAAGAACGTCGCTACGACAGTACGTTCCGTATTCTTGGTGATGCGGCGAGCATTGCGGAAACCGAAACACGAATTGCCGCAATCGCTAGGCAGCCAGAAGAAGAATATCCGGTGCCATCCGGTAATCACATTGCCATTGGAGGCCGTTCATGAGCAGTGCATCCATGTTTTCAGTAGCAGGTAAAACCATTCTTTATACAGGCGCTGCAGGTGGCCTCGGACTTGAAACCACGTTGAATTTTTTGCGTGCCGGTGCGCGGGTTGTGGCTATCGATCACAACCGGAAAAAAATCGAAGAGCTGAAAAGCAAAGCCGAGGGCGAAGGTCTGGGCGGGCTTTCGATCCACGCACTTGACCTGTCTGAATTGTCTGCACTTCGCCGCGCATTAGAAGAGATTAGCCTTGAGGCTGGCGGCTTTGATGTCGTGATCAACAATGCTGCGATCTATCCGTCCAAGTCGTTTGAGGACTATACGCTTGAGGAAATGCAGAAGGTGCAGCACATCAATGTTGATGCGGGCATTGTTTGCGTTCAGGTAGCGCTGCCGCATATGCGCGAAAAAGGATGGGGCCGTATCATTAATATTGCAAGCGTCACAGCCTATGGCGGCTGGGCACTGTTGTCGCCTTATGTGCAGTCGAAAGGTGCTTTGATCGGGCTTGCGCGGGCATGGGCGCGCGAATTTGGTGGCTATGGCATTACCGTCAACGCAATTGCGCCGGGTGCATTTCCGACAGATGCCGAGAAAATTCATCCTGATCCAGACGGCTACACAAAGTTCGTACTTGAGCATCAAGCAGTGAAGCGCCGCGGGTCGTCCAAAGATATTGCTTCCGCGCTGATGTTTTTGGCTTCGGATGAAGCCGGGTTTATCACAGGGCAGACCTTGAATGTGGATGGCGGCTGGGTAATGCATTAAAACGGGCCTGTTTTCTATGGAAGGCATTTTTGCGTTTACCTGATCCGGGTGATGGATTAGGAAAAGATGCAGCCATAGCGGTATTACTCTTTTGTAGGGTTCTTTTATCTTTGACAGGCGAAAAAGCGCTTCCCAGAAAAAGCCGACGCAAAGGCTCAGGTGTCACCATGGCCGATGTGGCTGCGGCCGCGGGTGTTTCCATGCAGACCGTGTCGCGCACGCTGCGATACCCGGACACAGTGACGCCGGAAAAGCGCAAGATCATTCAGGATGCAATCGAGAAGACGCATTACGTGCATAATTTGGCTGCAAGCCATCTTGCATCGCATAAAAGCAATACGGTTGCCGCGATTATCCCGACGCTGTCCGCTTCGGTTTTTGCTGATACAATTCAGCACTTTTCTGACGTGCTGCATCGAGCTGGCTATCAGATTTTCCTGGGCAACACCGATTATAGTCAAGAACGCGAGGAAGAGATTATCCGCAGCCTGCTCGGACGGCGCCCAGATGGTATTTTTCTCATTGGTACGCAACATACCAAAGGCAGTATCGCACTGCTTAAACGCGCGGAAATTCCTATTGTTGAAAGCTGGGATATGACGGATCGTCCGCTTGATCGGCTGGTGGGATTTTCCAATGCTAACGCCATTGGTAACATGGTTGATCACCTGCTTGAAACGGGCAAGCGCCATATCGTTTTTGCCGGTGTTGTGCGCAAGGGTGACAACCGTGCAGCAGAGCGCCGTGCCGCATTTGAAGCAAAAATGGCGAATAGTTTTTCCGATCAAAAGCCACGCATGACCATCGCAACGGATATGCCGCTGGTCATGACATCGGGCGTTGATCTTTTGGCTCTTGTCCGCGCGCAGTATCCGGAAGCCGATGCAATCATGTTTTCAAGCGATATTCTGGCATCGGGCGCGCTGCTTGAAACGCAGCGCCGTGGCATAAATGTGCCTGAACAACTGGCAATTACTGGCTTTGGCGACTTTGAGCTTTCCCAACATCTCGTGCCGCCATTGACGACGGTTGCAGTTCCCTCCGCTCGCATTGGCCGTCAGGCCGCAAAGCTTTTGCTAGAGGGAATGCGCGGCGAGGTTTCCGTACAAAATATTGTCGATGTTGGCTTTGAACTGAAGATCAGAGCCAGCGGATAAGAATAATCGATTGATCTTTGCGCTAAATTCTTGTTGAAAAATGTTAGCGCTCACTTTAGAAATATCAACAACAGAAGTTAATTTTCTGCAGATCAAATGAGAGTCGTAAGGATAGCGCTATGGGCGTTTTAACTGGGTATCGGGTTTTGGATTGTTCAATCGCCATGGCGGGCCCATTTGCGGCCCAGCGGCTCGGTGATCTTGGGGCTGATGTGGTGAAGGTTGAGCCAACGACAGGCGAATGGCAGCGCCATGTGGCGGCTGGTGGGGCAGAAGGCAATCAGATCAATGTGTCCTTCCTGTCGCTCAACCGTAACAAGCGTTCGCTGGCGGTTGATCTCAAGTCGCCCGATGGCAAACAGGTCCTGCTAGATCTTGTCAAAACCGCCGACGTGTTCTTGCAAAATTATCGTCCGGGTGTCGCCAAGCGTTTGGGCGTCGATTATGAATCACTTTCGAAGATCAATCCGAAACTGATTTATGTTTCGATTTCCGGCTATGGCGAAGATGGACCGTACGTGAACCGCCCGGGACAGGACCTTGTGTTGCAGGGCATGTCGGGTGCCATGCTGTCTGCCGGTCGTGAAGGTGAAGCACCAACCGCGGCTGGTCAGTATCTTGTTGATGCAATCACCGCCTATACTGCCTTTGAAGGCGCATTGGCTGCACTTCTGCATCGCGAACGTACCGGCGAGGGCCAGCTTGTGCAGGTCAATATGCTCGATGCCATCACCACAATCCAGATGCAGGAACTCTCGGTTTTCACAGTGGGTGGCAAGCCGCAAACGCGTTCTGCCGAACCGCATGCGCATGTCTATATTCGCGCGCCTTATGGTGCTTTTGCGACCTCTGACGGTTTTATCATTGTTGCATTTCCGAAGCTTAAAACACTCGGCGAAGTGATTGGCGAAGACAGTTTTCTGACCATGAATGACGAAGTCGATACATGGGCTCGCCGCGATGAAATCTTTGCCAAGACGCGTGAGAAGCTCAAGACGAAGACCTCCGCGGAATGGCTCGAACTGCTGCGTGCTGCCGATATCTGGTGCGGTCCGGTCTATGGCTATGGCGATCTCGTTGAGGACGAGCAGATCAAGCATAACGGCACATTTGTCGAATATGAGCATCCGACCGAAGGCAAGGTGAAGACGCCTGGCTTCCCGATCCGCTTCTCCAAGACTCCATCAACCGTTGATCGCGGTGCACCGATCACCGGTCAGGACACGCGCGATATTTTGGCCGAGGCCGGTTACGCGACAGATAAGATTGATGCGCTTGAGCAATCCGGCGCTGTGGTTTCGGGGAAAATCTGAAATGCAGGTGATTAAGGCACTCACCTGGGATCACCCGCGTGGTTTCAATGCATTGGCCGCAGCCGCCAAGCGTCCGGAAATGGCAAGAGAAGGACTTCTGATCAGTTGGGAAAAGCAGCCGCTTGAAGGCTTTGAATCGCATCCGATTGCTGATCTTTGCGCGCGTTATGATCTTGTGGTTCTCGATCATCCGCATGTGGGTGAAGCCGTTGATGGCAAATGTCTTCTTTCGCTTGAGGAGGTCTTTGGACAAGAGACACTTGCAGCACTTGCTGATGCAAGTATTGGCCCTTCGCTGACCAGCTATCGCTTTGCGGGAAATCATTGGGCGTTGCCGCTCGATGCCGCAACGCAAGTCATGGCTTTGCGGCCCGATCTCCTGGACGAAGTTCCAGTGACGTGGGATGAGGTTGCAAAGCTTTCGCGTGAAAGCGGCAAAGTTGCGCTTTCCCTTGCTGGACCACACGCCTGCCTTTCGTTTCTGTCGATAGCGGCAGCCTTAGGCGAGCCGCCAGCCGAAAAAGACCCTGATATTCTCGTCTCACAAGCGACTGGCAGACAAGTCTATGATCTGATGGCCGAACTTGCGGCTCGCAGCCCCGCATCGGTGCGGCAGAAAAATCCTATCGGCATACTTGGCCATATGGCAGTAAATGACGATGTCGCGCTTTGTCCGCTGGTCTACGGCTATGTGAATTATGCGGCTCCACAAAGCGGTCATCCGCTGGCTTTTCACAATGCGCCACGCTTGGCTGCAAATGGCCGTCCGGGTTCGACACTAGGAGGCACAGGCATCGGGATTTCGCGAAGTTGTAACGTGACGCCGGAATTGAAAGATCATCTTCTGTGGCTCCTGAGCCGCGAGGCACAATGCAGTTTCATTCCTGATCACGACGGTCAGCCATCGCGCCGCGATGCCTGGGCTGACGAACGTGTTAATGCGCGCTGGGGCGATTTTTATCGCAACACTGCGGATACGCTGGAGCAGGCCTATGTGCGTCCGCGTCATGATGGCTACATCGCTTTTCAGGGGAAAGCTTCGGTACTTTTGGGTGCTGCGTTTGATGAGCGGCGCTCGGCTGACTTAGTTTTGAACGAACTCCAGTCTCTTTATGCCGCTTCGCGTGTAAATGGTGGTGAAAGGTAGGGTTTTATGACCGACGACGTAAAATTTGAAGTCCATGGAGCCGTGGCTGTCATCACGCTTAACCGTCCGCAAAAACTCAATGCGGTTACGCCGGAAATGGCGGATGCGATTGTGGCTGCCGTCACCGAATGTAATGACAGCGACACGATCCGTTGCGTTATTCTTACTGGCGCTGGCGAGCGTGCCTTCTGTGCAGGTTCCGATATTCGCGAACTCGACACCTATGAAACGCCCTGGCAGTTTCGCAACCGCCCGGATTATTGCGATGCGTTTCGCGCGCTCCTCAAGCCGTCCATTGCAGCCGTTAACGGCTATGCCTTTGGCGGTGGACTGGAAACGGCAATGTCCTGCGATATTCGCATTGCTTCGGACAATGCGCAATTTGCAGCACCTGAAATCAAGCTGGGCTGGATTGGCGGCGGTGGCATGGCAGCGCATCTCGCCCATTCCGTCGGCGCATCCAATGCGGCATTGATGGTCATGACCGGTGATCCGATTTCGGCGGAAAAAGCCGAGCGCTGGGGACTGGTCAGTGAGGTGGTCCCACCGGCGGATTTGCTCAAACGTGCGCGTGAAATCGCGGGTGTGATTGCATCACGCGCACCGATTGCTGCTGAAACTGCAAAGCTTAATCTCAAGGCCGCCGTTTCGATGCCGCTTGAAAAAGCCATCGAGTATGAGCGCGACTTGCAAACGATTTGCTTTGCAACGGCTGATGCACAAGAGGGCCGGGCGGCTTTTAAGGAAAAACGGCCTCCTATTTTCAAGCGCCGCTAAAATTGGTTTGTAGAAAAGCCCCGTGCGTGTTGCGCGAGGCTTTTATCATTCATACTCTGCCTGTGGTCGATGCGTTGAGCAGATCAAGCGCGCCTTGTTTTGTTAATTCAACCGGATTTCCATCTGCTGTCGGATCGACAATTGCCATTTCCGCGATCAGCGTCTTGCGGCCCTCATCCATATCAAGGCCTTTAATAAAATCCTGCAATGTATCGGGAACACCGAGATCGCTTCGCAGCTTCATGATAGCATCGACAAAGCCATCAAATCCGCCCTCAATACCGAGATAATTAGCAAGCCGTTTGATGCGCTCTTCGATTGCCGCACGGTTGTGATGCAGAACATAGGGCATGAAAACGGCATTTGTCATGCCATGATGGGTGTCATAAAGAGCGCCGATAGGATGGGAAAGGGAGTGGATTGCGCCCAGTCCCTTTTGAAATGCCGTAGCGCCCATGGAAGCTGCTGCCATCAAATTGGCACGGGCTTCAATATCTGCGCCATTCGCATAGGCTTTCGGCAGATTTTCAAACACAAGGCGGATGCCTTCAATCGCAATGCCATCGGCCATCGGGTGAAAACCGGGCGCACAATAGGCTTCCAGACAATGCGCAAGCGCATCCATGCCGGTGCCAACAGTGATGAATGGCGGCATCCCTACTGAAAGTTCAGGATCGGCAATGACCGTGACGGGAAGCATTTTCGGGTGAAAGATCACCTTCTTGGTGTGGGTGGCTTCATTGGTTAGAACACCTGCGCGGCCCACTTCCGAACCTGTGCCAGCGGTGGTTGGCACAGCAATAATTGGGGCTATGGCTTTGCTGTCGGCGCGGGTCCACCAGTCGCCAACGTCTTCAAAGTCCCATACAGGGCGTGTTTGGCCTGACTGAAAGGCAATCAGCTTGCCAAGATCAAGCGCTGAACCGCCGCCAAAAGCAATCACGCCGTCATGCTTGCCGTCATTAAAGACGTTTACGCCTGCATTAAGGTTGCTCTCGACCGGATTGGGCTTCACATCGGAAAAGACCGCATATTTGACGCCTGCTTCATCAAGAATTGCGAGCGTGGAGGCGACGACTGGCAATTGTGCAAGTCCGGGATCAGTGACGAATAACGGGTGTTCGATGCCCGCTGCTTTTAGCACGGCTGGCAGTTCTTTGATACGGCCCGGTCCGAAAAGCACGGTAGTCGGGAAATTCCATTTGGCGGTCAGAGTGGTCATGTCGATTGCTTTCCAGAGACTCAATAATTCAGATTTTTTCACGCAGATGGAAGGATTTTGGTCGCGTGAGATTGCCATAGCCGATGGGCGAGAGGGCGGCACCCTTGCCGGTATCCTTCACGCCGGTCCAGACCAATGCGGGATCGAGATAATCGCAGCGATTCATGAAAACGGTTCCGGTTTCAATGCGATCGCCGAGAGCCGCTGCGTGGTCGGTGTCAGTCGTCCAAAGCGAGGCGGTGAGGCCGTAAATGCTGTCATTCATCAGCGCCAATGCTTCTTCATCATTGCGCACCTTCATGATGCCGACAATAGGGCCGAAGCTTTCTTCACGCATGACGCTCATCTGGTGATCGACGTGGGTGAGCACTTCCGGTGCAATATAGGGCGAACCGGCAATATCGTTTTCTACGCTCATGTTGACGTGGGATTTTGCACGTTTGCGCAGGGCTTCGGCTTTCTGTTCACGAATGAGATCGGCAAAGCGGGCCTGTGCCATGGGGCCAAGTGTAGTCGAGGCATCCAGCGGATTGCCGACGACATATTGCTTCGTCAGATCAATGAAACCATCGACAAAGCGGTCATAGACGGCTTCATGAACGTAGATGCGTTCGATGCCACAACAGCACTGGCCGGAATTGAAAAACGTGCCATCAACCAGATTGGCGACGGCGTGATCGATATTGACGTCGGGTAGCACATAGGCCGGGTCTTTGCCGCCAAGCTCCAGCCCAAGAGACATGAAAGTGCCAGAAGCAGCTTTTTCAATTGCGCGTCCGCCGGCAACCGAACCAGTAAAATTGACATGATCGATCTGACCCGATGAGAGTAGCTTTTCGGTCGAGGCATGATCCAGAACGATATTCTGAAAAACACCTTTTGGAAGTTCGGCTTGTTCAAAAGCCTGCGCAAAGCGCTCGCCGGTCAGAAGCGTCTGCGTTGCGTGTTTGAGAAGCACAGTATTTCCGGCCATCAGCGCCGGAATGATCGTATTGACGGCTGTGAGATAAGGATAGTTCCACGGCGCAATCACCATCACCACGCCAAGCGGAACATGCTTTACATAGCGGCGGAAGCCATCTTTCTGTGCAGGCACATAGGCTTGCAGCGCGTCTTTCGCGATGTCGATCATATATTGGCCGCGTTCCTGTACGCCGCCATTTTCGCCTCCATAGCGCGTAGGTCGGCCCATCTGCCATGCGATTTCAGGAATGATCTCAACCTGCATTGCGCTAAGAGCATCCAGTGCCGCACGGCAATAACGAGCGCGTTCTGCGATGCTTAATGCGGCCCAGCCGGACTGTGCTTGTTTTGCTGCGGTGATTGCACCGTTGATTGCGGCATCAGTTGCATAGGCGCGCTCTGCGTAAACTGAGCCGTCGATAGGGGAGATGATCTTGGCAGTGCCGCTCATCGGGCAATTCCTCTGTACGAAATTAATAGCGTTCGAAGCCGCGATGCAGTTCCCAGTCGGTCACGCGGCGGTCATATTCAATCTGCTCCCAGTGGGCTGTGTGAACGTAATGATCGACCACATTCTCACCAAGTGCCTCCTTGAGAAAGCCCGAGTTCTTGAGCGCTTCCGCTGCCTCCCGCAACGTATAGGGAATTTCCTTGAGTTTCACGGCGCTATAAGCGTCGCCGACGAATGGATCTTCCAGTTCAAGATTTTCGTCAATGCCCTTAAGTCCTGCTGCAATAAGCGCTGCAAATGCCAGATAGGGGTTGAGATCAGCGCCACCAATGCGGCATTCAATACGGATTGATTTGCTGCCTTCGCCGCAAAGGCGGAAACCCGCCGTGCGGTTATCCTGGCTCCACATGATCTTGGTGGGTGCAAAAGTTCCGGCCTGAAAACGCTTGTAGGAATTGATGTAGGGGGCCAGAAAATAGGTGTAATCGGCAGCATATTTAAGCTGGCCTGCCACCCACGAGCGCATCAGAGGCGTCATGGTATAGGGTGCTTTTGGATCAAAGAATAAAGGTTCTTTGCCATCCGCGCTCCAGATGGAGTTATGCACGTGGCTGGAACTCCCAGCCTTGGCATAATCATATTTCGCCATGAAAGTGATAGATTTGCCATGCGCTTCGGCAATTTCCTTCATGGCATTCTTCATGATTACATGCCGGTCTGCCATGTCGAGCGCTTCCGCATAGCGCACGTTCAATTCTTGCTGGCCGGGTCCCCATTCTCCCTTGGAGTTCTCAACCGGAATGCCTGCCGCACCAAGATGGTTGCGCATTGCGCGCAGCACCTGCTCTTCTTTGGTGGTCAGATGGATCACATAGTCCTGCACATAAGGGGATGCAGTCTCCAGTTCCTGCCAATGCTTGGCGCGCGCTGTTTTATAGGTCTCATCAAACACGTAGAATTCGAGTTCAGATGCAAAATAGGCGCGATAACCACGCTCATGCAGCCGTGCGAGCTGCTTTTTGAGAACGGCACGCGGTGAGTGCGCGAGGTCTTCATGATCGTGATGATCAAGTACGTCGCACAAAACTATGGCCGTCTTTTCCAGCCACGGCGCAAGCCGCAGCGTGGAAAGATCGGGCTTCATAACGAAATCGCCATAGCCTTTGTCCCAGCTTGCCGCCTCATAGCCGGGCACTGGCTCCATATCGATGTCATTGGCTAGAAGATAGTTGCAGCCATGCGTTTCGTCATGGGCAGTTTCAACAAAGAATTCTGCATAGAAGCGTTTGCCGATCAAGCGGCCTTGCATATCGACGAAGCAGGCGAGAACCGTGTCGATTTCGTTATTTGCGACGGCTTTTTTCAATGTGTCGAAAGTCAATTGTTCGGCCATTATGCTTCGCTCCTCACGGTATCACGCGCTCAATTTTCCTAAAGATCACAGCAAGCCGCATAGCCCAGGCTTCCTGCGTTTCAGGAGTAGCGATTTCGTCGTTGCGTATCTCGATCATTGCACATGGGGCATTGCGCGGTCGCGCATGGCGCTCCAGCGTGTAATAGACCCGGTCGGCTGGCGAATAGGGTTCATTTACACCCACATTCAGCGAATTGTCCTTTTCAAGTGCTGCAATCAAAGGCTCTGCAATGCGCGCATCCGCGTCGTGAATAATGCCAATCGGCCATGGACGCGAGACGCCCTTATAGATCGGTGTAAAGGAATGGATCGTCACGATCCACGAAGCTAGACCACGCGCTGTACGCTTATGAATGACTTCCTCTATGCGCCGGTGAAATGGTCTGTGCGACAAATCAATACGCGCTGTACGCTCAAGAGAATTGAGATCGTTATTGCCGGGAATGACAGTCGTTTCACTGATTTCTGGAATAAGGTCACGTGCATCCAGCGGGCGATTGCAATCAATCAGCAAACGTGAATAGGTCGCCTCCAGCAAAGGGGCATCAAGCTGTTCACTGAGTTGACGTGCAACCTCTACAGCGCCGGGGTCCCAGGCAATGTGTGCGATTAGGGATTGAGGGTCGAGGCCAAGCCCATCGAAGCCTTCTGGAATATAATTGGATGCATGTTCGCAAACGAAAACATACGGACTTTTCCCATCTTCGTTGACAACCAAAACCGGCTTTTGGACCAAGTCTTGGCGATCTTGCTTGTCGGCCATTCTGTCTATTCCCCGCGCTGTAACTTCTGTTACGTTTTATGATTGCGTGCGCTATTGCGGAATATTTGATACGCCGTATGATGCTTTGTCAAATATAATTTTGCGCGAATTTGAAAAGAGCTGCCCGAATGGAAAACGCCAGCATTGCGGAGTTGTTGAACGAACGGATTGATAGCATGCCTGCGGGTGAGCGTAGTGCAGCGCAGACACTGATCGCCAACTATCCCATGCTTGGTCTGAAGACTGTGGCTGAATTTTCAGCACAGGCAGGCGTAAGCTCACCGACCATTTTGCGATTTGTGAACAGGCTGGGGTTTCAGAGCTATTCCGAGTTTCAGGCACGTTTGCAGGATGAGCTCGCAGCGCAGTTGCAATCTCCGCATCATCGCAACGAACAGCCCGAGAAGGCACCGGATACGGCCTATCCTGCTGTCGAATATACGCTTGATAATATTCGGGAAAGTTTCAGGCATTTAGGAGACAGGCAGTTGCAGCAAATCGTTGCGGCACTGAGCAATTCCAAGGGAAATGTCTATCTGATCGGCGGACGTTTTACCGATCCAATAGCGCAATATATGACCGCCCATATGTCAATTATCCGTCCCCATGTCTTTCATCTGGGAGGACAAGAAAGCATGTGGCGTGACCGGCTGCTGGATATGGGAAAACGCGATGTCCTCGTCGTTTTCGACATTCGTCGTTATCAGCATAGTTTGTTGAGACTTGCTGAAAAAGCGCGTGGGCGAGGTGTTGAGGTCATTCTCATCACTGATCAGTGGCTTTCACCGATTGCACGCGTTGCGGGGCATGTGTTGGCTGGGCGCATCGCGGTGCCATCTGCATGGGATTCCTCCGCATCAATTTTCGTTCTCGCTGAAACCATTATTCGCGAAATGACGCGTGCCTTGGAGCACGATAGTGCTGCGCGCATCGCTGAGCTTGAAGCGTTGCGATAAAGCATCTCCTATCAAAAAAGCAGTTCCGATTTACCGGCTGATGTTGTAGCCAAGGTCCGAAACGATGCTACGGATGGGAGGCTATGGTGGACGTATTTCTCGGCGTTGATGTTGGTACAGGCAGTGCGCGTGCCGGGCTTTTTACACGTGATGGCGAATTGCTTGCGAGTGCGAAGCAAAACATTCGCATGTGGAAACAAGGCTCAGATATTGTGGAGCAGTCCTCCAGTGATATTTGGCAGGCTGTTTGTACTGCCGTTAGGGAAGCGCTCAGCCTGGCAAATATTGCGCCGGAAGCGGTCAAAGGCATCGGCTTTGACGCCACCTGTTCGCTGGTCATTGTCGATAAAGACGGAAATCCACTGCCTGCAAGCCCGGAAGGGGATGCGGAACGCAATATTATTGTCTGGATGGATCACCGCGCACGCGAACAGGCCGAACGCATCAATGCAACATCCCATTTGGTGCTGAAATATGTTGGCGGTCGCATTTCACCCGAAATGGAAACGCCAAAGCTGCTTTGGCTAAAGGAAAACAATCCAAAAACGTTTAATGAAGCTGGCCTGTTTTTTGATCTGCCCGATTATCTGACCTATCGCGCGACGGGTAGTCTTTCGCGCTCGCTTTGCACTGTGGTCTGCAAATGGACCTATCTGGGACATGAAAAACGTTGGGATGAAAATTATTTCCGCACAATTGGTCTCGGTGTTATGGCCGACGAAGGTTTTAAGCGTATCGGCACCGATATTGTCGATATTGCAACGCCTCTTGGGCAAGGCCTGACTGAGCAGGCAGGAAAAGAACTGGGACTTTTGCCGGGTACGGCGGTCGGTGCATCTCTGATTGACGCACATGCCGGTGGCGTGGGCACCATTGCTGGCAGTGTAAAGGGGGAGCGCGTGGTAGACATGCGTTCGCGTCTGGCGCTGATCATCGGAACCTCTGCCTGCACGATGAGCGTGACTGAAAAGCCAGCTTTCGTGGATGGGGTATGGGGACCATATTGGGGCGCGATGATGCCGGATCTCTGGCTTAACGAAGGTGGGCAGTCTGCCTTTGGGGCGGCGACTGATTATCTGGTTGGCATGCACCCTTATAAGGCGGAGGCGCAAAAGGAAGCTGATGCTGCCGGTCTGTCGCTGCTCGACTATCTTGAAAAGCTTGCCATAGAGTCCGTCCACCAGCTTTCGGAAGTGGCACTTCTCGCAAAAGGTCTTCATGTGGTGCCGGAATTCTTGGGCAATCGTGCGCCGGATGCGGATCCCGATGCGACAGGCATAATGGCGGGCATTAAGCTTGATGCATCGCGGGAAAATCTGGTAAGCCTGTTTGTCGCTGGCCTGTGCGGTTTGGCTTATGGCACAGCCGATATTCTCGATGCGCTGAAAGAAAAAGATATTCCAATCAAAACGATCATTGTCAGTGGTGGTGCTGCTCGAAGCCCGCTGATGCGCCGAATATTAGCCGATGCAACGGGGCTCGCGGTGGCGCTGCCATCATCAGCCGAGCCGGTTTTGCTTGGATCCAGCATCGTGGGTGCGAGCGCGTTTGAGAAAAGTGATCTCGCGCAGGTAGCCGCGAGCATGAGCGAAATTGCCGAAACGATTGAACCGCAGCAAGGACTTGCCAACGCGTTTCATGCGGCCAAGCGCGAAATCTATAAAGACCTGAAACGCTCGGAGCATGCTGCGCGTCGATTGATGCAAAAATTCTGATTACTTCCCTGCCTTGGGTGCCTTGAAAACGGGAAGCGGGTAGGTTTTGCCAAGAACAACGCCTGCTTTTCGCAGAACGTCTTCGGGCGCCGCATAAGGTTTGTGAATCCATCTATCCGGTAGGTCGGCAATTTCCGGCACCCATTCGCGCACATAGGCGCCGCCAGTATCAAATTTGTCGCCTTGCAGGACAGGATTGAAAACGCGGAAATAGGGTGCTGCGTCCATGCCGCAGCCTGCCACCCATTGCCAGCTTCCCGGATTGCTGGCGATGTCGGCATCGACCAGCGTATCCCAGAACCATTTTTCGCCTTCACGCCAGTCGATCTGCATGTTCTTGCTCAAGACAGAGGCAACCAGCATGCGCACGCGATTATGCATCCAGCCTGTCGCCCAGAGCTGACGCATGCCGGCGTCAATCATCGGAACGCCGGTATTGCCCTTTTTCCAGGCCTCAAACGCCACTGGATTGTGGTTCCACTCAATATCGGCGAGCGTGTTGCGCATGTCGTTTTCGGCAATGTCCGGGCGATAATAGAGTTGGTGATAGTGAAAATCGCGCCAGATAAGTTCGGACAGAAATTTCTCGCCCCCCGTTTGCGTGTCGGGATGCTCATCCATCAGCGACAGCGTTGCATGCCATGCCTGTCGCGGGCTGATTTCACCGAAGCGTAAGTGTGGCGAGAGCTTGGAAGTGCCTCCCACATCGGGGCGGTCGCGGTCACTTGCATAATTTTGGATGGTCTCGTCAAAGAAATGATAGAGTTGGTCGACAGCAGCCTGTTCGCCAATCTCCCACAGACCGTTCATTTTCTTTGACCAGAAGAGTTGTATCTGAGTTGCTGTCTTTGACTTGTGTTGCAGCTTAGAAGGTGCAGCTTTCCAATCAGATGATGTAAGTGGACGGTTCACCCCTTGCTGGCGGAGCGTTTTGGCGTAAGGTGTAAACACCTGATAAGGACCGCCACCGCCTGTTTTGATCTCCCATGGCTCTGACAGGAGATTGCCTGCAAAAGATCCAACATTCAGTCCTTTGTCTTTCAGGGCCGCTTTGACCTGTGCGTCGACGTCGCGTTCTTGCGGGGCATAGCGCCGGTTCCAGAACACGGCATCAAAGCCGTTTTCCTTGATCAAATTTTCGATGATATTGAGTGCGTCACCCTTCATCACGATCAATTCTACATTGCGTGCGTTGAGGCTTTTCTCAAGCGAAGTCAGGCTCTGCTCCAGCCACCAGAGCACAGCACTGCCGGGGGAGCGCAAATGCGGATTGGTTTCGTGCACATAGAGCGCGGTGATGCTACCGCCAAGCTTGACAGCAGCATCCAGAGCCGGGTTGTCGGCAAGGCGCAGATCGTTACGCAACCAGACAAGCGCATTTGCAGTCATTGAATAATCCTTATTTGACGGGCTTTAGAAGATAATGCCCGACGCCCCAGACATTTCCGTTGTCGTGACCGAAAAGACCGGCAGTCGCTAAGAAAAACAGCCGCCAGCGACGTTCCCACAGGCCAGCGTCCTGCGCATAGACCTGTTGCAGGATTGGTCTGATCTGATCAATCGATTTATCGAAGTTGCTTAGCCAATCCAAAGCCGTTTGCTGATAATGCGTGCCGGACCAGCGCCAATCCTGCTCAACTGTGAATAGTTCACCAAAGCGGTGCGGAAGATCGAAAGCTGGCATGATGCCGCCCGTGAAAAAATGATGGGCAATCCAGTCTGCCGGATTGTCGTGATTGAACCGGTAAGAGCGGTCGCGATGGGTGAAAACATGGATGAATAATTTTCCCTCTGCAGTTAGCCAGCCGCGCACGCGCTCAAACAGCGATTGCCAGTTAGACATATGTTCAAACATTTCAACCGAGACCACGCGATCAAAGCGCTGATCAATTGAAAAGTCGTTCATGTCTGCAGTGATTACGCTTAGATTGCCAAGGCCGCGCATGGCTGCCTGTGCCTCGATATAGGCGCGTTGCGGCGTAGAGTTTGACACCGATATAATGTTGGCGTTTGGAAAATTTTCAGCCAGATAAAGCGATAGCGAACCCCATCCGCAGCCCAGTTCCAGAATGTTCATGCCATCGTGAATGTCGGCGTGGCTCAACGTCTCGCGCAGCGCGAATGCTTCTGCTTCGCCAAGTGTTGTGTTTTTATCCGGATAATAGCAGCAGGAATATTTGCGTTGTGGTCCCAGTGCCAATTCGAAAAATTGCGGAGGGAGTTCATAATGCTGGCGATTGGCTTCATCGGTGTGGGTAGCAACTGGGAAGTTCTTCATTGTCTGGAGGAAATCAAGTTCCGTTTGTTCCGGCGTTCCGGCCAGCCTGCGCTTTGTACGACCGCAAAGATAATCGATGCCTGCAAGCGTGATCGTATCGCTCAAAGGAACGCGTTCCGCTGCATTGATTGCATAGGCCAGCATATTCATATTCAGGCTCCTGACTTTTTGGGACCGGGAAAAAACGCATTAACGCGGCGTTGAAGGGCGCGGAATTTTTCACCGCGCGATTTGAGCATGTGTTCTTCGAGAGGGGGGATGCCCGATACGTGCACCAGCAGCCAATACATCTGGATGGGGGCGAGCAGCGACACCCAGCTCCAGGGCGATGCATTAATTGCCATCAACGGCCATGCGCACCAGAAAAGCCATTCAAAGAAATAGTTAGGATGCCGCGAATAGGCCCAAAGGCCGGACTCGCAAATTTCAGTTTTTGCCGCTGGTGTTTTGCGAAATTTTGCAAGCTGCGCGTCAGACAATGCTTCGCCCGCAATAGCAATCGCGATAATTGCAACAGCGATAACGTCCCAGACATTGGGGAAGTCAGGACGGCTTACGGCTGCAAGATAGACTGAAAGCACAAGAATAAACGCCGCCAAGGCCTGTATCTGTAAAAACCAGAACAAGCGCTTTGAGGCGTTGTCGCCCCATTCTTTCATAAGCTTTGTATAACGCGGGTCTTCGCCGTGAGACAGGCTTCGCTGTGCGATATGAAGCCCCAAACGCAGTGACCAAACAAGGATCAGGATGAGGATTGCTGAGCGGCGTTGCCATGGCGTATCGGCCCAAAGCACAGCTATGAGCGAACCTAATCCAACAGAAATTGACCAAATCGCATCGATCCAGCCACTTTTGCCGGTCTTTCTTTCCAAGCCCCACGCAAAACTCATGATGAGCGACAGGCTGATGGCAACAATGAGAAGAAGATCGGGTTGCATTTGCGGGCCTTTGGTCGAGATTGCGTTTTATACAATGCATACGTATGGCCTTGGCTTTTGGTTTCCTAAGCCGCTCAAAAAAATCAAAAAAAGTTACAGTCTCCATTGAACCAATCAGCATCTTAAAACGTAAGATGAAGAAATGCGGCACAGTGAGGGACTTATGGATATTACAAACCATCCGAGCGGCGCTAAACGCCTCAAGCTCGCCATTATCGGGAGTGGGATTTCCGGCCTGTCTGCTGCGTGGCTTTTATCGCAACGCCATGATGTTACTATGTTTGAAGCCTCAAACCGCATCGGCGGACATAGCAACACGGTCGAGTTCGCAAGCAGTGGCGGGCCCGTCGCCGTCGATACAGGCTTCATTGTTTATAATGAAGTGACTTATCCCAATCTCACGTCGCTTTTTAAGCTACTCGACGTACCCACTTCTTCGTCAAATATGTCCTTTGCCGTGTCGCTCGGTAATGGCGCTTTTGAGTATTCGGGCGGTACAGGTCTTGGCCTTTTCGCACAGCGTTCAAATCTGGTTAGTCCGCGTTTCTGGGCGATGATCCGTGATTTACTGCGCTTTTATCGTAATGCTCCCAAGGATTTTAGCATGATGGGTGGCATTTCGCTGGATGACTATCTCGCGCGAAATGACTATGGCCGGGCTTTTCGCGAGGACCATCTTTATCCGATGGCAGCGGCAATATGGTCGACACCAGCCATGGAAGTCGGTCGCTATCCAGCCGCAAGTTTTGTCCGATTTTGCTCTAATCATGGTTTGCTTGCTTTGCGTGATCGTCCGATCTGGCGAACGGTAAAAGGCGGCAGTCGTGAATATGTTGAGCGTATCACCAGGCCTTATGCGGATAATATTCGGCTATCGACACCGATAAAGTCGGTGAGACGGTTGGAAAACGCTGTTGAACTGATGGATGCGAGTGGCATTGCGTATTCATTCGACGATGTGGTGATTGCTACCCATGCCGATCAGGCTTTACGCATTCTTGCCGACCCAAGTCATGAGGAAAGCCGCATTCTTAGTTCGTTTCAATATGCGCGCAATGAGGCGGTGCTTCATACGGATACTTCGCTGATGCCAAAAAGACGTGCTGCGTGGTCAAGCTGGAATTATCTAACCAATGCGGGTTCGGGGCCTTCGCAGCCATCAATAACCTATTGGATGAACCGCTTACAGCCATTGGGAACCGCGCCCGATACATTTGTAACGCTCAATCCATGTCGTGCGCCGCGTGAAGATTTAGTCATCCGCCGACAGACCTATGAGCACCCTATTTTCGATCTGTCGACGGATCGTGCACAGAAGGAAATCTGGTCGTTGCAGGGGCAGCGCAGAACATGGTTTTGCGGCGCGCATTTTGGTTCTGGCTTTCATGAAGATGGTTTGCAGGCAGGTCTTGCGGTGGCCGAAGACCTTGGCGGCGTGCGTCGTCCATGGCAGGTCGAGCACGAAAGTGCGCGGATTGTTCGCCAGCCTGTGCCGATCCGGGAAAGGGCGCTGGCATGAGCGAGATTTTTAAATCCGCCCTTTTTCCGGGTCATGTGACCCATGCACGTTCGCGGCCAAAGGTGCATAAGCTTGCTTATAAAATCTATTCGCTGCTGCTTGATCTTGACGAATTGCAGGCCCTTGACAGCAAATTAAAGCTGTTTTCTGTCAATCGCTTAAATCTGTTTTCTTTCCGTGAAAAAGACCGCGGCGACGGATCAACAACACCTTTGCGCGCGCAGATTGAAGATGCAATGCGCATCACAGGTATAGAGCCGGATGGTGGTGCGATCCGCCTTCTGACCATGCCGCGGATTCTTGGCTGGTCATTTAATCCGTTGAGCATCTTCTTTTGCTACAATCGTGAAGATCGCCTCACAGCCATTTTATGGGAAGTCGATAACACGTTCAAACAGCGCCATGGCTACATGATCCCGGTGGAAGCTGATGAGAGCGGACGCATCGTGCAGACCTGTGACAAGGCATTCTATGTATCGCCCTTCATGGATATGAAGCTGCGCTATGAGTTTGAGGTCCAGCCACCGGCAGACAAGCTCGCAGTCAGGATCAATACGTTTGACGATGAAGGTTTGGTGCTCACCGCGCGGCATCTGGCGCACCGGGTTGAATTGAGCGACGCGGCCTTGCTGCGTGCCTTCTTTGCCATTCCCTTTTTAACATTGCGGGTTGTCGGTGGCATCCATTGGGAAGCGGTGAAAATTTTGCTGAAGGGCATCAAACTTCGCAAGCGTCCAAGCCCGCCTCAGGCCGCAATATCCCATATCCATAGTGAAATTTCTGGCAGAGGAACAGGGTCGCATGAGCCAGTTTGATGAAACTTCCCACTTTCCTGCCTCTGCGTCGCTGGGGCGTTCTGTGTTGAGTCCTTCCGTGCGCTTGTTAAAGCGTCTGCTCAATCAGGTCCGATATGGCCGTCTGACACTTGTTTTGCCGTCAGGACAGTCGGTTGTTGCACAAGGTGCGCAGCCGGGACCAGAAGCGAAAATTATTATCAAAAGCTGGCGCTGCCTGCGCCGTCTGTTAGCGGGTGGCGATATTGGTTTTGCGCAAGCCTATATAGAAGGTGACTGGACATCGCCCGATCTGACCAGTGTCATCCGCTTTGCAGCGCGCAATCGTGACACGCTTCTTTCGACGTTTCGTGGATCACCTTTAATGCGTCTGGTGCATCGTGTCGGCCATTTGCTTAATGCCAATACCCGACGCGGCAGCCGTAAGAATATCGAAGCGCATTATGATCTCGGCAATGGTTTTTACAGCCAGTGGCTTGATCCATCGATGCTTTATTCGTCGGCCATTTTTAAGGAGACGACGGATAGTCTTGAGGCTGCGCAGGAGTATAAGTTGAAGTGCATTGCACAAAAGCTCTCTCTGCAGGGTGGTGAAAAAATCCTTGAGATTGGCTGTGGCTGGGGCGCTCTGGCAACCTATCTGGCCGATTATGGGGATGCACATGTAACCGGCATTACTTTGTCACCATCCCAGCTCGCATGGGGAAAGAATGTCGTTCAGAAGGCGGGACACAACGATGCCGTTGATCTGCGCTTGCAAGATTATCGCGATGTCAAAGGGCAGTTCGACCGGATCGTATCGATCGAAATGTTTGAGGCGGTAGGAGAAGCCTATTGGCCGGAATATTTTGCAACGCTCAAGCATTGTCTGAAGCCCGGCGGTAAGGCTGTTCTGCAGATCATCTCAATTGAAGATGCACGCTATGAAAACTATCGTCGCAAGGCCGATTTTATACAGAAATTTATCTTTCCCGGCGGATTCCTGCCATCCGATAAGGTTCTAGAGCGCGATCTCGCCAAAGCCGGTCTCGTTCTGAAAGAGATCAACCATTTCGGCCATTCGTATGCGCTTACGCTGGCCGAGTGGCGGCAGCGGTTCAACGCCAATTGGCCAGAGATCGAAAAACTCGGTTTTGATGATCGGTTCCGCAGACTTTGGGAATATTATCTTTGTTACTGCGAGGGCGGCTTTGAAGAAGGCGCCATCAATGTCGGGCTTTATACGATCGAGCATGCTTGATGAAAATGAATCCACGGATGCAGGAGGCACCGATGAAATGGATACTCATAATAGGTAGCATCGCCATGTTAACACCATCAATTGCGCAGGCTGCAGATATAGGCGGCAACTGGGCGCGCGGCGATGGCAAGGCGAGGGTCAAGATCGCTGACTGCGGCAATGATATTTGTGCCACCAACACATGGATCAAGCCGGGAACGCCGAAAGAAAAGACCGGCGACCGTCTGGTTATGACGATCAACCAGACTGCCAGCGGCCAATATTCCGGCACGGCTTTCGATCCACAGCGCAATCTTACTTATAAGCTCAGCGTGAAGGTGGACGGCGATAAAATGACGACCAATGGATGCGTTCTGGCAGGTCTTTTGTGCCGGGATGTGAGCTGGTCTCGTATAAAATAAGAGAGTGGTGTTTTGATGAAATCTTACATTGTAGCCTATGTGGTAACGGCCATCGCTTTTCTGGCCATTGATTCAGTGTGGCTGACGAACATGGCCAATGTGTTCTATCGCCCTGTGATGGGCGATATGCTTGCGCCAAGTTTCCGGCTTGCTCCAGCGGTTGTATTCTACGTGATTTTTGTGTTCGGGCTGGTGTTCTTTGCCGTGCGACCGGGACTTCTTGCAGGGAGCGGCGCAGTTACGCTGCTGAATGGTGCACTTCTGGGATTTGTCGCCTATGCGACTTATGATCTGACAAATCAGGCCACCTTGAAAAACTGGTCATGGACTCTGACCATTGCAGATCTGATCTGGGGTACTGTGCTGTCTGCCGTCTCCGCCTATATTGGCTATTGGGTAACGTCGCGTTTGGTAGGCTGAGCATTTCCAGCAAAAGTGCGTAGCGTCTACGCAGGGAAATCAGTTCACTGGACTGATTTTTAATCCTGCTACGATGCATAGGATAATGCGTAAAAACAGAGAAATAGAGCCGTTCCAATTGTCACGGTTCTAGCCGGAGTAATAGTATGCAGAAATTGGGTCTTCTGGCAGTCTTTGCCTTCGTGATCATCACGATTGGTATGGTGATGGGTATCAGCTTTCCGCCCGGCGAGTGGTATGCGTCGTTGCAGAAGCCTTGGTTCACGCCACCAAATGCTGCATTCGGGCCGGTCTGGACGATACTCTATGTGTTCATAGCGATTGCAGGCTGGCGCACATTTCTTAGCGATAATGGTTGGAAGCGTCGTGGACCTTGGCTTGGTCAGATGGTGCTGAATTTCATTTGGTCACCGATTTTCTTTGGCGCACATATGACTGTTCTCGGACTTGTTGTCATCATTGGTGCGTGGCTTTGTGTGCTTCTGTTTATCGTTCGTGCATGGCAACCAGATCGGATATCTGCACTGCTTTTTGTGCCCTATCTGGCATGGCTATCGGTGGCAACTGCATTGAATACGGCGATTATAGTTCTCAATTGAATAAGTAAAAGGCGGCAAATATGCCGCCTTTTACTTATGTTTTTACGCATTATCCTTCGCAAAACCTCGTCGCACTTTTGTTCTAAATGCCGATTAGTGGCTGAACCATACGCATCAGCCAGCCCTGGAACTTCAGCGGTGCGTCTGTCACGGCAAGGCATATGCAATCTCCGCCGCGTGACGCAATCGGCTGATGCACAAGATCGGCATCGGCTTCTTCAATATCACCGCGTGCAAAAACGCCTGTTTCATCCTCAAAACTGCCGCAGAGCACCAGTGTGAGTTCGCGTCCGCCATGGCCATGTTCAGGCACAGGCTTTCCGGCCGGAATTTTGAGCAGCCTGACATTGGTTTCGCCATCGTTGATTGCAATCGGAACTTGATAGGCACCGCGGCCAAGCGCTTTCCATTTCAAATCCGGCAGATCTCCGCCCACATAGGAGCGTAGCGGTTCAGGAAGAACTGCAGGCGCTGCAGTGGGTGCTGGACGTTGCAGCGAGGTCTTCGGTTGAGTTTCGAGCCTGCTTTTTAAGGCGCCCCATGCATCAAGTTGAATTTCTGCCGGTGCGACTTTCTCCAGAAGCTCACCACCAATATGCTCAAACTGCTTAAGACGCGAGCGACAGGCCGGGCAAAGTGCGAGATGTGTTGCTACTGCAATGCTCCAGCCTTCGGCCAATGTGCCGGCTGCGTAGCTTGAGAGAAGTTCGTCGCTCAGATGGTGTTGAATATTCATCAGTACGCTCCCGAATTGTCGAGCGCAGAACGCAATTTATTGAATGCCAGCCGCAGACGGGATTTCACGGTTCCAAGCGGCAGATTTAGTTTCTTTGCAATTGCACTATGCGTGCTGTCTTCAAAATAGGCGAGTTCAAGCAATGTGGATTGTTCTTTCGGAAGGCTTGCCATCGCAGCGCGCAATTGGCTGGCGGATTGCCGCTCTGCAATCTGAATATCGGCGGGCCGTTCTTCATCGGGCACAAAGGCCGGGTCGGTTGGGTCAAATTGCGGACGTCGCGCACGCCGGACGGCATCAATGCGCTGATTGCGTGCAATCGTGAAAATCCAAGTCGATAAGGCTCCTTTTGAAAAATCAAATTGGTCTGCCTTATTCCAGACCATAATCATGGTTTCCTGCATTAATTCTTCCGCTGTTTGCGTATCGGCAGACAGTTTCGCCATATAGGCTTTCACGCGCGGTGCGAAATGTTTGAAAATCGCCTCGAATGCGTCCATGTCGCGTCGCGAACTGACTGCCAGCATCAATTGTTCCAGAGAAGGCTGATTTTCAGAAGCAGTCCGCTCGGTCATTCGTGTTAAATCCCATATGCTCAGATGCGACAAAGCCAGAAGCGGCGAATTGCGCTCTATTTTCTTTTGCCACGCCTGTGAGCTTAAGGAAACGTTTGTATTCATAAAGCCTGTTACGAAGGCAAAATGAAACTGGATCACAGTTTAGGGCAAAAACTGTTAGTTTTTTGCGGTGTAGGTCTTTATCACCGGTGTCTGCATGCGCTGTTCATACTGCCCGCAGTCCCGCAAAAGCATAGTGGCTTTTTCATAATCCACGGCTTTCGAGAAAGCATAGCCTTGGCCGAGCTGACACCCCATCTTCTGGAGCGTTTCAGCCAGTTCAAGCGTCTCAACGCCTTCTGCGACAAGTTTGATCTTCAGGTCACCGGCGATCTGCACAATGCCTTTGACGATCGCGACACTTGGATCACCGGGGGCTAGGCGGCATACAAAGGACCGGTCGATTTTGATAATGTCGACCGGAACAGTCAGAAGATGCGCCAGTGCTGCAAAGCCGGTGCCAAAATCGTCAAGCGCAATACGCACACCGAGCAGGCGCAGGTTTCTGATGCCTGATGCAACGACATCGTCGCGCTGCCCGATATAGGCGTTTTCCGTCACTTCTATGATAAGATGTGTGAGCGGCACATCATATCGAGCGAATGTCTTTGAAACAAATGCCGCCAGATCGCCGACGTAGAAGTCGGCGGCTGTCACGTTAACGCCAACATGCTGCACCGGCAGGCCAAGATCAAGCCAGCGTCGAATGTCCTGTGCGACGATTGAAAGCATATATTGGGTAATTTCGGATGCGATATGAACATCCGAAAAGGATTCTTGAAACATGGCGGCGGAAAGTATTTCGCCCGATGGCGTGGTCATACGGCTCAACGCTTCAAAGCCGATGATTTCCCTTGTATCAAGCCGCAAGAGGGGCTGATAATGCGCGGCGATACGCTTTTGTTCGAGTGCTTCGCGGACTTCCTTGATCGAATTGCGCCGATGGACGATGCGCGTTCCGACATTGGCTTGATAAAGCACGAAACTCCCACGCGCATTCTCTTTGGCATGATAAAGCGCGAAATCCGCGTTGCGACGTACGGTTTGCGGTTGCGTGTCGAGCGCGGCAAGGACTGCCCCGCCGATTGTCACGCGTGGTAAGATTGTCTGGCCGTCATAATGGACAGGCGATGACAGCGCCTTGAAAACCAGATCGGCTGCATGATATGGGTCATAGAGCGCATCATGGTTCTGGATAATCACTGTAAATTCATCGCCACCAGTGCGAAATGTTATATCCGGTGAAAGACTATCTGAAATACGCGTGGCAATCGTTTGAATGAGGACATCCCCAACTTCATGCCCGAATGTATCATTGGTAACTTTGAGATTGTCCATATCAATAACGAACAATGCCCAGCTCCCCGGCAATTCACAACGCAGTTGTGATAGTGCGTCGTCAAAGGCTGCGCGATTGGCAAGACCAGTCAGAACATCGACTGTCGCTCGCCTCTCATAGTTGAGGATTCGCACTTCGCGCACCATTGCAAGCTTACAAAGCTGTGCGCCTATATCGATAATTTCACGTTCAGATGCTGTTGGAGTGTGTTTCTTGTCGAAATAGACCGCCAGAGCGCCGATCGCGTCGCCTGTGTCGTTGAGGATTGGCACAGAACTGCATGCAAGCAAACCCAGGGGCAGGGCAAGTTGCTTGTAAGATGCCCATTTGGGATCATTCTCAATATCTGAAACAACGACCGGAATTTTGTTATAAATTGCACTGCCGCAAGAGCCGACCTCGGGGCCGACGACAATTCCATTGAAAGCGTAGCCATAACTATCGGGCAGCTTTGGAGCGGCGAGCATATTAAGCATGCCCGCCTGATCGACGGAGCAAACCATCGTGCGGGCATCAATGATCAGTTCTTCAATTTCAACGCACAATTGTTCGAGCGTTTGCTTCAGAGGCTGGCCTCTGGCTATCAACTCAAGAACAGTGTTCTGAAATTTGAGCACGATTTCCTCATGGTATTAATGGGTATTTGGATCTCAATCTTACACGCTTATATGGTTTTTCAAAGGACTGTGTCGTGCGAGTGCCGAATATAGTTACTTCAATATTTATTGAAGATTCAAAAGTTTATTGCCTTTTTACTTTGAAGAATTTCAGTCTTAAAATTAAAAAAGTGAGAATGGAAGCGGCGCTTTCTCAATAATTGATTGTTACCACAACCGTATCGGAATACGTGCCCGTGAACGGTGTGGCTTGCGGAGCAACACGGCCATAAACTGCAACATTTTCGGAAGCACCGGTGCCTGTTCTGGAAACAATTTGTCCCGCAGTGTTACCCCATGGTGCTGTGCGTGCGCTGTTAGAATAAAGGCCGTAGATCACGGCATTTGTACCGCGCGTCATCCGCCTTTGGGTCGGTGCTGCGTTGCTCAGTCCACCGTTCAGTGAGATACTGTAAGGCAGGCCGTTGGTACAATTGACAACAATCCGGCCATTTGCATCAATGTTCGAAGTCAATGCACCATGGGTGCCGAAATTGATCGCATCAGCTGAAACCGTGCAGCTTCGATTTACATTTGCTTGCACTGTGAAGCTTGGTTGCAAGGGGTTATCTGTTACGGCTGCACAGTCTGGCGTCGCTCCAAGGAGATAACGTACATAATTCACACGTGCTTGCCCACCTGAGAATGTTGATAAGTAGGTTCCAGCAAGTTTCGATGCTTGTGATGGCAGTATACGGCCATAGATGGTCCGGCTTGCACTACCCGGCAAAAGCGGGAGCATGATAATGTCGATGGGGGTGACCGAACCCAATGACGGGTTGGTTGTGGAACCCCATGGAATGGTCCGGTTTGCATCCTGATAGAACTGATAAGACAATGCATTGCTATCATGCGTCATTAGTCGCGTCGTACCTGAAATGCCGCCGCTGCCGGCCTCGAGATTAGGGCAGATTCGCATGAACAATTGCAGGCTCAATGTATTGGAACACGAGACATTGAGCGTGGCTGTCGTATCGATTGAACCACCCGCCTGCAGATTAACGGTTCCAAAATTCATATTTGTAATACTGGCGCTACATGTCTGAGCGATAGCCAAGCTCGTTCCTGCAAGACATAGGAACATCACGGCAAAGATCGTCAAACATTGTTTTTTCATAGCTCTTTCCGGCATATCGCGTCAGGAATGATGGTTCGCTCATTGGTGATTGCAGGTGCGGTGAATGCGACCGAGCAGCTTTCGCCGTTGGATTGCTGGACAGTGAGATTGTTCGATTTTTCGATGTTCTCGACATAAATCTGACCGTCATAACCAACAATCGTGTTTTCGCCGCCGTTGAGCTGGGCGGTTGCTCCGGTTTCAACGTAATCACCTGCCTCGTTGCGGACTGTGATCAGCGCAGGTCTGGTTTGCGCAGACACATTGAAGTCAACGACTGCGCCACCGCGATCACTTGGTCGAACGACCTGACGTGTGGTGCCAACACTTGCATCAAGTGGTAAATTGGAAGGATCAATCGAAATCGAATTATCTTCATAAGACCGCAAATCTGGCACGAGCAGTTTGCCGCTTCTGTTCGTCTTTCCGATTGGGCGGTTTTCGTAGAACACGTCAACACCCGGTGCCCCAACATCGACTACGCTGAAAGCATCATCAACGCGGTTTGATAAAAATGCCCCGCCACCCGCCAAGATAAGCGCACCCTCAAATTGCGCGGTTCCACGAATATTGTCATTGAACTTTTCAACGCCACCTTCCGCGCGTCCAACTGAGCTTCGATAGCTGCCGCTCGCTGCAAGAATGTCGCTTTCACCGTGAGATCCGCGCAAGCGCCATCCTGTGCTGCCGACAGAGGCCTGCTCTGACTTCATGAGATCAGCGGTAACACTCGTGCCCGACTCATTCGACGATACGCTGCTTGAGGCTGTTATATTGCCGTCCAACATCCACGACAGGCCTGCAAAAACCCCGAAAGAACCTTTGCGCTCAAAATCCGTAAAGGCTGTAACAAAGACATTTCCCTTTTGTCCGATGGCTTTCGTTGCCGTCATTCCGAGCAGGCGCGACTTGTCAAAATTTGCAGTTTCAAGCTCTGTATAGGAGAAGTTGAAATTGAGGTTCTCGAACATAGCGGGCAGGGAGATCGAGGCCTGATCAAGCGAACGCGGCGGTTTTGTGCTATAAATCGTTGATGGTAATCCGAATTTCCGAATATCGGCAGTGATAGAAGCAATGTCGTTATAGTCGCCGAATGTCCGTTGTGTTCGCGCGAAAAATTTGACGTTCCAGAGTTCTGCTTCAACGCTTGCTGCAATCTGATAACCGGTTTCGCTACCGAAGCGACTACTGGATGCAGCTACGGAGCCAATGCCGAAAGTGCCGATATTGAAGACGCTACCCGCGCCTGCATTGTAAAAATTTTCGGCACCTTCGACATGGGCTTCGAGGGTGAAATGATTGTTTAATCCATAGCGCATCGTGGCAGAGCCGACGGGACGATCATCATAATCGTTGGATTCAACACCATAATAGCGCCTTGCAAAACCAAGCTCCGCCGAAAAGTCGAGAAGCCCTTTCGTCAGAAGGTTGGACGACGCATAAAACGGGGTTTCCGATATGGTCTCGCGACCCAGCGCATCGCGCACAACCAGTCGTGCTGTGCCCGCACCCGTTACAATCGGCAGATTGGTGATTGAAAATGGGCCTGACGGGACAGAACGAGAAGCGTTTTGCGCATTGTTGACATACACATCGACCGTTGACGGAACGGCGGCGGACCCGGAAATTTCAGGCAGCGGCATGGTTACAAGATCAGGGCGCAACGTAAAATTCCGGCGTATCTGTATGCCTCCCAGACGCGTCGGGCGCGTCCATGAAAGTCCGCCTGAAATTATATCGCCAACGTTATATGTCATCAGCCGTTTTGGATCGGAGTAGGACCATCGTGTATCAAGCCGCGTTGAGCCGAAATTTTCGGCGTCGGAAGAGCTTGCGATCTGTGATGAACTCAGCACCCCATAAGGACCAAACAGACGTCCCTCAAACAAGCCGGATAGTCCCTGAAATGATGTGAGGTCATCCCATTCCTCACCGCCGGTCGCGCCAAATAGAGTATAATTGACAAGCCCGCCCAGATTGCTCGTTGCGACTGGCGCTTCCTCCTCCTCAATATTCAGGGATATTTCATCGGCCTGTGCATCGATAATGCGTGCCGCGCGGCTCTTCTCGATTGCGTCAAAACTTAAGGTCTGGTTTTCCTCATCATAGGTTGCTACCACGCCGGGCAGTCTACCAATGTCGACCCAACCGTCCTCTCTTATCGCTTCCTTTGCAGGATTTATGCCTACGTTTTTAAGTTGCACAAGCTCGATCAATAAAAGCCCATCGGATGTTTGACGAAATGCGGCAATCAGCTCTGTGGGGGCGCCATTTACGAAGACTTCAAGTTGCAACTCAAGGAACCCATCGTCAGGAAGCGAAACTCCTGTCGAAGGTGGTGGCAAATTCTGAGCTGCAGCCTTCGGAAGGGCCGAGAAAATTGTCAGACAAGCAATCGTCAAAACAGCGAGTTCAGCCGCCCCTGACGTTCGCTTGTGCATGAATGGGGCCTGTATCGCTTTGTGCCGAAATTGTCAGCGGGCCACCACTCTGACTGTTACGGGTGCCGGGAATGAACCAGGAAACACTCGATTTTCCAAGCACATATCCGACTAGACCCGGATGTTGTGCGACTGCCGCACCACCTTTGCTTTGTAAGGCAAGATCGGCAACGCGCATTCGCTTGTCGCCTTTGTTGTTCAACGTTACCTGATAACCGCCAGATTTTTTCTGCACGTTCCAGGCAACATCCGCCCCTTTGTTTTCTGGAGGTGAAAAGAAGACCGGGATAGAATGCCGTATCACGAGTTTTACGGTTCCCGATTTCTGCTGTGCTGCATTTGGCAGTTCATCCACGATCAGACGATAACTTTCCTCCGCCCTGACAGGGCGTTTGGATGTGCGTACCACGCGGACCATATTTTCGCCGCCCGGTTTTAGTTGTGAAATAGGCGGGCTGACTGCAACGTCCGTGGCGGGGGTATAAGTGTCGACGCCATTGCTCTGGCTCCATCGGAAAATTCGAACCTGAACATTAATCGGGCGCTTTGCATCGTTCCAGATTTGGACGCTAGAGGCTGCGGTTGGCGCATTGAGATCAATAAGAACAGGCGAAACTCTTAAAGATGCTGCACTTGATGGTGCAGTCGAAAAATGCAGACCAGCAAGGGCCAGTGCTGCGAACACGAGAATACGCATGCGTTTCTCCTTCGCGCTTAATACGTTATGGTCGCAGTAACAGTGTCAGTATAGGTGCCCGGAGCCGGGGTGTTCTGCGGAGGCACTCGACCATAGACCGTTAGCTGCTGGGCGGCTCCCGTTCCTGTTCCTGCAAGCGTATTGGTGCCGGTGGTGTCGCCCCACACGGTATCTCGTGCAGCATTTCGATAAAGCGAATAGGTTATTGTAGCGCCACCCGGGCCTGTCATTTGCCGATTGGCGATGGTAGCAGTTGCTCCAGAGCCAGCACTCAATCCTAAATTAAAAGGCGTAGTGTTCGTGCATTGGACAGTGACTGTGCTGCTCGCATCAGAGTTTGTATTGAGAACGCCGTGGCTATTAAAATCCATATTGGTTGCTGAATTGACCTGACAGGATCCAGTGATCGTTATCTGAACTGTGAAGTTTGCTGTAGGTGACTGGGCAACGGCAATAGTGGGTAGAAATAAAGCTCCCGCAACAGCGACTTTAATCGCACTTAACTTAATACACATAGTCCCTCCTGAATGCTGAAAACAAGCTGATTTCAGCCGTCTTTCAAGTTTGTTCGCATTACAAGTATATGTATTATTTTTCTTTTTATGGTTGTCAGTGTGTCAATTTTAATATTAGAAATCAATGTGCATAAGTGTGTTTTTATATAAAAATGTAATATATTTAAATAATTTCCCTGTTGTGCTCATTTTTCATTAATTTTAAATGATGCATTCGCACCTTATATTTAAGTTGATGTCGATTTTAGGCAAAAAATATCATAATTATACTATGTGATAGAATTTGCGTTAACTCCGCTTTTTTGAAGGTTATTCTTGATTCGGAATTTTCGAAAAGCGGCAGCATAAACTTGCGGTCCGCCTCTTGTGATTTGTGTCATCGCTCTGTCATGGAGGAAGCATAAAAGCGCGCAAACAATCAAAGATTGCGGGCAATGTTACAAGTATCTAATATATATACTGATTTTGCTGTTCAGACAGAAGGTCTAAGCCTTGCCTATGGTGCAAGTAAGATCCTTAAAAATATCGATCTGGATCTCACCAAAGGTCAGACACTTGCGCTGCTGGGTCCTTCAGGCTGCGGCAAGACAACATTGTTGCGGCTGGTGGCAGGTCTTTTGGCGCCCACGTCAGGATCGGTCACGATCAATGGTGTAAAAGTTGCTGATGCTACCACGGGCAAGTTTTCGCCGCCGGAAAAGCGTCATCTTGGCATGGTGTTTCAGGATTATGCGCTTTGGCCGCATATGACGGTTTATGGCAATGTTTCATTTCCGCTGGAGATGCGGGGCATCGGACGTGCCGAGCGCGAAAGCCGTGTAAAATCGGCGCTGGAACGCGTCGGTCTCACTGGCTTCGGCGATCGCTCGATCAGCGATATGTCTGGCGGTCAGCAACAGCGGGTGGCGATCGCACGCGCGATCGTTGCCGAACCCGGACTTGTGCTTTTCGATGAGCCGCTCTCTAATCTTGATCGCGAATTGCGCGAGAACATGGTCACCGAAATTGGTCAGCTCGTCGCTAATCTTGGTCTCACCGCAATCTATGTGACCCATGATCAGAGCGAGGCTTTCTCACTTGCGCATCAGGTTGCGATCATGCGGGCTGGCGTCATCGAACAGCTTGCAGCGCCCGAAATGCTTGTTGCGCAGCCGTCTACGCCAGCCGTTGCGGATTTTCTGCGGCTTGGCTGTGTGATGCCGGTTGAGCGTGCAAATGCTGGCTATCGCATAACGCAAACGGAAATCCACCTGTCGCACCATGTCGCGCCCGCGAAGGCGACACATGTGCTGGTGCCGTCACGCTCGGTTCGCAGTGTCGAAATGAGCGACGCCTCTATTCCTGCCACTGTTCTGCGCACGCAGTTCCGCGGTGATGGACATCTCACAACAGTCCGCATCGGTTCGCAGCATGAAGGTCACGAACTGACCTATCTCGATGGCGCTCGTCATTCCCCGGGTGTTCCGGTGGGCATTGCAATCGATGCGGAACAGCTTCGCTGGTTCGCCTAATAACTCTTTCATCTCAGGCACATCTCAGGAGAGATTAATGAAAAAGTCCCTTATCGGCGCAGGCATGGCTTTCGCCGCAGCTCTGCTCGCAAGCACGACCGCTTTTGCCGACATCACAGTTTACTCGGCTGGTCCGGGCAAGCTGATTGAAGGCCTTGCCGCTGGCTTCACAGCCAAGACCGGCACCAAGGTCAATGTCTTTCAGGCAACGACCGGCAAGGTCATGGCTCGCATTGAGGCCGAAGCTGGCAATCCTGTCGTAGATGTTCTGATTTCGGCTTCGTGGGATACAGCAACCGATTTTGCCAAGCGCGACTGGCTCGTTGCTTATACCAGCCCAAATGCCGAAACCGTGCCTGATTTCCTCAAGACTGAAACCGCTGTTGCACAGGGTGTGTCGGCGCTTGGTATTGCATGGAACCCAAACAGCAAGACGCCAAAGCCAACCGAATGGGCCGATCTGGCCAAGCCAGAATATAAGGATCTGGTGAACCTTCCAGATCCATCGCAGTCGGGTGCAACATTTGAACTCGTTGCCGCACTTTCGGAAACACAGGGCTGGGACCTGTTCAAGAACCTGCAGGCAAATGGTGCAGTTGCAGCCGGTGCCAATGCAGAAGCGCTGAACCCTGTGCTTCAGGGCGCAAAAGCAGCGGTCTTTGGCGCTGTCGATTACATTTCGCTTGCTGGCAAAGCCAAGGGCGAAGCTATTGATGTTATCTTTCCAGCATCGGGTACGGTAATTGCACCACGTCCTGCGATGATCCTCAACTGGTCGAAAAATCAGGACGAAGCCAAGCAGTTCATCGACTACATGCTTTCGGATGAAGGTCAGAAGATGGTTGCTGACACTTACCTGATGCCTGCACGTTCTGACGTTGCGGCTAACCGTCCACTGATTAATGATCTGAAGATTCTCAAGATCGACGCAGCAGCTGTTTATGGCAAACGCAATGAAACGCTGAAGGAATTCAACGCGATTTTTGGCGTGAAAAAGTAAAACCCGGATGGCTCTCTTCAAATCGAGGAGAGCCATTTCATTTGGTGATTTTTAAATTGCTGTCATTGTTCATGGCAGCGGGAATACCGCAGAGGCAATTATGAGTGCAAAGACCGCTACCGCTGCAAATCCGCTTGGGCTTGTGGCCATCATCGGCCTTGCCATTGTCGTCGCGGTTCCGTTTATTTTCATTGTCTTACAGGCTATTTTTCCGCGGATCGGGCAGGGCGTGTTCAGCGCGCCTTTTGTGCATCTGCCAGCCTTGTTTGAAGATCCAAGACTGCTGCGTATGACCGGCAACACAATTCTGCTTGGTGTCAGCGTCGTGGTGTTATCGGCGATTATTGCTGTACCTCTCGCGGTTTTTCGAGCACTCTACAAAGTGCCTCTTGCGCTGGTCTGGGACGTGCTGATGCTCGTGCCCTTCATGATCCCGCCCTATATTGCGACGCTTGGCTGGATCATGACGTTGCAGCCGCGCGGTTATCTCGATCAGCTTGCCGGTTTTAACCTAGCGCCATTCCTATTTTCGTTGGCTGGCATGACATTCGTAATGGCACTCAACACGTTTCCGCTGGTGTATTTCGCCGTGTCGCGGACGATTGAAGCCGTTGGCGCACGTTATTCTGATGTGGGCCGCGTTTTTGGTGCGTCGCCTTGGCGTTCGTTTTTCCGCATAACCTTGCCACTGGCAACGCCGGGACTTGCGGCAAGTCTGCTTCTCGTATTCGCTTCGGCAATCGAAGAATATGGAACGCCTGCAGCTCTTGGCAGCCGCTCGGGCTTTGAAGTGCTGGTCACAGAAATAGATATGCGCATATCCGACTGGCCGATTGATCTTTCCGGTGCTGCGGTTTTCTCGCTGGCACTAGTTTGTTTGTCGCTTGCGGCATTCATGTTCCAGCGCTGGATTCTGACGCGCCGTTCCTATGTCACGACGGGCGGTAAGCCACAGAACAAGGACAAGCGCGAGCTTGGTGCGTTCAAGGTTCCCGTTGTCATCCTGTTTGGTGTGGTCGCTTTTACGGCGACTGGCGTTCCGCTTCTCGCAATTCTTGCGACGGCGATGTCGAAGACAATTTCCGGTGGACTTACACTATCCAATCTCGGCTTTGATAATTTTGCAGATATTGCGGATAATAGTGCAGGGGCTATGCGCGCGCTCACGAATAGCCTTTCTTTGGGTGTCGCTAGTGCGCTTCTGACAGGGTCGCTTGGAGCGATAGCTGCCTATGCAGTTGTGAAAATGCGTTTCCGTGGGCGTTTCTGGCTTGATGTTCTGACGGTGTTGCCAAATTCGCTGCCGGGTGTCGTGGTTGCAGTCGGCCTTATCCTTGCATGGAACCAGCCATCGCTCCTGATTTCACCTTATAATACACCGCTGATCCTACTACTTGCATATTGCTGCATTCTGCTGCCGCAGCCAATCCGCTATGCGACCGCAGCGTTTCATCAGATCGGAGACAACCTCGAAGCCGCTGCGCGTGTTTGTGGCGCTGGTAGTTTTACAACTTTCCGCCGCATCATGCTACCGCTGATCGCGCCAAGCCTGGTTACTGCAATGCTGTTGGTATTTGCGGTGGCGACGCGTGAGCTTGTTGCTTCCATTCTGGTTGCCCCTGTCGGTATGCAGACCATATCGATCTTTATCTGGCGACAGTTTGAACAGGGATCAATTGGCCTTGGCATGGCCATGGCCTTCATCGCGATCCTGCTCACGACTTTGCTGCCTTTGCTTTTGATGGGAGTCCTTAAAAGAACAGGTTTAGTCAAAATCTAATCTGTCGACAAATTGCGTACAGAGATTTATCCTTTCATCATACCATCGAGTCCGTGGCAGGCTGAAAGGAATAAGCAATGTCTCTTACAACTCAACCACCTTGCATTTCCAATGATGAGCGGCTTGAGCGTATCAACGTTCTGCGCCGCAATTTAAGCGAAAAAAACATCGGTGCCTTGCTGCTTGGGTCGACTGAGAGCCTGCTTTATTACACTGGCCTTGTCTGGCATTCGAGCGAACGCCTGCTGGGTGCTGTGATCACGCAGACCGACATTATCTATATTGTTCCCGGTTTTGAGCTGAGCCGCGTGGAAAGCCTCCCGCACTTGCCGGGTGAAATCCGCATCTGGCAGGAAGAAGAAAACAGCGCCGTGCTCGTCGCTTCACTTTTGAAGGCGGGCGAAACGCTCGCCGTCGACAATGCCGTTCCGCTCTCTGTCTATAATGCGTTGCGTGAGCAAGTTGGCGCTGACCGCCTTGTCGACGCTGGCCCAATCATTCGAGAACAGCGTATCCAAAAATCACAAACCGAAATCGATATTATCAAATATGCGATGGGCTTGACGCTTGAAGTGCATCGCCGTGCGCATCAATTCATTCGTCCCGGCGTTGCTGCATCCGATGTCGTGCGCTTCATCGATGAGCAGCATCGCGAAATGGGCGCAAGGGGCTCAACCTTTTGCATCGTCTCCTTTGGCGAGGCGACCTCTTTGCCGCATGGTGCCGATGGCGAGCAGTTCTATAAAAATGGCGATGTTATTCTTGTTGATACAGGTTGCCGGATTGATGGCTATCATTCGGACCTGACCCGCACCTATATGCTTGATGAGCCTACAGCTGATTTTGAGCGTATATGGGCGATTGAGCGGCAGGCACAACAAGCGGTTTTTGATGCGGCAAAAATCGGTGCTGCCTGTTCCAGCCTTGATGACGCAGCGCGTGCGGTGCTGGTAAAGCATGGCTTGGGGCCGGATTATCAGCTTCCCGGGCTTCCGCATCGCGCGGGTCATGGTTTGGGACTGGAAATCCATGAAGCGCCTTATATCGTTCGTGGCAATCAGCTGCCGCTCGAAGCGGGCATGTGCTTCTCGAATGAACCGATGATCGTCGTGCCGGGGCAGTTTGGTGTGCGCTTGGAAGATCATATTTACATGAGCACCGAGGGCGCAGAGTGGTTTACGCAGCCTGCAAAAGGACCAACGGAACCGTTCGTCTGATTTTTGCTTAAGGAAGTTAACGATGACGGAAAGCGATAATAACGCCATCCCTGAACGCAAACGCGGTTCCGGCGGGAAAATGGTCTATGATCTGCTGCGCGATGAAATCCTCGATCTGGTGCTGCCTCCTGGTAGCCCGATCGATGAGGTGCAGCTTGCGGAGCGGTTTAAAATGTCCCGTACGCCGATACGTGAGGCTTTGGTGCGGCTTGCGGGTGAGGGGCTTATTGATACGCTGCCCAACCGCTCGACGATGGTGTCGAATATCGACTTCCTTAACATGCATACATACTTCGACGCGCTGACATTGATGTATCGCGCCACAACTCAGCTTGCCGCCAAAAACCATCGGCAGGAAGATCTGGACATTATCGCGTCTTATCAGACAGAGTTTACCGCCGCTGTTGAAGCACAGAACGCACTTGGGATGATCGCGACCAACGCAGCGCTGCATCTTGCAATCGCAGAGGCAGGGCGAAATCCATATTTCACCAGTCTTTTTAAACGATTGCTGGATGAGGGGCGGCGTATTCTGCGGCTTTATTATCAGTCCTATAATGATCGCCTGCCAAGGCGTTTTGTCGAAGAGCATGAAGAAATGATCGCTGCAATCGCTGCACGCGACATGAAGCTTGCCGAACAGCTGGCGCATGAACATGCAGAGCAGATCGTGCGTCAGGTGCAGAAACTGGTGATGCGCGATGACCGTCTTAAAATAAACCTTTAGTACCGTGTAATTTCTGTCGACAAATAAAATACAGGCTGATATATCAGTTGCGGTGAACTGAAAATGGCCAGACCCATGACAGTCCAATCGCTTTGGTTTTGTTTGTTGCATTGTCTCTTGTGAAACTGCACCGTAGTTCGATGGCAATGCTCTGAGAGGAGTTTTCGATGGCTGCCAATATTTTTTCCGGCGTGATTCCGGCTCTGATGACCCCGTGCAAGGACGACCGCACGCCTGATTTCGATGCGCTGGTGCGCAAGGGGCAGGAACTGATCGACGCTGGTATGTCGGCTGTCGTTTATTGCGGTTCGATGGGCGACTGGCCTCTGCTGACCGACGAGCAGCGTATGGAAGGCGTTGCTCGCCTGACCGCTGCTGGCATTCCGGTTATCGTTGGTACTGGCGCCGTGAACACCGCTGTTGCTGCGGCTCATGCTGCACATGCGCAGAAAGTGGGCGCAAAAGGCCTGATGGTTATCCCGCGCGTTCTGTCGCGTGGCTCGGTGATTGCAGCGCAGAAGGAGCACTTCAAGGCTGTGCTTTCGGCTGCTCCTGATCTTCCTGCCGTCATCTACAACAGCCCTTATTATGGCTTTGCAACGCGTGCTGATCTGTTCTTCGCGTTGCGTGCGGAGCATCCGAACCTCGTTGGCTTCAAAGAGTTCGGCGGCCCCGCAGACATGCGTTACGCAGCCGAAAACATCACCAGCCGTGATGACGATGTCACGCTGATGATCGGTGTTGATACGGCTGTGTTCCATGGATTTGTGAACTGCGGCGCAACAGGTGCTATTACCGGCATCGGCAACGTTCTGCCGAAGGAAGTCATCCAGATGTGCAAGCTTTCGCAGGCTGCAGCAAAAGGAGATGCCGACGCGCGTCAGCGTGCGCTTGAACTCGAACAAGCGCTTGCTGTTCTGTCTTCTTTCGATGAAGGTCCAGATCTCGTGCTTTACTTCAAGCACATGATGGTTCTGAAGGGTGACAAGGAATACACGCTGCACTTCAATGCAAGTGACGCTCTTTCCGATAGCCAGCGCGGTTATGTCGAAGCGCAGTTCAAGCTGTTCAACAGCTGGTATGCCGAGTGGAGCAAGCTTCCCGGCGCGGTTCAGACATACAAAGCTTGAATATAGCCATGGATTGAAAAAGCCCTCCGTTTGGAGGGCTTTTTTGTTTTTAGTTGATGGCTTCGAGGCCTTTTTCCAGCAGCAGATCGAGCTGATCAATTTCCGCTTTGGTGAGCTTGATACCTTCGCTTTCAGATTCGGCGCGTGCCTTGAAGCGACGCTGCGAAGGCAGGCGTGCGCCTTGGCCGACAATCGCATCGAACAGGCTTTCGGCTCGCGCAAACGGATCACCGGGACGACCTTTGGCAAAAGCTTCCGGCGAGAACGCAATGATCAGTTCCCCATGCACTGGCGACAGAGTTGTCGTGCCAAGGAAATCAAGCACTTCCGGGCTGGTCAGATCGCCGATCATGATGGCAGCAAGCAATTCGACCATGGTGCTGATGGCTGAACCCTTGTGCTCGCCGAAAGGTAGCATCGCACCAGCAAGCGCTGTTTCAGGATCAGTTGTTGGGTTGCCTTCCGCATCCAGCGCCCAGCCTTCCGGCAATTGTTTGCCGGCGCGACGATGAAGTTCGATCTCGCCACGCGCCGCAACAGAGGTCGCAAAGTCGAAGACGTAAGGCGAGGTTTCCTTGCGCGGCCAGCCGAACGCAAAAGGATTGGTTCCAAGCAAGGGCTTGTTGCCGCCGGTGGGTGCAACGGTTGCGTAGCTCGGGCACATGACAAGCGCTGCCAAACCTTCTGATGTCAGCGCTTCAACTTCTGGCCAGAGGGCGGAAAAATGTGTGCAGTCATTGATGACAAGTGCCGCAACGCCGTTTTTCCGTGCACGCTCCGCGAGAACGGGCACGCCCACTTCGAATGCGGCATTGGCGAAGCCGAAATTGGCATTCACGCGCACGATGCTTGAAGCTTCATCGGCCACGATTTCGGGAATCGCGGCTGCTTTTACCTTCCCGGCCTTGACTGTGCGAAGCGCACCCTCGATACGATATATGCCGTGAGATTTGCAGTGATCGCGTTCACCTGCAATAATAACACGCGTGACAGCGGCAGCCTGTATAGCGTTCAGCCCTGCTTTACGAAAAATCGCCTCTACGCGGTCGTGAAGCGTGGCAATGCTCAGGATGGTGGTCTCGCTCATCATGCATCTTTCATGGCTAAACCTGCATGGAATGTCCTGCAGGCAATTGATATCTGCGCACACACTGTATACAAACAAACAGGGTATACAATCATTAGACAAGTACAATTTAGATTCAGTGAGATACTGGCTTAATTGTGCGTTGATTTCTACAGGAGGATGGACGAATGGCATTTACGCCCAAAGGGAAACACTTTGTTGCTGGCGAATGGCTTGATGGAGCCGGGACCTTTGAATCTTCACCAGCAAGTGGGCCAGCGCATTCGTTCGCAGTCGGTACAGTTGATCTGGTGAACCGCGCTTGTGAAGCTGCGGAAGATGCGTTCTGGTCTTATGGCTATTCGACCCGCGCCGAGCGCGCTACATTCCTGCGCGCAATCGCCGACGAAATCGAAGCACGCATTGCAGACATTATCGTAATTGGTTCGCAGGAAACCGGCTTGCCGGAAGCGCGTCTTCAGGGTGAAACTGGTCGTACCACCGGCCAGCTGCGCTTGTTTGCTGACCATATCGAAAAGGGCGATTATCTTGATCGCCGTTTTGATGCAGCACTTCCTGATCGTCAGCCAGCGCCGCGCCCGGAAATCCGCCTTGTTCAGCGTCCAATTGGTCCTGTCGCGGTTTTCGGTGCATCCAACTTCCCGATGGCATTTTCGACCGCCGGTGGTGACACTGCGGCAGCACTGGCTGCTGGTTGCCCTGTCGTCGTGAAGGGCCATTCTGCACATCCTGGAACGGGCGAAATCGTAGCGCAGGCTATTGAAGCCGCGATCAAGAGGACTGGCGTTCATCCGGGTGTGTTCTCGCTCATTCAGGGCGGACGCCGCGATGTCGGTCATGCGCTGGTTCAGAATCCAAACATCAAGGCTGTTGGCTTCACGGGTTCGCTGGCTGGTGGCCGTGCATTGTTCGACCTTTGCGCAGCACGTCCAGAACCAATCCCGTTCTTCGGTGAGCTTGGTTCGGTCAATCCGATGTTTCTGCTGCCAGAAGCAATGAAGGCGCGGGCCGAAACGCTCGGACAGGGTTGGGCTGGGTCGCTCACTATGGGCGCTGGCCAGTTCTGCACCAATCCAGGTATTGCTGTTGTTCTCGACGGTGCTGATGCCGACACCTTCACAGAAGCTGCTGTTGAAGGTCTCAAAAAAGTTGCTCCGCAGACCATGCTGACTGATGGCATTGCGCAGGCATACCACGAAGGCAAAGAGCGTTTTGAAACGCGCAATGCTGTGAAGCCGCTTTATGAAACCGAGTCGTCGGGTCGTCAGGTTTCACCAAATCTGTTTGAAACAACTGGTGAGCGCTTCCTGTCCGACCATGCGCTTGGTGAAGAAGTATTTGGTCCTCTCGGACTGGTCATTCGCGTTGGTTCCGTCAATGAAATGGAAAAGCTTGCGCGTGGCTTTGAAGGTCAGCTGACAGCAACCATTCACATGGATGCAGGCGACATAGGTGAGGCACAGAAACTTCTGCCTGTGCTTGAACGTAAGGCTGGTCGTGTTCTCGTCAATGGTTTCCCCACTGGCGTTGAAGTGGTTGATTCAATGGTTCACGGCGGACCATATCCGGCATCGACGAACTTTGGAGCAACTAGCGTTGGCACAATGTCGATCCGCCGTTTCCTGCGTCCAGTTTCTTATCAGAACTTCCCAACGGAACTTCTGCCAGAAGATTTCGCTTAATCTTATCGCATTGTAAAAAACAGAAAGCCCCTCCAGTGGAGGGGCTTTTTTTCTATTCGTAAAGAGCTGCCGCTAATTTTCGCACGGCTTGCGCTGTTCGTGGTCCGAAGCCAAGCATATATGGGCCCTCTAGCACAACCAGCGATTGACTGCGCGCTGCTGGTGTTTCTTGCAGCGCTTTTTGGGAAAACACATCCTCGCGTGTGGGGCCGCCATTGCCATCTGAGAGCATCAACACCACATCTGGTTCTGCCTTGACCAACCATTCCTCGGACACGGGTTTATAACCGGAATAGACTGATAGCGGATTGATCCCGCCGGCATAGCGGATGAATGCATCTGCCGCAGTTTCGCTTCCCGCACCGCTCAGCCTGGCCAGACCGTGGAAAAAGACGACCCGCTTTTGCTTTCCAGCCGAAACCTTTTTGGCATAGGCTGTTGCAGCATCGAAATCTTCAACCACTTTGCGGGTAAGTAGCTCGCCTTGGTGTTCGCGATTGAGCCGCTTCGCAATCAGCCCGATCTTTTTGATTAGACCCTCGCGACTGTTATCGACCGGGACATAGAGAATTTCGAGTGCTGACTGGTTCAGCACATCTGTCGTTTCCGGTGGTCCAATATCTTCGGATGCGATAATCAGATCGGTGTCGAGTGTGAGGATTCCTTCTGGCGAAAGACTGCGGCGATAGCCGACATTAGCCTTACTGGATGTCTGCGCGGGATATTTGCTGCTTCGATCAACCGCTACAACCTTATCGCCTGCGCCGAGTGCAAATATTATTTCAGTGACGTCAGGGCCAAGGGAGACAATGCGTTTGGCCTCTTTGTTCTCGGCAAAGGCCGCTTGTGGTGCAATGCAAATTAGCATCAGCACGAGCACAGTTTTTGCTATGCTGCGCAAAGGGAAAACCCGGATATGAGGTGTAAAATGCACGTCTACCTGATCCATCTGATTGTATGATCGATCAGTAAACCTTATTTAACATGAGTATAATAATCAAGTTAAAACGCCCTCGTTGGACGTTTTAACTTATGGGGCTTTTGACTTACGAGGCGAATATTTCTTCACAAGGTGAAAGCTTTGCTTTGTCGGAGGACGGCCGGAATGATCGACCAGTGCTGACAAGGCGCGCGCATAATCAAGCACTAGTCCCGGCGTCCATGCCATGGATTCTGCGCGTTTGCGCATAAGGCCTGCGGCCCATAGCTCAGGAAATACGAGTGCTTGCAAAGCACGGAAAACGGGCCATCTGTGGTCGCGATAAACGCCTTCAAGGGCGGCGTCGAGAGCATCGGCAACAGCGCTTGAACAGTTTCTGTTTGTCAGATTGTAAGTGTCGTTTGCGCGATAATGTTTCCAGAACCGGCGTAGGCGTGCGGCATCTATATTGTTGATTTCCACCTGTACGGTGGATGAACACCAGTCACCGGATTCAAATTCGTAGCTTGGTAAAAAACGTCCGGGAACATTGTTGTCTGCGGTTGCACGCAGGGTACGGCTGAATTCATCCGGGTTGCGGTCGATTTCAGCAGCCGGATAATGGCTGATATAGAGATCCGGTTCCATTTCCAGCGCTGCATGTCCTGTCGAAATGACACCATTGCTGTCGACAGCTGCAATATAGCGGTTGATCGCTCGTTGCCGAAGCGATGTCATCGCAGTTCCGGTTGGCGTCCAGACGTGAACAACCAGCTTTTTGCGGTTTCGGGCACTGCGCTTTTGATGAAGCTGTGCTGCACGATAATTAAAAGGGTTTCTGCTAAGGATACTGGTCAGCGATGCGTCGGCTTCCATGCGCTTGATACGAAACGCTATGCTAAGCAAACCGATACCAGTGAGAATAAGCACGGCGCCGACATTAACGCCGACGGTTCCTTCGTACCATGTTGGCCATGGTTGCAGTGTGCCAATAGCAATCAGGACTTCAACGATACCGCCGGTCAATCCCACGCGCCAGCGCGGATAGCGAACCACCCATGCGCTTGCGATACGCACGACACCGTCAATGAGGAAGCAAAGCCCGAAAAGCATCGCCAGTGTAAAATTGCTGGCTGGTGTCGAGCTTATGATCAGTATGCTTACGCCGAGCAGGGCTATACCTTGTACCAGGCGCATTCTTCGCGCAGTTCCAGAGCTCGCAATGGCTGCAAAAAGGCATAAGGCAGCTTCCGGGAGCAGGAAATAACCAAACACGCGGGCAGGTAGAACTGTCTTGCCGTCCAGTGCATCTATGACGATCAGGCTGCCGCCGATTATCCAGAGAATGGAAATCGCCAGCAAGGTTCTCCAGTGCCGCTGAATAATCTCGCGACCCAGTAGAAGAAACAATATTCTTATCACCCCACCACCCCGCGACTTTCAGCGTTACCTTTAATAGCTTCAACAAGTAGGGTGTTTCAATTTAAAATGCATTTAAATTAGCGATAAAGAAAAGCCCCGCAGTGCGGGGCTATTCCTTTTATGATTTGAGCTTCAACTGATTGCCCGACCGACCCAGATCAATATGCAGGCTCCGATAAAGCCTGCAATCAGATAGCCAAGCCAGCCACCGAACGACACACCGAGGAAGCTGAAAATAAAGCTGGCGATAGCTGCGCCGATGATACCCAGAATTATATTCATGAATATGCCGGTATTGCTATTCATGAAATTCGACGCGATCCAGCCTGCTAGTCCCCCAATGATGATTGCTGCAATCCAGCCAATACCTGCCTCACCCATTCGCTATCTCCCTGATCAACAAGATAAGAATGGATATGTATCAGTTCTGACTTTCGACAAGGGGTACGAGAAGGCGGGCAGAGACTTATCATCACTGTCCGATCGGATCTCTGTTTTAGAAAGGCCAAGCGCGTTGCGCGCCGCGCATTTCTTCCCACGCATGCGCCATTTGCAACACGCCGAGATCATCGAAACGACGACCGGCTATCTGCAGTCCAATCGGCACACCCGCGCTGTCATAGCCGCAATTGACCGAAATGGCTGGCTGTTCGCTCATGTTGAAAAGCAGTGTAAAATTAATGTGTGATTGCGCACCCTCTACAGTATTGCCGTTCGGATAAGTCCATTCCGCGGGAAAGCTGACATTGGGTGAAATCGGCGTCAGAATGAAGTCATATCCGGCTGTCGCTGACACTGTTTTAGAGCGGATCTCCAGTGTCATCAGATAATTATGAAATACTTCTTCGCCTGACTTTCCGAGGCCAGATTCAGCCCATTCGCGCATTATCGGCAGAATTTTCTCTCGCGTATGCGCAGGCAGGGCCTGCACGTCCAGACCGGACCTTGTGCGCCAGAAATGATCGAGGCCATGAAGCATTTCAGGTGTCATCCACGGTTTAAGCAGTTCGACATGTGCTCCCGCATTTTCAAAAACCTTAGCAGCAGCCTGCACGGCCTCTGTTACCTGCGGATCGACAGGCATCCCGCAGCCCGGATCGAGCAGCAAGCCGATTTTAAGACCACGAACGTCACGTTCCAGATTGAGCCAGTCAATCTCAGCGTCAGGAAGGCTCATATGATCGCGACAATCCGGTTGTGAAAGAACCGCCATTGCAATGGCAGCGTCCCTCACACTACGCGTCATCGGTCCTGCAGCACGTCCCATAAATGGTGGTTCGATAGGTATACGCCCCAGGCTGGGCTTATGTCCGACCAAACCACACCATGCGGCTGGTAGACGAACGGACCCACCGATATCCGTGCCAAGATGGATGGGGCCATAGCCAGCGGCTCCGGCTGCTGCAGCACCTGCACTCGATCCGCCCGGATTTTTTTCCAGATTCCACGGATTGCGGGCAAGCTTGTGAAAACTTGATGTCCCCGATGACGCCATCCCGAAATCTGGCATTGTCGTTCGTCCGAGAAAGACCGCCCCTGCTTCACGCAGACGAGCAGCCGGCGGTGAATCCGCAGTCTTAGGTGTCATATCACCGGACGCGGTGCCAAGCGGCATTGGCACGCCCTTTGTCGCGATATTTTCCTTAAGCGTTACAGGAATGCCGTCTAACGACACGCCCCTCAAACGGATCGGCTCTCCGGCTTGCCAGCGTGCTTCAGAAGCGCGTGCGGATTCCATTGCGCCTTCGGCATCAACAAACCACATCGCATTGAGTTGCGGTTCGCGACGCTCAATGTGTTCAAGAACGTCTCGGGTAACATCCACCGGAGAAAAAGTGCCAGCTTGATAGCCGTCGACCATTTCTTGGACATTGAGAGCATTAAGTTTAGTCATGATTGAGATCGGTCCATAATAAGTGAATGTAGAAATCCGGTTCGCAGGATGCCGGTTCAGGCATTGTGGAGTTCCCGGAACTGGGCGAAATCCCATTCTCTGCCGGGAGCCGCATCAATAAGGCTGCGCGTATAGGCATGTTTTGGCTCGGAAAGCACATTGAATGCGGTGTCGTATTCGACGATGCGTCCATGTTGCATCACCAGTACATCGTCGCAAATCTGAGCTGCGACGCGCAGATCATGGGTGATGAAAAGAATGGCAATGCCGAGTTTTTCCTGTAATTCGTCAAGCAGTTGCAGCACCTGCGCTTGAACCGAAACGTCGAGCGCTGAAACTGCTTCATCGGCGACCAGAACTTCAGGTTCCATGGCAACGGCGCGGGCAATAGCAACACGCTGACGCTGTCCGCCGGAGAACTGATGCGGATAGCGATTGATGGCATCTTCCGGCAATCCGACCAATTGCAGAAGCTCTGCGGCACGCGCAGTTGCCTTACGCTTGTCCACGCCCATATTGACCGGGCCTTCAATCAGACTCCTGCCAATTGTCCAGCGTGGATTAAGCGAACGAAACGGATCCTGAAAGATGATCTGGATATGTTTACGGTGGGGTTTAAGCTGACGCTGTGAGAGTTGCGCAATATCAAATTCCGCTACCTTAATCTCACCAGATGTCGGCTCAATCAGCCGCATGACGCAACGCGCCACAGTCGATTTTCCCGAGCCGCTTTCGCCAACAATCCCGAGCGTTCGACCGCGTTTGATCGTGAAATTCACATCGCTTGCAGCAAAGGTTTGATCGCCCTTTTTGAAGACGGAATGCGTTCCATAGCTCTTTTGAAGATCATTGACGCGAAGCGCCATTTTTTCGGAAGCCTCGTCGCGGGCCGCACGCGGCGTCAGACTTGGTACCGATTGCAGCAGCTTCTTGGTATAGTCTTCCTGTGGCGCACGCAGAAGCGTTTCAACGGGCGCATGCTCGACGACGCTGCCATGTTTCATCACATGCACAGTGTCGGCGATTTCTGCGACAACCCCCATGTCATGCGTGATGAAAAGCACAGCCGTTCCGTGCTTCTCCTGCAATTCGGAAATCAGGCTGAGGATTTGCTTTTGTGTGGTGACATCGAGTGCAGTCGTCGGTTCATCGGCAATCAGCAATTGTGGTTCAAGAACCAGAGCCATGGCAATCATGATCCGCTGACGTTGACCACCTGAAAGCTGATGCGGATAAGAACGATAGACGCGATCAATATCCGGCAGATGTACCTGCTCCATAATATCGAGAACGCGAGTTTTTCGTTGGTTCGCAGACAAATTTAAATGCGTCCGCAGCACTTCTTCGATCTGTTCGCCAACGCGCAACACTGGATTAAGTGCTGTCATCGGTTCCTGAAAGATCATGGATATTTTTCGTGCACGAATGGCACGCATTGCCTGCGGTCCAAGATCGAGAAGGTTTTTGCCTTCCAGATCAATGCGCCCGCCAGCAGGTTCAAGCGCACCTTTTGGCAAAAGCCCCATGATCGAAAGTGAGGTCACAGACTTGCCTGAGCCACTTTCACCGACAAGACAGACCGTCTCGCCTTTGCGGATTTTAAGCGAAATACCATTGAGAACTGGTGCCGCATTGGTATTGCCTGCAAGCCTGACGGTCAGGTCGGATATTTTGAGCACTGTCGGCTCATTTTCAAAATTGCGGTTCTTGAAAATCATGATCAGCCCTCGCGTTTCTTCAGGCGTGGATCGAGCAGATCGCGCGCCGTATCGCCCAGAAGGTTGATGGAAAGGATGCACAGTGACAGCAGCAGACCCGGCCAAAAGATCAGCGACGGCTTGAGCTGGAAATAGAGCCTTCCCTCTGCCATGATATTACCCCATGTCGGAATTTCGGTCGAAACACCCGCACCAAGGAAGGACAGAATTGCTTCGGTCAGGATTGCAGATGCGCAGACATAGGTGGCTTGCACTGTTAGCGGTGCCAAAGTGTTTGGCATCAGATGCTGCCAGATTATCTTTGGTGTCGAAGAACCAAGCGAAAGCGCTGCCTCAATATAAGGCTCTTCACGTGCTGAAAGCACAATCGAACGCACCAGGCGTACCACGCGCGGAATTTCCGGGATGGTGATAGCTGCGAGAACAGACCAAATGCTTGGGCCGTTGAGTGCAATAAGTGCGATGGCGAGCAGGATTGATGGGATTGCCATAAGGCTGTCCATGATGCGCATGATGATTGCATCCGCAAAGCGGAAGAACCCGGCAATCAGGCCAATAAACAAGCCGAGCAACACGCTGACAATGGCAGCCCCTATACCGATGAGCAGTGAAACCTGTCCGCCCATCAGTACACGTGACAAGAGATCACGACCATAGCCGTCTGTACCCAATGGATAAGTATCCGAAGGGGGCTTGAGGCGTTGCAGCGCATCCATGCTCATTGGATCATGCGGAACAATCCATGGCGAAATCAGTGTCATTGCAACGATGGCAATGAGGACGATGGCCGCGACCACCGGGCCGATTCCGAGCCGCGTGGCCTTGGAAAAGGATAAGGAATTGAGCAGCCATTGCAGGCGTGCTGCCGGGCGATGTGAGGCTGTCATCAGTAACGAATCCTTGGGTCGAAGAGAGTGTATGAGAGGTCAATCAGCAGATTGACGAACACGTAAAGCGCACTGGTGAGCAGGATCATGCCCTGAATAACGGGATAGTCGCGCGCAAGAACTGCATCTACTGTCAGGCGTCCGATACCCGGAATGTTGAAGACGCTCTCCGTCACCACCACGCCGCCAATAAGCAAAGCGAAGCCGGTTCCGATCACAGTCAGGATTGGAACTGCTGCATTGCGCAGCGCATGGTGAAAAAGTACAACATTCTCGCGCACACCTTTGGCGCGTGCCGTGCGAATATAGTCTTCACCAAGCACTTCGAGCATTGATGCGCGTGTCATGCGGGCAATCAGCGCCACATAAATGACGGCAAGCGTGAAACAGGGCAGTGCTGCGCGTGACAGAAACTTGCCGAAGTTTTCGGACGGTGCCGTATATCCCTGAACTGGGAACCAGCGCAGGTCGATGGAAAAGAACTGGATGAAGAGATAGCCAATTACAAAAACCGGTATGGAAAAACCCATAACCGATAGCGTCATAACCCCATAATCGATCCAGCTGCGATGACGCCATGCCGCAAGAATGCCGAGCGGAACAGCGATGACAACCGACAGAACAATCGTCAGAAGCGCGATATTCAGGGTAGGCCAGATGCGCTGCCCGATCATCGCCGTAACCGAAGTTCCCGAGATCAGTGATGTACCAAGATCACCCTGAAGCAGATGGCCCAGCCATGTGATGAACTGGATGTGAAGCGGGAGGTTAAGTCCCAGCGATTCACGAATGCGGTCAAGCTGTTCGCTCGTTGCAGCATCACCTGCAATGATCGCAGCCGGATCACCCGGCGTCAGGCGCAAAAGCAGGAAAACAAAGATCGCTACGATTGCCATCACCGGAATGACGGCAAGAATGCGACGCAGGATGAAACCGAACATCGAGTTGTCCTTGTCGAAAAAATAGTCAAGCATGTGTGAAGCTTGTTACACCCAAGCAGTACTCACTTCATATACTTGTCTGATCCTGTAAGGCGGCAATTCGTAACACTCAGAACTGCCGCCTGTTTGGTAACTGCCGCTTTTGTGCGCGGTAGTTTCGAAAGCCTATTCGGCCTTCTTCACGTTCCAGAAGACCTGTACCGGAGACATGACCATGTCTTCGAGGGCTTTGCTGCGTGCATGTGGCGAATAGAACTGGCCAAGCGGCAGGTAGCTGACAGTGTCCATCGCGTGGATCTGAATCTTCTTCGCAATTTCCTTGCGCTGTTCAGGCGTCGTCGCGTCAATGAATTCCTGACGCATGGTTTCGATTTCGTCATCCTGCGGCCAGCCGAACCATGCCTGATCACCACGACCGTTCAGCATAGGGCTGATCAGCGGATTATCAACTTCCGGCACGATCCAGTTGGTGAAGAACATGTTCCAACCGCCTTCGCTTGGCTTTGCCTTATTGGCGCGACGGGTGACAACGCTCTGCCAATCCATCGGCTGCAAATCGACAGTGAATCCTGCTGCACGAAGAGCCTGTGCTGCAACGATAGGCTGCGATGCAATCACGCGAACATCGGTAGGCTGAAGAATAACGACAGGTGTTCCATCATAACCAGATTCTGCGAGGAGCTTCTTTGCGCCTTCAATGTCGCCGCCATTGATAAGGGATTCACCGCCGGTTTCATCACCGAGTGGTGTTCCGCAGCCAAAAATCGCGCCGCAAACCTTGAAATACTCAGGATTGCCAACGATGTTGGCCAAGAAGTCTTTCTGGTTCAGAGCTTTAAGAGCGGCCTGACGGACTTTCTTGTTATCGAATGGCGGATGCTTGAAATTCATGCGTCCAATGGCCTGATAACCAAGATCATCACGCAGTTCGATTGCAATATCTTCGCTGGTTTCAAGGATCGGCAGAAGATCAACTGGAACCTGATCGATGAAATCGACTTCACCAGACATGATGGCATTCACAGCAGTCTGTGAGTCAGCCATCGTGACCCATTTGACCTTCTCGACGTTTACTTTTTTGCCGCCGGCCATCCAGCTTGGCGGCTCGTCACGCGGGACATAATCCTCAAACTTGACATAGGTCGCACTTACGCCCGGCTGGAATTCCTCTGGCACGAATTTGAACGGGCCCGATCCAACATGTTCGGTGATTGCGGTATCAGCAGGTGTTGCTGCAATACGTGCTGGCATGATGAATGGCGGAAGGGCCGACTGCTTGGCGATGGTGTCAAGAAGCGGTGGGAAAGGCTTGGTCAATGTCCAGACGATAGTCTTGTCGTCTTTTGGCTCAAGACTTTCTGTCAACTTGAAAATTGTCTGACCACCGGAATCGCGCTGACCCCAACGCTTGAGCGAAGCAACCGCATCGGCAGCAGTAACAGGCGCGCCATCATGGAATTTCAATCCGTCGCGCAGCGTGAATGTATAGGTCTTGTTGTCGTCGGAAACGGTCCAACTCGCCATTTGTGGCTGTGGCTGGAACTTGTCATCAACCGCTACCAACACGTCATAGATCATGTAGGCATGATTGCGTGTGATATGCGCAGTTGTGATGACCGGATCGAGAACCCGCAGCCCTTCCATGACTGCCGTAATCGTCTGTGCCTGAGCAGGCAGCGAAAACGCCGTGGAGCTTGCAAGCAGCACCGCTGCCATGCCTGCGAGAGCAGAGCGGAATCTGTTGAGGCTGCGCTTTGGCTGCACTTTCGCCTTCAATGAAGGCTGAGAGTTGTGTCCGTAAAACATTGTTTTTCCCATTTGCAAATGATGTTCCGTTATTTTTTCTGACAGCAATGTTGCTGTCTGGTGGCTTTGACATCCAACCTTTTTGCTCGCGTCGAAATTCACATTTGTTCCGCGCATTCTTTCCTCCTCCTCTACCAGCCAATCACTCCCCGCGATTGACAATGGTATCGATAGTCGATACGGTAGTATTGTTATTGACGATAGCTGGCATTTTGCTAGGGTGTCAAGGGGATTTAGAGCGCATCCCGAAAAGTGTGAAACGGTTTTCGGAAAGGATGCGCGTTAAAACAAAGGTTTAGGGCGTAGATCTGATAGATCAGAACGAAATGCGCTCTAAAAGGAGGGGCTATGCGCGATGTTGAAAGAGTGGAATATGGAGTGCGTTCGGCTCCTGATACGGAGGCGGACGATCCGCTGTTCGTAAACGCCATAGCGCGGGCTATGCAGGTGCTTTCCGCTTTTCACGGAACCAGTAAGCCGCTGACCCTTAACGAGATCGCCAAAATATGCGGAATGGGGAAAAGTGCTGTTCAGCGCATCGTTCATACATTGCGCCAACAGGGCTATATCGAACGCGACCCGAATGATCGCGGTTATGTTCCTGGTATTCGCATACTCGACCATACACTCGACTATCTGCGTCTGAATTCTGTGATCGTGCGTGCGCTGCCATCGCTGCTGGAACTGCGGCGCGATGCCAGCGAGCGCGTCGATTTGAGCGTTCGTGACAATTTGCGGCTGGTTTATGCGCTGCGACTGCAAAGTAAACGCGAGGCTTTTTTTGCAACGCTTATCGGTAACAGCGTGCCGCTTTATTGTACGTCTGGTGGCCGGGCAGTGATGGCACAATTGGGTGACGATGAAGTCAATGAGATTATTGAACGCTCAAATCGTCGTAAGTTTACGCCGCGCACAATCACCGATCCACAGGAAATATGGGATAAAGTTCTAGAAGCGCGTGAAAATGGCTATGCGCTTGCGTCGGAAGAAGTTCTGCAGGGCGAAATCGCTATTGGCGCTGCCATTCGCGGACCGGATGGTCGTCCGGTAGCGGCGCTTCATGTGGGTGGTTCACTCAGCGAGTGGAATAAAGAAACATTCGCCAGTCATTTTGCGCCTTTGGTGATGGCAGCCGCTGGAACGATCAACCGGCTTTAACCAAGTTTAACCCCAGTTTTCGATCCGCAGCTTTGAGCCGTCCGAAAATCGCGAAAGATGGAATGCCGAAGGATCGACGACTGGCGTTTCGCCGCTCACCATATCAGCGACCAGTCGCCCTGCACCGGGGCCGATACCAAAACCATGCCCGGAAAAACCTGTTGCAACGATAAGACCATCAATGCCGGGCAGGGGTGAGATCACCGGAATGACATCTGGCATTGTGTCGATAAGTCCGGCCCACTCCTGTGCAATGGTTGCGGAAGCAAACGACGGAATTGCTTGCTTGAGCTTGGTCAGAACTTGTGCATTGGCTGTGCGATGTGGTTCTGGGTCGAGCGTGCGGATTTTCTCAAAGATAGAAACCTGATCGGCGGGTTTGAGCTTCCATTGAAACGCTTCTTCAAAGAATCTTTCACCAAAGCGAAAGCGTAATGAACGCCATTCGGTCGAGAGCGACGGAATGAAATCGCGGAAGAAACGGAAACTATCGGGCACGATGTCGGCTATCGACCCTCCAAGACTCGCAACCGTATAGCCGCCATCGATGCGTTTACGCAGTGCGAAATCCGAAAAGGCGATTGCCGGATCGACACCAGCATCGAGTGGTGCAGTGCGAAAGACCGACGAGCGCACTTTAAGTTGGGGCAGATGTGCATCGAAATCAGACAGGATCAGTCGTGACCACGCACCACCCGCAACAACAATTGCCTCACACGCGACGCGGCCTTTTTCGGTTAAAACACCCGAAACCCGGCCATTGGTAGTTTCAATTCCACGCATGGCACAGTTCTGCAAAATCACTGCGCCAAGTTCCTGCGCTTTTGCGGCAATTGCTGGAACTGCATTTTGTGGCTCCGCACGACCATCAAGCGGTGTAATCATTCCGCCTTTGAGTGATCGTGTGAGACCTGATGTAAAGCCTGCTGCTTGCTGACCGCTCAAAAGTTCTGTTTCAATACCATGTTCGCGGGCAATCTTGATCCATTGAGCATAACGCTCAACTTCCTCCTCTTTTTCGGCAGTATAAACAATGCCGGTGGTGCGAAATCCCGTTTCGCGCCCGGTGCGTTCGTTCATACCCTCCCAAAGACGCATGCTTTCAACGATCAGCGGGAGTTCGCGGCTATCGCGGCCCGTGCGACGACACCAGCCCCAGTTGCGGCTCGATTGCTCACCAGCAATGTCGCCCTTTTCGAACAAGGCGACAGGTATGCCACGCTCAGCCAGAAAAAGCGCTGTTGAGACCCCAATCACGCCCGCGCCGATGACTGCGATCTTCGTTTCCGGTGGCAAACGATCAGCAGTTGCCACTTTGTCGATGATCGGCCCCATGGTGAGTCTCCTGCAATGCAAAAAAAGTGAGTGCAGCATTGCTCGATTTACAAGCTTATTCAACTGGATAAGGAGGTAAATTATCCCGATTTAAAGGATGAAAAGGGAAATGCCTGACATGTTTGCTCTTGTTTTATTGGCAAAGCGGTTCAAGTGCCTTTATATGCAATTTGATGAAAACAGGACTCTTGGCCTCTTCTATGGATGCACGCACACAGCAAGACACAAAGCTTGATCACGAAACGGCTCCAGCGCTGACACTTTCCGGCGTTGGCCGTCGGTTTGGCACGGTGCGGGCGCTCGATCATATCTCGCTTGATGTGCTGCCGGGGGAGATTATTTGTCTTGTGGGGCATTCCGGCTGTGGCAAAACTTCGCTCCTGCGTATCATTGCGGGCATCGATGCACCGGACGAAGGCAAACTGACCATGGGTGGGCGTACCCTTGTTGGGCCGTTGGTTTTCGTTGAGCCGGAAAAGCGCAACATCGGCGTGGTCTTTCAGGATTATGCACTGTTTCCACATTTGACCGTGCGCGAAAACGTATTGTTCGGCTTGCGTAAACTGCGAAAGGAGCAAGCGGTGGCTCGCGTCAATGAGCTGCTGGAACTTGTCGGGCTTTCGGCTATGGGCGACCGTTATCCTCATATGCTGTCGGGCGGCGAGCAACAGCGTGTCGCACTCATCAGGGCCTTGGCGCCAAAGCCTGATCTGCTGTTGATGGATGAACCTTTTTCCAATCTTGATCGTGGGCTGCGTGCGCGGGTGCGTAGTGAAACCATGGCGCTTTTGCGCGCACTTGGCACGCCGGTTATCATCGTAACGCATGAAGCCGAAGAAGCGCTTTCAACCGGTGATCGGGTGGTCTTGATGCGTTCCGGCGAAATTGTGCAGCAGGGCCCGGCGCGGGATCTTCATGATCGCCCAGCTAGCCGGTATGCCGCTGATTTCTTCTGTGATTTTAATGCGCTTGAGGGAACCGTTCGCGGACTTAAGATAGAAACTACTTTTGGTGCGTTTGATATGCCGAATGATTTGGCTGTAACGGGTGATGTGCTGGTTTATGTGCGTCCACGTGACATAGCTATTGTTCCTGACGAGCATGCCGGATCATTGCGTGGTCACATCGAAACACACACCTATCTTGGTGAGATGGAAGAGCTGCTGGTCAATCTCGAGGGGCACAAAGACTGTCTGCGTGTTCGGACTGAACATCATGTGCCGGACGCCTCCAAGGTGATTTTCCTCCAAATTAATTGGGATAGGTCGCTGGTTTTTAAGAAAAATGAGTAAATTACTCATATTTAACACTTACTGCGATTGACCCTGCAAAACTCAGTCCATATATTCCGATTGCATATCATATAGTTCCAAATGAACCATATTTATCGGAGGTAAAATGCCCAAGATCGCGCGTGCTGGACTTGCACTCATGGCTGCGACGTTACTCTCAGGTGCCGCAAATGCAAATGAGGTGAATATCTATACAACGCGTGAGCCAGGCCTGATTCAGCCTTTGCTTGATGCCTATAAGGAAAAGACGGGCACGACCGTCAACACAGTTTTCCTTAAAGATGGCCTCGCAGAACGTGTTGCTTCGGAAGGCGACAAATCTCCAGCCGATATTTTGATGACTGTGGATGCAGGTAATCTCGTCGACCTGGTCGATAAGGGTCTCACGCAGAAGGTCGATTCTCAAGCCTTGAAGGATGCGATTCCTGAACAGCTTCGCGATGCCGATGGCAACTGGTACGGCTTGTCGATGCGCGCTCGTGTTGTCTATGCCGACAAGGATCTTGACCTCGACCAGATCACCTATGAAGAACTCGCTGATCCAAAGTGGAAGGGCAAAATCTGCATCCGCGCCGGTCAGCATCCTTATAATACAGCTTTAATTGCCGATTATATCGCTCACAATGGTGCAGAGAAGACCGAAGAGTGGTTGACGGGCCTCAAGGACAATCTGGCACGTAAGGCTGCTGGCGGCGACCGTGACGGTGCCAAGGATATTGCGGGTGGTATCTGTGATATTGCCGTTGCAAACTCTTACTATGTTGGTCTGATGCGTTCGGGCAAAAGTGGCGATGAGCAGAAGGCATGGGCCGACAGCATCAAGGTCATTCTGCCTACCTTCGCAAACGGTGGCACGCAGGTAAATATCAGTGGCGCAGCCGTTGCCAAGAATGCACCGAACAAGGAAGAAGCCGTCAAGCTTCTTGAATATCTTGCTTCGGACGATGCGCAGAAGCTCTATGCTCAGGCGAACTACGAATATCCGGTTAAGGCAGGAGCTCCGATTGATCCGATTGTGGAATCCTTTGGTGAACTGAAGATCGACACTGTTCCACTTTCGGAAATCGTCAAGCATCGCAAGCAGGCTAGTGAACTGGTCGACAAAGTCGGCTTTGATAACTAAAGCTGATTTGCATTATAAAAATGACGCCGGTGCAAGCCATTGCGCCGGCGTTGTACTATGAGGAAAGCATGCCGGAAACAGTGCAAGCTGCATCGTCATCCCTGCCGTATCGCGTCCGATCCGGGCGCGGCTGGTTATGGCTTTCCGGATTGATCGCGCTGCTTGTTTGTCTGCCAGTTGTGGCTCTTATAATTGAGGCGATGGGTGGCTCTTCGGGCTTGTGGGGCCATCTTTTCTCAACAATCTTTGCAACAGCCTTCAAAGATACGGTTGTTTTGCTGGTTGGGGTGGGGCTTATTACAGCCTTTGTGGGAACGTCCACTGCATGGCTTGTGACGGCTTATGATTTTCGCGGACGCGGCGTGCTGGAATGGGCGCTTTTGCTGCCGCTCGCAGTGCCGACCTATATTATCGCCTATGCCTATCTCGATATTCTGCATCCGATTGGTCCTGTGCAAAGTGCGATCCGCTTTGTGCTTGGGTTCGATACGCCGCGCCAGTTCCGTCTGCCTGATATAAGATCGATGACCGGCTGTATCATTTTGCTTGGTTTCGTTCTTTATCCTTATGTCTATATTCCGACGCGCGCGATGTTTCTGACGCAGTCGGCCAGCCTAATTGAAGCTGCACGTACCTTGGGCGTGAGCCGCAGAGGGATTTTCTGGCGTGTAGCGCTGCCGCTGGCACGTCCTGCCGTGGCGGTTGGTGTTAGTCTTGCGCTCATGGAAACGCTTAACGATGTGGGCGCTGCCGAGTTTCTCGGTGTGCGGACACTGACGGTTTCGATCTATACGACCTGGGTTACACGGTTTGATCTGCCGGGCGCAGCACAGCTTGCGTTGGCACTTTTGCTGCTGGTTGTGGCGCTCGTATCGATTGAACGCTGGGCGCGCCGCAAACAGCGCTTCTCATCCAATATTCGTCATTCGCGCGGATTCGAACCACTAAAAGTCAGCGGCTTCAAAGGTTTCTGGTTATTTGTATTTTGCGCTCTGCCGATCATCATCGGTTTTATCATGCCTGCGACTTACCTCGTGATCGAGGCAGTCAAACGGATGCGCTTTGCTGGTATCTCGCCACGTTTGGCCGGTGAGGCTTTCAACACGGTCATGCTGGCTTCAGTTGCAACAATTCTTGTGCTGCTGTTCGGCATGGTGGTGGCTTATGCCATGCGGCTTTTTCCTGGAACTGCGTCGCGTTGGTTTTACCGCTTTTCCACCATGGGCTATGCGGCACCCGGTACAGTGATTGCCATTGGCATCATGATTGTCTCGGGCACGGTTGATCGGTTGTTCGATCAGGTGTTCGGCGCACTGTTCGGAATATCAACCGGATTGTTGCTGATCGGTTCGGGTGCTGCAATTATCTATGCTTATGTGGCGCGATTTCTGGCAATCTCTGCCGGGGGGGTCGATGCGGGGCTGGAACGTATTCCACAATCGCTTGATCAGGCATCCCGCACGCTCGGGCGCGGTGTAACCGCCACATTCTGCCATGTGCATCTTCCGCTCTCCAAAACGGCAATTGTTGCAGCCGGGCTGCTGGTCTTTGTGGATTGTGTGAAAGAATTGCCTGCAACGCTCCTGTTGCGTCCGCTTAACATCGAGACATTCGCCACGCACCTTTATGGCGAAGCGGCGCGTGGCACTTATGAAGAAGCATCTGTTGCAGCGCTGGCGATTGTAGCGGTGGGCATATTGCCTGTCATTCTACTTGCGCGCGTCGGGCGCCGTCTGAGCGGTGTTCGCCGCTAACTACGGAAGTTCTGCAATATCAAATTGTTACAGAGTTGTTATGTAACGTGGCTTTAACACGGAAATACTTGCCTGTTTCCCGAGTTCCAAAAACCGTAAAACCTAAGCCTATCAAGGGTTTTGACGTGGGTGATTGCAGTGTTCAACTCAGATAAATCAATGATTTCAACACGATATTTCGCGTGATCGCAATAATATGTGACTGTATTTAAACGGGGTTTCCATGCTTTTACCACGCTGACGCCACAAAGCGGAAGCTGAATGGCCACATGGAAACAACGCTAGGGATTTAGACACAATAGCCGTTCGGGCTTGTCTTATAAAATCCCGGCATGACTTGGATGATGAAAACAATGCTGGATACGCAACACTGGCTCCCGGTCGAGTTGCTGAATATTGGTTTGGCTGCCGCCGTTTTCTTCGCCTGCCTTGTGCACTCTTTGTGGAAGGCGGTCTTTGATGAACTCAACCCCGTCTTCTGGCGTCGCACTGCTGCAATTCTCTGGGCCGGTGTCGTCATCGTCGCTCTGAGTAGCGGAATCGAAAGCTTCAACTGGCCGCAAATCATTGGCTGGATGATGGTAGCGGGCGGTGTCGTTGCCACCGCCGTTCGCACCGGCATGAGCTATTATCGCCAGTATTCGGCGCATAATGGTCGCCGTACAAAGTTCACAAACGCGCGCTTTTCTGGCCCGCGCGCTTCCGGACGGTGATAGCTATGTTTGCAAAGACTGTTCAAATGCCTTTGCGCCAGCACCGTCCGCATAGTTTGCGTTCGTTCTTTATGCGCGCTTTTGGTTCTGCACGATCCCGTAAATATTCGTTGAGCGCGTCCCAGAGCGGCAATATCCCAAAATAGGGCCTTCGGCCTCGGCAAGTGCTGAGGCCATCTCATCGACATTTTCTTGCGTGAGCTGTCCACCGATCACCGGAATGTAATATGTCTTGATGCCAGCCTTCTCGGCAACCTTGGCAACTTCGGCAAAAGAAGGCTGCTCTTCGCCGCCTTCGCCATCCGGGCGATTGCAAATGATCGTCTGAAAGCCTTCAGCCGCAATATCCCGCACGTCATCCGGCGAAATTTGGCCTGTGACTGAATAATTGTCGTCGATCTGGCGAATGTCCATTAATTTCCACCTAAAGCTAAACTTCGTCTTCTAAGACCTTTTGAGGTTAGCTGATATAGCTTGTTTGCGAGGCCTATCGCAAGGGTTTGGCGCTCATTGTCGCTCTAAAGACATTGAGCTGTGGCCCGTAAATGATTAGACAGGTCGTTATCTTGGATGAGTTAGCGGCGAGATAAATGACAATGCATAAGATCAGCCAGAATATACCGCGCCTGATACGCCGTCATGCGGATTATCGTGAAAGTTCGCGTGAGGTTCCCGAGGAAGTGCCGGTGGCGATGAGCTATAACGGCACGACACATGCAGTCATGATGGCTACACCCGCTGATTTGCAAGATTTTGCTGTTGGTTTCAGCCTGACCGAAGGCATCATAAGTCATATTTCGGAAATCGAAGTTCTGAACATAGAAGTGCTCGAAAAGGGCATTGATGTTCAGATGCGGCTTGTCGATGAACGTAGCGAGATGCTCACGGCGCGGCGCAGGTTTATGGCCGGGCCTGTCGGTTGCGGCTTGTGCGGTATCGATTCAATTGATCAGGCTATCCGTCCGCTTGTCTCTATCAAGCCAGATAAGACGCAATTTAAAGCGGGGTCGATCATTACCGCGATTGTAGCCCTTGGTAGTGCGCAGCAATTGAATGCGCAGACCCATGCGGTGCATGGCACAGGGTTTTATGTGCCGGGCGAGGGGCTTTTGACGGTTCGCGAAGATGTTGGGCGGCACAACGCACTCGACAAGCTTATCGGTGCATTGGCGCAAGCAAACATTCCTGCAACCAGCGGTTTGGTGGTGCTCACAAGCCGTGTTTCAGTGGAGATGGTGCAGAAGGCAGTTATTCTTGGTGTGCCACTGTTGGCCGCGATTTCGGCACCCACAGCGCTTGCCATTCGCACGGCCGAGGAGGCCAATCTGACGCTCGTTGCACTTGTGCGCGGGGATGAATTCGACATCTACACCCACCCAGAGCGTATCATCATTGAATAGCCAACCTTGCATTTGCAAGAGCATTTTCAGCAAAAGTGCGAAGCGTCTGCGCAGGGAAATCAGTTCACTGGACTAACTTTTGATCCTGCTTCGATGCACCAGAAAATTCGTAAAAACAAAGAGATAGAGCGGTTCTTACGATTCCGTTTCAATAGGAACCGCTCTAGCCCGGCTGAGTCCTTAAACCAATGCTTCGATGCGCGCGCGTTCGCTCACGATCTGCAAGGCGGCATGTGCAGCTTCAACACCTTTCACCTTGAAATGGTTAAAGAAAAAGTCGTGATGCTCTTTGCTGTCATGGTAGTGATGCGGCGTCAGCGAGACGCTCAATACCGGAACTTCTGTTTCGAGCTGTACCTGCATCATGCCATTAATGACTGCAGTGGCAACGAAATCATGGCGATAAATACCGCCATCGATCACGAATGCAGCACCGACGATAGCAGCATAGCGGCCCGTCTTTGCAAGCGTTTTTGCATGAAGTGGAATTTCATAAGCGCCGGGAACGTCGAAGACTTCGACTTCCACATTGCTGCCGGTCTTTTCGGCAAGTTCTGCTATGAAGCTTTTGCGTGCTTCATCGACAATGTCCGCATGCCAGCGTGCCTGAATGAAGGCAATTTTGAAGGATGTCTTGTTCGGATAGCTCTGGTTCATAGGTTCCTCACGAAACTAGAATCAGGGCGCACAAAGGAACGCGAGCAGCGCCAGATTGAGCGCTGCCAAACATTCTTTTACTCTCTTCCATCCGGACTTTAACCGTCGGCTCCGGCATCTCACCGGATCTGCTGACCCTGAAATTGATGGTCGAATTGACCTTTAATTTCAGGCGCTCGCGGGCTCAAAGATCTCTCTTCATACCGCCGGTGGGGAGTTGCACCCCGCCCCGAGAACAAACCCGCACACCATTGTGCGAGTGAGTGGAAATTATGCATTCTGATAGGGAATGTCCAGTCACTTCACGGGAAATTTATGCTGTCGGTCAAGCATGCTAGTATCGATTTTTTCCTCATTTTCTAAACGAGGTGAAACTTTGTCGCCAGAAATATTTTCGAGAGGTTAAGCCTCTCATATTTCAATGGTTTTGGGTCGATTCTTTCACGCCAAGCTTTTGTTATTAACCCTACGTTGCGGAAATCATATTGACACATATCCGGTGTTTGAGCCTATGCTAGGGGCATATGTTGTTTCGGTCGGTTTTTTCGGCTAAAAAAGACAACGTTGTCAATCGCAGGAGGAGCTGCGAGAATTATAGCGGGATGGAGGTCTCAAAGCAGATTGAATGCTCTTGCGGATGAGCGGCCTAGTTTGCCGAAAGCATCCGGTGAATTTTTGTTTTGTAGAGTTCTACGGGAGGTAGACATATGCATAAATTTTTTAAAATGGCCGCAATGGGCACGGCTGCATGCGCAATGCTCGCCGCAATGGCACCTGTTGCCAATGCACAGGACAAGCAGAATGTTGAGGTTCTGCACTGGTGGACATCTGGCGGTGAAGCCGCAGCACTCGACGTTCTGAAAAAGGACCTTGAGAGCAAAGGCATCAGCTGGACAGATATGCCAGTGGCAGGCGGCGGCGGTACGGAAGCCATGACAGTGCTTCGCGCCCGCGTTACTTCGGGCAATGCTCCAACTGCCGTTCAAATGCTTGGCTTTGATATTCGCGATTGGTCTGAGCAGGGGTCTCTCGGCAATCTCGATGAAATTGCAGGTAAGGAAGGCTGGGACAAGGTTATCCCTGCGCCGTTGCAGGAATTTGCAAAATATGACGGCCACTGGATTGCAGCGCCCGTTAATATTCACTCCACCAACTGGATGTGGATCAACAAAGCCGCTCTCGACAAGGCTGGTGGCAAAGAGCCAACCAATTGGGACGAACTTGTAGCAATGCTCGATAATTTCAAAGAGCAAGGCATCACGCCCATCGCCCATGGTGGTCAGCCATGGCAGGATGCGACGATTTTTGATGCGGTCGTGCTTTCATTCGGACCCGATTTTTACAAAAAAGCCTTTGTCGATCTCGATCCGGAAGCTCTCGGCAGCGATACGATGAAGCAGGCATTCGACCGCATGACCAAGCTTCGTTCCTATGTGGATGACAACTTCTCAGGCCGCGACTGGAACCTTGCATCGTCCATGGTTATCGAAGGCAAGGCTGGCGTTCAGTTCATGGGCGACTGGGCAAAGGGTGAGTTTGTAAAGGCGGGCAAGAAGCCGGGCGAAGATTTCGTCTGCATACGTTATCCGCAAACCCAGGGTGCAGTAACCTTCAACTCCGACATGTTTGCCATGTTTAAAGTTGCCGATGATAAGGTGCCAGCACAGCTTGAAATGGCTTCTGCAATTGAAAGCCCAGCATTCCAGTCGGCTTTCAACGTTGTAAAGGGATCGGCTCCAGCACGCACTGATGTGCCGGATACCGCTTTCGATGCTTGCGGAAAGAAGGCGATTGCTGACGTGAAGGAAGCTGCGGAGAAGGGCACGATGCTCGGCTCTATGGCTCACGGCTATGCAAATCCGGCCTCTGTCAAGAACGCGATCTATGACGTGGTGACCCGTCAGTTCAACGGACAGCTTTCGTCTGACGACGCGGTCAAGGAACTTGTTACCGCTGTTGAAGGCGCGAAGTAAGCATTCAGTGCGCTCGGAATTGCTCCGGGCGCACATCTCTTGCATCTGATAAGTCATTGAAATTAAGGCGCATTATTCGCCTGATATATATATTCATTAGAGTGAACGGCAGACAACGATGCCGTTATAACAATTCTCCGCATCACGCGCGCCGCCATGAACGGCAGCGGGGTGCGCAGCGCAGAAATGGGTGGCGCAAATATGAAGCGTAACAGCCGACTACAGGAACTGGTGCCCAAGCTGGTTCTGGCGCCGAGCTTTTTGATCGTTCTGGTCTTTGTATATGGTTTTATCGTCTATACGGGCGTTCTCTCGCTCACAAACAGCCGCATGTTGCCGTCTTACGGTTTTGTCGGACTGTCGAATTACGAAAAGCTGTGGGCCTTGCCGCATTGGTGGCGAGCTGTCACCAATCTCGCGATTTTTGCATCGCTTTATATCATTATCTGTTCGGTGATCGGCCTGTTTCTGGCCATTTTGCTCGATCAGAAAATCCGTGGCGAAGGTTTCTTACGCCCCATCTATCTCTATCCGATGGCGCTTTCCTTCATCGTTACAGGAACGGCTTGGAAATGGTTCCTCGATCCGGGTATCGGCCTTGAACACACGATGCGGGTTTGGGGCTGGGAAGGTTTTACATTCAACTGGATCAAGAGCAACACAATGGCCATTTATTGCCTTGTGATTGCGGCGGTCTGGCAGTCGTCGGGTTTCGTGATGGCGATGTTCCTTGCTGGCTTGCGCGGTGTCGATAATGAAATCATTAAGGCGGCGCAGATCGACGGCGCTTCAACGACGACCATTTATCGCCGGATCATCATTCCGCTGATGCGCCCGGTGTTCCTGTCGGCTTTCGTGGTGCTCGCGCATCTTGCGATCAAGGCCTATGATCTTGTAATTGCTTTGACTGGCGGCGGACCGGGGCAGGCGACAGAACTGCCTGCGACCTTCATGTATTCCTACACTTTTACCCGCAATCAGATGGGGATTGGTGCCTCGTCGGCAATCATTATGCTGGTTATGATTTTCTCGATAATCATTCCATACCTATATTCCGAACTTCGCGGAGGCTCACGCTCATGAGTGTCCAGACCCAGGAAAATGCGATCAACAGTGGTAAGCTGACACGCGTGTTAATCTATTCTGCGCTGCTGCTCTTCGCTTTCTATTATCTGCTACCGCTATATGTAATGCTGGTGAACTCGTTCAAACCGCTGGATGAAATTCGTCAGGGCGGCATGTTGAGCCTGCCGCAGCAATGGACGATTGAGCCATGGCTTTCGGCATGGTCAACCGCACAAATTGGCGTGCAGCCAACTGGCCTCAAGCCATTCTTTATCAATTCGATCCTGATGGTTGTGCCTGCGGTTGCGATCTCGACTATTGTCGGCGCTCTCAATGGTTATGTACTGACGAAGTGGCGCTTTCGCGGTTCCAATATCTTCTTCGGATTGTTGCTGTTGTCGTGCTTCATGCCGTTCCAGATCGTTCTGATCCCAATGGCGCGTGTTCTCGGCATGCTCGGCATTGCAGGCACAATATGGGGGCTGATCCTCGTTCATGTGGTCTATGGTATCGGCTTTACGACGCTTTATTTTCGTAATTATTATGAGGCGTTTCCGACTGAACTGGTGCGGGCGGCGCAGATCGATGGCGCAAGTTTCTTTCAGATTTTCTGGCGCATTCTTCTGCCATCATCCGGTCCGATCATTGTAGTTTCGGTCATCTGGCAGTTTACCAATATCTGGAACGACTTCCTGTTCGGTGCTTCTTTCTCAGGGGCGCATTCGACGCCGATGACGGTCGCACTCAACAACCTCGTTTCCTCCTCCACAGGCGTCAAGGAATACAACGTCCACTTTGCAGGCGCTATTCTGGCCGCTCTGCCAACGCTGATCGTTTACATCGTTTCCGGGCGCTACTTCGTGCGCGGTCTGATGTCCGGTGCTGTTAAGGGATAAGTCTCACATGTCATTTCTGAAAATTTCTGATCTCTATAAATCCTACGGCAGCGTCTCGGTCCTGAAGGACATCAATATTGAGATTGAAGAAGGTGGGTTTCTTGTACTGGTTGGCCCTTCGGGCTGCGGTAAATCCACCTTGCTCAATACGATTGCCGGACTTGAGCCAATCACCTCCGGCGAAATCTCGATCAATGGACGATCCGTTGCAGGCCTACATCCATCGCAGCGCGATATTGCGATGGTGTTCCAGTCCTATGCACTTTATCCGAATATGACAGTTGGCGGAAATATCGCTTTCGGCATGGAAATCCGCAAAGTGCCGAAGGCCGAACGCGAAAAAGCCATTCAGGAAGTAGCCGACATTCTGCAAATTGGCCATCTTCTTGACCGCAAGCCAAGCCAGCTTTCGGGTGGCCAACGTCAGCGCGTTGCCATGGGCCGCGCTCTGGTGCGCAATCCGCAGGTTTTCCTTTTTGACGAACCATTGTCAAACCTCGATGCAAAGCTGCGCGTGGATATGCGCACCGAAATCAAGCGTCTGCATCATCGCATGAAGACGACGATTGTTTACGTCACGCATGACCAGATTGAGGCTATGACGCTTGCGACCAAGATCGCAGTTCTGAAAGATGGCATCTTGCAGCAATTTGGCACACCCGCAGAAATCTATAACAACCCGGCCAATATGTTCGTTGCCGATTTCATGGGTTCTCCTGCTATGAACCTGCTTCATGCAGTCATCGAGAAGAATGGCTCGGAACTTGCGATCGTACTTGCGCAAGGTGAGGGTGAAGCCCTGAAGCTGCCGCTCAAACATGCGCCGCAAGGTCTAGCAGATTGTGTCGGCCAAGAGATTATGTTCGGTATTCGCCCCGAGGCACTGACTGATCCTGACGGCGCTGACCGTAATGCGCAATCGGTTGTCGAAGGGGATTGCCTGATTGATGTGGTGGAGCCTGCAGGGTCCGATACATTTGCCGTCACCCGTATTGGTGGAAAACAGGTTGTCGCGCGTTTACGTGCCGATGCGCGGATTGCCGCCGGACAGCGCTCACGCCTTGCGTTTAACCTCGACAAGTCGGTGTTTTTTGATCCGAAGACCCAGCAGCGTATTCGTTAGAGCACGTTTCGATCTGATTGATTCGTATTGGCGTTCTAAAGTCTCTTACTGGAATACTGGAAGCACAATATTATCGATCCTCGCTTCGGTTCGGTTATGCTCTCATAGTCAAACGAAAAAGGTGCGCCCAAGTTGGGCGCACCTTTTTTATGCTTGCCTGGAGGGCAAAATTCAATTCTTTGGCTCAGCGCTATATTTCGCGCAGGTCTTTAACTTATGACGGCGGGACTGCAAATCAATCCAGTCGACTGATTGTCTCGCGAAAGCAAGGTCCACTTACGAGATGACATGCTTTAACGCAGGAAATCCAACCCAAGAAGACCAATAGCTAGCGCTGTGTTTAGCGAAATGATCATCATTCCATAGACGAGCGCTGTTCTTGTAATGTCATTCATTTTCTACCTCCTTGAACCGCGACGCCTCCACATCGGATTCTAAAGTTCGATAACTATAACGAAATGTAACAGCCTGTTACGGGGTGCGCAACCCATATTACAGAAATGTGAACGAATGTAACGATGCGTGAGGCGCTACTAGTTGCGCCGTCATGCCACCAATTACGCGGCACTCACCGTATTGTGACGCAAGATTGCTTGGAAATTTTTGAGTTAGCGATAAATAAGGAAACCGAAGACATATTTTCATAGCAGCACTTAATTGACTGCTTTTATTCGGATTTTCATCGTGAACCGCATCGTCCCTCTCGTGCTGGCAATCGCTCTTTTCATGGAGCAGATGGATTCGAATGTCATTTCCACATCGCTTCCCGCTATTGCCGCCGACATTGGAACAAGCCCTATCGCTTTAAAGCTCGCATTGACGGCTTATCTTGTTTCGCTTGCGGTTTTCATCCCCGTCAGTGGGTGGATGGCAGATCGATTCGGCGCAAAACAGGTTTTCAGAGCAGCGATTGCGATCTTCGTGGTTGGCTCCGTTGCATGTGCCGCTTCAAACTCGCTTTCGTCATTTGTGGTCTCACGCTTTTTGCAAGGCATGGGCGGCGCGATGATGACACCTGTCGGTCGATTGGTTCTCATTCGCTCCACTCCGAGAAGCGAACTTGTGTCGGCCATGGCATGGCTGACTATTCCGGCAATGGTCGGTCCGTTGGTCGGGCCGCCAGTTGGCGGGTTCATCACAACGTTTTTCTCATGGCATTGGATATTCCTGATAAATGTACCGATCGGCATCTTAGGTATCTGGTTTGCAACCCGCTTTTTGCCTGACAATGACGAGCGTATTTTAAAGCCACTCGACTGGCCCGGATTCTTCCTGTCAGGAATTGCAATGTCAGGTGTGGTTTTTGGTCTTTCCGTTGTCAGTTTGCCAGCCTTGCCTCCGATAGTCGGCATTGTCATCGTTGCTATCGGATTGGCTTGTGCGGTTGCCTATATAATTCATGCGCGGGGCAACGAGTATGCGCTTCTCAATCTGAAGCTTTTCGACAATCAGGTATTTCGTTCGGCCGTATTTGGTGGCAGCGTTTTCCGTCTTGGGATTGGTGCAATTCCGTTTCTGCTGCCATTAATGTTTCAGCTCGGTTTCGGCATGACGCCGTTTCAATCCGGCATGATGACATTTGTGTCAGCAATCGGTGCAATCAGTATGAAATTTGGTGCCAAGCGGGTTTTCAATCTGTTTGGATTTCGTCGTACCCTGATGTATGGCTCACTGATCTCGGCAGGGTTCATTGCTGCCAATGGCTTCTTTTTTCCCGAAACGCCCTATGGCCTGATTATCGCGCTTCTTTTGATTGGTGGGTTTTTCCGTTCGTTGTTCTTTACAGGCGTCAATGCGCTGGCTTTTGCGGAAATCCCGGATGAAAAAACCAGTCAGGCAACGCCCATCACAGCAGTGGCGCAGCAGGTTTCGATTGCGCTCGGTGTTGCCCTGGCGGGCGGCATTCTCGAAATAAGCACTGGTTTGCGCGGCACGTCTTTGCAGCTTTCGGATTTCCATATCGGCTTTTTTGTAGTCGCTGCTGTTTCAGCAACGGCATTTTTCTGGTTTGCTAAGCTTGCGCCCGATGCAGGCCATGAATTATCCACGCCCGTAACAAGCAGAAAAAAGACGCGAGAAGCCGTTGCAGCCGAAGCTGCAGACAGCACTGCGGGGAAATAGAGCATAATCCGACCGGAGTGTAACGAGGATCGATAAGATTATTCTTCTGGCAAAATGCGTTCTAAATCAGCCTTTGAAATCGCGCGCTAGCAGATAAAGCTCGACAGATTCCGCGCGAGAAGCTGGTGGCTTGATATGATGCACGGATTTGAACTTCTGTTTAAGCATCGCCAGCAGTTCGGTTTCGGTGCCGCCCTGAAATGTCTTTGTCAGGAAGTGTCCACCCGGCTTCAGCACCGATACAGCAAAGTCTGCTGCAACTTCACAAAGATGCACGGTGCGCAAGTGATCCGTACGGCGGTGGCCAGTGGTAGGAGCCGCCATATCAGAAATAACGAGATCCGGTTTGTCGCCAAGCGATTCTATGAGTTTTTCAGGCGCAGCATCATCAAGGAAATCCATTTCAAGCAGAATGACGCCAGCGAGTGGATCGACGTGGAGATAGTCAATGCCGACCACTTGCGGATTTTCATCCGTTGAGCCGACAATCTTGGCTGCAATTTGCGACCAGCCGCCGGGAGCTGCACCCAAATCGATGATCTTTTGGCCTTTTTTGAGAAGGTCATAGCGATCATTGATTTCGATCAGCTTATAGGCAGCGCGTGAGCGATAGCCATCTTTCTTTGATTGATGAACATAGGGATCGTTGAGATGGCGCAGCAGCCATCGGCGTGACGATTCCTTGATCGTTCCGGCTTTCTTTTTTACGCGGACGCGAAGATTACTCGTTCCTGCACCACCGCGACCGCCTGTCTTAACGCCGCCTTTTCCGCCTGATTTGCTCATCTTCAATGCCTGTTTCTTAAGTCGGTTTTACCGCCAGTTTTGGCGGTCTGGGCGCGGTTATGGCGCCAGGCACCGTCACGCGACATGAGTTCGGTCAATATGCCTTCACGCAAACCGCGATCGGCAACGAGAAGTTTTTCGCTAGGCCATACATTGCGTATGGCATCAAGAATAGCGCAACCTGCAAGCACAAGATCAGCGCGATCAGCACCAATGCAAGGATTGGCAACACGTGCTTCAAAATCCCAAGACAGCAGACGGCTTGTCATTTGTGTAACTTCGTCAGATCCCATCCACATACCATCGACCCGGCGCCGATCATAGCGCTCCAGGCCAAGATGAATTCCCGCAAGTGTAGTCACGGTGCCGGATGTGCCGAGCAGATGAAAATGAGCGCTTTTTGCAAGATTGCCAAGACAATGGCGCTCGGCAAATCCCGACAGAAGCTCTGTCACGTGGCCGACCATTGCATCAAAACTTTCTGGCGTTACATCTCGTCCGCCAAAACGCTCAGCGAGTGTGACGACGCCCACAGGCAGCGAAGTCCAGGCCATGATGTGTTCGGCAAGACGTGGCGACCGACGTTGCGAAACATCGATCAGCGCTATTTCTGATGAACCACCGCCTATGTCGAACAGCACGACCGCATCGGTTTCGCGGGTTATGAGCGTTCCGCAGCCAGAAACAGCCAGGCGAGCTTCTGTCTGGCGATCAACGATTTCAAGTTCAAGTCCTGTTTCCTCACGAACACGGACGAGAAATTCCTCGCCATTTTCAGCTATGCGGCAAGCCTCAGTTGCGATCAGACGTGCGCGTCTGATTTTACGGGCAGCAAGCTTATCGTGACAAATTTTGAGTGCATCAATGGCACGCTGCATCGCATTTTCGCTAAGGCGTCCCGTTGAACTCAGTCCTTCACCAAGACGAACAATGCGCGAAAAAGCATCCACAACGCGAAACTGGCCGGGACGGGTAGGCGATGCGATCAGCAAACGGCAATTGTTTGTGCCAAGGTCAAGCGCTGCATAAAGCGGCGCTTCCTGTGCATTTGCGCGCACATGTTGTGGCGCACTGCTATAGCGCTTGGGTGGCTGGGCCGGAGTGCTATCGGAACGCGGAGCGGCGTTTTGTGCCTTTGCTCCATTGTCCGCATGGGGGGGCGTACCAACCTGCTGCCGCGCCTGCTTTTTCTTACGCGCACGGCGGCGGCGATTCGATAATTTCCCGGCTGGCTTACCTTCGGCTGATTTTGCGTCTGCAGCTTGCGCAGCAGCAATTAAAGGCTTTTGCGGACGAGCTTCACCATCACGCGATGCCTTGCCGCGATTGCGACGACGCGCACGTTTGCGCGGGCTTTGTGAGCCCTTGTTCTCGGTGTCTGAGCGTCCTTGTTCGGAGGCGTTGGTTGCCTTGCCGACATCTGGAACGGCTTGCTTGCGCGATTGGCGCTTGCCGTTCTCGGACGGATTTCGGGTCTGTGGATTGCCCGTTTGTCCGCCGGACGCCCCTTGTTGCGCCATTCCTTGCGGGCGCTCCTCGGGGTTTTTCAAGGTTTTTATCCTTATAGCGCCGCGCGAACCTGAAAGGACGCAAGCATGGCGCTTCAATTTTTACGTTGCCCTTAATGTAACAGCGCTTTGGGCATTTACCAAGGGGCAGTCAGAGAAGAGCCTTGGGAAAATTGATAAAACCATGAATGAATTTGGAAATGCGCATATGAGCCTGGGCTTTCGTGAATGGAAACCCAGGCTAAAATCAAATGTCGTAGCTGTGTGCTGCGTTGATCGTCGCCACAAATTGCTTTGTGCGTTGATGTGCAGGATTAACGAAAACATCATGCGCACTGCCCGTTTCGACAATATTGCCTGATTCCAGAAAGACAACATTCTGCGCGAGTTTAGAAGCTAGGCGCAAATCATGCGTAGCAATCACCATTGTCGTGCCTTCTTTGGCAAGCTTGCTCAAAACATCAACCACTTCCGAGGCAAGTTCGGGATCGAGTGCCGACGTCGGCTCGTCGCAAAGTAGAACACGCGGCGAGGGCGCAAGCGCACGTGCAATCGCGATACGCTGCTGCTGACCACCGGAGAGCGTTGCTGGCCATGCATCGGCCTTATGGGCCATGCCGACTTTGGTCAGCAGTTCCATCGCGCGTTCTCTGGCTTTTTCTTTTGGCCATTTCAGGACGGTTAAAAGACTTTCCATGACATTCTGAAGTGCCGTCTGATGCGGGAAAAGCTGGAAATTCTGGAACACCATGCCGGTCTGGCGACGGATTGACTGGATCGACTGCCAGCTTGGTTTGCGATCTGGATCAAGCGTGATGCTCTGACCGCCCAGAATGAGCGTACCGGAAGTCGGAATTTCGAGCAGGTTGATGCAGCGCAGCAATGTGCTTTTCCCGCCGCCCGATGGCCCTACCAGAGCAGTCACAGTACCTTCGGCGATCTTCACGTTAATATCGTTGAGGATCACGACGTTATCGAAGCTTTTTACGATGTTTTTCAGCTCGATCATGCGTTTGTCTCCAGCGTTCCACCATAGCGTCGGAAGCGCTTTTCAAGCCTTGCCTGAAGGTTGGAAAGAATTGTGCTGAGTGCCAGATAGATAAGGGCAGCTTCGATATAAAGGATCAGCGGTTCATAGGTTGTTGCAACAATGCGCTGTGCCGACTGGAAAAGCTCTGGCACGGTGATAGCGGCAGCGAGCGAGGTGTCTTTTACCAAAGAGATGAAGGTATTCGACAGCGGTGGGACTGCTGTGCGGGTCGCCTGGGGTAGAATTGTGCGGATCAGTGCCTGACGCCAGCTCATACCGATGGAATAGGCGGCTTCCCACTGACCTTTCGGCACCGAAGAGATAACTGCGCGGATGACTTCGGAACTATAAGCGCCGACATTGAGCGAAAAGCCGATGACTGCTGCGGTAAACGCATCAAGATAGATACCTGCGCTTGGCAAGCCGTAAAAGATGACGAAGAGTTGCACGAGCATAGGCGTGCCGCGGAATATCCATACGTAAAAACGCGCAATAAAAGACACCCAGACTGGCGAAAATAGGCGCACCAATGCGGTCAGCAATCCGAGTGACAGTCCGAAAATGAACGACAGAATTGTCAGAGGGATGGTGAACTTGAGCCCGGCCCAGAGCAGGGTCGGCAGTGAATCCGCCATGAGTTGAAGCCAATCGGGCACGTTTTCGGTCCTTAAATATCAAATTCAGAAAGTAGATATGACGAGGTTTCTATATATGCACAACGAAAGGAAGCCGGAAACATGTTCCGGCTTCTTTGAGACAAAGATCTGAAACTTACTTGGAAACGTCCTGACCGAAATATTTGTGCGAAATCTTGTCGTAGGTGCCGTCAGCCTTGATTTCGTCGAGAGCCTTATTGAGTGCTGCGACCAGATCGTCATCGCCCTTGCGAACGATAATGCCTGATGCATCGGCATTTTCCTTTTCAGCGACAACTTTCACAAGTGCGTCTGGCTTCTGCTTCTTGAAGTCAAGGAAAGACAGGCTATCATTGAGCGTAGCGTCAGCGCGGCCTGTCAGGACAAGCTGGATCGACTGATCAAAACCGTCCGTTGCCACCAATTCCGCACCGGCGTCCTTGGCAAGTTTGCCGTAATTGCTGGTCAGCGACTGCGCGGACTTCTTGTCTTTAAGATCAGCAAAATCTTTGATCGTATCGTCCTTGTCGCTGACGATCAGCACGACTTTGGAAACGATGTAAGGGTTTGAGAAGTTGAACTTTTTCTGGCGTTCTTCGGTAATGCCAACCTGATTGATAACGGCGTCATACCGATTGGAATCGAGGCCAGCAATCAGGCCATCCCATTTGCCTTCAACGAATTCCGGCTTTACGCCGAGCTTCTGAGCGACAGCTTCACCGATTTCCACATCGAAACCAACAAGCTTGTTGTCCTTGTCGTGATAGGTGAATGGCGCATAGGTGCCTTCTGTGCCGATTTTGATGACGCCGGCTGCCTTGATGGCGTCGAGATTTTCGCCTGCAAAAGCGGATGAGAGCAGGGCAGCCTGGAGAACACCGACTGTAGCGAGGATTTTTGCGAACTTCATTTTAAGGCCACCTGTAAAATTATTCGATGAAACGCAAGATACAGGAATTTCATTCTAATGAAGCGTCGAAAATAGCCAGCATGATGAATGTTTGAGAAAATTTTTCTGTTTTTGTGTATTTAAAAGCAATCTGAATCCGTATAGCGGAAATTGGCAATTTCTGGTTCTAAAATCGCAGCCACATTCATTTTTGGTTTCCAGCTCTGCCGTATCTGGCGCACTTTCAACAAAGCGAACCAGCACAGATTTTATACCCCCACTTTATTGACAAATTGTCGATAAGATGATGACATAAAATACACACAAAAAATGGGGGCAATCTAAATGGGGAATAACAGAGATATGGAGCTAATGGCGGAAACGCTAGCAGATGTGCAGGAGCAGGGCTTCGATGACGTCACCTTGCCAAAGCATCTGCGCTCTGTCGCATCTCTTGGTCCCATCGTATCCTCTGCCCATCTCGCTGAAGGTGGGTCTCCCGGCATGTCGGAGGTCGAATACGGTCTTATTCTGGCATCACATGCTTTTTCACGCTGGATGGTGCGTTGCATGGCAGCGGCAGGTTTGCCGGGACTTTCACCAATCGAAGTTCTAATTCTGCATTCCATCCGGCATCGTGATCGCGAAAAGAAGCTTGCCGACATTTGTCTGGTGCTTGACATCGAAGACACGCATATCGCCACATATGCTATTCGCAAGCTGGAAAAAGCCGGGCTTCTGACGACAGGTAAGGCGTCCAAGGAAAAGACGGTCAAAATCACCGAGAAGGGTGCAGAGGCTTGCGCGCGTTATCGTGAAATTCGCGAACGGCTGCTTGTCGAATCCACGGCGAATGCACGCCCTTCAGAAGAAACGCTTTCGGAAGTTGCTGCATTGCTGCGCTTCATGTCCGGTGCATTCAATCAGGCCACGCGGTCTGCCATTACCCTGTAAGAGAGTTAGAAGTTTGAGTGGAACGGTGCGAAAGCCTCTTCTGAATATCGAGAATCTGAGTGTTGAATTCGGTTCCAATCGCGTTGTCGATGATCTGAGTTTCTCCGTGTCGCCGGGTCGTACGCTGGCGGTTGTCGGTGAATCCGGCTCAGGAAAGTCGATCACGTCGCTTTCGATCATGCGTCTTGCTGATGTGAGTGGTGCAAAATTTCCCACCGGACGCATTCTGTTCAACGGCCCTGACGGTGAGCGTGATCTGCTGAAGGCTGATCAGAAAACCATGCGCGGCATTCGCGGCAAAGACATTGCGATGATCTTTCAGGAGCCGATGACATCGCTCAATCCGGTCTTCACCATCGGCAATCAGCTTTCAGAAGTCCTGATGCTGCATGAAGGCTTGTCGAAAACGGCTTCACTTGCAGAGGGCAAGCGCCTTTTAGAAATGGTGCGTCTGCCGGATGCCGAAGGACTGCTTAAGCGTTATCCGCACCAGCTTTCGGGCGGTATGCGCCAGCGGGTGATGATTGCCATGGCACTTGCCTGCCGTCCAAAACTTCTGATCGCCGACGAGCCAACGACTGCACTCGACGTAACCATTCAAGCGCAGATCCTTCACATTATTAAGGATTTGCAGAAAGAGCTTGAAATGGCTGTGATTTTCATCACGCATGATATGGGCGTGGTGGCAGAAATGGCGGATGATGTCGTCGTCATGTGGAAGGGCAAAAAGGTAGAAGAAGGCCCGGTTGGTCGTATTTTCGAGGCACCACAGCATCCTTATACGCAGACTCTTTTGTCATCGGTCCCTAAACTCGGCAGTATGACGGGAGAGGCTTTCCCCAAGCGCATGCCGGTTATGATGATGCGCGATGGCGTGCCGGTTCTCTCCGGGGAAGAACGCATTCAGGATACAGCATGTTATAGTGAAAAACCGCTGCTTGCGGTCGATGATCTTTATGTGCGCTTTCCAATCAAGAAGAATATTTTTGGCAAAGTCACCCATGTCTGCAATGCAGTCTCGAAGGTCGCATTTGACATTTATCCGGGTGAAACGCTGGCGCTAGTAGGTGAATCCGGCTCAGGTAAATCGACCATTGGCCGTACGATCCAACAGCTTCAATCGCCGCTTTCCGGCGATATTCGCTTTAACGGCAAAGCCTATTCGCAGATGAGTTCTTCCGAGCGCTATAAGATGCGCCGCGAAGTGCAATATATCTTTCAGGACCCGTTTGCCTCGCTTGACCCGCGTAAGACTGTCGGCTTCTCCATTGCAGAACCGATCCGTACCCATGGTCTTCTTGACAACAACAAAGCGATCAATGCGCGTGTGGCAGAACTGCTTGAGCGTGTGGGCCTTGGCCCGGAACATGCTTCGCGTTATCCGCATGAGTTTTCGGGCGGTCAGCGCCAGCGCATCTGCATTGCACGCGCGCTTGCTTCAAAACCGAAACTGATTATCGCCGATGAGGCGTTGTCGGCGCTGGATGTTTCCATTCAAGCGCAGGTAATCAACCTGTTTATGGATCTTCAGAAAGAGCAGGGCCTAGCCTATCTCTTCATTAGCCATGATATGGCTGTGGTTGAAAAGATGAGCCATCGCGTCGCGGTACTTTATCTTGGTCAGATCATGGAACTCGGTTCGCGTCGGCAGGTGTTTGAAACGCCGTCGCATCCCTATACGCAGCGCTTGTTGTCAGCTGTGCCGGTTGCCGATCCATCGGCGCGGACTGAGCGCACAGCGCTCGAAGGTGAAATTCCGAGCACGACACGCCGGATCGATGACAAGCCAATCATCTACAATCACCGCGAGATTTCATCAGGCCATTTCGTTGCCGAAAGCGCCTGATTTCTTAAACTTAAATGAAACCCAAAGGGGAAAATAATGATAAAGAAAGCACTGAAAGCCGCTCTTTTGGCTTCCGCTCTTTCGGCGGCTGTAATTGCGTCGGCTCCGGCTTTCGCCGCTGGAAAGCTTACCGTTTCGTCGCCACAGGATCCAGGAAGCTGGGACCCGATAGATACGTTCCTCGTCAACTGGGCTTCAGTCGCAACCAATATTTTTGACGGTTTGGTCTATCGTGGCCCTGATCTGAAAATCGCTCCAGCACTGGCTACTTCGTGGGAGGAACTGGATGAAGGCAAGCGTATTCGCTTCAACCTGCGTGAAGGCGTGAAGTTCCACGATGGTGAGCCATTCAATGCAGAAGCCGTGAAGTTCACCTTTGACCGTTTGCTGGGTGAGGAAGGCGCGAAAGGTCCGCAGCGTTCCAACTATATCGCCATTGAGAAGGTCGAAGTCATTGATGACAAGACGGTCGATTTTCACTTGAAGACGCCTGATCCGGTATTGATCACTAAGCTTGCAGGCTATGGCGCAATGATTGTGCCGCCGAAATATCTCGCTGAGAAAGGCGAGGATTATTTCAACACGCACCCGGTTGGCACCGGCCCGTTCAAATTTGTTTCATATGAGCCAAAGGTCAATATTCAGCTTGAAGCTTTTGCTGATCACTGGGGTGGCGCACCGAAGATTTCGGAACTCGAATATCGCTTTATCACAGAGCCTTCTACTGCGGTTGCTGAACTTCAGGCTGGCCGTGTTGATCTCGTCATTCCGCCCACCATTCCAATCGGCATGATCCCTACGATTGAAAGCGATGCAAATCTGGAGTTGGTTACAACGGCGGGTCCAACTGTCGATGCGTTGCGCTTTAACACGCGCGATGGCATCACAAAGGATGAGCGCGTACGCAGAGCGCTGATTATGGCTGTTGATCGCGACGCGATCATCCAGTCGATCCTCGCCGGTCAGGCGGAGCCAATTGCCAGCTTCCAGGGCGCTTTGTCATTTGGCTATGATCCTGAACTCAAGCCACTGCCTTATGACCCGGAACAGGCCAAGAAGCTCCTCGAAGAAGCAGGTGTTCAGCCCGGCGCAACGGTGCAGATTGACGTTCGTGGTAATGATGCGACCTTCAATGAAGTGACACAGGCTGTTGCAAGCTTCCTGCAGATGGTCGGCATCAATGCAACCATCAAGCCATATGACGTGAACGTGCTCCTGAACGATGTCATTCCACAGGGTAAAACCGGCGCTATGTTCCAGCAGAAATGGGGCGGCTGGACGTTCGATTACGACAACACCGCTTACTCGATGTATCATTCGGGTGAGAAGTGGAACCCGTATGAAAAAGACGAACAGCTCGACAAGATGCTCGAAGCTCAGCGTTCTGTTCTCGACCGTGGTGAACGCGAGAAGCTGCTACAGGAAATTGCAAAGTACGCGGCTGATAAAGCCTATGAAATGCCGCTTTACAGCTCCAAGGCGATTTATGGCATGAACAAGCGCGTTAAAAACTTTGTGCCTGCACCGGATAACCGCCTGCGCTTCACAGACGTAACTGTAGAATAGTCAAAACTGATACGGCAAGCCGGTCAACGGCTTGCCGCTGCATTTCGGAGGCGCTCTGGTGGCCGGATTTCTTATAAAACGAATTTTGCAAGCGTTGTTCGTGCTGATTGCGATGACGTTGCTCGTCGCATATGCGATCCGCCTGACGGGCGATCCGGCACTGATGCTGACGCAGGGTGCAGGCAGTATCACGGAAGCTGATCTTGAGCGTATCCGCGAAGGTCTTGGCCTCAATCAGCCTTTCCTCGTTCAGTATTGGCAGTTCCTCAAAGGGCTGTTTACGCTTGATTTGGGGCGCAGCTTCCTTGGCGGCACACCGGTTTCCGTTTTGGTTGGTAAGGCGCTCCCTGCAACTCTGATGCTCGCTTTCGCTTCGCTGTTTATCTCAATTGTGATTTCTGTGCCGCTTGGCATCAAAGCTGCGGTTTCCCGTGGCAAATGGGCGGATCAGCTGATCCGCGTCTGCTCGCTGGTCGGTCTGTCTTTTCCGAATTTCTGGCTGGCGACCATGCTGGTCCTGCTTTTTGGTATTTCATTGCAATGGCTGCCGCCAAGCGGCATGAGTGGCTTTACAAGCTTCATCATGCCCGCCATGACGATGGGCATTATCCTGACAGCAACTAATGTGCGTCTGGTGCGCACTTCGATGCTCGAAACGCTACAGTCCCAATATATTATGGTCGCGCGCGCCAAGGGGCTCAGCGAAAACAAGGTGCTCTACAAGCACGCTCTGCGCAATTGTGCCATTCCGCTGATTACCTTTATTGGCCTTCAGTTTGGCGGGCTTCTGGGCGGCATCGTAGTCATTGAAAAGGTGTTTAACTGGCCGGGCATGGGTACGCTTGCTTTTGATGCTGTCGGTGGTCGTGATTACCCGGTTCTTCAGGCTACAATCGCTATTCTTTCCATGCTGATTATCGGCGTCAATCTTCTGGTAGACATTGCCTATGGCCTTGTCGATCCGCGTATCCGGACGGAGTAGAACAATGGCTACACAAGCGATTAAAAAGACTTCGAGCCTCCGGCTTTCACGCTTTGCAAGCATGGAATTCATTGTCGGATTTTTGCTGACAGGCGGTATTTGCTTTGCGGTCATCTTCTCCGGTTATCTCTTCCCCGCAGGTGCGAACAAGGTCGATCTTCTGGCGCGACTGACGCCGCCATTCGTTAATCCGGCACATATTTTCGGTACTGATCCGCTCGGCCGCGATGTGCTGGCTCGGGTCATTATCGGCGGTAAGATTTCGCTTTTCGTCGGCTTTGTTTCGGTCATAGGTTCGGTGGTTATCGGAACAATTATGGGATTGGTGGCAGGCTATTATCGCGGCTTCTGGGACATGGCGCTGATGCGCTTTGTCGATGTGCAGCTTGCAATGCCGTTCATTCTGCTTGCGATTACCTTCATGGCTATTCTTGGTGGTGGACTGGTCAACACGATCATCCTGCTGATCGTGTCGCAATGCGTGCAATATGCGCGACTGGTGCGGGGCTCTGTGCTTTCGCTGCGTGAGCGCGAGTTTATCCTCTCAGCTCGCTCGATCGGCGTTAAAGACTGGCGTATTATCTTCCAGCATCTGTTGCCGAACCTGATGGGGCCAGTCATCGTTTTGATGACGCTGAATGTTGCCAACAACATTCTGCTTGAATCCAGTCTGACCTTCCTTGGATTTGGTATCGATTCAACCATTCCAAGCTGGGGCGGAATGCTGGCTGATGGCCGCACCTACCTCCAGACTGCATGGTGGGTCAGCCTTTTCCCAGGTCTTGCTATCCTTTTCACTGTACTTGGTCTCAATCTTCTCGGTGACTGGCTGCGCGACAGCCTTGATCCAACTGGCAGGACTTCGCGATGAGCTTGGTTTTTGAAAAGACATATCCGCGTTCAATCGAAGTCATCATTGATCGCTTCTCAAAGCCAGAAATGCGTGGCGCGAAATTAGAAGCCTGGCTGTTCGATGATCAGCCAAGCCGCTATGCTGCGGAAGTGAAGCTACGTGAAGCGGGCATCGATGCGCATCTGCGTTCGGCCTATAAGCCGCTTCTACACTTCTTCCTTGAAGAGGTGGACGGTGCTGCACTCAAGGCTGCAACCATTCGCTATCCGCGCCATGATAATTGCGTCGAGAACCGCTTTTTGCTGGAAACCTATCCGCTGTCAGCACTTCTGCCTGAGGCGAAGATCAGCTTCAGTGCATCCGGCAAGGATGATTTTTTCTATGAAGTCGATCTCACATTTGCCGATGGTCGCAATGAAAGCCACCGCGTCTTCGCACCTAATCGGGTGCATGAGGATTTCATTGGCGAAACGCTTGTCTCACCAACCGGCTGGCTGATCGTCGAACATGAAGGTCATGTCGAAAGCGTACGCTTTGAGACTGCTTATGAAAAGCTGTTTCACGATACGATTTTGACCATTGCCACCCATGACTGGGGCAGGGGCGAACCTTATTTCGAAGAGCTGAACATTTCGGTCAGCCTGCCGATTACAGATCGTCGCCTTCCTTTTGATGAGGAAGCACTGAGCCTGACTGAGGCTCTGCACGAGGATATCTATTTCTCGCTGCTTGAAGTCTTCCAGAAAAAGTCAGATCGCCCGGTCGGGGATCGGGGATTGCAGCCGGGCCAGATCGTGCCCGAAGTCCGCTTCCGCGATGCCAAACCTTTTGTGAAAGTGGAAACGCGTCCGCTTGCAACCGCCGATGCGCTGACTGCCGAGCAGGTTCTGGAAAAAGCGCAGGCGCCACTTTCGGCTGACCAGATCCGCCGTGAAATCGCAAAGCTCGGCGGCGAGGCTTTTCAAGCCAAAACCCGCTCAGGCCGAACGGTACATGCGACTTATGTTTCGGGCTATGAGACGCCGATGATGATCAGCGCCGGTCAACATGCCAATGAGACAACGGGCATCGTCGGTGCATTGCGGGCAGCCAGCCGACTTGCCGCGCGCGATGGCGGACATTTTACAATCTCCCCGCAAGAAAACCCCGACGGATATGAAATCCATAAGCGTCTGTGCGTTTTGCAGCCACATCATATGCATCATGCGGCGCGATACACTGCTTTGGGCGATGATCTCGAATATCGCACCGGCGAGGGGCTGTATGAGAAAGCGATCCGTGTAGAGGCAGAGGCGCGCACCGATGCGAAGCTGCATGTCAATTTGCATGGCTATCCATCACATGAATGGACGCGACCGCTGTCGGGTTATGTGCCGCGTTCCTTTGCCATGTGGACGCTGCCAAAGGGCTTCTTCCTGATTATTCGCCATCATGCGTCATGGGAGAAAGAAGCGGAACAGCTGATGGATCATGTGACCAGGCATCTTGGCGCCATTGATGGCCTTCTTGAGTACAACGATGCGCAGATCAGGCTTTTTGAGCAACATGCAGGCGAAACAGGTTTCCGCATTATCAACGGCTTCCCATGTCTTGTGGGTGTCGATGATCGCCACACCGTACCGTTGACACTGATCACCGAATATCCGGACGAAACCATCTATGGCGATGCTTTCGTCAAAGGTCATACGGCGCAGATGGAAACGGTTCTCTCGGCTTATGATGCCTTGCAGGTGCTTTTTCCAGGTGAGCCGGTTGCCTAGAGCATAATTCCTTAAACTTTGATCAGTTTGAGTTAAAATTATGCTCAAATTTTAAAGTGTTAGAGCGACCTTTGTTCGCCCAAGAGGGTGCACGGTGCTCTAATCAGAGATAATAAATGCCAATGCGATTGCCGCCGATCATTTCGACGGCAATCTCCATCTCGTAAATATCGCGCAGAATATCCGGGCGAATAAGCACTTCCGGCGGTCCCTGATGCACGACCTTGCCCTTGCGCATGGCAACGATATGGTCGGAATAGCACGACGCAAAATTGATGTCGTGCAGCACCAGAACAACCGTCTTGCCCAGTTCATCGGCTGCGCGCCTGAGCAGCTTCATCATTGATGCTGAATGCTTCATGTCGAGATTGTTAAGCGGCTCGTCGAGAAGCACATAATCGGTATTCTGGCATAAAACCATCGCCACAAAAGCGCGCTGGCGCTGTCCACCGGACAGTTCATCCAGAAATCGCTCGCCAAGTTCTTCAAGACCGAGATAGCTGATTGCCTGATCCACATGGTTGAGGTCTTCGTGGGTCGGGCGGCCCTTAGAATGCGGATACCGCCCGAAAGTCACCAGATCGCGCACGGTGAGGCGCGAGTTAATCGCATTATCCTGTCGCAGAATGGAAAGCCGTTTTGCAAGCACATCGCCCGATGTCGCGGAAACATCGAGACCGTCGACTGTGACGCGACCTTTATCCATCGGCAGCAAGCGGCTGACCATCGAAAGCAGCGTCGATTTTCCGGCACCATTGGGTCCGATGATCGAGGTAATGCCGCGTGCAGGCAATTGCAGCGTCACATCATCGACAACAATCGTATCGCTATAGGATTTGCTGACCTGGCTTATTTCAATCAACGTGCATTTCCCCTGACGAGAAGGATAATAAAGACGAGTCCGCCTAAAAACTCGATGATGACGCTTAGTGCCGTATTGAACGAAAAAACACGTTCAAGAATGGTTTGTCCGCCGACAATGCAAAGGATCGCCAACAGAACCGCGATGTGCAATACGGTGCGATGCTTGGACGACCCGGCAATCATATAGGCGAGATTGGCGACAAGCAGGCCGAAGAAAGTAATTGGACCGACAAGCGCAGTTGATACGGAAACAAGGATCGTGACAATCAGCAGAATGCGATGCACCACGCGTTTATGATCGACACCAAGATTGATAGCAGGATCACGACCCAGCGACAAAACATCGAAGACGTTTACAAAGCGCAGGCCATAAAGTGTGACAGCTGCCACGATGATTGCGGCAAGCAGCAGAATATCGGCATTGACGCTGTTGAAGCTTGCAAAAAAGCGGTCCTGAAGCACTGCAAATTCATTCGGATCAATCATGCGCTGCATGAGGTTCGAGAGGCTTCTGAAAAAAACGCCGAACACAATACCAACCAGCATGACGAGATGCAGTCCGCGTGCGGCACCCGAAAACAACCACGCATAAAGTGTGCTTGCAAAAACTACCATGATTGCGGTTTCAGCAAAAAAGCGAACATTGGGGCCAAGACCGTTGATATGAATTGCGCCAAAGGCAAATACGGCCAATGTCTGGATCAGGATATAAAGCGCATCAAAGCCCATGATGGATGGCGTGAGAATGCGGTTATTGGTGACGGTTTGGAAAAGCACTGTCGAGACAGCAATCGAATAGGCAACGAGCACCATGGCCGCGAGTTTTGTGCCACGAAAGCTCAATATGAATGACCAGCTTCCCTTTGCGCCCAGTGTCATGAAGGCGACACAGGAAATGAGGACCAGAATCGACAGACATGTGATGATAAGGTTCGAACGTTTAAGCAAGGCGCGATCCCCGACGCAAAAGCAAATAGAGGAAGATCGCGCTGCCAACCACGCCCATCATTGTGCCGATTGGGATTTCATAAGGAAAGCGGATCAATCGGCCGATAATATCGCAGGCGAGAACCAGCCCGGCACCTAACACGGCCACCCAAGGCACGGCGCGGCGCACATTATCGCCAATGAACATGCTTACCACATTGGGCACGATAAGCCCCAGAAACGGGATCATGCCGACCGTAACCACCACCGATGCACTGACCATTGATACAATCACCAGCCCGAGCGTTACCACGCGGCGATAATTGAGGCCAAGATTGGTGGTGAAATCTTCGCCCATGCCTGCGACCGTAAATCGGTCGGCGGCAATATAGGCAATCACCGTGAGAAAGAACGAAAGATAGAGTAGTTCGTAGCGTCCGCGCAGAACGCCGGAAAAGTCGCCTGTGGTCCATGAGTTGAGCGATTGCAGGAGATCAAAACGATAGGCGATGAAGGTTGTTACCGCACTGATCACGCCACCCAGCATTATGCCAACAAGCGGCACCACAAGTATCGAACGCAAGGGAATGCTGCGCAGGATACGCAGGAAAAGCGCTGTGCCTGCAAGGGCAGTGACCGAAGCCACCAGCATCTTGCCGAAAACCGGCGTGTCGGGTGCAAAAAGAATAACCAGTAGAATCCCGAGGCTTGCCGATTCAACGGTTCCCGCCGTTGAAGGCTCGACAAAACGATTGCGGGTCAGCATCTGCATGATCATGCCAGCAACGGCCATAGACATGCCTGCGAGGATGATGGCGAGCGTGCGCGGTATGCGGCTGATCAGCAGCACTTCCGTGGCGCGATCAGTGCTGTTTGCGCCAAAAAGCGTGCTGAGTGACACATCGCTGACGCCGATAAATAGGCTGATGAAAGCCAGTATGACGACAGTGATTATGGCTGCGGCAAGTGCCTTCACGCTGAATTCCTGTATTTTTGCCTTGTCAGCCGGTTTTTGCCGGCTGACTGGGTAAGACTTTATTACTCAGTTTTATCAAAGGCTTCGGAAAGCTGCTTAATCGTGTTGTGCAACGCACCAAGACCGCCTCCGACGAGATACCAGTTCTGACCGTTGAGATAGACGACCTGATCTTTTTTCCACGCGTTGGTCTGGCGCACGAGTTCGTTGTCAAGCAGTTGCTTGGCAGATGTGCCTTCACGACCGATGGCTGCATCACGGTCGAGTACGAAAAGCCAATCCGGATTGGTTTCAAGAATAAATTCTGAGCTGACCGGCTGACCATGATTGCCGACCGAAAGGTCTGCTGCTGCTGGCTCGATACCAAAACTGTCATGCAACACGCCAAAGCGCGAGCCAGGACCATAGGCACTGATCTTGCCACCAGAGGTCAGGATCATCAGCCCCTTGCCTTTGCCCTTCGTCTTTTCGTTCAGTGCAGCCAATTCGCTGTTGAGCTTGTCAACTTCTGCTTTGGCTTCCGATTGCCTGCCAAAAATCTCGCCAAGCTTTTCGATATTGGCTTCAGTGCCTGAAATAAATCCCTTTGCAGGAACTGTCAGGTCGATGGTTGGAGCAATCTTTGCAAGCTCGCCGTATTTTGCAGCCGAACGACCGCCGACAATGATCAGATCCGGCTCTGCGGCATTGACCGCTTCATAATCAGGCTCGAAAAGCGTGCCGACTTTTGCATAATCAGCGCTGTCATATTTCTTGAGATACTCGGGAAATGCGATGCTGCCGGGAACGCCGATGATTTTGACGCCAAGGCGGTCGAGATTATCGAGCGTGGCAAAATCAAACACCACGACTTTTGCCGGACTGGCTGCAACGCTCGTTTCGCCCTGCGCATGCTTAACCGCGATATCGGCTGCGTTCGCGCCAGACGCAAGTGCGGTTGCAACAAGTGCTGCGCCGCATAGACGGGAAAAGTTTAACATGGCGTTCAATCCTTTCGTCAATCTTGTGCTTTATAGTCCGGTTTTATTCCAGTGAAAGCCCGAACAATGAATTTCAGTTTTTTTGGGTTGTTGGGATCTGGTTGAGAAGGATGAAATTCAGGCTGTCCTCGACATTTAACGGGATCATTGAGCCATGACTTTCATCGTCGAATTTCCGATACGCGACTTTAAAGCCCGATAACTGCTTGAGTTCATCGTGAATGTCCGCGCCGGACGGTCCGCCACGCAGCGTCTTGAGACGCTCGGTTTCCTGCTTGGACTGTTGCGGGCGTTCACCGCGCTTGCCTGAGTTTTCGATTAACAGGCGAAGCGGCTTTGGATTGGCTTTGAACGCCTCCAAGAACCGATCCTTATCAGCAAGGACAGCTCGATTGTTCCACCAGATCGATGGGTCGCCAGCGCTGTATGTTTGAAAAGAATCCGTGTGATTGAAGAGTGCATAGAGCGTGAAAAGCCCACCAAGCGAATGGCCGAACAAGGCCTGTCTGTTGGGATCAATGGGAAAACGTCCTTCAATTTCCGCTTTAACCTGATGGTTTAGAAAGTTGAAGAACGCATCGCGGCCGCCAGTCTTGGGGATATTGGTCTGAACGGGGATCAGCTCGTCAGGCGTGGGCGGTGTCAGATCGAAATAGCGTAGACGAACAATTTCATCCTTATCGTCTGTGGGATAACCAATGCCGACAAAAACAGCTTTAAGTTTCGGATTTTCCGCCATTAGCTTTGCCGCAATGGGCAACATTCGATTGCCGTCGGTCATATAGATGACGGGAAAGCCTTCAGAGGGTGCTTTTTCTGCGGGTGCAGCTGTGAAAATCCGATAGTCGCTGCCATTCGCCTGCATGTCGAAAGAACCGACCATAGGCTGCTCTGCCTGCGCGGTCGCGTTCAGGAGAAGGCTTCCAAGCATAAGGCAGACTTTCAGAATTGCGTTATTGATTTTGCTCACAGGAGCACCCATTCCATAAAAATGACGCCAGCCATGTGAGGCTGGCGTCAAACATAGTCTTAGAAGCGTGATGTCATACCGAGCCAGAGACGACGGCCTTCGACGACATTGTTTGTTTCGTCGACGGTCACCTTTTTGTCGAAGATGTTGTAGACGGCGGCATTCAGCGTCACGTTCTCACTGAATTCATAAGAGCCACCGAAATCAAGCGTCGCATAGCCTGCGTATTTACGAGCAATCACCTGACCTCTGCTGTTGTATGCATAGGGTTCGCCGACTGTACCAATGCGCAAGCCTGCATTGATTTCCTCGCCATGATAGTTACCCGCGGTCCAAGCCGTTAAGCCCTCGACAGGCGTTTCCCAGTCAGCGCGGATGCTGGCCATGTGCTTTGGTGTGCGGGCCAGCGGCAGACCGGCATATTCACCGGTTTTCTGTTCGGAATGGGTATAGGTGTAGTTTGCACGGAGTTTAATCGTATCCGTCGCTTCCCAATCCGCAGTCAGTTCTACTCCCTGAATCACAGCATCATCAATGTTGTAGCTGTAATAAAGCACGTAATTTGGATCCTGATCCCAACGCAGTGGCAGACCTGTATTTGGGTCGTACTGAATATTGCTGGCAATCTTGTCCTTAAAGTCGGTGTAGAAGTAGGTTGCACCTAAACGCAGGCCCTGCTGGTTATCCCAGAGTGCACTTGCTTCATAGCTCGTGCTCTTTTCCGGCTGCAAATTTGGATCGCCAATGATGACACCACAGGTGCCGCTCGGGCCATAGCTACAGTTTCCGCCGCCGGTCGTATAAGCGTATCCGGGCGCAATCGTGCGAATTTCCGGTGCGCGGAAGCCGGTTGAAATACCGCCTTTGATTGTGAGTTGCTCAGTGGCGTGCCAGACGGCATAGCCACGCGGGCTCCAATGTGCGCCATAAATTTCGTGATGGTCCATACGCAGGCCAGCGGTCAAAGCGAAGTCAGGCGTCAGCCACCACTCATCTTCCGCAAAAAGCGCCCATTGCTTGATTGTGAACTGTTCATCTAGCCCAGTACGTCGACCTGGATTCTGGTCGGTGAGGGTGCCTTCGATAAATTGCCCACCGGTCACTAGCGTATGATTACCATAAAGCTCAAACGGTGTTGTAAATTTTCCGTCGAGCGTGGAGTTGCGAATGTGTGGCGAGCGAAGATTTTCGACGAATTCTCCCCGGGCCTTGTTCCAGCTAAAATTGGTTCTTTCAGCGGTTTCCTGCAAGAACGAGAAATCAGACGTGGTTGGCCCCCAACGACCTGTATGGCTTATCGACCAGTGATTGCGATCATTGTAATTATAAGCATCAATCGGTGCAGTGCCACTTGTCGGAACTGGATTGATGTTGTTGCCAACAGTTGAATCACGACGCAGGCGTGTTTTGCCAGCTTCGATCTGAATATCGTGATCGGCGTTGGGCGTGAGGGTGACACGACCGGTAATATCGATGTCCTTTTGCTCAGGAGTACCATTGATAATCTGGTCTTCCTGTCGCTTCATACCGCGTCCCCACAGCTGCACACCAACAAGGTTGGGCACGAGCGGGCCGGTTATGTAATAAGAACCCTGATATGAATTCCCATATTTTGAATGCTGCTGCACTGTCGTATCGACGCTGACCGATCCGCTCCAAGTGTCTGCAACTTTCTTGGTAATGACGTTGATAACGCCACCCATCGCGTCTGAGCCGTAAAGCGAAGACATCGGGCCACGGATGATTTCGATGCGTTCAATCGCATTGGCTGGCGGCAGGAAGCTTTGCTCAAAACCGGAATTGCCATTGGTGCGGGCATCACGTGTGCTCTGACGCTTTCCGTCAACAAGAATGAGCGTATAGGTGCCCGGCAGGCCACGAATGAAAATGTCGCGTTCCGCAGCAGCACCCGTCACGGCAACGCCCTGAACATCGCGAAGCGCGTCGCCAAGATCGCGATAAGCGCCTCTTTCAAGCGATTCACCCGGAACAACCGAAATGCTTGCAGGTGCATCGGTGATATTTTGTTCAAAACCAGTCGCGCTTATCACGATCTGGTTCAGCGTGATTCCACCTTCTGCATTCACCTGCTCTGCGGCCTGTTTCTTCTTTGCCGCGTCCTCTTCTGCCGTAGTTGCCGTCTGCGCGAGCGCAACGGTTCCACTTAAAAGAAGTGCAGTCGAAAGGCATGTACCCGCTAGGATCGCTTTGGCAAAAAGCGATTTGCTGGCCAATTGCCTGTTCTGCGAACCAAGGGTACGCAATCCCCGAAACAAGCTGGTCATTTTTCATCACCATTAAAGTTGAGTTTTCAGCTCTCCTTATGTATGGCAAGAACGTGACGTCAATCGACATGATTTATAACAGTTCCAAGTTTCAGAAAACGCAACTGAACGGATGATGCAGCAATGACCGGCAAGCGTATGAAAACGCAGACAGACGTGGAAGGTGAAAGCCTCAGGCTTGGTCAATTGCGCCTGTTGATAGCGCTTGATGCACTGCTTGTGGAAGGCAGTGTTGGCGGAGCTGCCAAACAAATGGGGCTGAGCACTGCCGCCATGAGCCGCTTGCTTAGCCAGATTCGAGAAAAATTCAACGATCCGATTTTTGTGCGCTCTGGTCGCAATATGATCGCGACACCTAAGGCAGAAGCACTGCGCGGGCGTCTGCGCCGTTTGGCCAATGAGACTGAAGCCTTGATGAGTTTCGACAGCATCAATGCCGTCGAAACTCATTGTAAAAGAGGTCATGGCTGGGAACGGGCAAGTGCTATCGCGGCACCGCCACCGCTTGGTATCCGCAAGGTTGTGGAGCTGGAAAACCATCCGACGCCTGAACAACTTGCAGCACAATTTGCCAACATTCAGGATGAGAATGACCCGGTTCGACGGCTTGCAAAATATATAGGCATAACGGGGCGTAAGATAGGGCATACCCGCCCGCTGGAAATGTATGAAGCCGAAGATGCTTTTACGACAATATTTGCGGGCGAAGCCGATCCCATGCAAATCAGTGCCTTATTGCGGCTTATTCATTATCGTGGCGAAACGGCTCCTGAACTTGCTGGCATGGCGCAGGCGGCAAAGAAATATTATTCCATGAATGCCAAAATACGCACGCCAGCTCTTGATTGGCCTGCTTATCTTTCGCCCAATTCGCATCAATCGCCATGGTTCATGCTGGCTGCGATACTTGTCGCGCGCGCTGGTTATCCAGTCGTGTTGCACGGCAGTTGTGGCATGGGCGAACTCTCTGGCAAGCTGGAACTCGCGGCAGAGGCGGTCAAAATACCGATTGGCGGTTCATTGTCGCTTGGTGAAGAGGCCTTGAACGCGCATGGTATCTGCTTTCTACCATTGGCGGGGTTTTCGCCGCAAGTTCATGCTTTGCTTGCACTTTACCCGCTGTTTCATTCCCGATCATCAATCAACAGCCTCGCGCATCTGCTCAATCCAATGCAGCTTTCTGCATCATTTCTCGGTGTAACCCAGCCTGCCTATCGCGAATTGCATCGTGACACGGCGGCACTGTTGGATTGGCAATCGGTATCCGCAGTTTCGACAAGCCGCGATGTGGCGGAGCTTGTACCATTTCACGCACATACGATTTACAGATGGGTTGATGGTCAGAAATCTGACCTGACACTCCCCACCTTATCAAAAGCCGGAACGGATAAGCATGCAAGTCTAACCACTTTTGAATATTGGCTTGCGGTCTGGTCGGGTGCCGCTATTGATGAACGTGCCGAACTTACAATTATTGCGTCAGCAGCTATGGCACTGATGACCGTGCTCGGGGCTGACAATGAAAGTTATGGTCAGTTTCACAAGAAAGCCGAGGAACTCTGGCGCACGCGTCACGCTGTTTTATAACGGTTTTTAAGCAAAAAACGAAAATTATTCTACATATGTCATTCAATAGAAAATAATTCCTAAACGTGACGCAGATCAGCACGTTATTATTTTGTTCGCAGGTTCTATAAGCCGTAGATTTTGATGGAATAATCGGGATTCAGCGGGCGATCACTCAAGTTGGCGCTCCAAGGAGATTTTCTATGACTTTCCATACACATCCTATCAATTTGCCGCTGCTCGATATATCCCGCTATAATGGCACGCTTGAAGAGCGGATAAGCTTTATTAATGAGCTACGCCAAACACTTCATGATCATGGCTTTTTCTATCTTACGGGACATGGCGTCGACCCTCAGCTGATCGCAGATGTTGTCGCTACAGCCAAGCGGTTCTTCGCTCTGCCGAGCGAAGAAAAACTCAAGATTGAGATGATCAAAACATCGAATTTCCGTGGCTATAATCGTGCGGGTCTGGAGCGCACGCGGGGAGAGCAGGATTGGCGAGAACAGCTCGACATCAATACCGAGTTAGAGCCCATCGAAATTGGTCCAGATAGCCCGGCTTGGAAGCGTTTGATCGGACCGAACCAGTGGCCGGAGGCTTTGCCGGAACTAAAGCCTCTGCTGCTCGCCTATCAGGCTGAAGTTACGCGTGTCGGTATTGACGTGCTCAAAGCTATTGCGCAGGCTCTCGGACAGAGCGAAGACTTCTTCGCACAAATCTACGAGCCACGTCCTTCGCAGCTTCTCAAAATCATTCGCTATCCCGGTCGTGATGTGGCTGAAAGCGAGCAGGGCGTCGGCGCGCATAAGGACGGTGGTTTCGTAACTGTCCTGCTTCAGGACGTTGTGCCGGGTCTGCGTGTTCAGCGTGAAGACGGCGTCTGGATCGATGCGCCGCCTGTGCCGGGAACGTTCGTCATCAATACCGGCGAGCTTCTTGAACTTGCAACCAATGGCTTCGTGCGTGCCGATGTTCATGGCGTTACCGCGCCCCCAGCCGGAACTGAACGCTTCTCTGTCGCCTTCTTCCTTGGTGCACGTTATGACGCGACAATCCCTGTTATTGATCTGCCAGAAGAATTGAAGACGAAGGAACGCGGTGTGAGTGTTGATCCGCTCAATACGCTTTTTCGCGAAGTCGGCCAGAATAATTTGAAGAGCCGTCTGCGTTCGCATCCCGATGTTGCCCGCGCTCATCATCAGGATCTGCTGGATTCCCCGGAATTCGCGAGCCTCAAGCTGGGCTCATCTTACTAGGTCGCACACTCATAAACTGGGTTTTCAAATTG
>NZ_NNRJ01000019.1 GCF_002252445.1 Brucella thiophenivorans
GTTCAAGGCAACCGACAAGGCTACCTTCAACCTTCAGCTCGCTTACGAAGAAGCTGACACCTTCGCAGCTACTGCAAACGTAGCTTACGAACTGGTTCCAGGCTTCACCATTACTCCAGAAGTTTCCTACACCAAGTGGAACGACGACAAGTCGATCCTCAAGGGCCAGGACGCTTGGCAGGGTATGGTTCGCTTCCAGCGTTCGTTCTAATCCTAACGGATTGGTTTGAGAAAAACCCGGCAGCTCAGCTGCCGGGTTTTTTGTTATGTTTAGTTCTTAAATGCTGCGTGGCGCTTGCTTTTTTAGGACTGGCGGGCTCTCTATTCGGATAGAAATAGAGTTTTCAGCGGAGTGACTGGCTTATGTTAAAGTGGTTCTGGCCAGGCGTGACATGGACTGCGGCGCTGACCGCATTGGCGCTATGGTTCGGCGAAGATCGGGTTGAAGCCGATATTTCGACACGTTCAACGCAGGCACTTGCATCTTACAGCTGGGTCGGTTTTGACGTTGATGGCCGCGGCGTTGTACTTAAAGGAATGGCACCAGATCCTCAATCGCAGCAAGCTGCAGTCCTAGCTTTGCGCAATGTTGACGGCGTTGGCGACATTCTCGATCTGACAACAGTTCTTCCGGCAGCAAGCCCATTTGTTTTTAAACTGACAAAAAGCGGGGAGGGTATCGTTTTGTCTGGTTTTATTCCTGATAATTCCATGCGCGATGTAATCATGACTGCCACCGAATCGTCAGTATCAAGCGGTTTGGTCGATGATGAGATGGCTCTTGCGCGTGGCGCGCAGCCGGAATTCGAAGAACGTGTTCTTTTCGTTATTGATCTCGCCAGCAAATTGTCGGAAGCGGAAATTGAAATTTCCGATGCCAGATTATCGCTTAAAGGCGTCGCTCTGAGTAATCAGGATTTTGATGCTCTGACTGCTTCATTGAATGCGCCGTTGGGGCATGGATTGGCGCTATCGGGTTCAAATATTGCAAGACCCTGATTTCTGTTTGTTTTATTCGCTATCATCCCCTGTTTCTTTATCTCATCTGATTGACACCGGAGCTGTCACTGCCTTTCTGTAGGGGTGACAATTGGTACAGAATGAATATTGGGCGGATTCTATATGCTTTATCTTGCGGTTATGTTTTGGCCAGTGCTCCTGATTTCGTCTGTGATTGGCTTGGCAGTTGGTTGGCTTACCGCTGGCAAATGAGGCCGGTGTGATTCGTTCTGGGGTATAAATTTGTGCGGGGTTTTTTGATTTGCTGCTGTGGCCATTATGGTTATGCGCAAATGCGTAGAGTATGAGGGAACCTATATGCCGATGTTGATCATTCAACTGGCGATTTTGATTGCCGTTGCCTTTGTAATTGGCTGCATTTTAGGGCGCCTTATCAAAGGCCGAAAAGCCTCGGATAAAATTCAGGAAGATACGATCATTGCGGCGGCTCTCTCAGTGCCGGTGCTGAATGAGAAGCCCGAATCCGTGGCTCCGATGAAAGCCGTCGCCGTGGAAGAACCAGAGAAAAAACTGGTCGAAAATTCGCCGAAACAAGTGGGTGAGACTGTTAAAACGGCGGGGACTGAAGAGTCGGAAGCTGATCCAGAGCCGGTAGATGAGGTCGCACCAGAAGACACAATTACAGAAGTAGAAGATCCGCATCGTCCCGAGCTTCTTGATGCTCCGTTGCAAGGCGCAGCGGATGATCTGACGGCTATCAATGGTATCGGCAAATCGGTTGAAGTGATTCTGCAAAAGCTCGGTGTTTTCCATTATGCGCAGATTGCGCAGTGGAATCTTGATCAGTCCGCATGGATTGAGCGCCATATTGGTTTTGCAGGGCGCGTGACGCGTGAAAACTGGACCGGGCAAGCAATCAAGCTCGTAGAATTGAAAGAGCGAAGCACTCCCAAGAAACGTGCGAAGCCAAAGAAAGCAGGGGCAAAATCAAAAGCTCCCGCTCGCGCTAGAAAAACACAGGCTTAAAAATAGCTGAAGGCCGACTTAAAGCATGTCGCGGAAAAGTGGGAACTGCCTTCGCGGGGAAATCATTTCACTGGACTGATTTCTGATCCCGCTACGATCCGATAACGACATGCGTAAAAACAAAAAGTTAAAGCGTGTTGTATGAATACAATAAAACGCAACACGCTTTAGCGTCGGCCATCAATGAGGTCTGTGCGAATATCGGCGCTGCCGGTGAGACGTGCTTTATACACCTCATAGTTTTCCATCACACGCTGCACATAGTTGCGTGTTTCGGAAAAGGGGATGCGCTCTATCCAGTCGACCACTTCTTCAATTGGCTTGCCGCGCGGATCACCATAGCGTTCCATCCACTCAGTCGCGCGTCTGGGCCCAGCATTATAGCCTGCAAAAGTCAGCACATAAGAACCATTGAATCGGTCGAGTTGTTCGCCCAGGAAGTGCGCACCAAGCGTTGCATTATAGGCCGCGTCAGTTGTCAGTCGCTGGTCAGAATAGCTCATCCCATTGCGTGTAGCGACGCTTTTTGCAGTGGCTGGCATCAATTGCAGTAGGCCACGCGCACCGGCTTTGGAAACCGCGCCAATGTTAAATTCGCTTTCCTGCCGCGCAATTGCATAGGCAAGAGCTTTACCAGAGCCGCTGATATTGGCATTTGCCGGAATAGCCCCAACCGGATGCGAGAGTGCGCCAACATCCAGCCCACGGAAGGCGGCGGTTTTGCCGACCCGCAGGGCGAGATAATGGTTCTCGTTGCGCTCTGCCATCACTGCCAGCAGTGCCAGTTCGCCAACGCTGTTCAGCTCCTGTGAAAGCTGCATGTAAAGGGCATTGGCGCGATTGCCGTAACCAATTTTTTCAAGACGCTTGATTGCCTGCACGGCTGGACGACCCGAGAAACGCACACGTTCTGCATCGCTTGGTCGCGGATAGGCGAGTTCCGGGGCCTTTTCGCGAAGCTTGGCCGCCGAAAGCTGTCCATAGAAGGTCGTGCCGAAATGCGCAGAACGTCGATAATAGTGCGTTGCATCTCCGCCAGCACCGGCATCCGCCGCACGCCCCAGCCAGTAATAGGCGCGGGAAGCAGAAATCGGACGCGAAGAAATCTCCGCGATTTTTGCAAAATGTGGTGCGGCAAGCTTGGGCTGGTTGAGCGCGCGCAAGGCATACCACCCGGCATGGAATTCCGCTTCTGCGGCCATGGTCGGTGATTCTGCGGCATGGGCTGCGGCAAGCCTGTAGGCGAGTTGAGGCTTGTTAATGTCAAGAAGCTCGCGTGAGAGAATCCGACGCTCTACCCACCATGCATCGGGATCAAGCAGCGATGACGCATCTTTTGGCGCTTTGAGCATCAGGTTTGTTGCTTCATCGAAGCGCTCTGCCCGTCGCAGAAAACGGATTTGCAGGAACATATAGGCCGGATTGGAGTGCCACGAACGATCTACATCGGCGATAGCCTTTGCGGTGTTTGGCGATTTCTGTGCCAATGCTGCAAAGGCATTATAAAGCGACTGCGCCTGCGCTGGACCAGCTAGAAGCTTTGCAGATTGCATGCGATCATTATAAAGCGAACGCAGAAGACGGCGCTGGTGATCATCACGCGTAAGTACGCTGCCGAATTCTTTCAGGACACGCGCTTCATCATCTGCGGAAAGGCGCTCGGTTGCCCACCAGGGTGACAGAAGCTGATGCGCTTTGGCTTTGTGTCCGCTGGCTATGTAGGCGCGGGCGAGGGCGATCATACCTTCGGTTGTCTGTGGTCGCGTGGTGCCGAATGTAGAAATGACCGTTGCTGCAGGCGCGTTTTCGCGGAACAATGCGCGTTCTGAATTACGACGCAGTGCCGACATACCCGGCCAGCCTTGCAGTTCAGAGGAAGCGGCCGATATTTCGCTGCTGGGGATGCCATTTATCCCGGATGTGGCAATTGACCATGTCAGAATCTGGCGATCAAGCGAGCCTTTTGTCATACCGTTGCGGTATGCAATGGCACCGGTAACGTCTCGCGAATAGAGCGCATCAAGGCCACTTTTCAACGTACCACTGATAACAGCAGGGTTTTCGACGCGGCGAAATGAGGATGTAATGAGTGGATCCGGCGCTGCAGGGCGCGCTTTTGGCGTTACCAGATTGATTGGCGATTCATGCGTAGAAGTCGGCGCAAAGGGGCGTACCAGCGGCGTTGGGACGTCGGTTGGTAAAGATGATTGCGCATAAGCAGCGCTTATCTGTCCCGCAAAAAGCGAGGCAGCAATAATTAACCCGCCCGAAACGAGTGCTCTTTGCATTAATGGCATATCTATATTTTTCTGAACCATGATCTAACGAGAATAGAGTGCCTGATTTCGGGCAAAATATTGTTCAAATCTGGCTTTTCTAAGCCTGATCTGGTGAGTGGATAATTTGCGTAAGACTATGATCGCGATGCATGAAGCATTGGTTAATAAAAGGTTATATTTTTCCTTATGATCAATTGTGCACAGGCGGGTTGACCTTGGTGAAAGAAGTGCAGGAAAAAGCGACGAATTTTTTCGTAAAACTGTCATTTGCAGGCTGATTTGCACTTCTCCCCCGCTTGCCGGATTTGCGCTGCGAGATTATGGTGCATCGCCTTGCAGGCATTCTGGCATATTTGATAGCCAGAGTGGTATTGCTGGCTTGCGACTTATTTCTCAGGAGTTCACAGATGCTGAAAGGCTCGATTACTGCACTTGTCACGCCATTCGATAGTGAAGGAGCGTTCGACGAGAAAGCCTTTCGTGCCTTTGTGAACTGGCAGATTGAAGAGGGCACCAAAGGGCTCGTTCCTGTCGGTACAACAGGCGAAACGCCAACCCTGTCCCATGACGAGCACAAACGCGTTATCGAGGTTTGCATTGAAGTGACCGCTGGCCGCGTGCCGGTGATCGCTGGTGCTGGTTCCAACAACACGGTTGAAGCCATCGAGCTTGCACAGCACGCCGAAAAAGCTGGTGCGGATGCCGTTCTCGTTGTCACGCCTTATTACAACAAGCCAAACCAGCGTGGCCTTTACGAGCATTTTTCGCGCGTCGCCCGCTCGATCTCTGTTCCATTGATTGTCTATAACATTCCGGGTCGTTCGGTTATTGATATGACACCTGAAACCATGGGTGCACTTGTTCGCGATCACAACAATATTGTGGGCGTCAAGGATGCGACCGGCAAGATCGAACGGGTTTCCGAACAGCGCATTACGTGTGGCAAAGATTTTATCCAGCTCTCGGGCGAAGATGCAACAGCCCTCGGTTTCAATGCTCATGGAGGCGTTGGCTGCATTTCGGTAACGTCGAACATCGCACCGCGTCTTTGCGCAGAGTTTCAGGATGCCTGTCAGGCAGGTGACTATTCAAAGGCACTGGAATTGCAGGATCGCCTGATGCCATTGCACAAGGCGCTGTTCATAGAGCCTAATCCTTCAGGTCCAAAATACGCCCTGTCGCGCCTGGGCCGCATCGAAAATGTTCTGCGTTCGCCGATGGTGACGGTTGAAGCGGCGACGGCTGAAAAGATCGATCAGGCCATGAAACACGCAGGACTTGTCAATTAAGACTGCTGATTTGGGTAATTGAGACATTATTACGCTCTCGCCCGTGCGAGAGCGTTTTCATTTCCGGCAATGCGCATTATATGGTTCCATTATGAATAAGCCGAAAAATTCTCCTGCCCGCAAAATGATCGCTGAAAATCGTAAAGCGCGCTACAATTTTGAGATTACCGACACGCTTGAGGCTGGTCTTGTTTTGACCGGTACTGAAGTGAAATCGTTGCGCGCCAATCAGGCCAATATTGCTGAAAGCTATGCAAGCTTTGAGAATGGCGAATTCTGGCTGATCAATTCCTATATTCCGGAATATACGCAGGGCAATCGTTTCAATCATGAGCCGCGCCGCTTGCGTAAGCTTTTGATAAGCCGCCGCGAAATGGGACGAATTTTCAATTCTGTCTCACGAGAGGGCATGACCGTTGTTCCATTGAAGCTTTACTTCAATGATCGCGGTCGGGCGAAACTCGAAATTGGCGTGGCGCGCGGTAAAAAGAATCATGATAAGCGCGAGACTGAAAAGCAGCGCGACTGGAACCGTGAAAAGTCACGTCTATTGCGCGATCGTGGATAAATAATAACAAAAGAGCGCTTTAAGCGCTCTTTTCATTGAGATAACTGCGAACATTTCTGAAAACATCTCGGAACATCGACTCCGTCAGCTTTCCCGTATTGGTGTTGTAGCGCGAGCAGTGATAGCTCGAAAATATCCGCAAATGATCAATCTCGGTTTCCTTGCAGTGGCCAAAGGGATGTCGAGATACGGGCGCGCCCATCGCGCGAACCGTCGACTGATGCGCAATCGTACCCAATGTGACAACGGCTCGCAGATTTTTGAAATGTGTGAGCAGAGGGCTGAAAAACTGACGGCAATTGTTGATTTCACTGCCCACCGGTTTGTTTTCGGGGGGCACACAGCGCACCGCATTGACAATACCGGCATCTATAAGCCGCAGACTGTCATCGGGCCGTGCTTCAAAATTACCTGTTGCAAAACCAAATTCGCATAGGGTGCTGTAGAGAAGCTCGCCCGCATAATCGCCGGTAAAAGGGCGTCCGGTGCGATTAGCACCGCGCAGGCCGGGAGCAAGGCCAACGATCAGAAGCCGAACATCATCGTCATATGCGGGCAGAAATGGAGAAACCGGCGCATTGTGCCATTCAGGTTCTTTGCGCCGCCATTCTTGAAGAAAAGCATGCAAACGCGGACAAATTGTACAGTTCGGTGAAGGTTCTGAAATCATCACCTTGCATGAACCGGACAATTGCCCGCGTCAATAGTTCTGATCAGACTGCATTCCGAAAACCGTGAAATGGCTTTCGAATAAGATGCGCTCTAAATCAATAATCGTCGTCTTGATCATCATCCTGACGGCGCTGCTGCTGCGGGCGCTCGGAAGGATCGCGACCAATTTCCGACTTCAGCGAAACAAGATCGATGAAATGATCGGCCTGACGGCGCAACTCATCGGAAATCATTGCTGGTTGTGTTGTCAGCGTAGAAACAACGGAAACCTTACGGCCCTTGCGCTGCAATGCTTCTGCAAGCGAACGGAAATCGCCATCGCCTGAGAAAATCACAAAGTGGTCCACAGTGTCGGTTAACTGCATGGCATCGACGGTGAGTTCGATGTCCATATTACCCTTGACCTTACGACGGCCTGTGGAATCGGTAAATTCCTTGGCAGCTTTGGTGACAACCTTGTAGCCGTTGTAATCGAGCCAATCGATCAATGGGCGGATTGAAGAATATTCCTGATCCTCAACCAGAGCCGTGTAATAATATGCACGGAGCAAATAACCACGTTTCTGGAAGGCCTTCAAAAGTTTACGGTAATCAATATCGAAACCGAGTGTCTTAGAGGCTGCATATAAATTTGCACCGTCAATAAATAGCGCAATTTTTTCACGAGAATCAAACATCGTGCAATATATCCACTCTGCGACCTACAGGGAGTGGGCCTGCGACCGCGTATTCAGATTTGTTTCTTAAACGGCGGGGGTATTCATTTTAGTACCAATGACGTTTATTGCGTTCTACGGAGATATTATAGAAAAACAAGCAACTCATGGTTGTTATTTGATGGTTCTTAATTGCTTATACGAGATATTTGCCTATAGCAATGGATAATCGATTAAAATCTATTGTTCCGATTTGACGCACAGCGTGTATTTGTCAGACAGATTATAGCTTAGGGTCTGCAAGGGATTAGTTTTGCATCGTGGTACGGATGAAAATTACACAGATTTAGGAGCTAAACCGAGGGGGGAGTTCTGCACTGAGGTTTTGCGACGCAAAGCTGGGCAGTTTTGACCATATCCCTTCGAGACGCCGTGGGGTTCCTGTCTGAATGCGTCAAACAGCCCTTGTGGAGGCACACTCCATGGCGACCTGCTCTTATGTTCAGGAACGAAATCCGTCGCACGCCACGCCCTGAACCTAATTCGCCATAGACCCTGGTCCAGCCGTCTGATCAAGTGTTTTGATCTGATCGTTCTCTCATGAAACGCTCTGAATCACTGATGTCTTGCACTGCGTTCGACATGCGCTCTAAACAACAGTGGTAAGTTTGCCTGAAATTAAGAACCCTGTCGTTTACCTTTTGCGCTTTTGCTTGTAATTTCGGCGCATAAGCGTTATGTGCAAGAAAAATTCCGTTAAAGTTTAAGAGATGAAAGGGACCGCCCATGGCTCGCGTCACCGTTGAGGACTGCGTAGATAAGGTCGAGAACCGTTTTGAACTGGTTCTGTTGGCCGGTCACCGTGCCCGACAGATTTCTCAGGGTGCTCAGATCACGATCGATCGTGACAACGATAAAAACCCTGTTGTTGCTCTGCGTGAAATTGCTGACGAAACGCTTTCGCCTGACGATCTCAAGGAAGACTTGATCCATTCGTTGCAGAAGCATGTGGAAGTTGATGAGCCAGAAGCACCTGCGGCTGCGCCTGCTCAGCTCACAGATGCATCCGATGCGCTTGCTGAAGGCATAGCTGAAGCAGCCGAAGACGATGCGATTACCTTCGACAGCATGTCCGAAGAAGAACTGCTTGCTGGTATCGAAGGTCTGGTCGCTCCGGAAAAGAACGACGACTTCTAATAGCCTTACGGCTACCGTATTTTGCATGCGCTGTAGCCTGACGAGGCTATGGCGCATGTTTTTATCTGGCTGTTGCACCAAGGCTGCAGACTTTTCTCGGGGATGTGAGAAAGGCTGAGTTGTGAAATTAAGGCTCTTTGCAGAAAACAGGTCAGAAAGTTCGTGAATTATTATATTTATTAGCGATTTTCGGTCAAACTAGCTGCTTGATATAGGACGGTTAAGGAGTTTGCGTAGATGATGCGCCAATATGAGCTTGTAGAGCGTGTTCAGCGATACAAGCCTGACGTCAACGAGGCGCTTCTCAACAAGGCATATGTTTATGCCATGCAGAAGCACGGCAGCCAGAAACGCGCATCCGGCGATCCTTATTTTTCCCATCCGCTTGAAGTAGCGGCAATTCTCACAGACATGCATTTGGATGAAGCGACCATTGCGATTGCGCTCCTGCATGACACGATTGAAGACACGACTGCGACGCGTCAGGAAATCGACCAGCTTTTCGGACCTGAAATCGGCAAACTCGTTGAAGGGCTAACCAAGCTCAAGAAGCTTGACCTTGTTTCCAAGAAGGCTGTGCAGGCTGAAAACCTGCGCAAGTTGCTGCTGGCGATTTCCGAAGATGTGCGCGTGCTTCTGGTGAAGCTTGCTGATCGTCTGCACAATATGCGCACGCTTGGCGTGATGCGCGAAGACAAGCGCCTGCGTATAGCTGAAGAAACCATGGACATCTATGCGCCGCTTGCTGGTCGCATGGGTATGCAGGACACGCGTGAAGAGCTTGAAGAACTTGCCTTTCGCTATATCAATCCCGATGCTTGGCGCGCAGTCACGGATCGTCTTGCGGAGCTTTTAGAGAAGAACCGCGGGCTTCTACAAAAAATTGAAGAAGATCTTTCGGAAATTTTCCAGAAAAATGGCATCAAGGCCAGTGTCAAAAGCCGGCAGAAAAAGCCATGGTCGGTTTTCCGCAAGATGGAAACCAAAGGCCTGTCGTTCGAGCAGCTTTCCGATATTTTCGGCTTCCGCGTCATGGTCGATTCCACACAGGATTGCTATCGTGCGCTTGGCTTGATCCATACCACTTGGTCCATGGTTCCGGGGCGGTTCAAAGATTATATTTCGACCCCAAAGCAGAACGATTATCGTTCGCTGCATACCACCATCATTGGCCCATCACGTCAGCGTATCGAATTGCAGATCCGCACACGCATGATGGATGAAATCGCTGAATTCGGTGTCGCGGCTCACTCGGTCTATAAAGATCGTGGCAGCGCCAACAATCCGCACAAGATTTCAACGGAAACCAACGCCTATGCGTGGTTGCGCCAAACCATTGAGCAGCTCTCCGAAGGCGACAATCCAGAAGAGTTTCTTGAGCATACCAAGCTCGAACTGTTTCAGGATCAGGTTTTCTGTTTTACGCCCAAGGGGCGTCTCATCGCGCTGCCGCGCGGGGCAACACCGATTGATTTTGCTTATGCGGTGCACACCGATATTGGCGACAGCTGTGTTGGTGCCAAGGTCAATGGCCGCATCATGCCTTTGATGACAGAGCTTAAAAATGGCGATGAAGTCGATATTATCCGCTCGAAAGCGCAGGTGCCGCCTGCTGCATGGGAATCGCTTGTGGCAACAGGCAAGGCCCGCGCTGCTATTCGCCGTGCTACGCGCTCGGCAGTTCGAAAGCAGTATTCGGGCCTTGGCATGCGCATTCTTGAACGCGCATTCGAGCGTGCGGGTAAGACTTTCAGCAAGGATATTTTAAAGCCAAGCCTGCCTCGTCTTGCGCGCAAAGAAGTCGAGGATGTTCTGGCAGCGGTTGGTCGTGGCGAACTGCCATCGACCGACGTTGTGAAGGCGGTTTATCCTGACTATCAGGATACGCGTGTTACCTCTCAGAACAGCCCGGCAAAAACTGGTGAAAAGGGCTGGTTTAATATTCAAAACGCGGCTGGCATGATTTTCAAGGTGCCGGAAGGTTCTGAAGCCGCTCCTGAGCCTGTCGCTTCCGGTGAAAAACCAAAGCGTAAGGCCGTGCCGATCCGTGGTACCAATTCTGATTTGCCGGTACGTTTTGCACCAGAAGGTGCCGTTCCCGGTGATCGCATCGTTGGTATTATGCAGCCGGGTGCTGGCATTACGATCTATCCTATCCAGTCGCCTGCATTGACTGCTTATGACGATCAGCCTGAGCGCTGGATTGATGTACGTTGGGATATTGACGAGGGAATGCACGAGCGCTTCCCGGCGCGGATAACCGTGTCAACGATCAATTCGCCCGGTTCTTTGGCTGAAATTGCGCAGATCATTGCAGCAAATGACACCAATATTCACAATCTTTCCATGGTGCGTACCGCACCCGATTTCACAGAGATGATTATCGATGTTGAAGTATGGGATCTTAAGCACCTCAACCGCATCATTTCCCAATTGAAAGAAAGCGTTGGCGTCAGTGACGCAAAGCGTGTGAACGGATAAGGCAAAATGAAAACTGAAGACGTCCTTGCTGTCTTCCGCGAAGCGGGAGCGATCCTTGAAGGCCATTTTATTCTGACATCTGGCCTGCGCAGCCCGATTTTCTTGCAGAAGGCACGCGTGTTCATGCATGCCGACAAAACGGAAAGACTCTGCAAGGCGCTTGCGGAAAAGATCAAGGCTGCCGATCTCGGTCCAATAAACTATGTTGTCGGTCCAGCAATTGGCGGTCTTATCCCGTCTTATGAAACCTCGCGACATCTCGGTGTGCCATCAGTATGGGTCGAGCGTGAAGACGGTACTTTCCGTTTGCGCCGTTTCGATTTGCCGAAAGGCTCACGCGTCGTGATTGTTGAAGACATCGTCACCACGGGCTTGTCGATTCGCGAAACCATCGATTGCATGAAGGACATCGGCATCGAAGTGGTCGCTGCCGCTTGTATCGTGGATCGTTCTGCTGGCAAGGCTGATGTTGGCACCAAGCTGATTTCGCTTGCTGAGTATGAAGTTCCAGCCTATTCGCCCGATAATTTGCCACCGGATCTCGCTGCAATTCCAGCGATTAAGCCGGGCAGCCGCAATATCTGATAAGCTTCCGTTACAATATTGATTTTGTTGAGCGCAATTTCGCCGTGCGGCGAAATTGCGCTTTGCGTTATTGCTCCCGCACCCTTATTTTAGGGGAGGGCAAGCATACGCCCTAATCCCCCTGCGTAGAGCGGTTCCTGATTAGACGGAATCGTAAGAACCGTTCTATCAAATTGTTTATCGCATTATCTCACGCAAAACCGCTTCGCACTTTTGCTGGATATGCTCTAGGAATTCATTGTGGCTGTTGCGCCTCTCATATTTGACCAAAAAGCTTCTCATCGGGCGCCGTGTGGCGTCTGCGTGGATTGTGATGTACGGCGCATGGCTGTGTGTTCAGCACTCGATGACGGCGATCTTGATGCTCTTGAATCCATCATGTCGTCGAAAAAGCTTGATGCCAATGAAATGCTGGTGGAAGAGGGGGATCCAAAGCGCCGTGTTTTCAGCCTGACGTCTGGCATGCTGCGTATTTATACCTCACTCCCCGATGGACGTCGCCAGATTGCTGGATTTCTGGTTCCGGGCGATTATCTTGGACTAGCCGATGACGAGGTTTATTCGCAGTCGGCAGAAGCTGTCGTACCTTCCGTTCTCTGCGCCTTTTCGGCAAAGGAAATGGATGGGCTGATGGAAAACTTTCCCAAGCTCAAAGAGCGTCTTTACCAAATGACGCGCGAAGCGCTGCGGACGGCGCGCGATAATCAGCTTGTGCTCGGTCGTCTTGCTCCGGTGGAAAAGCTTGCAAGTTTTCTTCTGGTTCTGGCCGCGCGTACTGAAAAGCGCGGCGGCAAACCCAATCTTGTTCATTTGTCGATGAACCGCACCGATATTGCTGATTATCTTGGCCTGACGATCGAAACGGTCAGCCGCAGCTTTACCAAGTTGAAGACACAGGGACTTATCCAGTTGATCGATTCCAATACCGTCGAGATATTGTCACGTCGTTCGCTTGCCTCGGTTGCGGGTATGGACCCGGAAAATATTTAACCCGCAATTTATTTGTTTTGATTTGGTTGATTCAAATCAATGTATTTTGCGGAAACACCCACTAAACCTGATCATGGAAACGGACGCAGCATAGTCAAATGTTGCTCTATTTTGATGAGGGATTGGGTTTTGTTGTGGCTGACAATTACAATATCGGCTGTTATGCATGCGGGCTTCCTTGCCGCATCATGCCGACTTGCCCTGCAGAGTGCCCATCTTCGTCCAGTGCACGTAAAGGTGAGAGATTTTCGCCTGATCGTCAGGAACGAGGATTGGAATTATCATGCATGAAGCCGCGATAAGACGTTATGCGGCGCTGGCCGTTCCACGCTACACATCATTCCCTACTGCTGCGGATTTTACGCCGGTCACACCTGAGAGCACACGCCGCTGGTTGCGCCAGATCGGCCCGGAAGAAGGCGTCTCGCTTTATATCCATGTGCCGTATTGCAAAGAGATTTGTCACTATTGCGGATGCCATTCTAAGATGGCTGTTCGTGAGGACGTAATAGAAAACTTCGTTATCGCGCTTTTAAGCGAGATCGAAACTGTAAGTGCAAGCCTGACGGCTCGTCCGCAAGTTGTGCATTTACACTGGGGCGGGGGCACCCCTTCTATCCTGCATGCAAACCAGTTCAAACGCATCGTGGCAGCACTTCGTCTGTCGTTCGATTTCCATCCAGATATGGAACACGCGATTGAACTTGATCCACGCACGGTTAATCCTATTCTGGTCAAGACTTTGGCCCTGATCGGCGTCAATCGTGCCAGCCTCGGTGTGCAGGACGTCAATGCCGATGTTCAGAAGGCAATCGGTCGCATTCAGCCGATAGAAACTGTTGTAAGGGCTGCAATGCTTTTGCGTGAAGTCGGGATTGATCGACTGAACTTTGACCTGATTTACGGTCTGCCACTTCAGACGGTGGAAAGTCTTCGCGAGACCTGTGAACGTGTGGCTGTAATGAAACCGGATCGTGTCGCCTGCTTTGGTTATGCGCATCTGCCGCAACGTCGCGCCAATCAAAAACTGATCGACGAAAGCCTTCTGCCCGATGCAGATGAACGTTTTGCGCAGGCAAGCACAGTTGCTGAAAGCTTCATTAGTTTTGGTTATCAGCCGGTTGGCATCGATCACTTCGCATTGCCTGATGATGCGTTGGCCGTTGCTGCCGAAAACGGCACGCTGCACCGCAATTTTCAGGGCTACACAACGGATCGGTGCCAGACACTGATTGGCTTAGGACCTTCATCGATTTCGCAATACCCAGCTGGCTATACGCAGAACATTTCCGATGTCGGCCAATACAGCAAACGTGTTGTAACAGGTGGCCTTGCAACTGTGCGGGGCTATTCGATGCGCGACAGCGACAGACTGCGGGCAAGTATCATCACGGCACTCATGTGCAACTTCCGGGTTGATCTTAACCTCGCTGCACCGGGCATCGAGTTTTCCGATGAAATGGCTTTGCTGCGCCCGCTGGTGGCTGACGGATTGGTCGAAGTGCGCGATGGCGTCATCACTGCAACGAAAGATGGCAAGCCACTGATTCGTTTGGTTGCCGCGACCTTCGACGAGTTTCGCAGGGAGAGCATGCCGGGCTTTAGTTTCGCCGTGTGAAATATTTTACGCATGTTGCAGATAGACATCGCAATGTGCGCTAGAACAAAGAAATGAAGTGAGCTTCACTTTATTTCAGAGCTGCCGCTGCACCGGGCCGTCAAATGGTCAGTGGCATCAGGAGCACCGTTCGTTGGGGGATGAGCGGTGCTCCGCCTTTTTATTCAAAGGCTGAGCTTATCGAGCCTTTTGCATCTTCGGCAGGAAAATCGTCAGAAGACCTAAGAGCGGCAGATAAGAGCAGATCTGATAGACAAACTCGATGCTTGTCCGGTCTGCAACGATGCCGAGCAATGCCGCCGCAATACCGGCAATGCCGAATGCCAGGCCGAAGAACAGTCCTGAAACCATGCCGACACGTCCGGGAAGCAGTTCCTGCGCAAAGACGATGATTGCCGGGAAGGCCGAAGCCAGAACAAAGCCGATGATCACGGTCAGAATTGCTGTGACTTCGAGATTTGCATAAGGCAGCGCGAGTGTGAAAGGCAGAATTCCTAAGATCGAAACCCAGATCACCGTGCGTGTGCCGATCTTGTCGCCGATAGGCCCACCAACAATTGTGCCTGCCGCAACAGCGCCAAGGAACAGGAACAGAAGCAACTGCGACGCCTGAACGGTCACGCCAAAATGGCTGATCGTATAGAATGTATAGTAGCTTGTGAGGCTCGCCATATAGACATATTTGGTGAAGATCAGCAGGGCAAGAACACCAATCGAAGCGATCACCTTGTTGCGCGGCAAAGGCAGCGTTTTGTCGGCCTTTGGCTTGTGCTTATTGGCGAGGTTATGCTGATTGTACCAGTTGCCGACATACCAGAGCAGTGCCATGCCGATCAGTGCCGCGATCGAAAACCACGATACACTTGCCTGTCCGAAGGGCAGGACGATGAAAGCCGCAAGCAATGGTCCGATTGATGAACCGAAATTGCCACCGACCTGAAACATAGACTGTGCAAAGCCATGGCGACCGCCCGATGCAAGGCGTGCAACACGCGCAGCCTCTGGGTGGAACACGGAAGAGCCAAAGCCAATAAAGGCGGCACCCAATAGCAGGGCTGAATAGTGATGTGCTGTGGCAAGCAGTATCAGGCCGATCAGCGTGCAACCCATCCCGAAGGGAAGCGAATACGGCATCGGGCGGCGATCCGTATAGATGCCGACGATTGGTTGCAGGATCGAAGCCGTGACCTGAAAAGTGAAGGTGAGCAGACCAATCTGCCAGAAGGACAGGCTGTAATTGTCTTTCAGCATCGGATAGATGGCAGGAAGCAGTGACTGCATCATGTCATTGAGGAAATGGCCCATACTGGTGGCCAGAATGATGGCGAGAACCGTATTGTTCGCGCTGCTTTCTGAAGGCTGCTCGGCAGCATTCGTGCTCATAATTTTACTCCGAAGATCACATGTGAGGGAATTTTCCCTGTAATTTGGGCTGATCAAGCAGGGTTGTTGTTCGAATATTACCCTCGTGGTCCTTTCATAATTAGATTGTTTCGCGCCTGCTTTCGTGATTTGGTCCATTACTTTCGAGAGTGGGCCAAAGCTAATGAAGCCGAAATCACCTCCGGGGCTTTTATTACCGGGCAGTGAAGACCTGCAAAGGTTTCATGAAGACCGTATCGCTATGCTTGAAAAGCTGAGCGGGCCGGTAATTGCTCTGCCGACAGAATATCCCGATGGCTATTTTGTCCCCCAGCATAGCCACAGCCGGGCGCAGCTTTTGTGCGCGTCGCACGGTGTGGTACTGGTGACAACGGATGCCGGACGCTGGATGATCCCTGGCGATCACGCGATCTGGATACCTGCGGGTGTCAAACATTCCGTAGAGATCGTTGGCGACGTGTTTATGCGCTCCATCTATATCGCAGTGGATGCCATTTCGGGCGTGCCAGATTATCTGCATGTGGTCGGCATGACCGATTTGATGCGCTGTCTGATCATCGACGCAACATTGGTTGACAGCATTCCAGAGCCGGGAAGCCGCGATGCTTTGGTGATAGAGCTGATTCTGCGAGACTTGCACACTCTGCCGCAAAGACCGCTTGGCTTGCCTTTCCCCGCCGATATTCGCCTGCAAAAGCTCTGCCGTGATTTTGTGAAATCACCGTCTGCGCGCGCGACGATTGATGACTGGGCCGACCGTATGGCCATGAGCCGGCGTTCATTCACCCGCCATTTTCAGCGTGAAACCGGAGTTAGCTTGTCTGTGTGGCGGCAGCAGGCTTGTCTTTTCGCAGCTCTTCCACGTCTGAGCGAAGGAGAGCCGGTAACAAGTGTAGCCCTTGATCTTGGTTATGATAGCGTGTCTGCATTTACGACAATGTTTCGCCGTATGCTGGGGGTATCGCCGAAGTTCTATTCGCCACGAATACACTCGGTATCCGTCGAAGGCAGTGTTCGACACCCTTCTGCATCGTTATAATAATAACAATTGTTTCATTGCGAAGAGAGCAGTATGAGAAGCTATGTTATTTCAACGCCGAATTCCGCCGACCCGAAGCGAGCGCTTTAGAACGCTTGTCTGGCCGCGCCGCTCATTTGCCCGCTCGTTTAAATATGGCGGCAAGCGTGTGCTGCGCATCACTGCATCTCCGCATGCAGTTGCTGCGGGGCTGGCCGTTGGCGTTTTTGCAGCTTTCACACCGTTTTTCGGCTTTCATCTGATTATCGCAATTGTGCTGGCCTACTTTTTGGCTGGTAATATTGCCGCTGCAGCGCTCGGCACAACGCTGGCCAACCCGCTGACGCTGCCGTTCATCTGGGGCAGCACCTATGAGCTTGGCCGTTTCGTTATCAGCGGTGATATTGAAAGCGCGCCACCACTGCATCTAGGTCATGCGCTTCAGACAATGAAATTCAGTGAAGTCTGGTCGCCGCTGTTAAAGCCCATGCTGTTTGGATCGACCATTCTCGGCGCATTTTTTGCGGTGATCGCCTATTTCGTGACACGCTTTGCAGTTACCGCGTTTCGCCGACGCAGGCTTGAGCGCTTGGCACAAAAACATCTTTTGGAAGGCAAGCGGGAGCCGCAAAAAATATGATCATCGGCATTGGCAGCGATCTGATCGATATTCGCCGCGTAGAAAAGACCCTCGAAAAGCACGGCGATCGTTTCACTAAACGCGTTTTTACTGACATTGAACAAGTAAAATCCGACGGTCGTAAACAGCGTGCGGCGTCCTATGCCAAACGATTTGCCGCTAAAGAAGCATGCTCCAAAGCGCTCGGAACTGGCCTTTCAAATGGTGTTTTCTGGCGCGACATGGGCGTTGTGAATACGCCGTCCGGCAAACCCACCATGAAACTGACAGGCGGGGCCGCAGAGCAGTTGAAGCGTCTGCTGCCTAAAGGCAAACGCGCTGCCATACATCTGACAATTACCGATGATTTTCCTCTTGCGCAGGCTTTCGTGATTATCGAAGCATTGCCTGAAAATGAATAATACGCGCCGCGTAAGTGTGGCAAACACCAAAACAATTGCGATTGTGGCAGGTAAACTCCTGCTCATAATCGTGCGAGAAGCGGCTGAGCGGATTGCTTCACGCAATCATAGCCGTTATTAGATCGCACATCGGCAAGCGGAGATACAATGAGCGTGTCCAGCAAAAGTGAAACTAAAAAATCAGGCGGCATTGGCGAAACCGTCAGCGTTATCGTGCAAGCATTGCTGCTGGCACTGATTATTCGCAGCCTGCTTTTCCAACCATTTAGCATTCCGTCTGGCTCGATGCGCCCGACCTTGCTGGAAGGCGATTACCTGTTTGTATCGAAATATGCCTATGGTTATTCGCGTTATTCGCTCCCCTTTGGCTTTGATCTTTTCAATGGCCGTATCTGGGGTGCAGAGCCCAAGCGCGGTGACGTGGTGGTCTTCAAACTGCCAAGCGACACCAATATCGACTACATCAAACGCGTGATCGGCCTTCCGGGTGATCGCGTGCAGATGCGTGGTGGCGTGCTCTATATCAATGACGTTGCGGTTGAGCGGGAACGTGTTGGAACAATTACCAATCCAGACGTGACCGAGGTCAACCGTCCGGTTGAGGTTTATCGTGAGACGCTCCCCAATGGCGTGAGCTATGATACGCTTGATCTTGCGCCTAATTCCATCGGCGATGACACGCGCGTCTTTGAAGTGCCTGCCGGTCATTACTTCATGATGGGCGACAATCGCGATAACTCGCTCGACAGTCGTTTTGGTGTTGGCTACGTGCCTTATGAAAATCTGGTCGGTCGCGCGAATATTATTTTCTTCTCCATCGCCGATAAGGCAAGCCCGCTCGAAATCTGGAAATGGCCGACTGACGTTCGTTTCAGCCGTCTTTTCTCCTGGGTGAGCGGAGAACCGCACACTGCCGTAACCGGAAACTGAGATGGTTTCCGCAAACAACGCAGCATCGATACTGGAAGAGCGCACAGGACACCGTTTTCTCAATCTGAAACGATTGGAACGTGCGCTCACCCACTCAAGTGTGCAGGCGCCATCGCGCGCCAATTATGAACGGTTGGAATTTCTTGGTGACCGGGTTCTCGGTCTGGTGGTTGCGGAAATGCTTTTCGAAGCATTTCCCGACGCGCCCGAAGGTGAATTGTCCGTACGCCTCAATGCGCTGGTCAATGCAGAAACCTGTGCGGCAATTGCTGATGAAATCAGACTTGCAGATCTTATTCAAACGGGTTCAGACATAAAATCACTCAACGACAAACGCCTGCTTAACGTGCGTGCGGATGTCGTGGAAGCCTTGATCGCAACGATTTATATGGATGGCGGACTGGAAGCAGCCCGCCTCTTTATAAAGCGTTATTGGCAGGGGCGGTCGCTTGAGACCGGTGCTGCACGTCGCGATGCTAAAACCGAGTTGCAGGAATGGGCGCATCAGCAGGGCAATGTTCACCCGACCTACAGTATTTTGAGCCGTAGCGGGCCGGATCATGATCCGTCATTTACTGTCGAGGTGACGGTAAAGGGCTTTGCGTCGGAAACAGGCGAGGGGCGATCTAAGCGTATTGCCGAGCAAAGCGCTGCCGAAGCCATGCTTTATAGGGAATCTGTCTGGAAACGCGACAGTTCCGTATAAGTTGTAAATCAGCATTCTTTTAAGCAAAAATCGGCTATAATCAGCTTAACAGCGACAGGTCATGGGCTTGTCGCATCGACGGAACGATTTGGGCAAGGGACGCTTCTGTCGCCATTATTAAAATAGAGCAATTCCAGCGAAAGTGGGGACCAGTTTACGTCGGGAATTGCGCAAACAAAAAAATGGAGTGCTTCCGTGTTTTTTATAAGCAGGACGACTCCCAAAAGGATGAGCAATGAACAATCCGACGACGCCGTCAAACGGCGAAACTGAAACCCTACAGACCCGTTCTGGCTTTGTGGCGCTGATTGGTGCGCCAAATGCCGGAAAATCGACGCTGGTCAACCAGCTCGTCGGCACCAAGGTTTCTATCGTCACCCATAAAGTGCAAACGACGCGCGCGCTGGTGCGCGGTATTTTCATTCACGAGCAGGCGCAGATTGTTCTGGTCGACACACCCGGCATATTTCGTCCAAAGCGCCGTCTTGATCGCGCTATGGTGACGACTGCATGGGGTGGTGCCAAAGATGCCGACATTATTCTGGTACTTCTGGATGCGCAGGGCGGTCTCAATGAGAATGCTGAAGCGCTTCTCGAAAGCATGGCCAATGTACGCCAGAAGAAAGTACTGGTTCTCAACAAGGTCGACCGCGTCGATCCGCCAAAGCTGCTTGATCTTTCCCAAAAAGCCAATGAAAAAGTTGCATTCGATCAGACTTTCATGATCTCCGCACTTAATGGCTCGGGCTGTAAGGATCTTGCGAAGTTTCTGGCCGCGACCGTTCCGAACGGTCCATGGTATTATCCGGAAGATCAGATTTCCGATATGCCGATGCGCCAACTCGCGGCAGAAATTACGCGCGAAAAGCTTTACCTGCGTCTTCACGAAGAACTGCCTTATTCCTCGACGATTGAAACCGAAAGCTGGGAAGAACGTAAGGATGGCTCGGTGCGGATCGAGCAGGTGATCTATGTCGAGCGCGAGAGCCAGAAAAAGATTGTGCTTGGTCATAAAGGCGAGACGATCAAGGCAATTGGCCAGTCTGCCCGAAAAGAGATCAGCGGTATTCTTGAACAGAATGTGCACCTCTTCCTGTTCGTGAAGGTTCGTGAAAACTGGGGCAATGATCCTGAGCGTTATCGTGAAATGGGTCTTATTTTTCCGAAGTAAAGTGTATCAGACAGATAGCCGCGCATAATTCAGAAAGTCACCCGACTTTCGTGTAGAATTATACGCAAAAGGGAATCTGGTAAAAAAACATCTATGGAATGGCGCGATGAAGGCATAATTCTCGGCACACGACGACATGGCGAAACAAGCGCCATTGTCGAAGTGATGACGCGTGAACATGGCCGTCATCTGGGCATGGTGCGCGGTGGACGATCCCGCCGCATGCAGCCTCTGCTCCAGCCCGGTAATCATGTTGATCTGACATGGTGGGCGCGGTTGGACGAGCATATGGGTTCGTTCACGATTGAACCGCTTGGCTTTGCTGCTGCCCGTTTGATTGAAACGCCTGTTGCGCTTTATGGCATTCAGCTGGTTGCAGCTCATCTGAGGCTTTTGCCAGAACGCGACCCGCAAGGTGCGCTTTATGAAACGTTGCGCCTTATCATTGAGCATTTTGACGATCCGCTATCGGCAGGCGAATTGCTGCTGCGCTTTGAAGTGATGATGCTTGAAGAACTGGGCTTCGGCCTTGATCTCAGGGAATGCGCCGCCACTGGCGTGCGCGAAAACCTGATCTATGTTTCGCCAAAGTCAGGACGGGCAGTCTGTGCCGATGCAGGTGCACCATGGGCTGATAAAATGCTGCCCTTGCCATCTTTTGTCAGCAGCACGTCCATCCGCGCTTCCTGTTATGAAGACCTCAACGATGCATTTCGCATGACAGGCTTTTTCTTCCTGCGCCACGTGTGGGAGCCGCGTGCGCAAACCCCGCCTGATGCGCGTGGCGGCTTTCTCAATGCCATATCGCGCATAATCAACTTACAACAGGCAGGCTGAATACTTCGCCTTCAAAGGCATGTTGTCCGCGGCCAATGCCGCGAATAGCCTCGACCATGCGGCCTTTACGACCCAGTATCTGATCGGCGAGTTCGATCAATCGGATGTTCGGCGTCGCGGATGGTGAAACCGCACGCAGCTTGCTTGCAAGTTCCGCTTCATCAAGCTCCGAGTTGAGCGCCAGTGCCGCGATAAAAGCGCTCGCCGTGGAGCGCGAGATACCAGCATAACAATGGATAAGCAGCGGCTTTTCCTGATCCCATATTTTCACGAATTCAAGCAATTGTTCGACATGCGTTTTTTCGGGCATCACCAGACCGTCACGCGGTTCAACAATATCGTTGAAAATCAGGCTAAGTCGCTTCGTCTCATAGGGCAGGCAAGGCAAATCGCCACTGCTCAACGTCACGATATAGCTTGGCTGATGCAGCGCAATTTGGGCTTCAAGTTTGGAAAGCGGACTGACAACAATTCGCGTCATATCTATTTCTTCCGCGCTTGTTCGAGAGTGGCAAAGCGCTCCAGAAAATCATTCTGCACGTTTTGCGTCGGGCGCGGCGTAAGGTCCAATCCTGCCGGATCGAACCCGCGTGGGCGGCCAAAATATTTGGTGGCTTCGATCTCGCTGAAACCTGCAAGTCGTGTCGCCTCGAAATAGGCGGCAATCTGATCCGCACGCTTCATCTGCTTTTTAAGCGTTACTGAAATGGAAGCAGGCAGCGAGAAACGCAGGTGAACAGCGGCTTCCAGTCGCGTTTCTATGAGCTTGTAATTGCCTCCCATCACAGCCTTGAATGGCGAGATCATGTCACCAATCACATATTCGGGCGCATCGTGCAGAAGCGTGAGCATCTGCTGCTCAATGCTTGCATCCGGCACCATGCGATTGAATATCTGCTCGACCAGCAGGGAATGCTGCGCCACAGAATAGGCGTGCTCACCAATGGTCTGCCCGTTCCAGCGCGCAACACGCGCAAGCCCATGCGCGATGTCTTCAATCTCGACGTCAAGCGGTGAAGGATCGAGCAGGTCAAGCCTGCGGCCTGACAACATGCGCTGCCATGCACGATCCCTGCCCGATGAACGATCTACGGCAGCCATCAGTCCTTTCCCGTCTCAGCGATTGGAAAAGTGAAGCCAACATGCGGCGGCAAATCGAGAGTGATTTCATTTTCACCGGCCCGAATGGCTGTGCCTGAATCAAGCGAATCCTTCACCCTATCAATGCGCACAAGCGCAAGGCCGATCCGGCCCGAAGAGCTGCCAAGCGTTCCGATTTCACGACCGCCAACGGTTATCGGCGTACCCATTGCAGGTAGGGGCGTGTCGGATTTTGCAACCAGTACACGGCGGCGCGGCGTGCCGCGATGCTGCATGCGGGAGACAACTTCCTGTCCGACGAAGCAGCCTTTCGGGAATGTCACACCGCCAGTCTGGTCGAAGTTCACGTCATGCGGGAACACATCATTATAAGCAAAATCAGCTTCGCCTTCGGCAATTCCATATTCGGCACGAAGCGCCCCCCATGCGCTTTCGTCACTGATATTTCTTGCCTTTTCATAAATGCGAATCACATTCAGATCACGCGGAAAGCGCGTATCTCGCTTCATTGAATCATCTTGTGAAGAAACGGAATCATTCTCCCAGCAAACGCCGACAAGTGATTCTGGCAATTGGGTAATTTCAGCTTTGGCGCGCAGACGATAAAGCGTCATCCGCTTGGCAAAATCAGCAGCAATTGCCGCTGGCATATCGAAGCGAAGACCGTTTTCAATGCGCGACACGAGAAAGTCGAACATGATTTTGCCTTGCGGTGCCAGCAGTGCTCCGGGTTTTAATTCGTCCGCGCCAAGATTGTCGAGATTAGTGGTGATGACGGCCTGTACGAATTTTTCCGCATCTTCGCCCGTGATGTGAACCACAGCTCTGTTGGAAAGAGTGATTAATTCCGCTACCGTCGCCATCGCTTCTTCCTTGCCTTTATTATCATCGTTACGTAAGCCGCATTGAAAAGGCTCGCAAGCCCCATTCAGCCCAGAGGAGACAACAATGACCCAGACGTTCGATACGATCCTGAAAGGTGCAACCATTGTCAATCATGACGGCACAGGTAGCCGAGACATTGGTATTCGTAACGGGCGCATAGAGGCGATTGGGTCATTGGCTGCAAATTCGGCTGCCGAAGTTATTGATTGCACCGGCCTGCATATTCTGCCGGGCGTGGTCGATAGTCAGGTGCATTTTCGCGAGCCGGGACTGGAGCACAAGGAAGATTTGGAAACGGGTTCGCTCGCAGCCGTTCTTGGTGGCGTGACATCTGTATTCGAAATGCCGAACACCAAGCCGCTGACAACCACCGCAGAGACGCTTGAAGATAAAATCCGCCGTGGCCGCCATCGCATGCATTGCGATTTTGCGTTCTGGGTCGGTGGCACACGCGACAATGCAAAAGACGTGGCCGAACTTGAGCGCCTGCCGGGCGCTGCTGGCATCAAAGTTTTCATGGGCTCATCAACCGGCGACCTGCTGGTGGAGGATGATGACGGCGTGCGCTCTATTCTTAAGAACACCCGCCGCCGTGCAGCCTTCCATTCCGAAGACGAGTTCCGCCTGAAAGAGCGCGAAGGTCTGCGCGTTGCGGGGGATCCATCGAGCCATCCCGTCTGGCGCGATGAAGTTGCAGCCCAGCAATGCACCGAACGTCTCGTGCGTATTGCACGCGAAACCGGCGCACGTATCCATGTACTGCATATTTCGACAGCCGAAGAAATTGACTTCCTGCAAGGCCACAAGGATGTGGCAACCTGCGAAGCCACTCCGCATCATTTGACACTTTCTGCAGACGATTATGCGACGCTTGGTAATCTCATTCAGATGAACCCGCCGGTGCGTGACAAGCGCCATCGCGACGGCGTCTGGAAAGGCATTGATCAGGGCATCGTCGACGTGCTTGGTTCTGATCATGCACCGCATACGCTCGAAGAAAAGCAGAAATCCTATCCCGCGTCGCCTTCCGGTATGACGGGCGTTCAGACATTGGTGCCGATCATGCTCGATCATGTCAATGCCGGCAGGCTTTCGCTTGAACGCTTCGTTGATTTGTCGAGCCATGGCCCTAACCGCATTTTCGGTATGGCACGCAAGGGCCGCATTGCTGTCGGTTATGATGCTGACTTAACGATTGTTGATTTGAAGCGTCGCGAGACAATCACGCACGAACAGGCTGGCTCAAAGGCTGGCTGGACCCCTTATCATGGCAAGACGGTCACCGGCTGGCCAGTCGGCACGTTTGTGCGGGGCATCAAGGTTATGTGGGAAGCTGAAATCGTCAATCCGAACAAGGGCGAGCCAGTCGAGTTTCTTGAAGCTTTACCGCATCGCGCATAATTTCCATTTGGCGTGAGATGTCCCATCTTTGTCCGAGGTGGGACTTTCGGCATATGTTGCAGGTGTTATCGTCTCCTTGTAAGATATTTTAAGGAGTACAAAATGTCCGTTCATGATACCGTTCTTCTGGTGATTGATGCGCAGGAGTCTTTCCGCAAAGCTCCATATTATCGCGATGATGAGGTCGCAGCCTATGTCGATCGCCAGCAGGCCTTGATTGATGGAGCTAAGCGTCAGGGAATCGCGGTTGTACAGATTTTTCATACCGCCAAAGAAGGGCCGTTCTCGGAAGCATCGGGTTTCGTAAAGACGCTCTCACCGCTTTCTATTGAACCGGATGCTGTTTTCCGCAAAAGCCGCCACAGCGCACTGGTCGGAACCGGTCTTGATGTATGGCTGATTGACAATGGCATCCGCAACATCATCATTTCAGGCATTCGCACCGAACAATGCTGTGAGACAACGACGCGTCAGGCGTCTGATCTTGGTTACAAGATTGATTTCGTGGGCGAGGCGACACTGACATTCCCTATGACCGATGCCAACGGTCGTGAATGGAGTGCGGCTGAAATCCGCGCGCGCACCGAGTTGGTGCTTGCCGGTCGCTTTGCACGCATTGCAACCGTCGAACAGGCGCTTGCAGGCAATACAGAACGGAAAGCTGCATGAACCAAGCCGCTGACAGTGTCTTAACTGTTCAGGTCTTTGTCGTTGTTCCGCCGCGCACGCTTTTGCTGGACGTGGCGGGACCGATAGAGGTTTTGCGCAAGGCAAATGTCGAGCAAAAAGTCTTGCAATTCGAGGTCAGCTATATCGGTCCATCGGATATGGTCACCAGTTCGATTGGACTTTCGGTGGCCAATATTGCCCCTATGCCGCAAAGCCTGCCAGATAATGCGCTTGTGGTCATTTCCGGCTCAGCAGATGTGCCGATGGGTGGCGCTGTTACGAGCCGCGAAGACGATGCGATACTTGAAGAGCAGATTGTCGTGTGGTTGCGCCGCAGCATTCGCCCCGGAATAAGGCTGGTTTCAATTTGCTCTGGTGCATTGCTGGCGGCACGCGCAGGCTTGCTCGACGGCTATGCATGCACGACGCATCACATGGCGATAGATGAACTTAATCGTCTGGCACCCGCATCACGCGTTCTACAAAACCGACTGTTTGTCGATGATCGCGACAGGCTGACCAGTGCTGGCATCACTGCCGGCATTGATCTCATGTTGCATATTGTGGCGGAAATGGCAGGCCATGCGCTGGCCCTCTCGGTGGCACGCTATCTGGTCGTTTATCTGCGGCGCAGCGGTGGTGATCCGCAGCTTTCGCCCTGGCTGGAGGGGCGCAATCATATGCATCCGGTTGTGCATCGCGCACAGGACGTGATTGCAGAAAATCCCGCAGCCAACTGGTCTGTTGACAGACTGGCCGAAGCAAGCGGTGCAAGCCCGCGTAATCTCTCGAGGCTGTTCAATGAACATGCCGGTATGAGCGTGACCGATTATGCCAACCGGCTAAAGGTCAGCCTAGCGCGTGAGATGTTGCTGAATTCCGCTCTTGATATGGAAAACATTGCTGAACGGGCCGGCTTTGCTTCCACGCGGCAGTTTCGCAGAGTGTGGGAGCGGATTTATGATGCACCACCAAGCCGGATGCGGGGCTTCGCTGCGATCAATAGTGCTTACTGAAGAACGCGCTGGGGCAGAAATGTTCCGGCGATGATTTGTTCGCGCATTTTCTCGATCAGTTCGAGCGCACAATCTTCACCCGCTTCACGCATAAGTTCGGTCAAAGCCGTGGTGAAAGCAGCTTCAGCAAGAATTTCTGGCTCAATTCCTTCGGAAATACCATCGGCCCAGGCTTCATTCTGGTATTCGATTGCAACGAGCTTCTTCTCGCGGGCAATCATTTCGTCCAGATCGGCTGGCATATAGTCCATTGATTTCATCCCGGCTTGCGCCCTTATTGTCTCACTGCATCGGCCGAGTTCTCACCGTATTCATTCGGGAGTGTAAGCGCTCGTAGCCTGACTATTGCTTTAAGACAGTGTTAACAGATTAAAGCGGATTTGAATCAGGCAATTTCGGCCCATCCGCACAAGACTGAATAATTGGTTAATTCCCATAGCGCGAGATAAGCTCGTTTGACAAGCTTTCTCCCTCTTTCATGTAGCGATCAATCGCTGCAAGGGCAGAAGGCGTGCAGCGCATATAATTTTCGCTGAAAGCGCGATAGCCATGGTTGAAACTGGAAATAAGCTGCACACGTTCGGTCTCGGCAGGGTTTTCGGCGGCAATCATCGCATCCATCCGCTCGCGCCATTCATTACTGGTTTCGCCGCAAAGATTACGCAGATAATGCAAGGAACCGAGCACTTCCGCCAAGCGCAGCATTTTGCCACCGTAAGCCGTGTCCTGCGCGGACATGGCCGGGGACATAACACCCAGCCAAAATGCGATTGCCAATACGGAAAGCTGTTTGCCCTTCAAAAATCGTCCCCTTTTAATATGGTTAGATTCCTACGTAAAAAAAGGGCACCTTCAAGGCGCAGCCTAAAAGCCAATTACGAGACTGCCTTGTCTTCAGCTTGCGCTACAGAACGCGCCACATCCAGTGTGCTGTCCGTGACATTAGCATCAGCCATTTCTTCAATTGTCAGCCAATGTATAGAAGCCGCATCGTCGCCTGCCTGCTCGATGCCCGAAACATCGAGTGCACGGAACACCGAGAGGAAATAGCTCTTCGCATAGGCTTTGCCTTCAAGCGCCAGATCAACCGTGATGACATGGCTTAGGCTTGCAACGTCAAGATTGGTTTCTTCTTTAAGTTCGCGCATTGCTGCTACTTCCGGCGTTTCGCCAGCCTCAATGCTACCGCCGGGAAAAGCGAGCCAACCCTTCCAAGGCTCTTTCCCGCGCTCGACTAGCAGGAATTTGCCATCTCTGCGACAGATGAGCGAAACACCGTGTATCTGAACGGGGGCGGGGATGACGGGCACTGTAACCATACATAAGCTATGATGCGGTGCATGAGATTTGGCAACAGCAAAGCTGCAAATCGTACCTACGACCTACTTGACCATTGATGCAAAAGCCTGAACATGGCCACCATGTGTGGACGTTTTTCTCTGACTGCAAGCCGCGAAGAAGTCGAGGCATTGCTCGGCGCGATGATCGAGGAGGATTTTCCTCCGCGTTACAATATTGCGCCGACTCAACCCATTCTCTCTGTTCTCGCTGGCGAAACGCCGCCGCCCGGAAGCAACAGGCCGGATCGGATAGGCATGCTGGTTCGATGGGGCTTTGTGCCGTCATGGGTGAAAGATCCCAATGACTGGAATCTCGTCTTCAATATTCGCTCGGAAACTGCCGCAGAGAAGAATTCGTTTCGAGCTGCTCTCAACCACAGGCGCGCATTGATTCCCGCTTCCGGTTTTTACGAATGGCGACGCAATGGAAAGAACAAATCGCAGGCCTACTGGATCAGGCCGCGCAATGGTGGCATCGTGGCTTTTGGAGCATTGGTTGAGACATGGAGCAGTGCCGATGGCTCACAGATTGACACCGCAGGCATATTGACCACAAGCGCCAATGGTCTGTTGCGTCAGATCCACGAACGCATGCCGGTCGTGGTTAAACCAGAAGATTTTGCACGCTGGCTCGATTGCAAAACATTGCTGCCGCGCGAAGTGGCCGACATTATGCGGCCAGTTCAGGATGATTTTTTCGAAGCGATTCCTGTATCGGACAAGGTCAACAAAGTCGCCAATATCTCACCTGATTTGCAGGAGAGAGTTGTAGAAAATCTGACGTCCGAACAATCACTGACAAATAGAAAGAAAAAGCCGGAGCCGGAAAACGAGCCCGATGCTCAGCTTTCTATGTTCTAAAAGCATGTCTCCCAAAAGTGGAAACCGGTTTTGGGTTAAAGACATGCGTCGAAAACAAACAGTTAAGGCGCAACACGCTTTAACCTGGCTTCTTGACGGCTAGAATTGATTGGTTCGCGTTGTCGTTACGCGCTTGACCATCACGCTTCTTCTTGCTCATCAAAGCAGCAATTAGCATTGCAGGCCCGATTGCACGGTATTGGTCAATCAGCTTATCCTGTCGCGGCAGGGGGTCATCTTTAGGCATTGGTTTGTCCTCTTCCAAATTACACTCACTATTTTGTGATGGATTGGGACGGAATGAAGGCTGATTGGAGCCGCTTTTGGGGAATTCCGGTTAACATAGATTAGTACTCTCTAGAGTTGCCGAAATGTCACAGCGTTTTTGATGCTACCCTCTTGACGGCTGTCGTTGCTATGAGGATAAGTAACGCCATGAAAACGTTGACCACGATCATCTGTACCGGTTCGATTATTATTGGCTAGCAGCTTGCTGGCCCGGCCGTTTTCGTCTCCCTTAAAATAAAACAGGATGATAACGCCCCGGCCAGACGGCTGCGGTCTTTTGTGCCCGTATTTTCAGGTCTTTTTGGGGAATAAAAATGGCTGATGCGCCGCAACTACGTCTTTACAACACCGCGACCCGCACGAAGGAGGATTTTGTCCCCATCGATGCGAATAACGTGCGGATGTATGTCTGCGGACCGACTGTTTATGACTTTGCCCATATCGGCAATGCGCGGCCTGTGATCGTCTTTGATGTGCTGTTTCGGCTGCTGCGTCATGTCTACGGCGACAACAAGGTCACATATGCGCGCAATATTACGGATGTTGACGATAAGATTAACGCGCGTGCGGCAAGCGAATATCCCGATCTTCCACTCAATGATGCAATCGGTCGTGTGACCCAAGGTACCAACAACCAGTTTCAGTCTGACATCAAAGCGCTGGCTAATATAGAGCCATCAAGCCAGCCTCGTGCGACCGAGCATCTGGATGACATGCGCGATATTATCGAAAAACTGATCGAGCGCGGCGTGGCCTATGTTGCCGATGAACATGTGCTTTTCTCGCCGTCTGCGATGAATGCCTTGGGCGGAGCACGCTATGGCGCACTTTCTCACCGCCCATTTGATGAGATGCTGGCCGGAGCTCGTGTTGATGTGGCTTCCTACAAGCGCGACGAAATGGATTTCGTGCTCTGGAAACCATCGCGCAATGGCGAACCGGGCTGGCCATCGCCTGCGGGGATTGAGACGCTTGGCCGTCCCGGTTGGCACATCGAATGCTCGGCCATGTCGATGGCCAAGCTGCTGGCGCCGTTTGGCGGCGGTTTGAAATGCGACGATCCTTATAAGAACCAGTTCGACATTCATGGCGGCGGCATCGATTTAGTGTTCCCACACCATGAGAACGAGCTTGCACAGTCATGCAGTGCGTTCAACACCGAGCGCATGGCCAATATCTGGATGCACAATGGCTTTCTGCAGGTCGAAGGCCAGAAAATGTCCAAATCGCTTGGCAATTTCATCACCATTCGTGATGTGTTGAATGACGGTCTTCCACAGCTTGGCCCTTGGGATGATAAGGACGCGCGCGACCGCTGGGTTGGGCTGGCGGCGCGTTTCTCGATGCTGCAAACCCATTATCGCGAGCCGATCAACTGGACCGCGCAACGTCTGGCAGAATCTGCTGAAGAACTGCGTCGCTGGTATGGAGTGTTACGCGATGCAGACTTTAAAGCACCTTCCGAGCTTTTGAAGGCAGGTGAAGTCGAAGAAGCGCTATCGGATGATCTCAATACCTGGATTGCGATCACGGTTCTGCGTAGGGCATTCAAAGCGAATGACATTTTGGCTTTGGGTGAAGGCATGGCGCTGTTGGGCCTGTTTGATCCGTATTTTGTGACGACGCAGGACGTGCCGGTCTTTGTCAAATCAGACGTTGACTCGGCGCAAATCGAAGCGCGGATAGCCGAGCGTCTACGCGTCATTGCGGACAAAAACTGGGCTGAAGCGGACCGCATCCGTGATGAGCTTTTGGCTGAGGGTGTGCAGTTGCAGGACGGCAAAGACCCTGCCACCGGCGAACGTATCACAACCTGGGATGTGGTAAGCTAATCAGCTTGTGGGGTAGGGAGGACGCCATGACGCTTGATAACAGGCCGCTTTATAGCGGCGGATGCCAATGTGGTGCGGTACGCTTTCATGTTGAGGGCGCACTTGGCTCCGCTTCGATCTGTCATTGCCGCATGTGCCAGAAAGCATTTGGCAATTTCTACGCACCGCTGGTCTCGGTGGGTGAGGCAAAGCTTGCCTGGACCCGCAACGAACCGAAGCGTTTCCAGTCTTCAAACCACGTTAAGCGCGGATTCTGTGCCGAATGCGGAACCCCGCTCACCTATGAAGCGCCGGATGGCATCGCGCTTTCCATTGGCGCGTTTGATACTCCGGAAGAGATCGAACCGACAATTCAATGGGGCGTCGAGGTTAAGCTTCACTATGTAGATAACCTCGCAAAACTGCCGGGTTACGAAACTGAACGCGACCCGGAAAGTATCGAGTTTGTAAGAACAATGGTGTCTTACCAGCACCCTGACCACGACACTGACAATTCATAAAGTTACCCACCGACAGGCAGGCAAAATGGCACGCGAACGCATCTATATCTACGACACGACTTTGCGGGATGGGCAGCAGGCGACTACCGCCCGCCCGCAGCCGCGTAGCGTGCGAGGACGGGCAAAACTGAAAACGGGAGTTTGTTGCCCGGACCTGATGTCGGGAGCTCAATGATGGCACGCGAACGCATCTATATCTACGACACGACTTTGCGCGACGGGCAACAAACTCCCGGCGTAGACTTTTCCGTCGAAGACAAAAAAGCGATTGTGGTTCTGCTTGAAGAACTGGGTGTCGATTATGTGGAGGGTGGTTATCCCGGTGCAAATCCGACCGATACTGCTTTCTTTCAAAAACGACAGACAACACATGCCAAATTTGCAGCCTTTGGCATGACCAAACGTGCAGGCGTTTCGGCTTCCAACGATCCGGGTCTGACAGCTATTTTGCAAGCTTCCAGCGATGCAGTGTGCTTTGTTGCTAAAAGCTGGGACTATCATGTGCGGATTGCACTTGGTTGCACCAATGAGGAAAATCTGGAATCGATCACTGCCTCGGTGACGGCGGTGCGCATGGCTGGACGTGAAGCGCTGGTCGATTGCGAACATTTTTTCGACGGCTATAAGGCGAACCCGGAATATGCACTCTCATGCGCCAAGGCCGCATATGAAGCCGGCGCACGCTGGGTCGTGCTTTGCGACACCAATGGCGGCACGCAGCCAGCGGAAGTAGCCGACATTATCAACGCTGTGAAAACTGTCGTGCCCGGCGAAAGCCTTGGCATCCACGCGCATAATGATACAGAGCAGGCGGTTGCGGTTTCGCTTGCAGCTATTGATGCAGGTGTGCGCCATGTTCAGGGAACCCTGAACGGCATTGGCGAACGCTGTGGTAATGCCAACCTCATAACCCTGATCCCGACACTGGCTTTAAAACCCTATTGGTCGAACCGTTTTGAAACGGGTGTTAAACCAGATGCGTTGAAAGCCATTACCCGTATTTCGCGTGCCTTTGACGATATTCTGAACCGTTCTCCCACAGAGCAAGCGCCTTACACCGGCACGTCTGCCTTTGCTACCAAAGCAGGCATTCACGCATCAGCGCTGCTCAAAGACCCGCAGACCTATGAGCACGTCCCGCCCGAAACAGTGGGAAACCGTCGCCGCGTTATGGTTTCAGACCAAGGCGGCAAGTCCAATTTCATCGCCGAGCTGGAGCGTCGTGGCATCCGTGTTGCGAAGGACGATGCGCGTCTTGATACGCTGATTTCGCTGGTTAAAGAACGTGAAGCGGCAGGCTATGCCTATGAAGGTGCTGATGCGAGTTTTGAGCTTCTGGCGCGTAACATGCTTTCCCCTCTGCCGGAATTTTTCAAGGTCGATTCCTTCCGCTGCCTCGTTGAACGGCGGTTCGATGCCAATGGCACGCTGAAAACTGTTTCGGAAGCGGTTGTTAAGGTCGAGGTCGATGGCCAAATGTATATGTCAGTCGCCGAGGGCCATGGTCCTGTCAACGCGCTTGATATTGCATTGCGCAAGGATCTGGGTCGCTATCAGGATGAGATTGAAGATCTCGAGCTGGTGGACTTTAAAGTGCGTATTTTGAATGGCGGTACGGCAGCGATCACGCGTGTTCTGATTGAATCGGGCGACGCCACCGGTGCGCGCTGGCGCACGGTCGGTGTTTCCGACAATATCATCGACGCATCTTTTCAGGCGTTGATGGATTCAGTCAATTACAAACTGATGAAAAACCGCGCTCTTGCTGGTCTGGTCGCGGCTGAATAAGCCGCACCTTTCACCAGGATTGATGCTTTGATCAGTTTAATTGAATAGATTTTATGGATTGATCGGCGCATAGCAGTCTGAATGTCTTGAAGCAGCGAACTGCTTTTTCGAGATTATGTTCAATGCGGAGATGGAAATGACCGAGCAGACCGTATCTGGAAGCCAGCTTTCAGATGGAAATCGAGGCTTCCTGATGGCTATGGGAGCTTACGGTCTGTGGGCTGTTTTGCCTTTCTATCTCAAGGCTTTATCACATCTACCTGCATTGGAAATCGTCGCGCATCGTGTGATCTGGTCGGTTCCAGTTGCAGCACTTCTGCTGCTTTTCATCGGCCAGTTCAGAACAATTCTGGATGCTTTACGCAATCCACGCATGCTGGCAATGGCGGCCCTCACTGCATCGCTGATTACCATCAATTGGTGCGTTTATGTATGGGCGGTTGCGCATGATCAAATCATCGGTGCAGCACTTGGCTATTACATTAATCCATTGTTCAACGTGGTTCTTGGCGGCATATTTCTGGGCGAGCGCCTGACAAAGGTTCAATATGTTGCTGTTGGTTTTGCCTTCGCGGCCGTGCTGGTGCTCACTTTTAATGCCGGTGGTCTGCCATGGGTATCTCTGGTTTTGCCAGTAACATTTGGTCTCTACGGCTTTTTCCGTAAGTCGTTGCCGGTGCAGCCCTTGCAGGGCTTTACGCTGGAAGTTGTCATTCTCTCGATTCCGGCAATTGGTTATGTTGTCTGGCTCATGGCCAACGGGCAGGACCATTTCTTTGACGGTTCGGTGTCGGATATTTCGCTGCTTCTGCTGGCCGGACCATTCACGGCAATTCCGCTTATTCTTTATGCAGGCGGTGCAAAACTTCTGCGTTATACGACGCTAGGATTGATGCAATATCTTACGCCGACGTTGCTATTCATCTTTGCTATCTTCATCTTCAATGAACCCTTTTCACATGCACAGCTTGTGGCTTTTGTGCTCATCTGGACTGGCCTGATTATTTATACGTGGTCGTCTTTTTCCAATCATCGCCGAAACAAAGCACGCGCGTGATAAACTAATCTTGAGTGATCAAGCTCTCGGCATGGTGGATTGCAGCCACCATAGCCTTAATTTAGCCTTGCTCTGTCCCCTTTGGTTCATTCTTTGATCAAATGAATTTTTGGAGAATTGCGCTGCATGGTGTTTGGTGCCGCCCGCAGAGAGAAGCAGAGTCATGTGGTAACTTCGCCCGATCTCATGACCCGGTGGGATAAATCGCACGCGAAAATGGCCCCCCTATCGCCGCTTGTTCTCAAGCCATTGCAACGCGTCCGCTTTTCTTTTCAAACACATCAGAGTGCCTGCATAGCGCTTGCTTTTGCAACACTCTTTGCGGGTGGCGGGTTTATGTTGCTGACGGGTGGTCTCGTGCGACATGGCCATGCTTCCCAACCTGTGATGGTTGATCCGAAAACGCTTGTTCATAGCCATGCGGCCATGAAGGATGCACGATTGCTTCCTCAAAATGAAATCCAGGATGATCGACGTATTGCAAAGCGCATTGATATTGCGGAAGGCAGCGACGACGGCGAAGCGACACTCTTTACCTATCAGCATGTGATTCTTGATCTGAAGAATGAGGCGGCGAAAGCGCCCCTGACGCGCAATCAAATCTCCGCTCAGGCGGAAGTCGATCCGCAAATATCGGCGCTCGCCAATCAAAAAGGTGTGCCGCTTAATGTGAGCTTTGCGCGACCTGTCGATATGGCCCGACAGAACGTCCATGAGATCGTTCTGTCACCCCAATCGAGGGAGAAGTTGAGCGTTCTCATGCAGGCTGCGGACATAGCATCGCAGGATGCAGAAAACCTTCAAAGGGCGCTTGCACGCAAGGACCTTGTGGCCGGCGATAACCTGGTCCTGCTTCTTGACCAGCCGTCCAAAGAACCTGCACGTATTTTGGTCGCACGATTCAAACATGGCAATGCGCCCGATTTTGTCTATGGCCGCACCGATGACGGGCTTTTTCGCTCCAATGGCAATCAGCGGCTATTTGCACGTCTTTCTCATGATGCGATGCTCTCTGCGGCGCATCAATCTGTGAAAGTAAATCCCAATAGTTCTGTTCAGTCTCGACTGATTGCGGCGGGTGTTCCGCGCGCAGTCGCCGATCACGTTAGAAAACTCGCAAGTGAGAATAATATTTCCCTCGATAGAGGCTCTAACGGCGCGCAAAAAATCGATCTGCTGTTTCGTAAAAGTGTCGATACCGACCCGGAACTGGTTTTTGTTGAGTTCAAAACGAGGAGTGAAAGCAAGCGTCTCTACAGGCACGAGGTTGAGGGTAACGCGGATTATTTCAACGAGGATGGCTCCTCAATGACCAAATATCTTATGCATAAGCCTCTACCGAATGGTCGCTTGAATGATGGATTCGGCTGGCGCATTCATCCTGTTTTGCATGTGCGCAAACACCATAATGGCGTCGATTACGATGCGCCTATCGGCTCTCCGATCGTTGCAGCCGGGGACGGCGTGGTAGAGTTGATTTCATCGCAAAAGGGCTATGGCAAATATGTCCGCCTGCGTCATCAAGGCGGCTATAGCACCACTTATGCGCATCTTTCGGGAGAGGTGAAGGGCCTCAAAGTCGGTCAGCATGTCAAGCAGGGCGAGGTAATCGCCTATGTCGGTTCAACCGGCTATTCGACAGGTCCGCATCTTTATTACGAATTGAAGGTGGGCGATCAATATGTCGATCCGCTCAAAGCGCAGCTTAAAGCCGGTGAAAAGCTCACAGGTTCATCCATGTCGAGCTTCCGTTCGGAGATCGACCATGTCGATAAGGTTTTTAAGCAAATGAACCCGACGCCGATCATGGGCGAAGGAGATAATCACACCGGGCGGTAAGCGTTTGCAAGGGCGACGAATTCCTCGACGCTCAATGTCTCAGCGCGGCGCGTGCCATCAATACCGGTTTTTTCCAAGAGTACCGCTCCGCCAACCGGTTTAAGGCTCTGGCGTAGCATTTTGCGACGTTGGCCAAAAGCTGCCTGCGTGATCTGCCCCAATGCATCTGCACGACACGGCAATGGCTCTTCGCGGGGTATGATATGCACAACCGAAGACATGACTTTTGGTGGCGGCGTAAAAGCTTGTGGCGAAACATCAAATGCGATTTTCGAATGCGCGCGCCAGCCTGCCAGCACCCCAAGACGTCCATAATGATCGCTGTCGGGTGCAGCAACAATACGCTCGGCAACTTCTCGCTGGAACATCAGTGTCATGGACGAGTAAAATGGCGGCCAAGGCTCCGTCAGCAGCCAGTTGAGCAACAATTGCGTGCCGACATTATAGGGCAGGTTTGCGACGATCCGCGGCTTTCGATCTTCTGGAAACAGTGCCTTGAAGTCCTGTTCCAGTGCATCGCCTGAAATGATCCGCAACCGCCCCGGATAATGCGCTTCGATCTCTGCAAGCGCGTCAAGACAGCGCTCGTCGCGTTCGATAGCGGTAACATAGGCACCCTGTGCCAGGAGTGCCCGGGTAAGACCGCCGGGGCCGGGGCCAACCTCAATGACCGGCTGGTCTTGAAGTATGCCGGACTGCCGCGCGATTTTCGACGTCAGATTGAGGTCGAACAGGAAATTCTGGCCGAGCGATTTTTTCGGCATCAAATCATGGCGTTCGATGACTTCACGCAGCGGCGGAAGAGTATCTATGCTCATGATTTCTGTCCTGCCTGATTTTCTGCAAGTTCCTGCGCCAGACGAATTGCAGCAATTAGACTGTCAGGTCGCGCAACGCCCTTGCCTGCAATATCAAAAGCGGTGCCGTGATCCGGTGATGTGCGGATGAAAGGCAGGCCCAGCGTCACATTGACCGTTTCATCAAAGGCAAGCGCCTTGGCGGGGATTAGCGCCTGATCGTGATACATACAAATCGCCACGTCATAGGTTGCGCGAGCGGGGGCGTGAAACATCGTATCTGCGGGCAGTGGTCCCCAGGCATTGATGCCTGATTTTTGCAATTCTTCCACCGCTGGGCGGATGATCGCATCGTCTTCTTTACCAAGCGCCCCACCTTCACCGGCATGTGGGTTCAGGCCGGAAATAGCGAGGCGAGGGGCGGTAATGCCAAAGCGTTCGGTCAGTTCTTGCGCAGTGATTTGGGATATTTCCAGAATATCGTCCTTGGTCAATATGCGAGGAACATCTGCGAGCGGAATATGAATGGTAACCGGTACTGCGCGCAATTCGGGGCCTGCAAGCATCATCACCGGAATTACTTTATGTCCTAGGTGCTTGCTTGCAAGTTCAGCAAGGAATTCTGTATGGCCGGGATGCTTGAAACCAGCATCATAGAGCGGTTTTTTTGCAATGGGACATGTCACGACAGCAGAGGTTTGGCCAGCAATTGTAAGGCTTACAGCACGTTCAATAGCCTCAAGAATGCCCGCGGCATTCTCCGGCAACGGCTTTCCGGCGCTTTCAATATGCCTGTTTACAAGCGGTAAAACGGGTAGCTTTTGGTCGAAAATATCAGCGGCATCGCTTGGCTTTGCGATTGTCGCAATCGGCACATTCAAACCGAGAAGCTGCGCTCGCGCCAAAAGCTGATCAGGATCAGCAATGATCAGAAATGGCGGCAGCGAGAATTCTGTGCGCTTCAGCCATGTATTGAGAGCAACGTCAGCTCCAACGCCGGAAGGATCGCCAATGCTTATGGCGAGCGGAGGAACCGATTGAATGCGCATATGTTTTACTCGGATAGCTATTGAATAAGGGGGCAGAAGCCCCCTCAAATTATACGGTCAGTTGGCGGCTGCCAAGACCTTAACGCCCAGGTCTTAACGATTGACGATGGTCGCCTTTTCGCGCAGTTCGTCGACATATTTCTTGCTCAGTGCATCTGCCTTCTTTTCCTGTCCAGAGGCAGAATCCGCACCTTCCATCGAGAATACCAGCTGTGCAACGCGGTCGTCGGATACCTGACGTGTCGAGCAGACGGCAAGAATCTCAACACCTTTTTCAGTGTCCTGAGGTGCTGTGGCGCGATTGGCGCTGGTTGCCTTCACAGCCTTCGCCCATTCGCCCGGAAGCTGCTGTTCGATAATGCGTCCAAGATCGCGCACGGTAACGTCGATCATGCCTTTGGTAAGCTGGCGGGTGCTGTCGCAGCTTTGGAAACGTGAGCGCAATGCATTGGCTTCCTGACGGCGCTTGCTGAGCAAGGCTGGCGAACGTTTGGAACTGGGAACAACGAAAATAACTTGCTGCAACTGATATTCCGTCGCAACCGGCTTCTTGCCGCCATCTTTGAGCATGCGCTGCACAGCATCCTGCTCACTGACCATGCCAGTTGCGCGGAAGCGTGCGCTGACAAGGCGACCCCAGCCCATCTGGACCATAATGTATTTTTTAAAATGGTCAGGCGTAATTCCAGCCTGATTCATAACCTGATTTAGCTGCGCTACGCTCATTTTGTTGCGTGTCGCAAAACCGGCATAGGCTTCGTCAACTTCCTTGTCGGAAATATTAATGCCGCGCGTCTTCATTTCGACGCGCTTGAGCATTTCTTCCGTCAGCTCCTGACGCGCAGTCTGGTTAAGGTTGCCACCCTTTCGCTGCAACTTCAAAAAGTTGGCGCGGCGCTGAATGTCACCATTGGTGATCACATTGCCGGACACAATGATCTTAGCCTCTGCTGAATTTGACGCGGCGAGGGCCGGGCTCAGCATCGCAGCCGATCCAAGCGCCGTGAAACATACGGCGGCGCCCATCATGGAGGCGAAAAGAGGTTTAGCAAACATCATCTTTCTTTCCCGGTTCCTTCAGGTCGGCAATGCGAAGCTTGCCTGATCTCGTAACATATTAGAGCGTCGCATCACCATGCGGCCCAATATAAGCCAATCATATGATGATGACTGTATAGAGGACCCAGTGCGGCGAAACAATGACCCGCGAACATTTTGCGAGGGGTTTGGAGAGACTTAGCTAAATAAAATCGATAAAAAAGGGCGAGTTCGTGCATGCGAGAATGCAATAAAACTGGAAGCGGTTGGAATGCTTCCAGTTCTAATTTGCCTAAAAGGACTGTCCTGTACCAATATCGCCGAGCGTTCGAAGAGATATATTAAAGTTCACGCTGTTAGAAGCCTTGCTTTCACCGGGGTTGCGGCTTTGAACAAAAGCCATCGAATAAGTGAAGCACTCATCGTCATAAGCAAGACCGGAAGATGCGCGAACCAATGTATCTGATACAAGGTCATAAGTACCTGAACCAAACACCCTCCAGTTGTCGTTGATCTTTATGTTTGTAGATCCGCCGACTTCCTGACGAATATCCGAATAACCATAGGCTGGCTGTGCGGCAATATAGGCATAGCGGGCTGAGACGCTCACGCGAGACCAGTTTTGCTGCGCTTCCAGTTCACCGCGCTTGATTTCGAGATTTCCTTTATCAAAGCGCCCACGTGCCGCTATTGCGAGGCCCGTCGAATTGGACGTGCCGATCATACCGACATAGTCGGAACGCGCATCTTGTAAGCCGGAATCCTCACCGACATTGACAAAATCGCTTGTGCCGAACGAATTCACACCACCAAGCTGGAAGGATTGCCCGGCAAGAGCGTAAAGATTCCAGTCGCTGTTTTCGAAGCTGCCAGAGTAGCGAGCACCTAAGTTGGCGCGTGTCCCACCTTCAACGCGATCATAACCGGAGAACTTGTCACGCGAGAAAAGGTTTGTAGCATCGAAGACGAAGCTCTGCGCATCTTCATTTGGAAGTTGGCCAGCATAGCGTTCGTTGTTGCGCATGTAGATCTGGGCGATTGGCTCCAGAATATGCGTTGAGCTCGTGCTCGAAAACAGGATAGGCCAGCGCAGTTCAAGACCCGCAGTCGCCATTGCGCGAAGGGCTTCGGATTTGACCACCGCATCTGTGAAACCAGCAACAGCCGGATCAAAGTTCGTATTCACACTAATCGCATCAGCGCGCAGTGCCAGCAAAGGCGTAATCACCAGACCTGAATCGGTGATGATTGTGCGCTTCCACTCAACTTCGCCCGTCAGGCGGGTGTTTGTGCCACTAAAACCTGGAATACGTGGGTATGGCTGTGGAACAAACCTATTAAGAGCAGGATCATAAACCTGCGAAGCAGTGCTATTTGCGTTCTTTCGATAAAGAACCTGCAAATTGCTGTTGAAGTTCAGCTCGCCGCCATAAACAGATTCTGGCGCTGTGTAAGAATAGTCGAGACTTGGGAAAACCCAAGGCTGCTTCGAGTGCATCTCAACATCGCTGTAAGCTGACGTGAGGGGATAGGATTCCTGCACATTAAAGCGATAGAAATTCAGATCGAAGTAATTGCGGTCATTGATGCCGCGCAGGTAAATATTGGAAACCTGTGTCTGGCCCGAGTAACCTGCAAGATCATATGTACGGCTGAAATTACGGTCAGTCTGGGCCATAATGTCCCAGCCTGCTTTCCAACGCGAATTGATGTCGAAATCACCTTTCGACGCAATCATTCCGCGATTTTTTTCTTCGCGATCAATTGTGTTTGCATCAAACTCGCCGGGCTTCATCTGATGAATTCCCGCGATCTGGAGATTATAGGTGCCGTTTTCGAGACGATGACGCCATTCCGCCTGCGTCAGAAAACCCTGCTTCGTATAAGCGGTTGTCGACAGTGTCAGGTCGTAATTGGGTGCAAGCGCCCAGAAATAGGAATTCTTGATGCCGAAGCCGAGATCATCCTTGTAGGCAAAGCCCGGAAACAGAAAGCCGCTTTTGCGTTTGACTGTCGGGTCGGCCATTTCGAAAGCGGGGAAATAGGCCAGCGGCATACCGAACAGCTCGAACTTGCCACGCTCGAAACGCACGGTTTTGGTCGCGCTGTTCCAGATGATCTTGCGTGCCTTGATCTGCCAGAGAACCGGCTTGTCAGGATCTTTTTCGCAAGCCTGACAGGCGGTGTAGACACCATTATTGAATGTGGTGATCTCGCCATTGCTGCGTTCAGCACTTTCAGCGGCAAAACGCGTATTGTCGGTTGTTTCGACGCGCAGGCCATTGACGAAGCCATCGCGGAAACTATCTGTGACATCCAGATGATCCGAGTAGATTTTGTTGCCGTCGCGCTCGACGATCTCGACATTTCCGGTCGCAGTCATGCGACGGGTCTGCTGATTATAGGTCACCTGATCCGCAACGAGGCGATTACCGTCATACTCGATGCGAACCTTACCTTGTGCGGTAACGACGTTTACATCGCGATCATAGACGAGCTCGTCTGCCTGCAAAATCATGTGTGCATTCGGATCGCTCTGGTAATTTGCACCAAGAGCATCCTGCGCATGAACCTGCGAAGGGAGAATTGCGACTGAAATAAAAGGTATAGCAAGGGAACACACCAAAGCCGTCCCGCGTGCGAGACGCGAGAATGAATGGGGCAATACCATGCGGGCGTTACTCAAACCCACTAACCATCCTCCTTATGCAACAAAAAGGAGACACCAAAAAATGTCGCAATAATAACTGGAACCCAGGCAGCAACGAATGGCGGAACGAATCCCGCATTCCCGAATGCCTTCACCAAGACCGAAACGACATAAAGCATGAAGCCAGCAACAACGCCACCCAGAATCATCGCTCCAGACTGACCAAAGCGCACAAATTTCAGAGACACTGTTGCAGCAATGAGCGTCATTGCCATCAACAGCGCGGGGAGGGCCAGAAGTGACTGGTATTGCATGTCAAATGCGTTTGCAGAATAGCCGAAAGAACGCGCAACTTCGATCTTGTGACGCAATTGCGTGAACGGAATCGTATCGGGGGTGGCAAGCTTCTCCTCGACATATTCCGGTCGTAACTGAGTTGGAATATCGAAGCTTTCCATTTTGCGCGGTTCTTCACCGCGCGAGAATCGCGTGACGTCAGTCAGTTCCCAATAACCGTCTTTGAGCTTCGCGGTGCGCGCATCGTAGCGGTTGCTGATTTTCTTCTTTTCATCGAACTGAATAAAAGTAGCATCGGCAAGAGTAGTGCCACGATCTAGAATGCTTTTGGCACCGATAATCGTTTCACCCTCATCAGTCTTTTGACGCAGCCATGGATCACGAAGGGCAGAGACATCCGTGACCTTACCGTTTTTCCACGTTGATGCAATTTCATCGGCTTTCGAAAAACCGTAGGCAGCAAACGGATTAAGAATAAAGATCGTTGCCAGACCGAACAGCAAAGCACCAAAACAAGCTGGCAGCAGAAATTGCCATGCCGAAACACCAACCGAACGTGCCACGACAAGCTCATATTTACGATTGAGCGAAATGAGTGTCGCCATGGCTGAAAATAAGGCCACAAACGGAATCATCTGCTGCATGATGAAGGGGACGCGCATTGCGGAAATGCCGAGTGCGATCCAGACCGAATAGCCGGGCAAATTAGCAAGCTTGCTGGCGTTTTCCGTAAAGTCGAGCAGCAAAGCCAGCGCGAAGATACCCAGCAAAAAATAGAATGTTATTTGCACATAACGGACAAAGAAATAGCGCCCAAGGGTCCAGCCAATCATGCGTGACCTCCTGTATCTTTGCGCAATCGTCCCATCACGCGATTATAGACGCTGGAGATTTGGTCTCTTAACCGATCAAGGCCATCCAGAATACGATCATTCCATTTGTCTGGCAGCCCGATACGACGTCCCATGACAAGTGCATAACCAGTAAGCAGGATCACACCCAGCGGTATGAGATACATCACAACGATATAAGTTTCGTCCTTGTCCGCGCGATCTGCGGAGAAATATCCGGCCCAATAGACAAGCAATGCAGTGCTGATCGCCGAGAAGGACGCTGATACACGCGCTTCACGGTGCGAGCGGGAGTCCCCTGCATAAGCGAGCGCAATCATTGCAAAAACCACCGGATAAAGCCATTCCGACAAGCGGCGATGCAACTCTGCTTTGTAGCGCAAAGGCCGAGTTTGCAGAATCGGATCGTTGGGGTCGGGGTTGAGCAGATAAGAGAGCGGACGATCCTTGGCATAAATAACGAAATCATCGCCAGCTGATGTGAACTGGCTCAGATCAAATGCATAGGAATTGAATTTGATGATTGAAACCGTTCCATCAGTAACATCGCGGCGCTGAACTTCGCCATCCTTCATCAGCAACATATCGCCAGCCGGCGTGGTGGCAATGTTGCCGTCCGCTGCATAATAAATCAGATCAAGCGTCGGGTCGCGGGAATCGGCGATGAACAGACCGCCAATGCTGCCATCTGAACGGCGCTCTGCGATCTGGATATAAAGATTATCGGCAAGTTTGCGGAAATTACCTTCCTGCACCACGACATTGAGCATATCCGCGCTCGCATTCGCGATCATTGCGCGCATGTTCATGCGCGCATAGGGATCGACATAGTTCGCGACCAGAAATGATACGACCGAGATAATAGCCGCGAGCATCAATATAGGACGCATGACTGCACTGCGCGGTGCACCCGATGCATTGATGACGACGAGTTCGGAATCCTGGTTCATCGTCGAGAGCGTCTGCGTAATTGCAATGATCAGCGCAAAGGGCATCACGAGAGGAATTGCAGACGGGATAAGCAGCGAACTGAACTGAATGATTGTCTGAATGGACTGGCCGCTTGTGGTGAGAAAGTCCACGCGTTGAAGCACTTGTACCGTCCACGTAATGCCCACCGCAGCACCGAGTACTGCGAAGAACATGACCGCCACGCGGCGCAGGATGTACAACTCAATCAATTTCATAGGTGGAGTTTACATCCCGGTTCAGTTGAAAAAGCCCGACGCTAAAACAGAATCATGGCTCGAAAATTAATAGCTAGCCTAAACGGACTTGGCTAAAATTAGCCGAAGAAATTAGGTTAACAGAGTACTAAAGATTTTTGACTGATACCAGCGACAGTGTTTCTAAAGCCATTGGAATAATCGACGCAACCTGTTTTCATCTCTTTTCGCTGTAAGACAGATAGGTACATATCCAAAGCTCGCAAGTTTTTTATCGAGTTAACGCAAAACTGATTTTGATTGTGTATCGCGCTTGCCGTTTCGCCATATTCGTCTCACATGAGTAAGGAAAAGTCGCGACACAATCGTGTCATCTCATGGTCTGAGTTTGTTTGGAGTTGTTATGTCGAAACGTCCTTCCATTTCTTTCAGTGAATTTTCAGCGCCGCATAAAGGCGTAAGCATCGTTCTGGTTGCCAAGGGCGGCGGCTTTGCAGAAGAAGCAGGGCAGGCTGTCGGCGGCGCGGAAAAAATCGCGCGTATCATTGAAATATCTGGCTTTTCCGGGGCTTTGGGCAAAACTGCCGAAGCTATTGAAACGTCTGAAGGCGGTATCGACAAGATCGTCCTGGTGGGTGTTGGCGAACCCGGCGAACTTGGCAATGACGACTGGATCAAGATCGGCGGCGCCGCTTTTTCGCGAATCGGTAAGTCCGAGCGCGCGACGCTCACACTTGCTTTGCCTGAAACAACGATCGCCGGCGATGAAGCAGGCGACGTGGCTCTCGGCATGATTCTGCGTTCATATGAGTTCAATCGCTACAAGACCCGTAAGAATGAAGAAGCCAATGAGCCAAAGCACGCTGCCAAGGTGCAGATTCATACAGCAGATGTGCATAGCGCCAAAAGAGCGCTCGAAGTTGCTGAAGCGGTTGCGGATGGTGTGCTGAAGGCGCGCGATCTGGTCAACGAGCCTGCCAATATTCTCGGTCCTGTTGAGTTTGCAGAAGAAGCTCAGAAGCTTGAAAAGCTCGGCGTTAAGGTCGAGATTTTGGGCGAAAAGGAAATGAAGAAGCTCGGCATGGGCTCGCTATTGGGTGTGGCACAGGGCTCGGTTCGTCCGCCACGCCTCGTTATCATGGAATGGCAGGGTGCTAAATCCAAGGAAAAGCCGGTCGCATTTGTCGGCAAGGGCGTGGTGTTCGATACCGGCGGCATTTCGATCAAGCCTGCGGCGGGCATGGAAGAAATGAAGGGTGACATGGGCGGTGCTGCTGCCGTCACTGGATTGATGCGCGCACTCGCAGGTCGTAAGGCCAAGGTGAACGCAATCGGCGTTATTGGTCTTGTGGAAAACATGCCCGATGGCAACGCGCAGCGCCCCGGCGACATCGTAACTTCGATGTCGGGTCAGACGATTGAAGTCATCAACACCGATGCCGAAGGCCGTCTCGTGCTCGCCGATGCACTTCATTACACCAATGACCGCTTCAAACCGCAGTTCATCATCAATCTGGCAACGCTGACTGGTGCTGTTCTCGTAGCGCTGGGCACACATCATGCGGGTCTGTTCTCGAATGATGATGAGTTGGCAGACCAGCTCTACGAAGCTGGTCAGTCAACGGGCGAAAAGCTGTGGCGTCTGCCGCTTGGCAAAGAATACGACAAAATGATCGATTCCAAATTTGCCGATATGAAAAACAGCTCTGGCCGCTATGCCGGTGCAATCACGGCAGCACAATTCCTCAAGCGTTTCGTGGGCGACACCCCTTGGGCGCATCTGGATGTTGCAGGAACGGCAATGGCATCGCCCACCAACGAATATAGTCAGACTTGGGCGTCGGGCTATGGCGTTCGCCTTCTGGATCGTCTCGTTCGCGATAACTTCGAAAGCTGAAACGAACAAAGAAACAAAGGCGTGGGCTGAGAAGGTGAATCGCTTTCTCAGCCCAGCTAAATCCTATACAAAGAGCGCATGGCCGAAATCCTCTTTTATCACCTGACAGAATCGACTCTGGATGAAGCTCTTCCGGGCCTTGTCGAGCGTTCGCTGACACGCGGTTGGCGCGTGACCATTCAGGCATTGACCGAGGAAAGGCGTGACACTTTAGACAGTCTGCTCTGGACTTTCTCGGATGCGTCTTTTGTGGCACATGGCACCGATCAGGAACCAAACCCGGAGCTTCAGCCTGTTTTGCTGACCACTTCGCAAGTCAATCTAAATGGCGCAACGGTTCGTTTTCTTGTCGAGGGTGCAGCGCTCGAAGATGCGAGTAGCTATGATCGACTGGTTGTCATGTTCGATGGTCATAATCAGGATCAGCTTGAGCATGCCCGTACACAGTGGAAAGCCTTCAAGACGGAGAACCACGATTTGACCTATTGGCAGCAGACACCGGATCGTCGCTGGGAGCGTAAAGCCTGATGCGCGCTGTTTTCATCGCAATGATTGTCGCGGGCTTTAGTCTGGCTCTTGGTTATCCCTGGTATGTGCGACATTTCACTGGCGACGAGATTGGTCGCTGGCCGATCCTTGAAAGTCGCGAGAGCGGTTTCATCACGCAGGAAATTCCGCTTGCCGCAAGCGACGCACCGGTGCGTATCTTTCTGGATGCTATTCCATTGCCGGGCTATGTGCCTGCTGATCGGCGTTCGGCTGTAACGCTCGCGGTCAGCCGAAATGGTATGCCGGTTTTATCGCAAGGTCTCGATTTTGCATCGACCAGCAGCTCGATCAATACGGATCGTCCGCAGGATGGCAGTGTGCTTCGTCAAAGCGCAGGCGATATTGATCCGGTTCTTTCGGGCAATTACGTGTTCCGCGCCGTTCAGGGCAACACGGACGGTCTGCAACTCTCAAAAGCTGAACTCGTTCTGCGCCGTGGTGCTGACGAAGCGGATGAGACCTACACAACGATTGGGCTCGTTGTTGGCGTTCTCGGCGTTTATGCGCTAATGCGCACGCGCATTCGTCGGCGGGCTGAATAATATTTATTCAGCCATTGCATCTTCATATTCAGAAGACATTTCCAGCCATTTGTCTTCGGCTTGCGCGAGCGATGATTTAGCATCGCTCATTTCCTTGTTGATGCGGATCGCCTTCTGCGGCTCTTTTTCATAGAGAGCAGGGTCTTCCAATTGTGTTGTGAAGCCGTGAATCTGTTTCTGCAGTTTCTGCATCAAGCTCTCGGTTTCCTTGATCTTTTTGAGCAAGGGAGCCATCGTTTCACGCTTCTGTGCAGCAAGTTTGCGCTGCTCTGCTTTGTTAACCTTCGGCCCTTCGTCACGTTCTGATACCTGTTCGCCCTTGGCATCGCTAAGAACAATCTGGCGATATTCATCAAGATCGCCATCAAACGCTTTTACCCCGCCCTCACGCACAAGCCACAGACGTTCCATGGTTGCTTCGATCAGGTGGCGGTCGTGAGCGATCAGAATAACTGCGCCATTAAATGCATTGAGTGCATGAACGAGTTCTTCGCGGCTGTCGATGTCAAGATGGTTGGTCGGCTCATCAAGGATCAGCAGGTTCGGACCATGAAAAGTCGCGAGGCCCATGAGAAGACGTGCTTTTTCACCGCCGGACAAATCTCTGGCCGGTGTGAGCATCTTTTCGGTCGAAAGCCCCATCTGGGCAACGCGGGCGCGAACTTTTGCTTCCAGCTCACCTGGCATGAGCTTGCGCACATGCTCAATTGCATTGTCTTCGGGGATCAGATCATCCATCTGATGCTGCGCGAAGAAAGCGACTTTCAGGCTTGGTGACAGCGTAAGATCACCCTTTTCGGGCTGCAAGCGTCCGGCAATCAGCTTGGCGAGCGTCGACTTGCCATTACCGTTTGAACCGAGCAATGCAATGCGGTCATCATTATCGATGCGCAGCGTCACATTACGCAGGACAGGCTTGCCCGGCACATAACCGACATCGGCGTTATCCAGTGCGATAATTGGCGATGCTGTTTTCTTGTCTGCATCGGGAAACCGGAATGGCTGCACATTGCTGTCGACATAAAGCTCAATGGGTTTGAGCTTTTCCAGCGCCTTCATGCGCGATTGCGCCTGACGTGCCTTGGTTGCCTTGGCCCGGAAACGCTCCACGAAGGATTCCATATGCTTGCGGTGCGCTTCCTGCTTGGCATGGGCTTTTTGCTGAAGCTCCAGCATTTCATGGCGCTGCCGCTCGAACTGGTCGTAATTGCCGCGCCAGAAGCTGATCTTCTTCTGATCAAGATGCATGATCGATGACGTGGCAGAGTTCAACAGATCACGATCATGGCTGATGATGATAACCGTGTGCGGATAGCGCTTCACATAATCAACCAGCCACAACACGCCTTCCAGATCGAGATAGTTGGTTGGTTCGTCGAGCAGCAAGAGATCGGGTTCGGCAAACAGCACCGCTGCAAGTGCCACGCGCATCCGCCAGCCACCGGAAAAGGCGGAAGCAGGTCTGCGCTGCGCTTCGGCATTAAACCCGAGACCTGACAGGATCGCGCCCGCACGCGCTTCTGCCGAATGCGCATTAATATCGGCAAGGCGGGTATGAATTTCTGCAATGCGATGCGGATCGGAGGCAATCTCTGCTTCTTCAAGCAGCGCTGCACGCTCCTTATCCGCTTTCATGACAATTTCAATCAGCGCATCTTCTGTACCGGGAGCTTCCTGTGCCACCTGACCGATGCGCGTGTTTCGGGGCAGTGAAATACTGCCACTCTCTGACGCAAGATCGCCGGTAATAACGCGAAACAGGGTGGATTTTCCGGTGCCGTTGCGGCCAACAAAACCCGTCTTCGATCCCGCAGGCAGCGTTACGCTGGCGTGGTCGATCAGAAGGCGTCCGGCGATTCGTACGGAGATGTCGTCAAGAATAAGCATGGTGAAAAGGCTTTTGCACGGCTTCTAAATTTTCTGCAAGTATCAACTCTTAACTATCAGGCGAAACGGCGCCCCGCTTCGATGCGCTGAAACTGAATGAGATCAAGCGACGGGGCGTCTGTCCCGAGCCGCGTGAGTGCTGCATGGATTTGCCCGCGATGATGGGTTTGGTGGTTGAACAAATGGCCAAGAGCAGGAGCAAGTCGCTGGCTGATCGTGCGTACATTGGTGGCTGTCATGTAAGTGAAGCGACCCGCGAGGCGCTCAGTGCTCATGCCTTCGATATAGTTGCAGATACGATCATCTTCCGCACGGCGCAGTTTACGCAGTTTTATGAAATCGTCGGTGATGATGGCATCGAGTTCGCGCGGATGATCGCCTTCGCCGGTAAAGCGCTTCATCCAGATGCGATCAGTGACCAGCAAGTGATTGAAGGTGCGATGGATTGAACCAAAGAAAAGTCCGAGATCCAGCCGATAGTCCGGATCGCTGAGGTCGGCGGCTGCGCAATAGAGCAAGTCATTGGCCCAGCGATTGTAATGAGCGAACATTAAGAAGTGCTGTTCCATGATTTCCCCCGAGAGTATTTCCAGAAAAAGTGCGAAGCGGTTTTGCCTAGGATAAGTGCGGAAAGACAAAAAGTTAGAGTGTAGTTTGTGCCCCAAAGAGCCGCACGGCGCTTCAGTGAATCAACTGTCCCCATCTATGCAGTCAATTTTCTGCCGTCTCAAGCTGATAAGCGTGTTGGCGAGGGGCTCCCCCTTGGCAATCGGGCCTATCGACGTTATAGAGCCTCACTTTCCGAATTTTCCATCATACAAGGTGTCCTATGGCAATCGAACGTACCTTCTCCATGATCAAGCCTGATGCAACCCGCCGCAACCTGACCGGTGCGATCACCACCAAGCTTGAAGAAGCTGGTCTGCGTGTTGTTGCTTCCAAGCGCGTTTGGATGAGCACCCGTGAAGCTGAAGGCTTCTACGCTGTTCACAAAGAGCGTCCTTTCTTTGGTGAGCTGGTTGAATCCATGTCGTCGGGTCCAACCATTGTTCAGGTTCTCGAAGGCGAAAACGCCATTCTGAAGAATCGTGAAGTCATGGGCGCAACCAACCCTGCAAACGCAGACGCTGGCACAATCCGTAAGGAATTCGCTCTGTCGATCGGCGAAAACTCGGTTCACGGTTCGGATGCTCCTGAAACCGCTGCTGAAGAAATCGCTTATTGGTTCTCCGGCACCGAAATCGTTGGCTAATTGCTGAGATCACGAACGAAAAAAGCCCGGTCGCGAGACCGGGCTTTTTTTATGACATATGCAAGGGATTAAAGGCTTTGTGAAAGCCGTGCCAATTCGTCGCCACCTTCATCAATGAGAACGAGTTTGCCTGCATCAAGTTTGTATGTGCGCGTTTTACTCAGAACATCAAGGAACTTGCGCTCCTGGTTCATGAGCGCGGGGGGGCACTGCATATAGGTTGAGCCGATTTCGGCAAATGAAATACTGCTTCCCGAAATCACAGCCTTGCTCATGAAGCGATTGCAGCCGCCTGATCCGCTGGCTGTACCGTCAGAATCGACCAGTAAAGTGGTTTGTGCCGTATCGACGACGCCGCCCCCCTGTATATCTTCCGCGAGCCAATCTTTACCTTCGATCCCAATTGCAACGGCTTCGTCAGTGGCTTTTCGAACCATAACGAGCTTGAGTTCGATAGGCGCTGCGGCATCTTTTGGATCAACGGTATAACGCTCGTCATTGACGAACCATAGCGTGTCACCGGCTGCGATGCGCGCTTGAAGGGCATAAGTGTGCTGAGGTTCGACTTTGTCTGTGTCGAAGCTGATCGCAAACGGAATAGGCGAGCCCTGCGGTGCTTCGATCCGTGTCTCGCCAATTATCTTAGAGGGGGCATCAGCCAGAGAAACATCAACGAGCTGTACGATGAGGTGGGCTTCGGGAGGCAAGGCAATACGCTCACGATAGATAGCCTTGCCGCTTATTGTTTTTTCGGCAGCAATACTTGCCGTAGGCATGGACGTGGTGACAAACATTGCGGCACCACCGAGCATGCCAATGCCTGCAGTGAGCGCTGCCACGATAGAAAGTGTTTTTGTCAAACCTTTTAGCATTGCCAAATCCGAAACTTCCGCTCCCCATATTTATAATCATGCGGCTGCAAATATTTTGACGGATATTTTTGCTATCCGAATCTGCGACGCATCATAATTAATGAGGCAAACATTAAACGTTGCTTCATGTGAAAATTGTGGCGGCACGATTATTTGCCATTCATATCTCCCTATATTCTAGGGGGTTAAATAGTTAATTCGCAATTAAATGGATATTATGATATTTGCTGAATTAGAAAAAGAATTTTGCGAACGTCATCTTGGGCGCAATTAAGCCCAATCTCATCGGTTCTCCCAACGCTCTCGGCTTTGATCATCTTCTGCCTTTGATTCGACCCAGCCGCCGATTTCGCCATTAATCAGATGCTCACGTTTCCAGAACGGCGCTCCGGTTTTCATGAAATCCATGAGGAAGGATGCAGCTTCAAATGCTGCCTGACGGTGCGACGATGCGGTGACAACAAGAACAATATTTTCGCCCGGCTCAATAAGACCATAGCGATGAATGATTGAAACGCCACAGAGTGGCCAGCGAGCAATGGCTTCTTGAGCAATGCGGTGGATCTCCGCTTGCGCCATCCCCGGATAATGTTCGAGTTCAAGCGCAGACAATTTGCCGCCCTCATCGCGGCAAAGACCGGTGAAACTGACAACTGCACCTATATCCTTGCGACCATCACCGAGCTTACGGATTTCTTCGGCTATGTCGAAGTCGGCATTGCGGACATCGATGAAAAGCGGGCAGGTTTCAAATCCTGCCATTTCAGCCACCTGTCATGGGCGGGAAAAGTGCCACTTCATTGCCGTCTCTGACCAGTTCGTTATGCTCGGCATGCTCTTGATTGATGGCGGCTCGAATGACTTTTTCATGCTCAAAAGCGATTTCATACTCGTCGCCAAGCGTTTTAAGATGTGAGATGAGTTCACCAACGGTAATGGTGTCGGAAGGAAGATCGATCACTTCCTCTCCTTTGCCGATATTCTCACGCACCCAGGCGAAATAGACGAGCTTTACGCGCATATTCATCAATCCATGACATGTTTAAGGCCTGCACGGAAATAATCCCAACCGGTGTAAAGCGTCAGGATTGCAGAAATCCAAAGCAATGTAATGCCGATTTCGGTCGTGTAAGGCAGGACTTTTTCCCCTGCAGGACCGGCAAGCAGGAATGCAAGTGCAACCATCTGTGCGGTGGTTTTCCATTTTGCAAGCTGCGAAACTGGAACGCTCACTTTGAGTTCGGCAAGATATTCACGCAGACCTGAAACAAGAATTTCACGGCAGAGAATGATAATTGCTGCCCACAGGCTCCAGCCCGCAATGGTCTTTGCAGGATCGGCCGCTAGCAAAAGAAGACAGGTGGAAACCAGCAGCTTATCTGCAATCGGATCGAGCATGCGCCCAATCGTTGAGGTCTGTTTCCAGGCCCGTGCGAGATAGCCATCGAAAAAGTCTGTAATGCTTGCGAAGACAAAAATTCCCAATGCAGACCAACGCGCAAAATCACTGGAATGAAGGCGACCTTCGATGAAAAAGCACAGTGCGACCAGAGGCACCGCCAGAATTCTCACGTAAGTCAGGATGTTTGGCAAAGAAAGAGTGTGATTGTTACGCATTGTTCCGCCGCATTCGTTGTAGGTGCACATCAACAGGGATGGCATAGAAAATCAACACCTGCTCATGTGTTCTTTCGGGACGTAATGACGCCTGTGGAGGAATAGTTGCCCAAACCCGGACAAAATTACGTCATCGGTCATGAAAATGATCGTGAATCGTGCGCGCGATGGCTTCTGATATGCCATCAATCTGCATCAGGTCTTCAATCGCCGCTCTCGATACTGCTTTGGCGGTGCCAAAATGATGGAGCAGCGCCCGTTTGCGCGTTGGGCCGATTCCCGAAATTTCATCCAGCGGGTTTGCAACGAAATCTTTTTTGCGCCGTGCGCGATGTGTGCCGATGGCGAACCGATGCGCTTCATCGCGCATACGCTGAATGAAATAGAGTACAGGATCGCGCGGCGGCAGCGTGAAAGCCTGTTTGCCTTCAACGAAAAAGCGTTCACGTCCGGCCTCGCGATCCACACCCTTGGCGATACCAATCGACGTTACCAGATGATTGATACCCAATTCGGAAAGAATCTGACGTACTGCTCCGACCTGTCCCTGACCACCATCGATAAGAATGACATCAGGCCATGAAGGGAAAGCATCGTTGGTTTCGGTGTCGCTTACAGGGTCTGGCGCGCCGTGTTCCTTCACCAGTCGAGAAAACCGGCGTTCAATCACTTCGCGCATCATGCCAAAATCGTCGCCGGGCGTGATGTCCGTCGATTTGATATTGAACTTGCGATACTGATTCTTCACAAAACCTTCCGGCCCTGCAACGATCATGCCGCCGACTGCATTCGTGCCCATAATATGCGAGTTGTCATAAACTTCGATGCGTCGCGGCACATTGGCAAGACCAAACGTTTCCGCCAGACCTTTGAGTAGCCGTGTTTGCGAGGATGTTTCTGCGAGCCTGCGCCCCAATGCTTCGCGGGCATTGGTCAATGCATGGTCGACCAGCTCTTTCTTTTCGCCACGCTGCGGCACATTCACCTGTACACGATAATTGGCGCGGGTAGATAAGGCATCCGCAAGAAGTGTCTGATCTTCAACGCTTTCTGAAAGCAGAACCAGCTTCGGGCACGGCTTGTCATCGTAGAACTGCGACAGGAAGGCGCCTAGCACTTCCGCAGGCCCGAGCGAGCTGTCGGCTTTGGGGAAATAGGCGCGGTTGCCCCAGTTCTGACCGGTGCGGAAGAAGAAAACCTGAATACAGGTCATGCCACCTTCCTGATGGATTGCGAAAACATCGGCTTCTTCCACCGTCTGCGGATTGATGCCCTGATGCGATTGCACATGCGAAAGTGCGGAAAGCCGGTCGCGATAAACGGCGGCATGTTCAAAATCGAGATCAGCAGATGCCGCCTGCATAGCTTTGGCAAGATGATCTTTGACGTTCTGGCTTTTGCCGGAAAGGAAGGCTTTGGCCTCGCTCACAAGCTCTGCATAATCCTCATCGCTGATCTCATGCGTGCATGGACCCGAACAGCGTTTGATCTGGTAAAGTAAGCAAGGACGGGTGCGGCTTTCAAACACCGAATCTGTGCAGGTGCGCAGCAAAAATGCACGCTGAAGTGCATTGATGGTGCGTGTCACCGCGCCACCCGATGCAAATGGACCGAAATATTCACCCTTGCGTGAGCGTGCGCCACGATGTTTGAAAATGCCTGGCGCGCGATGGTTTCCCGTCAACAGAATATAGGGGAACGACTTATCGTCACGTAAAAGCACATTAAAACGCGGGCGCAAGCGCTTGATGAGGTTAGCTTCAAGCAGCAGTGCTTCGGTTTCCGTGCGCGTGACAACAAATTCCATCGTCACCGTGTCGCTGATCATGCGTGTGATGCGATTGGAATGACCAATACCGCGCGCATAATTGGAAACGCGTTTTTTCAGACTGCGCGCTTTGCCGACATAAAGCACATCGCCAGAACTGTTGAACATGCGATAGACGCCGGGATTGTTTGGCAGATGTTTGACGAAGGCATTGATGATGTCGGCGCCGCTTAAGCCCTTTGTATCCGGCAGACCCTCTGAGGAATCCCACTGTATCGAATCGGCGGCAGAAGCAACAGGTACGATCTCCTCCAGATCGTCATCATCATCCATCTCCACATCGCCGACAATAATGCCAGCCACGTACTGCTCATCATCTGATGGCAGGTGTGAGACATCATCATTGGGTTTGCCTGGGCCGGTCATTCGATAATTCCTGCTATGTCCGGCGTTTCCCAAGCCAGATGCTGTCCGCCATCAAGGGCAATCATCTGGCCTGTAACCGACCGGCTTTCCCAGAAATAAGCAATAGTGCGTCCAAATTCTGACAGATCGGGCGCTCGTTTTAATGGCAGTCGACTGACTTGCAACTCAAAGTCGTCCGCATTCTGCCTTTCGCTTGGCAAAGTGGGGCCGGGGGCGATGGCATTGACACGTATACGCGGCGCAAGCGCCTGCGCCAGCGTTTTGGTGGCATTCCAAAGGGCAGTCTTTGAAAGCGTATAGGAAAAGAACTGCGGATTGAGTTTCCATACCCGCTGGTCGATCACATTGATAATCAGACCATCGCTCTCGTCGGGTAGTGCCTTTGCCATTTCTTCTGCAAGAATAACCGGCGTCTTGAGATGAAGTGCAAAATGGCGATCCCATAGCTGCATATCGAGATTGCCGATTCGGTCGTCTTCAAAGAGCGAAGCGTTGTTTACGAGCAGGCGAATCGGACCAAGCTGATCTGCAGCCTGTTTAAGCAATCCGCGGACGTCGTTTTCATTCGCAAGATCTGCCTGCACAACACAAGCTTTGCCGCCATTGTCGATGATTTGCGCTGCAAGTTCCTGCGCAGGGCGAACGGAAAGATTGCAATGGATTGCCACCGGAAAACCCTGTCGAGCCAGGTCTTGGACGATGGCTTTTCCGATACGCCGCGCACCGCCCGTTACCAGAACTGGGCAATTTGCAAGCGATTTGGTTTGCGGATTTTCCAACAGGGTAAACACTTTCTTATCGTGATTCATCGTGTTGATTCATGGCATTTTGCAGAGAAAAATACAGCGAAAAATTAGAACTCTAGCTCTCTCTGCTGACAAAAACCAAGCAAATTCAGTGGTTTCAATTTGACTATCTTGTATTCATGGGAAGCTTCATATGTAGCTCGCTCTTATATAGGAGCGACATTAAAGCGTTGCCAGAATGCAACATCGCAATTTTGCCATGTTCTCGACAGGTTCTCTCCACACGAGGGAGCAGATCATGCCGCATTTACCGTCGATATGTCTGTCCTGTCAGCGCGGCATGGGTATCACTCCCCAATTGCTGCCCGCCCGATAAGGGACCGCGCTAAAGGTAATTTATTGAAGGAGAATGCAATGCGCACTCTTAAGTCTCTCGTAATCGCCTCGGCTGCGCTGCTGCCGTTCTCTGCAACTGCCTTCGCAGCAGACGCAATCATGGAACAGCCTCCTGTTCCAGCACCAGTTGAAATGGCTCCTCAGTACAGCTGGGCTGGTGGTTACACTGGTTTGTATCTCGGCTACGGTTGGAACAAGTCGAAGAACGAATCGTCTGCCTTTAGCAATCCTACGATCAAGCCAGACGACTGGAAGGGCGGAGCCTATGCTGGCTGGAACTTCCAGCAGGATCAGTTCGTATACGGTGTTGAAGGTGATGCAGGTTACTCCGCAGCCAAGAAATCCCGCGATGGTCTGGAAGTTAAGCAGGGCTTCGAAGGCTCGCTCCGTGGCCGTCTTGGTTACGATATGAACCCAGTTCTGCCTTACATCACTGCTGGTGTTGCTGGTTCGCAGATTAAGCTCAGCAACTCTGTTGATGACGAAAGCAAGTTCCGCGTTGGTTGGACTGCAGGCGTTGGTATGGAAGCAAAGCTGACCGAAAACATTCTGGGCCGCGTTGAATATCGCTACACCCAGTTCGGTAACAAGAACTACGATCTTGGTACTGAAACTGTTCGTAACAAGCTGGACACGCAGGACATCCGCGTTGGTCTTGGCTACAAGTTCTAATTACGGCTTAACTGCTTAATTAAACTGAAAAAAACCGGGCAGGAAACTGCCCGGTTTTTTTGTATTATCAACCTTGTGGAAGAAGTTTCACCAAGTCTGGATGCAACTCCTCAAACCGCTTCATCCAGCGCTTGAGCTTTGGACGACCACGCTCCCATTTGCCTTCAAAACGCAACGCGAGATAGCCGAGCGTTGCTGCAACGGCCAAATGACCGCCGTGCAGTTTCGCTGCAAGGCGTGGCGGCGCTTCGTTCAAAAGATCGAGAGTGCGTTCGGCCTTACGCCATTGCAAATCAAGCCATGGCTGATGAATTTTCTCCTCTGGTCGTGCACGGCGCTCATAAACATGGGCAAGCAAAACATCGGAAAGACCATCTGCGATGGCTTCTAAGCGTTCCGCATCGGTCCGCTTTTCGGCATTGCGTGGGAAAATTTTATTTCCAGATACGCGGTTGAGATACTGCATAATCGCGCGGCTATCGAAAACACTCTTGCCGTCATCTGTGAGCAAAGTTGGAATTTTTCCAAGCGGATTGGCGCTGACGAGGTTTTCAGGCTCGGCAGATGTGGTCACGACCACACTCTCAAAAGGAATGCCAGCATATTGGGCTGCCATGCGCACTTTCGCACTATAGGGCGAAGCGGGAGAATAGAGAATTTGGGTCATGATTATTCCTGATATTTAAAATCTATCGATTTGCAGGCATGTTAACGGAATGGCTGCGGCATGCCTTGGAATCTATCTGTTCACAGTCGCGAAACTTGAGATCCTTGGTCATGCAGATGCGGACTTCCTGAAGATAATTGTTTTTGCAGGAAACGGATATGCCATCGGGCCTCATCCCTGGATTGGCCGTAACAAAGGCTTTTTCGACCAGAATGGGATCAATACGCCGTGACGTTGCAAGATTGCGAAGGCTTGGCGGAACATTCACTTGCTCAAAGGCCTGACGCACCGTTGAGAAATATTCGCTTTGCGCAAGCCCCGAACAGCTTCCATGTTTTCGCCACTGATGCGCGATGAGACCCGTCGAGGGCATGATGTCGAGAACGCTTGAAACAATTTGGCGTGGCACAAAACTGCCGCGACTGCTCGCATTGTCAAACTGGCAATTAGCCGGATAGCCAAACTCGTTCTGCGGCCAGAGGCCATGAACGACAAAGCCGAAAGGGCGCGTTGTCCCGCATTGCTGCTTGTTGGCTCTTGGGCCTTCAAGGAAGCAATAGCTTGGTGACCATGAAAGGGAGAGTACGTAAAAGTCGAAATCACCGGGGCGGTAATTGCCCCGGTCCTGCGCTATTGCTGGCAGCGCGAAAAATGAAGTGGCAAGAACGGCAACTGAAATCGCCGCAAGTTTGCGCAACATCGGCCGCACGATCAGCGTAAAACGCGGCAGCTTGCGTCAAAGACATACCAGCGATCAAAGCCGTCAACGCAGAACTCGACATTGCTGCCAACGCCCGCAAAGCCCTGGCCTTCTTCAACCATGTACCAGACCGGACGATATTGACCGTCGCTCAACACGGCAGTCGCCTGACAATAGGTCCGCTCAATCTGAGCTGGATTGTTTTTGGGTTCATAACGGGTGAGACGTACATCGCTCATAGCGGAAATTCCGACCTGCGGTAGGTTAGGAACATGGCGAACCTGATAGCCGAAATCCGAAACAACACGGCGCAGCACGCTCTGCTGGTTACAGAGACCGGCATCACCTACCGCAACTGGTGATTGAGCAAGATAATCAGCCGCGCTTGCAGGCAGCGAGACGAATGCCAACGGAAGAACTGACGCAGCCAGAAGTGCTGACCGAGAAAACTGTCCAATGCGATCCAATTTGCGATCCATATCCCTATCCTGTCCAACAATTCGAGCGTGACGCTCGTTTAAAAACTGATGAGGTGCAGTTTCATTCAGCAATGGGCGGCGGTCAAGTGCGATCCGTCTCGGTTCTTATCCATTGCATGCTGAAATTGCTGCCCTTTTCTTCGGTAAGCAATTTGGTAAGGCAGGGAAGGAGGATTTGCATCTCACTTTCCAGTGTAAACGGCGGGTTGACGACAATCATGCCGGTTCCATCAAGACGCGGTTCCAAAGATGGTGCGCGAATCGCAAGCTCGATCTTCATGATTTTCGGAATTTCGGTTTCCCGCAGACGCTTTGTAAAGCGCTCAGTTTCCTTACGGTCTTTGACCGGATACCAGAGCGCAAAAGTGCCACCGGGAAAGCGCTTGTAAGCTTTCACCAGACCGTCAACGAGGCGATCAAATTCGCCTGCGATCTCAAACGGCGGGTCGACCAGCACCAGACCGCGCTTTTCCTTTGGCGGCATATGCGCACCCAGCGACAGCCAGCCATCAAGTTCAATGACGCGGGCCTGATAATCACCGTCAAAAAGCTTGGCGAGTTTTTTGGCATCTTGCGGATGCAACTCAATAGCCGAAAGACGATCCTGCTTTCGCAGCATATGGCGTGTGAGCAAAGGTGAGCCGGGATAATGCTTGAGCTCATTGCCCTTATTCACGGACCGAACGGCATCGAGATAAGGCTGCAACAGCTCGATTGTCTGGGGCGAAATTTCGCCTTTTTCAATCGCGTCGACCACACGACGAATGCCGCCGACCCATTCGCCTGTTTTACCAGCCTCTGTGCCGCGCAGATCGTAAAGTCCGATACCCGCATGGGTATCGATCACGCGAAAGGCTTGATCCTTGCGTTTGAGATATTCAACAATGCGGGAAAGGATGACGTGTTTTACGACATCGGCAAAGTTTCCAGCGTGATAGGCGTGACGGTAATTCATATTCGCGCTTGTTTCATGCCTCGTCGCTTTCGGCAATATCCCAGTGCTCCGAAATATGACATACAGCCCGTACCATCTGCTCTTAATTTGAGTCGGCTCATCCATGTCCGGTACTGTTTTGCTGATTGTCCTTTGCGGCGCGTTTTTCCACGCAAGCTGGAACGCCATCGTCAAAGGTGGTGGTGACAAGTTTTTTGCAGCCGCTTGCGTGGTTGGCGCTGCCGGACTGATTGCTGTTTTCTTTCTGCCCTTTCTGCCGCTGCCGCATCCCTCAAGCTGGATTTATATCGGCCTGTCGACGATCATGCAGATTTTCTACATGTCGCTGGTCGCCGCCGCCTATAAATCGGGCGATATGAGCGAGGCCTATCCGATCATGCGCGGAACCCCGCCTTTGCTGGTGGCGCTTGTCAGTGCGCCTTTGATTGGCGAGACAATTGGTGTGGGCGGCTGGATCGGTGTTATTCTGATTTGCTCTGGTGTTCTGGCAATGGCATTGGAAGCGCGGCGTCGCAGTGGTGGCACGTCGAGCAAAACCGCCCTACTTGCGCTCACCAATGCGGGCTTTATTGCGGCCTATACAATTATTGACGGCATTGGTGTGCGCTCATCAGGCCACACCTTGTCCTACACGCTGTGGCTATTTCTTGTGAATGCTTTCCCACTGGCAGGCTGGGCGCTTTATCGTGAGCCTGATCGCTTTATCCAATATGTGCGCAACCATTGGCGCCCATCACTGATCGGCGGCGTCGGAACCTTGGCTTCCTACAGTCTTGCACTTTGGGCGATGACCATGGCTCCTATCGCGGTTGTCGCCGCCTTGCGTGAAACTGCAATTTTGTTTGGTGTGCTGATTTCGGCATTCATTCTTAAAGAGAAAGTCGGCTTGCCGCGTTTTCTGGCCGCAGGCCTCATCGTATTAGGTGCAATTACGCTACGATTGGCATAAAAAGCATTATGAGCCAGACTTCTACCATATCGAATATCAAAATCGGACATTCCGCCTGTCCGCATGATTGTCCATCCACATGCGCGCTTGATGTCGAGCTGCTGGATGAGCGCACCATTGGTCGCGTGCGCGGCTCAAAGGACAACAGCTACACCGCAGGCGTTATCTGTGCCAAGGTTGCGCGCTATGCCGAGCGCGTCCACCATCCTGATCGCTTGAAGCATCCGCTCATTCGTGCTGGTCGCAAGGGTGATGGTGACTGGAAGCAGGCATCATGGGAAACAGCGCTTGATCTGATTGCCGAGCGTTTTATTAAAGCCGAAGCGCAATATGGCAGCGAAACTGTCTGGCCCTATTATTATGCTGGCACTATGGGGTTGGTACAGCGCGATTCGATCAATCGCCTGCGCTTTGCCAAGCGGTATTCAAACCAGTTTGATAGTTTCTGCACCAATATGGCGTGGACCGGCTATTTTGCTGGCACAGGCAGTCTGACAGGGCCAGACCCGCGCGAAATGGCAAAAGCCGATGTGGTTGTCATCTGGGGCACCAATGCTGCCGCCACGCAGGTCAATGTTATGACCCATGCGGTACGGGCGCGAAAAGATCGCGGTGCGAAGATCGTCGTTATCGACATATATGCCAATGCGACCGTGCGGCAGGCCGATATGGGCATTGTGCTCAAACCCGGCACGGATGGTGCTTTTGCCTGCGCGGTCATGCATGTGCTGTTTCGTGACGGGCTTGCTGATTGGGATTATCTCAATCGCTATACGGATGATCCAAAAGGGCTGGAAGCACATCTTTCAACCCGAACGCCTGCATGGGCGGCAGAAATCACTGGCTTAAGTGTCGAGGAAATCGAAGCTTTCGCGCATCTGGTCGGCGAGACCAAGCGGACCTATTTCCGTCTTGGCTATGGCTTTACGCGCCAGCGTAATGGTGCGGTGAATATGCATGCCGCAGCTTCGATTGCATGTGTTACAGGCGCTTTTCTTTATGAAGGGGGTGGGGCTTTTCATTCAAATTCCGGCATCTTCAAGATGGACAAGCGCGAGATTGAAGGAAATGCCATGCAGGATAAGAGCCTGCGTTTCCTCGATCAGTCGAAGATCGGGCGGATTCTCACTGGCGACAGTGAAGCGCTCTATGGCGGCCCGCCGGTCACTGCTATGCTGATCCAGAATACCAATCCGATGAATGTGACACCGGAACAGCGTCTGGTGCGGCAGGGCTTCGCGCGTGAAGATCTGTTTGTTGCCGTGCATGAGCAATTCATGACCGATACGGCAAAAATGGCCGATGTGCTTTTGCCAGCCACCACTTTTCTAGAGCATGACGATATTTATCGGGGCGGCGGTCAGCAGCATGTGGTGCTTGGCCCGAAACTAATTGAACCTCTTGTTGAGGCGCAACCCAATATTTTTGTCATCAACGAACTGGCAAAGCGTTTAGGCGTCGACCACCTGCCGGGCTTCAATGTCGATGAGCGAACGTTGATCGACAATATGAACGCCAATAGCAATCTCCCGCAGTTCGATGAACTCAAAGACAAGCGCTTTGTCGATTTGCAGCCGCCATTTGACGAGGCGCATTATATCAATGGCTTCAAATGGCCGGATGGCAAATTCCGTTTCCGTCCCGACTGGACTGGAAGCCCTGCGCCCAATAAGCCGCCGGAAGTGATGGGACTGCAAGGGCCGCATCACTCTATTCCGGAATTCCCTGACCACTGGAATGTGATTGAGGCGGTGGACGGTGAACACCCGTTCCGCCTCGCAACTTCGCCTGCGCATAATTTCCTGAACTCGAGTTTTGCCGAAACCCCGACTTCGCTTGCCAAGGAAATCAGGCCGGAATTGCTAATCCACCCGGATGACGCGGCCGTTCTTGATATTGCAGACGGCGAACGTATCGAAATCGGCAATCATCGTGGCGAGCTGGTGCTTCATGCCGTTCTGCGGGCTGGTCAAAAGCGGGGCGTCGTGGTGTCGGAAGGCATTTTTCCGAACTCGACTTTTGAGCGTGGTGAGGGGATCAATACGTTGATTGGTGCCGAGCCTGCTGCACCTTATGGTGGGCTGGCAGTCCATGATACGAAGATCTGGATTAAAAAGATTGCTTAAAGCGCATCCCGAAAAGTGTGAAGCGGTTTTCAGATAAGATGCGCGCCAGAAATAAAGAGCGCATCCCGAAAAGTGTGAAGCGGTTTTCAGATAAGATGCGCGCCAAAAATAAGAAAACCCGCGCCGAACATAAGTTTGGCGCGGGTTTTGAATGTATGAGGCTGGATCAGCCTGCGTAGTTCAGCTTGAGCCTGGAAAGGCCAACAGCAGCGTTGAGACCTTTCTGGCCCTGAAGCGAGATGGGCTGCAATGAGATCGTCTTCCACGATCCGCCGGTCAGGATGTTGGTGCCAGCACCAATGCCAATCGCTGCATTGGCCGATGCGCCGACATAACGGCCCTTGAGCGCGCCTTCAGGGCGAACGGTTGGAGCCCACACCGCCCATGCGATAGTTCCGCCATTGATGAAGCCCACATCAACGCCAATCTTGGTGATGTCGCCAGTGTAGCGTTCAACCGGGCCGCGACCACGAACAGGGCGGAACACACAATCCACGTCCTGCTGGCTACCAATAATAACGCCGATTGCTGGCGAAATATCGCAGGTCAAAGTGCCAACTTCCGAACGTGGCTGGGTGCGTCCCGAACCGGGAGCCGCCATGAAGTCAGCAGCAATAGCAGGTGCAGTCACTGCAATGCCAGACACAACGGCCATTGCGGACAGGAAGGAAGTCGAAAAACGGAGAGACATGATGTTGTCCTCTAAAAAAAACATACTGAAAGAGACGCTTATGCGACTCTCAAGGGTTGCTTGAGCAACGCCCATACGAACCCGAATTAGGGCGTTTTAGAGAGAGTTAAAGCTTTATTAACGAAAAAATTGGGGTGTGATTAATTTGTCGCTTAAGTAATGCGATAAATCACGCGCTGATAACCATCGCATCTTGCGACAGCGCTGCATCCGTGTCGCCACGGGCAAATTTCTGGAGTGCAAGCGCGTAAATTTTGTGTTCGGCTTTCAGCACACGCGCGGACAGAGTATCTTGCGTGTCACCATCGACAATAGGAACGGCAGCCTGCGCCAAAATCGGACCTTCATCCATGCCTTCCGTCACCAGATGCACGGTACAGCCCGCAAGCTTCATACCCGCATCAAGCGCACGCTGATGCGTGTGCAGGCCGGGGAAGAGCGGCAATAGCGACGGGTGTATATTGAGGATGCGGCCTTCATAAGGTGCAATGAATTTGCCCGACAGAAGCCGCATATAGCCTGCAAGGCAGATAATATCCGGGCTCACGGCTGCAAGTGCCTCAAGGATCGCATCTTCATGCGCATCCTTGGAAGCATAATCTTTGCGCACGAACACGTTGGTTGCGATGCCTGCAGCTTGCGCCTTGGCAAGACCGCCGACATCTGGCTTGTCGGAAAAGACCGAAACGATCTCAACGGGGAAATCAGGCGTCTGAGCAGCAGCGATCAGCGCCTCCATATTGGAGCCGCCGCCGGAGATGAAAATGACGACCCGCTTGCGGCTCATAGTTTGAGCGTACCCTGATAGACAACGCCTTCGCCTTCGCGCTTGATCATACGACCAAGGATGACGACATTCTCGCCTTCGGAAGCCAAGGCCGCAACCACTTCGACGACCTTGTCCGGCGTCACAACGGCGATCATGCCGATGCCGCAATTGAAGGTGCGCAGCATTTCGAGCGCCTCGACATTGCCGGTGTTGGCAAGCCAGGAGAACACGGCTGGCACGTCGATTGCGTCGAGATCGATTTCAGCCGCAAGACCTTCTGGCAGAACGCGCGGAATATTATCCGGGAAGCCGCCGCCGGTGATATGCGCAAGTGCCTTGATGCCATCAGACGCCTTAATTGCGGCCAGCAAGGGCTTCACATAAATACGGGTTGGCGTGAGCAGGGCTTCACCCAGTGTTGCACCCGGCGCAAATGGTGCATCGGATTTCCAGCCAAGGCCAGAGATTTCAACAATGCGGCGCACGAGCGAAAAGCCGTTGGAATGAACGCCCGATGAGGAAAGGCCGAGAATGATGTCGCCTTCGGACACATCGCCACGAGGCAGCAAGCGATTGCGCTCCGCAGCACCGACGGCAAAACCGGCAAGATCATAATCGCCATCGCGATACATGCCCGGCATTTCAGCGGTTTCACCACCGATCAGCGCGCATCCTGCCTGTAAGCAACCGTCTGCAATGCCGGAAACGATAGCCACGCCCTGATCAGGCGATAGTTTTCCGGTTGCAAAATAGTCGAGGAAGAAAAGCGGTTCTGCGCCCTGAACGACAAGGTCGTTCACGCACATGGCGACGAGGTCAATGCCGACCGTGTCGTGTTTGTCAGCGTCGATTGCAATCTTCAGCTTGGTGCCGACGCCGTCATTAGCAGCAACCAGCACAGGATCGGTAAAGCCAGCGGCTTTCAGATCGAACAGACCGCCAAAGCCGCCAATTTCACCATCAGCACCCGGGCGGCGTGTGGAACGGACAAGCGGCTTGATTTTGTCGACCATCAGGTTGCCCGCATCAATATCGACGCCAGCCTCCGCATAGGTCAGTCCATTTTTCTGGGCGGAGTTATTTTCAACGGTCATGACCTGCTCCTGAACATGGGCGGTAATATTTAAGCGCGCAATGACATGAGATTGCTTGTCCCGCAAGGCCGCAGAGCCCGAAAAGCGCAAAACAGTACATGAATCTGCGGAAAATCACGATCCTGTGGGTTGAAGGCCACGTTGGAACTTGTCACCCAGACACGCATTGCAATCTTTGTGAGTTAGACTAACTATTTTTGTCGCTCAATAGTAATATGAGTATTTACCGGACAAGCTCTCAGCCTGTCTTTGCAGAGAATGGATGAATATGGCCAAGAAACCAGCGCCCGTGACCGACGCCACGAGCAAAACCATACAGCAATCGGATGCTGTGGCGCGTGATGGGGACATTCACGTCAACGTCGAAGTGGGCGGCTTTACCGGGTCCGGCGTGCGTCGTCAGGCAATGTTCTGGACCTGCGCCGTTATTATATTCATTCTGTTTCTTGTGGTTTTCAGCCCTGTTCTGCTGCCTTTCGTGGCCGGTATGGCGCTGGCTTACTTCCTCGATCCGGTTGCGGACCGGATGGAAAAGCTGGGGCTGTCGCGACTGGCGGCAACCATTCTCATCCTGCTTATATTCCTGATAATACTGGTGGTCGGACTAATGATCATCATTCCGATTCTGGCAACGCAGCTTGTCGATTTTATCTCCAAGCTACCTGATTATATCTCGCAGCTTCAGGCGCTGATGGCGAATGAAAACTCGCAATGGCTCAAGCGCTATATCGGTATCGATAGCTCCGTTATTCAGGAAAATCTCAGCGCACTGCTCCAGCAAGGCGCCGGTTTCCTCTCAACCTTGTTGCAGTCCCTGTGGAATTCGGGGAAATCTCTGATTGATATTGCGGGTCTTTTCATCGTTACGCCGGTGGTTGCGTTCTACATGCTGCTCGACTGGGATCGCATGGTTTCGCGTATCGATTCATGGGTGCCACGCAGGCAGCTTTACACCGTGCGCGGTATTGCTCGTGATATGGATGCCGCAGTAGCCGGTTTCGTACGCGGGCAGGGTACTTTGTGCCTCATTCTGGGCACCTATTATGCCATCGGCTTAACCCTCACAGGGCTGAATTTTGGCCTGCTAATCGGCTTCTTTGCAGGTGTTATCAGCTTTATTCCCTATATAGGTTCTTTTGTCGGACTGGCACTGGCAATCGGTGTTGCACTGGTGCAATTCTGGCCGGACTGGATCATGATTGTCGCTGTTGCAGGTGTGTTTTTCCTCGGCCAGTTTGTAGAGGGAAATATCCTCCAGCCCAAGCTTGTTGGCTCGTCAGTAGGGCTTCATCCGGTCTGGTTGATGTTTGCGCTGTTCGCCTTCGGTTCTCTGTTTGGCTTCACCGGAATGCTGGTTGCAGTGCCTGCCGCGGCAGCAGTCGGGGTGCTTGTGCGCTTTGCGCTTAATCGCTATCTCCATTCTCCGATGTACGATCCGGTTTATAAGCGCGCCAATCCCGATGAAGGGCTGTTGATCGAAGCTGGCGATAATGCAGGCAAAGAGAAATGAAATTGAATTATAACCGGGCAGGATTTTTGGGAGAAAGCGATGAATGACGCCCCGCGTCAGATACCGCTCGCTCTTGAGCATCAGCCCGGCTATCACCGCGAAGACATCATGGTCGCGGCGTCTAACCGTGCGGCGGTCGATCTGATTGATCGCTGGCCGAATTGGGTTGCGCCGGTGGTGATTCTTGCTGGGCCGACTGGTGCGGGTAAAACGCATCTGGCGGAAGTCTGGCGCGCGGCGACAGATGCATTACTGGCTGATCCCAAGGCTATCAGCGACACGATTGTGACAGGGGCTGCCGAATATCCGGTTCTGATCGACAATATCGGTGGAGCGCCTTTTGATGAAACAGGCCTGTTTCATCTCATCAACAGCGTGCGGCAGAATGCAGCTCTTGGGCCGGGTCCATCGCTTCTGATGACCTCGCGTTTGTTGCCTGCAAACTGGAACGTCAAGCTTCCCGATCTTGCATCGCGACTCAAGGCGGCAACGGTCGTGGAAATCGCCGAGCCGGACGATATGCTGCTTGGTGGTGTCATTCATAAACTCTTTGCTGATCGGCAGATCAGTGTCGAACTGCATGTGGTGAGCTATTTGGTGAGCCGGATCGAGCGCTCGCTTTTATCGGCAATCCAGATTGTTGATCGCCTCGATCGCGCTGCACTGGAACAAAAAACCCGCATAACCCGTACGCTCGCCGCACAGGTTATGTCAGATGCTGGTCACGGTGCGGGATGAAAATAGCCGTCACCGGAGCTAGCGGATTTATCGGAAGCGCTGTTCTGCAACGATTGGCAGTCGAGGGGCATGAGAGCCGTGCATTATCGCGTAATGATCTTTCCGCGCCCGACTTTACCAATGTCGATATGGTAATTCATTGCGCTGCGCTTGCGCATCGCACGGGGGCAGAGCGCCCAGACACCGACGCATTTGATTCCGTCAATCATCGCTTGACAGTTGAATTGGCAGAAAAAGCCAGACAGGCTGGCGTGCGTCGCTTCATTTTTGTATCGACGATTTACACGATTGCCGACAACCCATCGCCGCTTATGCCGCTTATGCCGCTTGCGCCGCGTGACGACTATGGACGTGCCAAAGCCAAGGCAGAGACCGCGCTGCTTGCGATGCGTGGGATTGAAGTGGTGATTGCACGCCCGGTGCTTGTTTATGGACCTGATGCGAAAGCTAATCTGCGCGCTTTGATGCGGTTGTGTGATAGTGTTCTGCCGCTGCCTTTGGGTGCTGCCAATAATCACAGAAGCTTTGTCTCATTGGAAAATGCGGCTCGCGCTTTGGTGTTTCTGGCACAAGCTCCGTCAAATCAGGTGTCTGGTCAGATTTTTCATCTCGCCGAGCCTGAACCGCGTTCAACCTGCGAACTTGTCTCGAAAGCCCGCGCTGCCCTGGGACGGCCTTCAAGGCTGTTGCCAGTTCCCGCAGCACTCATGAAAACTCTGCTTACTTTGCTTGGACGCAATACACTTTATGAGCAGCTTTTCGGTGATATGCTCGCCGATACATCATCGCTGCTCAATATTGGTTTTCACTATCTTCCCGGTGATCCGCAGATCGCGGCTATGGCAAAATCACTTCAAAAAATTTAGAGCGGTTCGTGTTAAAACGGAAACGTTGGAACCGCTCTATCTTTTTGCTTTGTCGCATTATCCAACGCAGAACGGCTTCGCACTTTTGCTGGAAATGCTTTAATTCTTCTGCCCAATGGCCATCGGCGGTTGAATGCGCGCTTTTTGCATGAGCGGCACTTCCGGCTTTTTCTCAATAGATCGGGTAATCATTCGCGCACTGTCCAGCTTGTTGCGACCACCCTGCAATTGATCTTCATGCACCCAGCCAATCATATTGGTCGAAGGGACCACAACGCGATGCCATTTGCCCGTTTTGCCATAAGAACGCATTTCGCGGCCCTTATCGACTGTGCCAATCGCTGGCGACTTGTCCCAGGCATTCTTATGAATGGTCAGCTTGGTCTTTGCATAAATAACCGAAGGCGATTGTGTTGGCGCATTGGTGCCGCGTGGTGGCATCGGCAATGACTTTGCTGATGCAGGCGGTGGCGGCGGTGGGGCTAGCATTTGCGCTGGCCTGAGGGTCTGAACGGCTGCCTGCTGCACGGACTTGGGTTGCGCAGGCGCAACGGATGCGGCAGGGCGAGGGACTGGGCCAACTGCACCTGCATAATCTCTGGATTGCGTTTTCTTCTCGATCACAGCCTTTTCGACAGGCTGTCTGGTTTCTGTCTTCGCAGGCGCAGAAAAGGTGGCTGTTGGCGTGGGGCGTTGAAAAAGGGCAGTGAGTGCCGCTTGCGGGCTTTTATGCTGTGCAGTCGCCCACAGGCTAAAGGCACCCAAACCCAATATCGCGCCGAGCGCCAATATCGGTGTGGATGAGCCTGAACTACTCTTGCGCCCTGTTGAACGCCCAGTTGAGCGTTTTGTCGGGCGGGAGCTCCGTTTCCGAGGTGCCATTTATCTGTTCCCTGTCCGAATCGCGACAGGAAGACACTAGCGGGTCTTCCTTCGCATTTGGTTACCGGACTAAACGGAACGCGTGAGGCCGCCATCCACGCGAAGGTTCTGGCCTGTGATATAGGCAGCACCTTCCGAAGCAAGAAATGCGACGGTCGCAGAAATTTCTTCGCTTGTGCCATAGCGCTGCAACGGCACACTGTCGCGACGTTCTTCTGTTGCAGGCAGGCTGTCGATCCAGCCCGGCAGAACATTGTTCATGCGGATATTGTCTGCTGCATAGGTATCGGCAAAGACCTTCGTAAAAGAGGCAAGACCCGCTCGGAAAACGGCAGAAGTCGGGAACATAGAGCTTGGTTCAAAAGCCCATGCTGATGAAATATTGATAATCGTGCCGGATTTCTGCTTTTGCATGTACGGCACAACGAGCCGGCTTGGACGCACAACATTGAGAAAATAGGTATCAAGACCCTTGTGCCAGTCTTCATCGGTAATATCGAGAATTGGTGCACGAGGTCCATGTCCGGCGCTGTTGACCAAAGTGTCGATGCGGCCCCATTTCTCAACAGTGAGATCGACAAGCTTTTTCAGATCATCAACTGACTGGTTTGACCCCGTGACGCCAATGCCGCCGAGTTCTTTGGCCAGTGCTTCGCCTTTACCTGACGATGATAAAATAGCCACGGCAAAACCATCTTGTGCCAGACGCTTTGCGGATGCAGCGCCCATGCCGCTGCCGCCTGCAGTTATAATTGCTACTTTTTGAGCTTCTTTTTGTACCGGCATGTTCTAATCCTTACGTGATGGTGATCACCGGAACGTATCGCAGAAGGTTGGAATCTAAAGTCAATTTTCTTGAATTTAAGATTTCATAATACGACCCCAATAAAAAACGCCGCTTGCGCGGCGTTTTATCGAAGATGGTCGAAAGAGTTATTCCTGTCCGGATGACTTGATACCCGAAAGAGCTTCGGCAGAAACAGGCTCGTTCCGTTTCTGACTCAATTCTTTTTGCTGAACTGCATCTCGAAACGCTGCCCACTCATTTTCGTGGCGGCGATAAATTGCATCTGAATTCTGGATGTCCATTTCGATCCTCCCCAAATTGGGCCTCTGTTGTTCTGGCAAGCCGAATAACACGGACCTTGAAGAAACGTTGCATCACAAACCTTAAGCGTTTGAAATCTTAATCGGTTTATATGTTTTTAACTCGATTAAGTTTTCCACCATTGGTGATATTTTGTGTTTGTCTGAGACTAAAGGATTAGTTCTCTTCAATTGAAACGCCACCTTCACCGATTTTCATTTCGATGCCGGAGGGCTTGGTTTCTTCCTGATAGGTATAGATCGCGAAACCTGCCACCACGACAATGAGAGCACCGATAATCAGATAAAGACCGTTGCGATTCACGCTGAAACTCCTGACATTTGTAGGTGCGGTCAAAACGCATGAGCCTGTGATTGGTTCCAACTCGCTTGCTCGCGCTTCCAAAAAAGCTGAGAAAAATCAGAGTGTGAAGAAAATTCGGAAAAACGCTTTTTATCACTTGCTTTATATCTGGCGATTATCTAGGGAAGGGCCGCTTACAAAGCACGGAGCGTAGCGCAGCCTGGTAGCGCATCTGGTTTGGGACCAGAGGGTCGGAGGTTCGAATCCTCTCGCTCCGACCATTTTCTTCAAAACAATTTGCCAAGATGAGTATGTCGCAGTCAGATGCTGTGGCGTGCGTCTTTATCGCGTTGACATGATGTGACGTGTAAACTATTGCCTTGTTGAAATCATCGCCTCTGACGGGGCTAAAGAGCATAGATCAAGGTTCTTCAAATGGTTGCACGTATTTACCGTCCAGCTAAGACCGCAATGCAGTCTGGTAAAGCCAAAACTGAAAACTGGCTTCTGGAATATGAGCCGGAGAGCGCCCGCAAGGTTGAGCCTCTGATGGGCTACACTTCTTCTGGCGATATGAAGAGTCAGATTCGCCTGTCGTTTGACAGTCGCGAAGATGCAATCGAATATGCGACCCGCAACGGCATCGCCTATCGTGTCATCGAACCGCATGAAACCACGCGCCGCAAGGTTTCCTATTCGGATAACTTTAGCTTCTACCGCGTCCAGCCTTGGACGCACTAACAGCTTTTCCCGGCCTGACACTTTGTGTTAAGTCCGGGTTCTGATGGTGAGGTCCCGTAGCTCAGCTGGATAGAGCACCGGCCTTCTAAGCCGTAGGTCACTGGTTCGAATCCAGTCGGGATCGCCATTATTTCAATAGGTTAGTTAACCTGAGTCGAAGGTCAGTTTTACCGCTGTTTTATAGACGGTTTACAAGATTACTGACTTTTTGCTTTAGCTGAAAATTACAACAATATTAGTTCCTCATTTTCCGCCAAATCGTGTGCATCAAGCAATTTTTGGATAGCTCTGATGTCGTTCACTCACGTCAACTTAGAGCGGTTCTCGTTTTAAACGGAATCGTTGGAGCCGCTTTATCTCTTTGTTTTACGCATTATCCAACGCAAAACCGCTTCGCACTTTTGCTGGAAATGCTTTAGGTTTCGTGTCTATATCAACCGCCTGCCTGACGTCTAAAGATATTCGGATAAGAGACGGGTGGCGCAAAAGCATTTTTCCGGCACCTGTATCTCCGCGCAGATGTTGAAGTTTGCCAAAAAGATGTCTGGGTATCAGCGCTGGCGGCAGACACGACTTTCCATTGTGAGAAATGACGGGATGAGCCCCAACTTTCGCAACCATTCTTTTTATGTGTTGACGTGAGACATTTGGCATATCCCCAAGTAGCAAGAGTGCATGGCTTGCGCCGTGTTTTTTCACGTAACGTAACCCGGCTTTCAATGTTTCACTTTGTGTGTTGGTGTTGTCTGGGAATAACGGGCGCAGGCGTGTGCGTCTGAACAGACTTGCGACCATAGGATCACGTGCGACAACCACGCCGAAACTGTACGGTATCCCTTGAAGGCATGCCGCAACATGAGCCGATAACGGTTTTCCCTGATAGCGAGAAAGCAGCTTGTTGCCAGCACCATAGCGCCGCGATTTGCCTGCCGCTAAAACGATAACTGCAACTTTTGCCGCTCCACTCATTTCGCGTCTTTAGCTATATTATTTGAAAACGCGCCATCCTTCACATTCTGCAATATGTGGGCAAGCGCAGAAACGCCGAGCGTGTAGGGGTCGCGTGTCGATGGTATAAGCCCGAGTGGAAATCGCAGTTTGTCTATCTTCTGACTATTACAATTCATAGCGCTCAGTGCTTTGCAGCGTGTTGTATGTGTTCGTCTGCTGCCTTGTGCACCAACAAAAAACGCCGGACTATCCAATGCTGCTGACAGGATGTCAGTTTCGCGATTGTGGTCATGGAAAAAGGTGATGACTGCACTTCTTTCGTCAGCATCAACATCTTGCGGCCAATGATTTGTAACAAGAGAGTTAGCCCACGAGAATCGCGCCAGCACGTCAGGATCGGGTGAGTAAAGTTCGACCTTGCAACCGGCAGCAAGTGCCAGTTCGGTAAAACAAATCGTCTCCATACCAGTGCCAAACACCAACACTCTTATTTGGGGCAGAATGGTCAGATGCAAACCCATACCTGTCGGGTTTAGCGACAAGGTTCCGTCTTCCCCTAAAGTTAACATCGCCGGTTTTCGTGCTTTGAGATAGTCGGCAATAGTTTTCAGAAGAAGTTTGTCGGGAAACGGAAAAATCTGAATGTCGAGAGCGCCCCCGCAGGGAAGGGGCACATCCCAGTAAGGCGAACCGTTGCCGTAACGCACGTGCATGGTCTGACCTGTTTCCATAGCTGATTTGGCGTTTAAAACGACATTTTTGTCGATACAGCCCGACGATAGATTACCCCAACGATGGCCAGAGGCATCAATCACCATCGCTGCCCCGCAACGGCGATAGGAAGGCCCTTCGACACCCACAATGACAGCGAGCGCGCAATTATCCTCGGACAAAGCCGGCGTCAACGGAAAGTCATTTTCGTTGATCGAAACGGCCTTAACCGCCAGTTTCGTATCGTCAAATTCAATCTGTCCCGTTAGCTTCATGTGGGTTCTTCCGAAAGGCTTAGAATGTTCAGTCTTCCAACGCTTTTTTAATCTTATCCGGCGTGACCGGCAGACGATAAAAACGCTTGCTAGTTGCATGCGTGATGGCATTTCCAATTCCGGCAACAACCGGAATCATAACCACTTCTGCCATGCCTTTCGGCGGCGAAGTTTCTGACAGTGGTTCAAGATATTCAGCCGTCTGCGTCCAGACTGCTACATCTTTGCTGCGCGGGAGCGTATAGCGGTTGAAGTTCCACGTACCGTTACCCGGACCGTCTTCATAAAGCGGAAGCTCCTCCATCAAAGCATGGCCAATTCCCATCGCCACACCACCCTGTTGCTGGCCGGAAACCAGCGCGGGGACGATAATATTGCCCGGATCAAGAATGCTGTGATGCTTCATGATTTCGACTTCGCCAGAGAACGTATTCACGTTGAGTTCAACGATACATGCTGCTGGCGTATAGGTGGTGACACCCGCATTGTTGCGCTGCACTGGCGGAAAATACACCGTACTACGCTTGATAAAATCATATCCGCCCGTTGTCATACGGCCCTTAAGCTCCGCTGATGCACCATCACCATAGCGAACAGCGAGAAGATCAACTGGCAGCTCGCGCATCCCAATAACGGGTATATCGAATTTGGCCGTTGCCCATTCCCAGCGACTGAAGCAGTGAAGTGAAACGCCCGTCACCAAACCCATTTCATGGGCTTTGCGTGCGAGACGTTCAAAGGATAGCGTTTCCATTCCGCCACCACCGATACCACCTGCCGTCACACGCAGATCGTTAAGAGTGACGACGCCACTCGCAATTTGCCCGCCAGATGCACCTTCACTCCAAATGGTTTTAGCCGCGGGCCAGAACGTGTTTTCAAAAAGGAACCGCGCCGCCTGTTGTGTTCCGAAACCCAGAAAATAAGCGCTGTTGGAAGCACTCATTGGCGGAAGCGCATTGGGAACCCAAAACGGATCTTTTTGCAGCTCGTCCTGCTGTTCCTGCGTGGTCGTGTAAGGCGACCAATTGCTCACCATCGGCAATTCGGCAAAATCAGTTACACCAAATTCTACGACATCCGGTACTTTTCCCAACATGTTGCGAACCATCACCTGTTGCGCGGTCGTCGCACCTGTGCCAATTTCCTGCACGCAATGGCGCATGCTCAATTTACCATTTGCATCAAATTCGAGCGTGAGTGCAGAGGTATCCGCGCCGGACCCATAGTCTTTCTGAACCTGCGCAAAACCTACGCCATAAAGGCGACCGGGATTGGCTTTGTCATAATCCGCCTTGGCTTGTTCGCGATTGACCCATAGTGGATTTTTAGCCACCAGTTCGAGCATTTCGACATTACGCAAATCACCCAATGGCTGTGCACCTTGCGTATTTTCATCGCCCGCACGCATCGCATTGCGAAGGCGAAGCTCAACAGGATCAATATCAAGTTCGGCTGCGATTTCATCGACCATCAGTTCGGTGATGCTCATAACCTGAATGGTGCCATAGCCGCGCATTGAACCTGCCTCTACGGCTGGCGTTGCAAGGGCTATCGAAGTGAGGTCTGACTTAGGGAAATAATAAATTGACTGAGCAGCGGTAGCGGCTACCTGTGCAACTGAGAACGAGAAATTAGCGCGTCCGCCGCCATTACAATTATAAAATCCTTTCAGGATTTCAAACTTGCCGGTCTTGCGATCAGCAACAATGCAGACGTCCATTTCGATAGAATGGCGCTTCAGTCCAAGCTGGAACTGTTCATAGCGATCATTTGCCAGACGCACAGGCAAACCGTCGCCGTAAAAACAGGCCGCAATCGCATAAAACGGAAAGATAGAGTGATCTTTTGATCCGTAACCGACTGTTGTTCCGGTTAGTAGTTTGATCGTCTCAACGGGGAAGCGTTTATTATCTTTAACCATCGCGGCAGCAACACGCGCGACCTCATAAGGCGATTGTGCAGCGACAATCAGATGCAGCGTTTTTGACTTCGCATCATACCACGCATTGCCGTTGTCCGGTTCCATTGCACTCGGATCAATGGATTGCGAAAAACCGTGCCGTTCGAGCACAAACTTGCTGTCGTCCTTACGCGCTTCCTCAATGGCTTTGGCTATATCTTCGGCGGCGTTCATACCGCGTCGCATGGGTTCATAGGTCTCACGTGCGACTTCTTCCGGATCGCGCATCCCACCGCCGCCACGATGCTTGGTCAGCACAGATGCAGGCACAAAAACTCCGGTTGTGCTGTCTGATGGCCAAGTTGGTGTATCGCCATCGAAGCCGCCAAATATAACTGCATCCTGTATCGGCGAATAAGCAGATGAGGCAGAAGGAGTTTCACCGCCAATGCGAACATATCGCGCTGCACCGTAATTGGCTGGCGATTTAACGCCAGTTTCAGCACCATATTTCACAACACTCGTTTCAAATCGTAAAAGACGCTTTGCGGCATCGAAGCGATCAAAATCATGATAGACAAGCAGTGCTACTGGCTGCCCCAAAAGCGGAGCAGTCTGGCCCTTTGGCAGCAGAATGCTTTTACCGTAAAATTCATCCGCTAGGCCTTCGGCTTGCGGCGCTGTTAAACCATCAGCTTCAAAATCCTCATGCAATACCAGACGATCAGGCTGAAGACCGGCCCCTAAAATAGTCAGATCAACCCCTTCAAAGGTTCGCTTTGCGTCGGTCGCTTTGATGAAAAAGGCATGGGCTTGCTCTTTGGGCCATCCTTCCAGATCGCGGGCCCGATAATCACGCGAGAAGGTCTTCTCGCCGGTGACTTTACGAATGGCATCCCATCGATAACGGGCCTGACCATCTGCTCCAATCCAATCGGACGGGCTTGGTCCTGACTGGACTTCCAGCGCATGAGCGACTGGTAGCCGCCCAAGCATCACAGTTATACCGGCGATTGTACCCAGTTTCATAAAATTACGACGTGAAATATTCGAACTCATCATTCCCCCCGGGGGTTGATCCGATTACGTCTGAAATAAATATGCACGTGATTATGAGTAAGTTGGGCTCAATCGATTGAGTCCAACTCATGAGTTTTAATCGACAGCGCTCTCTTCAGCTGCAACCTGCTCGGTAGTCACCGCTACAGACTGGCCACCCCATTCAGCTCTGATCCAAGTGATCAGGGCTGCAATTTCGGGATCATCAATCATATGGGCAAATGGCGGCATTGCGTACATGCGCTGACCATTGGTGAATGTCTGCGTCGGGATACCGTTGAGAACCACCTTAATCAGCGTCTGCGGATTATCCATTGCGAGGGTGGCATTGCCCTTCATAGCGGGAGCGACATTCGGAATGCCTGCACCATTGACGCCATGACAGCCAGCACAGGCCGAAATATAGGCCAGCCTTCCGGTTTCCATCGGGCTTCCCGGTTCAGGATTATGCGCTTCCGCCAAAGGTGCAGGCGGAGGTGCTGCGGCTGCGATATTTCCTTCGTCATCGGTCAACAGATAGGTGGCAACGGCCTTTATATCGTCCGCGTCCATGACACTGGTTGAGAAATGGGTCACCGTATTCATACCGGCAAAAGATGTGCCCTGAGGCGCGATGCCGGTGGAGAGGTACTGGCTTAATGTCTCAACATCAAAGCCATGCTTGGATAATGCTGTGGCTGTGATATTGGGAACGGCCATTCCATCCACTTCGCCACCTTGCAGCGGACGCAAGAAATCAACGCCCATCATAAGATTGCGGGGCGTGTGGCAAGCACCACAATGCGCAAGACCTTCAACGAGATAGGCACCACGGGTCCATTCAGCCGAGCGCAACTCATTCTGAGGAACCTCCCTGTTCGGGAAGTTCAGCAAGTTCCAGAAATTCAGGAATGGGCGCACCGGCAGTACGAACACACCGGTATTCGCTTTATTGGCAACCGGGATCGGCGGAATGCTCATCATATAAGCGTAAAGCGCGTCGAGATCGTCGGGCGTGGTGATATGGGTGTAAACATAAGGCATGGCCGGGTAGAGATTACCCTTACCAGCAGCAATACCGTCTTTCAAAGCACGATGGAAATCAGCACGGGTATAGTTACCGATGCCATGCTCTTTATCGGGCGTAATGTTGGTCGAATAAATCGTGCCAACAGGAAGCTGGATTGGTACGCCGCCCGCAGCCATTGGGCCTTGCGGCAGTGAATGACAACCGAAGCAATCGCCCGCCAGTGCCAGTTCACGCCCGCGCGGGATCAGGCTTTGCATCTGTTCGGGTGTCATGGCCTGCTCGGCCTGTGGGGCCACACTGGATGAGCGAAAAAGGCCAAACAGTATGGGGAGCGCAATCAGTGCACCCAACACGATGATGGCTAAGATCGAATTGCGCAATCTATGGCTTTTCATCGTTTTTCTCCTATCCGATCACGCAACCGGGCGTGGCAAGCGCCACATCGCGAATGGCTTCGTAATAACGCACATAGCCTGTGCAGCGGCAGATATGGACATCAAGTGCTTCTTCAATCGCGCCTTCAAGATCAGCGCGTTTGACAGGCTGACGCTTGAGTTGATCGATAAAAACTGTTGCCCCTGCCACAAATCCGGGCGTGCAATAGCCACACTGGAACGAGAAATTATCGATGAAAGCCTGCTGGATCGGCGTTAGTTTTGTTACTTTGCCATCCGCATCAGTTTCAGCCTGACCTTCGATTGTAATGATCGATTTTCCATTGAAGAAATGCGCATCATAAATGCAGGTGCGGCTTTCAGTTCGCGTGCCATCCTTCTGCACTTCCATAACGGTGCAGGCATGACAGATGCCCTGACCGCAACCAAAATGCGTGCCGGTCAGATCCAGATATTCATGCAGAAAATCGATCATTGGCATACCGACCGGAACCTGAACCGGACCGATTGGCTTGCCATTAATGGTCAGGGACAGCGGGCGTTTTTCGATGCTCATGACAAGGCCCTTTTTACTTTTTCCGGAGTAATCGGAAATTCATAGAAACGTTTTCCGGTGGCATGCGTAATGGCATTGCTGGTTGCTGGCAGGATCGGGATCATGCCCAATTCCGCCATGCCTTTGGGTGGTGATGTTTCTGAAAGTGGCGGCAGATAATCAGAGGTCTGGTTCCAAACAGCCACATCTTTGGCTCGCGGTAGGGTATAGCGGTTGAAGTTCCATGTGCCGTTGCCGGGGCCGTCTTCATAAAGCGGCATTTCTTCCATCAGCGCGTGGCCGATACCCATCGCAGTGCCGCCCTGTATCTGGCCGGAAACAAGTTCAGGTACAATCATCGTGCCGGGTGCCATCATCATGTGATGACGCATGACCTTAACCTGACCCGTGAAAGTGTTCACGTTCACTTCCACCAGACATGCGGCTGGCGTAACGGTTGTCGGATCGGCACCGCCGCGTTTTGTCGGCGGGTAATAAGCAATTTTGCGTTTGATGAAGTCATAACCCGCCGTGGTCATACGGCTTTTCAACTCATCAGAAGCACCGTCGCCATATTTTACCGCAATCGCATCAAGCGGCAGGTTTCTCTCGCCAACTGTCGGAATATCAAACTCCGCACGTGACCATTGCCAGCTGCTGTAGGCATGGACTGCAACACCGGTAATTAACCCCATTTCATGGGCTTTTTTGGCAAGACGCTCAAACGGGATCGGCGTCATACCGCCGCCGCCAATACCATCAGGACCGACCCGGATATCTGATAATTCAACGTTCAGGCTTGCGATGGCGCCGCCGCCAACACCTTCGCTCCACAGCGCTTTGGCGGCTGGCCAAAGACTGTTTTCGAGCAGAAAACGGCCGGCTTGTCGTGTACCAAAGCCGATATAATAGACACCACTTGACGAACTCATGTCCGGTATCAGCGCGGGTGTCCAGTAAGGATCGTTTTTCGCAAGCTCATCTTGCTTTTTCTGATCGGCATAGCTGGTGTGAAGCGGCAACTGCTCGAATTCGGTAACCCCGAAATCCACCACATCCGGCGCTTTACCCAGTGCCTGCCAGACCATAACCTGCTGTGCTGTCGTGCCACCAGTGCCGATTTCCTGCACGCAATGGCGCATGGTCAGTTTTCCACTCGCGTCAAACTCCAGAACCAAGGCAGTTGGCACGCCGCTTGATCCATAAACTTGCTGAACCTGCGAGAAACCAACACCGTAAAGCTTGCCGGGATTGGCTGCCTCAAATTCAGCTTTGGCTTTTTCCCGGTTTTGCCAGATCGGGTGTTTTTCGGCGAGATTGAGCATTTCGACATTGCGCGGATCGCCAGCAATTATGCCACCTTGCGTATTCGGATAACCTTCCAGAATGGCATTGCGACGACGCAATTCGATCGGGTCGATCTTCAACTCACTAGCAAGCTCATCAACCATTAGTTCGGTGATAGCCATGGACTGCAATGAGCCGAAGCCACGCATTGAACCGGCCTCAACAGCAGGCGTTGCCATGGCAAGAGCCGTCAGATCCGACTTTGGAAAGTAATAGATCGATTGTGCGCCGCGCGCCGCCACATGGGAAACCGCAACCGACAGGTTTTCACGCCCGCCGCCGTTGCAATTATAAAAGCCTTTGAGAATTTCAAACTTTCCCGTCTTGCGGTCGGCAGTGATCGAAACATCCATCTCAACTGAGTGGCGTTTCATACCCATCTGAAACTGTTCATAGCGATCATTCGCCATGCGGATTGCATGACCTTCCCCATAAAAACACGCCGCCATCGCATAGAATGGAAAGACCGAATAATCCTTCGACCCATAACCAACTGTCGAGCCCGTCAGCAAAACGATCTTCTCAACTGGAAAGAGTTTGTTGTTTTTGGCAAGCATTGCGACAGCATTAACGATGCCTGTCGGTGACTGCGTGGCCGTCATCACATGCATGGTTTTTGTCGCGGCATCATACCAGGCATTGCAGTTGTCTGGCTCCATCGCGCAAGGATCGATGGACTGCGAAAAGCCGTGGCGCTCCAGCACGATTTTATCAGGATTGTTACGTGCGGCTTCTACCTCATCGGTGATGCTCTTTGCATAATCCATGGCGATGCCTTGTGTATCAGGCTTTTCATCCGCTCGATGCAAAGCCTCGATAAAGCCGCCACCGCGATCTTTTCGGATGATCGGCGGAATGGCGATTGCTTTATCCGGCGCATAGGGCGGCCAGACAGGTGTATTGCCGTCAAACCCGCCTTTAATGCCAGCATCCTGATAAGGCGAGAATACTGATGGATCATATGGTGTATCGCCGCCGATACGCACATAGCGCGCAGCGCCGTAATTCGCCGGTGGCTTGGGACCGGTTTCTTCACCATAGACAACCACATTATCTTCAAAACGCAATTGACGTTTTGCAGCATCAAACCGATCAAAATCTTTGTAAATCAGGATAGCAACAGGGTGACCCAGAATAGGTGGTGTTTCACCTTTAGGCACAAGAATATTGTAGCCGTAGAAGCCCTTGCCCATATTGGTGTCTTGCGGAATATTCAGACCGTCACGAACAAGATCTTCCTGAAGCAAAACTCTATCAGGCTGCAAATCTGCGCCGAGTATAGAAAGGTCAATGCCTTCAAATGTCCGGTCAGCTTTCGTCGCCTTGAGCATGAAAGCGTGGCTTTGTTGCTTCGGCCAACCGGGGATATCGCGCGCACGATAATCCCGCGCAAAGTTCTTTTGCCCTGTTACTTTACGAACGCCATCCCAGCGCGAACGCGCCTTGCCATCCTTGCCGATCCAGTCGGTTGATGTGGGGCCTGAATGTACTTCCAGAGCGTCTGCGGCAGGAACACGTCCAAGCATCACCGTAATACCGGCAAAGGTGCCGAGCTTGATAAAGTTCCGACGTGAAATACCTGAAGCCATTGGCTTTTCCCCCCAAAGCAAAATTCAGAACGGTGAACCGTTGCCTGAAAGAATGCTTCGTAAAAAAATAGTTACCGGAGGCGAAATCACTTTCTGTATTGATGGAAAAAGATCACATCAATCCCCCCACATAAACCATACGGAGAAATGCTCTGTATGGGATTTTCAACACCAACGCTGTGATCTCAATATTCGAGATGTCTTTGCGGTGTCTTAGACTTCTGTATGTCGATCCCATCGCCCTTTTTGCTCGCAGCTTCTTCCTGCTCTTCAAACAAGACGCCGCCCAGTGCAGCAACAAGGATCATAAAGCCGGTGCCAAGCAACCAAGAGAGATACCAAGGGCCGTAATCACCAAGGATGATGCCAATAAGGATCGCAATCACAGCGATGATCATTGCCACCACAAAACGCCAGAATACGCTCATCTTGCTCTCCTTAAAATGCGTGGTGCGACGTCTCTACATGGTCGGGATCAACCTTGCCGCGCATCACCCAGAAAGCCCAGCTCGTGTAAACGACGATCAGAGGCATGAAGACAACCGTAAAGCCCAGCATCCACATCAGCGTCAGCTCGCTGGAGCCGGAGTTCCAAACTGTGAGGCTATGCGATGGATTGGTGCTCGATGGCATCATGAACGGGAACATTGCAGCACCTGCGGTGCCGATAACGCCAATCCATGCGATGGCACCGAGCCACCAGCCAAGCAATGCCTTGCGTGCAAGCAGTGCCACAAGCCCCAAGGCAACGCCGATATAGGTCAGCGCCGGAATTATCCAAAGTACCGAATATTCGTGGAAGTTCGAGAGAAGTGCGCCCGGTGTGCGTTCGACCACCTGATGCAGAGGTGTTTGCGGTACACCCGGATTTGGCCCCTGCACGATCTGATAACCGTCCATGCCCGAAACCCAGAAGCCCCCAATCGTGAACAGAACCAGTGCCAGTATACCGCCGAAAAGCGAAGACTTACGGGCACGATCCGCGAGATTTCCGAGGCCTCCGCTCATCAGCATTGCGCCGCCCATATAGATCGACAGCGAAACAGAGAGCAGACCACATAAGATTGCAAACGGGTTGAACAGCTCAATGAAGCTGCCGGTATAATAAGATGTCATCCGCCAATCGAAGTTGAACGGCACTCCCTGAATGATGTTGCCAAAGGCCGCACCAAACACCAGCATCGGCACAAAACCGGAAACGAACAGCGTCCAGTCCCACGCATTTCTCCAACGTGGGGATGGCATCTTACTGCGATATTCAAAACCCAGCGGCCTGACGATCATGCTGAACAGCAAAACCAGCATCACGATGTAAAAGCCGGAGAACGCTGTCGCATAGACCAAAGGCCATGCAGCAAAGATTGCACCGCCGCCGAGAATGAACCAGACTTGATTGCCATCCCAGTGTGGGCCGATAATGTTGAGTGCAACACGCCGTTCAGTATCGGTGCGCCCGACATAGCGTAGCAATGTGCCAACGCCCATATCCATGCCGACCATGATGGCAATACCCATCAGGAGAATACCGAGAAGCAACCACCAGACAATCTGTAGTACGAGATAAATATCCATCACAGATCTCCCGATTAATAAGCCGCAGCCGGAGCTGGTGCAGTTGCAGGACTTGTTTCTTCCAATGCATCTGGTCCTTTGCGGATGAAATGCAGCATCAAAAACAGCTCAACGATAGCGAAGATTGTGTAGAGCAGAATAAAGCCCGACAAAGACACGATCATATAGGCAACCGTATGCGTCGATGCCGAAAGCCATGTCGGCAAGACTTCATAGACCGTCCACGGCTGTCGCCCGACCTCGGCCACGAGCCAGCCCATTTCACAGGCTATGAATGGAACAGGGATCATCCATACGGAGGCCCGCAGGAACCAACGATTATTTTGAACCGTATTGGTCAGCGTGAGAATGAAGGATAGGACAAAGTAGCCCAGCATCAGCAAACCCAGCCCCACCATGACGCGGAACGACCAGAAGATGATCCAGACTTCAGGAATGGTATCTTTTGCGGCCTTATCGATATCTGCATCCGTTATGCGCGTGATGTCGCCATCAGGTGCATAACGCTGGACGAGAAAGCCATAGCCAAGATCATCCTTGTGCAGATCGAACTTAGCCAGCGCTGCGGGATCGGTCGGATTTGAACTGAGAACCTGCATGGCTTCTATCGCCGGAATACCGTTACGGATACGCGTTTTCGCGCGCTCCTCCAATACATCCGCGGCAGGCACCGTTCCCTCAAGGGAGTGCGTCACGAGAATAGACAGCATGGCTGGTATTTTGACAGCGAAGAGATTTTTCTGCTCGCTCTGCGATGGAAAGGCGATCGCATTGAAGGACATGGGCGCTTCTTCGGTTTCCCAAAGCGCTTCCATGGCCACAAGCTTGGTCGGCTGCGCATGCGCGCCAACAAAGCCAAGCGCGTCACCAAGGGTCAGAACCCCACCGGTTCCGAGTACACCGAAGAGTGCCGCAATGCGGAACGAACGCTTGGCGACATCCATGTGGCGATTGCGCAGCATATAAAAAGCGCTGACGCCGCAGACAAAAATCGCTGCCGTGACATAGCCTGCGAGCACAGTATGCACGAATTTCGCCTGTGCATCTGGGTTGAAGAACATGTCGAAGAAGCTACTGAGCTCCATACGCATGGTAACCGGATTGAAATCAGCACCTTTAGGGCTCTGCATAAAGCTGTTGGCAACAAGAATCCACAGGGCCGACAGGTTTGAACCGAGCGCTACCAGATAGGTGACAACCAGATGCTGCATCTTGGTGAGGCGATCCCAACCAAACACCATCAATCCAAGGAATGTTGATTCCATGAAGAAGGCCATTAAGCCCTCAATCGCCAGTGCCGTACCAAAAGCATCGCCGACAAAGCTGGAATAAAACGACCAGTTCATACCGAACTGGAATTCCATTGTGAGACCGGTTGCGACACCCAGCGCAAAGTTAATCAGCAGCAGCTTTCCCCAAAACTGGGTCATGCGGCGATAAACTTCGCGCCCTGTTGTAACGTAAACCGTTTCCATTATGGCGACCAAAATGGTCAAGCCCAACGTCAATGGAACAAAAAGAAAATGATATAAGGCTGTTGCCGCAAACTGAATCCGCGAAAGATCCACCACCAAATCGTTTACCACGATCAGCCCCCATTTAACTTGCCAGAATTCACGGTGCTTTATCAAATAAGCACTGGTTGCCTGAAGACGGGCGAACGAAAGAAAATAACCCCTACGAACTCTATATTTGATATTAAATATTACTAATTATCAAAACTCTATTTTTGTATGCTTCTAAACGCCGCACCTTAAGAAGGTCTGTTCTTGGCTGATTTTCCTTATTTCAGATTAAATGTTGTGTCGAAAACAAGCCTGAATACAGTCAGTTTTAGCCACCAGTAAATCATCAATAAAGTGATGAGGCAGAAAGCGCATTACACTGTTTCTCTTGATGAATCGCGAGCGCATAAGATAGTTTTCCGCGCCATTATCTTTTCGCGAAGACATGTGCTGTTTCCACGAAATAAGAACTGTGCGGCGGTTGATTTAATAAAATTATCAGTAGAAAAATTTATCGTTGTTTCAGGCGAAATATAACTCAAATTAAAGCTGGAGAGTGTTTCCATGAGCGGCTTGGATTTCTGCTTAGTGTGCATTTTCATCTGATTGGATCAGATCAGCGCTCTAATTATTTGTTTTAACGCGCATCTTTTCCAAAAACGTTTCACAGTTTTGGGGATGCGTTTTAATCTATGTAGCGCGCAATTTTTTCAGCGCGCTACAGTTTCTCGGCTCATATCTGAGTAGGCAAGTTTAAGCCTTTCGCAAAAATTCAGTGCGCAGAACAAGCCCTTTAACTTGCTTAGTGCTGCAATCGACCTCGTCCGGATTGCCGGTGAGGCGAATATTCTTTACCAGCGTTCCACGCTTGAGCGTGGTGGATGTGCCTTTGACCTTAAGGTCTTTGATCAAGGTCACAGAATCACCGTCGTTGAGTTGGGTGCCGTTGCTGTCACGTACGATTTCATCAGACATAATATAATCCCGATTATAAGTTGCCGCAGTTTCATTGATTATGAAAACTGTCGGTTTGTGAACGGTAGGTGTGTCTACTCTTGTTTGTGGCCCGAGCGTTTTGCGCCGCAGACTGCTTGTTCCTACAATAAAAAAACGCCGCGTACATTGCGGCGTTTCGCTTTGTTTAAGATTAAATCTATTGACCGCGTGGGCCGTCACCTCTGCTGCTACCCCATCCGTGCCTTAGGCGAGGGCCGCCTCTATACGAGCGGTCCCAACCACCACGCGGTCGATCCCAGTTTCGGCCACGATTCCAGCGACCACGATCCCAATTACGGTCACGATAATAACGGCGGTCCCAGCGGTCATTCCGATCATTTATTGCAGCGCCGATCGCCACGCCAGCGATCAGGGGGATGCCGATAAGGGCTGCGTTGCGACCAAAGTCATCCGAGTAGCCACCGCTCGACCCTTCTCGCATCGCCAAGTAGCGAGAGGAGGCCCATCCAGAAAGCCTACCATAGCTAATTTGGCACCAGCCATAGCCCGATGTGCAACCCTGAACGCTCACAGGCGCCCGATTCGGAATGCTACCCAAAGATGCATAACCCGTACCAGGACCTGTTCGAACATTGAGATTAGTCGTGACAATTGCATTTGCTGCTTGAGCTGCACCCGCGGAAAAAACACCCAAGGCAATTAATGCTGCTTTGAAAGAGAGTTTCATTTGGTTTCTCCCTGAACAACTTCATTGGTTAATAAACGATGAATATGACTAGGAAGTTCCCGAATGATCTCTTCTTAAATAGATTTCATTTGCGCTGACGCAGAATGACGGCAACGGCTAAGCCTGCCAGTCCAATGGCAATGACACCCTGCAACACAAATACCCAGCTCATCATGATGTTTTCCTTTGGTGCGTCTTACACCTGAATCCAGCATACCTTATCAAAGCGGGCTTCTACAGCATTGGTGCAAAAATCGGAATCAATTTTTGGCAATCACCGCACTGGGTTTGACAAGCGAAGGATCCGATAAGTGAAGGCCGTGATAGGCGAAAGATGCGGATCAAGTATTCTAACTTGTGTTATTCTGGTGGCCCAAAATACTTTGTTTTCAAATTAGCCAGCTCTTCACTTTCTTGTAGGCTGATGATCGCTATCGAGGCTGGTTTTACAAGGTCGCTGTGGCGCGGAAAAGCAAAGCCGTATTTGTCGGGGCTGAATATATTGCCAACGATTTCAACCGGCTCACTCGCATATTTATGCGTGTAATATTCCAGCACCGGACTATCCCCGACAATCGCTGAAATTTCATCATCGGTGAGTGCTTTCACAGCTTCCGGAAGATGATCGAAGTTGACGGTCGAAATGGAGCGGGCTTGCAGGAGCTGTTGCGCGATACTTCCCGTACGAACGCCAACAGTCTTGTTTTGAAGGTCGGCCAGATTGTTGATATTGTTGGAAATATGCGCAACCGTCATAACGCTTGTGACAGACGATGTTACATAGGCTACCACGGCTATGCCAAAGACAAGCCAGAAGGCCTGCCATATCCGACCTAACCATCCAAACAGGTTTTTGCGCGAGCTTTTACCAGACGTCGCAAGAGAAACCACATGATAGAAACTTTCCGCGATTCCTTCGAGCCATCGCCGAGGAAAATTTGGATCAAACCGACGGTCGAAGAACGTCAGCAAGATCGTGGCGATCAGAATGACAATGCCGATCCATGCGTAAGTCGCCAGATGGCCAGCATTTTCGAGATCGCCGATCAGGTCCTCCCAGCTGTTGCCGGCCTCTCTGTGCACCATGATTCTAAGGCCAGCGTCGAACCAGGGATGCGTGAAATCGACAATTTCAGCACGCTTTTCGGTAATTGTAATGTTGGATACGGCCACATCGACCTGGTTCTCGGATACTGCTTTAACCAGCTCAGTATAATTGGGATACTCGACAAACTGGGACACCAGCCCAAGCCGCGCTCCAATATCGCGCCAGAGGTCGACCGCCATGCCATTAAATGTATCCCCGTCTTTGATGACAAAGGGATCACTGATATAGACGCCCACTTTGACCTGACGCAAAGGCGCGTCCTGTGCGTTGACAGGAGCGATGATCAGCGCCAACAAAAAAAGGGCAAGAATTGCCTGCAAAAAAAGAGATGCCTGACTTCTGATGAACTTATAAAAAAGCACTGTCCCGAGCCGTTTTTAATTTCGATAAGGGAAAGTATAAATGTTTATCCGTCAGATGGAAATGAATTTCCTGACTTAATTTGCCGCTTAAAATTGATTTATATAAAGTATTTTCTAATATATATTCAGTGGAGCGAAATAAATAGAACATTGCATTGTATATATAAGTTGGTCGGCTGTGAATTGAACACAGCCGACACTATTCTGAAGGGATAGGTTTAGATCGCTGCAAAACCCTTTTCAAGATCGGCGATCAGGTCAGGCACATCTTCAAGACCAATCTGTAAGCGGATGACTGGGCCTGGATAATCTCCCTTGGCGACTGTGCGGTCTTTTAGACCGACCTCGTTTGCAAGGCTTTCGTAGCCGCCCCACGAGTAACCGAGCCCAAAAATCTCAAGTTCATTCAAAAATGCATGGGCTTGTTTGCGCGTGCCGCTTTTAAGTACAAAGGCAAATACACCGGATGATCCCTTGAAGTCGCGCTTCCACAATTCATGACCGGGGTGGCTTTCAAGTGCGGGGTGCAAGACACGGTCAACGGCTGGATGGCTTTCCAGCCAGTGCGCAATTTCAAGCGCACTTTTGCGATGATGTTCCAGACGAACGCCCATTGTGCGCAAGCCGCGCAGGATCTGATAAGCGTCGTCGGGTGCAGCGCACAATCCGAGTGTGCCGTGCGTTTCGAGCAGTTGCGGCCAGCATTTTTCATTGGCTGAAATTGTGCCGAACAATATATCTGCATGGCCGGATGGATATTTGGTGGAGGCGTGAATGCTAATGTCCACGCCGAAATCGAGTGCTTTGAAATAAAGCGGTGTCGCCCAGGTATTATCCATCATGACGATCGCGCCGCCCTTATGCGCCGCATCTACGATTGCTGGAATATCCTGAACTTCAAAGGTGTTGGATGCGGGTGATTCCGTAAACACCACCTTGGTGTTGGGGCGCATCAGTTTTGCAATGCCACTGCCAATTTCAGGATCATAATACTCAACCTCTACGCCCATGCGCTTGAGGATCGTATCGGCAAAATGGCGGGTTGGATTATAAATCGAATCGACAAATAGCGCGTGATCACCAGGTGACAAAAAGCCGAGCAGGGGAACCGTAACCGCCGCCAGACCAGAGGGAACGCAGACCGTACCGGCGGAACCCTCAAGCGCGTCTATTGCCTTGCATAAGGCTTCGCTCGTTGGTGTTCCGCGCGTCCCATAGGTGTATTTCTGATTGCCGGTGGCCATGGTCTCAGCATCAGGAAAAAGCACAGTGGAAGCGCGTACAACCGGTGGGTTGACGAAGCCGTGATAGTCACGCGGATCGTAGCCGTCACGGGTCAAGCGTGTGTTTATGCCCAGCTTTTCTGTCTTGTTCTGTTTGTTAGTCACGAAATTGCCTCCAGGCCATGTTGCATGCTGATGCATCGATTCTTGTTTGCGACTTTCGCAAAGAAAGGTGTTTGTGTCCGCTTTTCGTGGATGCGCTCGAACTACTGGATAAGGCGCGTGTTTCTAGGATGCAACATTGAGCTTTGTAACAGTGATAATCTAAAGCATAGCGCATCCCAAAAAGTGGGAACCGGTTTTCGGATAAGATGCGCTCTAAAGAAAGAGTAATCCCGACATGAACGAGCGCAAAGCCACAAGCACGGTCCTCTATCCATTTCGTGCTGCGTTGGAACTCTTAAGAGCGCTTGTAAGGCCAGCTTATGCAGGTGCACCTTCAAGCTGGATCATGGAAATGACGGCAATTGTGGTACTCTTGCCCTTCGTTCTGCTGGTGCTGCATCTTTGGGATGCGCAGATCATTCGCGATGCCATGAGCAGCGATTTTATCGTCATGGAAGTGTTGCGTACTATCACAGATCTGATTCGCACATTGGTGTGGCTCGGCATCGGTATTCTTGTCTGGCTGGCAACGGCCATGCTGCTTTCATCAGAAATTCGTCTTGCGTCGCAGCAAATGCTTGTTCGCTTCCATGGCTGGGCGACGCTCATTTTGACATCTATTGTGGTGGGCAGTTTTCCGACCGAGATTGGCAAACTTGTCATTGGCCGTGCGAGGCCACTTTTGCTCGATGAGCTGGGTTCCGCCTATTTTGCGCCGTTTCGTGGCCAACATTCCTATGAAAGCTTTCCATCAGGTCACTCCATGATGGCCGGCATAATGTTTGTATCTTTGTGGATTTTTCTGCCGCGCTGGCGCATTTTGACGGCACCCATCTGTATATTATTCGTCATCAGCAGGCTGGCGGCGGGTGCTCATTACCCGACAGATGTCGTTGCCGGGTTTGCAATTGGCTTTATTGCGACATGGTGGGTTGCGCGCTTCATGGCGACGCGAAATATTATTTTTTCAATTGATAATGACACGATGATGCCAAAGGTCTGATTTTGACGAAAAGGGAAGATTTTTCACGTTTAATTTCCCTCTGCAATGGATCTAAATATCTGTTTTTATTTTATAATTTTTTTCCAGTAAAGTTCTCCCGATAAGTTGGTGGTAAATACTGGAAAATGGGAAAATCATGTAAAAAACTGCGTGTATTGCAATGATTTTTTTGGAGAATGGTTCGTTTCAGTTACCTAAATAGCTTGACCAAAACCAAAATATCGCCTTCGATAGGGCGGTGAAGGCGACAGGCTTCACTATGCCCATAAAACAAATGAGGGTCGATAACGGCTCCGGGCAAGGGGTGCCTGCGTAATGCAAGGGGTTGGGGAGGTCTCTGAATGGGCTCTCCTGCATTTGCGATAAAATAAGCAACAGAGACGTGGAGCGATTTCGCCCGCGATCTCAGGGAACATAAAAGGTTGCAGGCCAGATGAAAAAGACTGTTTTGACAGGGGTATTGGGTGCGGCGGCGTTGTTTGGTGTGGCATCAGCTGCATCGGCCGATACGCTTGCGGATGTAAAAAACAAGGGCTTTCTGCAGTGTGGAGTCAACACAGGTCTGCTCGGCTTTGCATCGCCGGATGACAAGGGCGAATGGTCGGGCTTCGACGTGGATTACTGCCGTGCAGTTGCAGCCGCTATATTCGGCGACCCGACGAAGGTAAAGTTCACACCACTGAATGCAAAAGAACGCTTTACTGCGCTGCAGTCGGGCGAAGTCGATGCTCTGATCCGCAATACGACATGGACAATCAGCCGCGATACGTCGCTTGGTCTCGATTTCCCGGGCGTCAATTATTACGACGGTCAGGGCTTCATGATCAATTCCAAGAAGCTGTCGGGCATTAATTCCGCATTGCAGCTTTCTGGTGCTTCGATTTGCGTCCAGTCGGGCACAACGACTGAACTGAACATGGCCGATTATTTCCGCGCCAATAAGATGGAATATAATCCGGTCGTTTTCGAAAAGCTCGAAGAAGCCAATGCAGCCTATGATTCTGGTCGCTGCGATGCTTACACGACCGATCAGTCCGGTCTTTATTCGACCCGCTTGACACTGGCAAATCCAGACGATCATGTCGTTCTGCCAGAAATCATTTCCAAGGAACCGCTGGGACCAGCTGTTCGTCAGGGTGATTCCAAGTGGGCGGACGTTATCCGCTGGACCCACTATGCACTTCTGAATGCTGAAGAATTTGGCATCACGCAGGCCAATGTCGAAGAAATGAAAAACTCCGACAATCCTGAAATCAAGCGTTTGCTCGGCTCTGAAGCTGACACCAAGATCGGTACCGATCTCGGTCTCAACAATGACTGGGTTGTGAACATCATCAAGGGTGTTGGCAATTACGGTGAAGTGTTTGAGCGCAATCTTGGTGCTGGCAGCCCACTGAAAATTGCACGCGGCCTGAATGCCGAGTGGAACAAGGGTGGCCTGCAATACGGTATGCCGATCCGCTAAAGCATTTCCAGGAAAAGTGCGTAGCGGTTTTGCGAAGGATAATGCGTAAAACAAAAAACCTGCGCGTTTTTGTTCGATAATTTCTGGTGGGGGCAATGTGGCGCCCGCCAGATTTATCGGCTCTGTATATCATCGTTGCATACCAATATCGGCTTGGCAGCATCGCTGTGCAGAACCGGCAAACTTTAGCAATTTCATCCGCGCCCCGCATAGCGATATGCAAGGCTCACGGCTCGACATTTAAACGCACCCGCTTTGAACTGACTTTTCCGTGGGGGATCGGAAGAAGTAATTATCTTTAAAGCTGCTGCAATGGTCGAAAGAAGACAGGAAACATATGGCTTCCTATTCTGCAACCGAACAACGCCGCGACAGTGGCGGAACGTCTCTCCTGTACGACCCGCGTGTTCGCGGTATATTCTATCAGGTAGTGGTGTTCGCAGCTGTCGTAGGCTTGATTTATTGGATCGTGGGTAACACGATCACCAATCTTCAACGGGCAAATATCGCCTCTGGCTTTGGCTTTCTGAACGGGCGTGCTGGCTTTGACATCAGCCAAACGTTGATACCCTATTCAAGCGACTCGACCTATGGCCGCGCACTTCTCGTTGGCCTGTTGAACACGCTTTATGTTGCCGCACTTGGCGTCGTTCTTGCATCAATTATCGGCTTTGCCGTCGGTATAGGGCGGCTGTCGCGCAACTGGCTGATCCGCAAAATCTGCATGGTTTATGTGGAAGTGTTCCGCAACATTCCACCGCTGCTGGTTATCTTTTTCTGGTATTTTGGCGTGCTCTCGGTTCTGCCGCAGGCGCGTGAAAGCCTTTCACTGCCGTTGGGAACTTACCTCAACAATCGCGGCTTCTTCATGCCATCACCCGTCTGGGGTGAGGGAGCGTGGCTGCTGCCAGTCGCACTTCTCGTAGGGCTCGTTACCTCATTCACCGTGGCGCGCTGGGCAAAGCGCCGTCAGATGGCAACTGGCAAACCGTTTCATACGGTCAGGGTTTCTGCAGCGCTCATCATAGGCCTGCCGCTACTGGCACTCATCGCCACCGGCTTTCCGGTTTCTTTTGATTATCCAACGCTTGGAACCTTCAATCTGACAGGTGGATCGCAGGTAAAGCCAGAGTTTCTGGCGCTGCTTCTGGCCTTATCGTTTTATACTGCATCTTTCATCGCAGAAACGGTTCGCGCAGGCGTTCTGGGTGTCAATAAGGGCCAGACGGAAGCATCCTACGCAGTTGGCTTACGTCCGGGGCAGACGATGCGTTTGATTATCGTGCCCCAGGCACTGCGCATTATCATACCGCCGCTGTCGAGCCAGTATCTTAATCTGATCAAGAACTCTTCGCTGGCAATTGCAATTGGCTATCCTGATCTTGTGGCCGTTGGTGGTACGATCCTCAACCAGACCGGTCAGGCTGTCGAAGTGGTTGCGATCTGGATGGTGATCTATCTGAGCATCAGTCTGGTTACATCGGGCCTCATGAACTGGTTCAATGCCAAGATGGCGCTGGTGGAGAGATGACAATGGAAAACGCTGATCTCCAATATGTTCGCTCGCAGATGGTCGACGGCGAAAAGCCGCCACGTTCTGTTCAGGGATTATCGCACTGGTTGCGGGTCAATCTTTTTGCAACACCCGTTGATGCTGCACTGACGATCTTCGGCCTAGCGGTTGTGGCATGGTTTCTGCCGCCCATAATCGAGTGGCTGTTTATCAACGCTGCTTGGACCGGTACTGATCGTACCGCATGTCTGACTGTCGCGCAGGGCGGTGTGCAGCCGGAAGGCTGGTCGGGTGCCTGTTGGGCCTTTGTGAACGCGAAATACCAGCAATTCATCTATGGCCGCTATCCGTTAGATGAACGCTGGCGTGTTGATCTGACGGCGGTTTTGTTCGTCGCTCTGCTCGTGCCTCTGCTCATCCCGAAAGTTCCGCATAAGGTCATCAACGCGATTTTGTTCTTCTTTGTGTTTCCGGTTGTGGCTTTCTTCCTGTTGGTTGGCGGCTCGTTCGGACTGCGTTATGTCGAAACTGCACTTTGGGGCGGTTTGCTCGTGACGCTGGTCCTGTCCTTTGTTGGTATTGCTGTGTCCTTACCACTGGGCATTGTGCTGGCACTGGGACGGCGCTCTAAGTTGCCGGTGATCAAAACGTTGTCCATCATGTTCATTGAAATGGTGCGCGGCGTTCCACTGGTGACGGTCCTGTTTATGGCAAGCGTGATGCTGCCATTGTTCCTGCCGCCGGGCGTGACCTTCGATAAGCTGATGCGTGCATTGATCGGTGTGGCGCTGTTTGCTTCAGCCTATATGGCGGAAGTGGTGCGCGGTGGCCTTCAGGCGATTCCGCGTGGTCAATATGAAGGTGCAGATGCGCTGGGTCTGAGTTATTGGCACAAGACCGGGCTCATCATCTTACCGCAGGCTTTAAAACTTGTGATTCCGGGCATCGTGAACACGTTCATCGGCTTGTTCAAAGACACCAGCCTTGTCTACATCATCGGCATGTTTGATCTACTCGGCATTGTCCGTCAGAACTTCTCCGATGCGAACTGGGCTTCTCCACAGACACCTGCAACAGGTTTGATCTTTGCGGGCTTCGTTTTCTGGATTTTCTGTTTCGCCATGTCGCGATACTCTATATTCATGGAACGAAGGCTCGACACGGGTCATAAGCGATAAGAATAAAGGGAATAACGAAAATGAGTGCACAAAGCGCCCTCCCGCAATCAGAACTCGGTGTCGAAATCGACCGCAAGAAACTTGAAGTCTCGAAGACCGATGTGGCGATTGAGATCAAGAACATGCACAAGTGGTATGGTGAATTTCACGTTCTGCGTGACATCAATCTGAAAGTTATGCGTGGCGAACGTATCGTGGTTGCTGGTCCTTCGGGTTCAGGAAAATCGACGATGATCCGCTGTGTCAACCGTCTGGAAGAACACCAGAAGGGCCAGATCATTGTTGATGGCATTGAACTCACCAACGATCTCAAGAAGATTGATGAAGTGCGCCGCGAAGTCGGCATGGTGTTTCAGCACTTCAACCTGTTTCCGCATTTGACCATTCTGGAGAATTGCACGCTCGCGCCAATCTGGGTGCGCAAGATGCCAAAGAAGCAGGCCGAAGAAGTGGCCATGAAATATCTGGAGCGCGTCAAAATTCCTGAACAGGCGAACAAATATCCGGGTCAGCTTTCAGGTGGTCAGCAGCAGCGTGTGGCGATTGCCCGTGCGCTCTGTATGAACCCGAAAGTCATGCTGTTCGATGAGCCGACTTCTGCGCTTGATCCGGAAATGGTCAAGGAAGTGCTTGATACAATGGTAAGCCTTGCCGATGAAGGCATGACCATGATCTGCGTCACACACGAAATGGGCTTTGCGCGTCAGGTTGCAAACCGCGTGATCTTTATGGATCAGGGTCAGATTGTTGAGCAGAATTCGCCAGCCGAATTCTTCGACAATCCGCAGCATGAGCGCACAAGACTGTTCCTCAGCCAGATTCTGCACTGATCTAACACTGTGATGAAATAAAAACACCCGCCGCTCACCCGGCGGGTGTTTTGTTTTATCCGGCGTGCGGACCTTCACAGAACTGAAGGCGATTGCCGAATGGATCAATGACGGAAAGCACGCGACCCCATGGTGCATTTTTAATACCCGGACGCATGAAACGATAGCCGCGCGCATTAATTTCTTTGTGAAATTCATCAATGCCCTGCATGCGCACAAAAATATTGGCACCAGGGCTGCCATCGCCGTGATGCTCACTCAAATGCAGCACAAGTCCGTTGCGTGAGACCTGCATATAAAGCGGCATGTCTTCCGCAAACCGATGTTCCCAGTCGATGGTAAAACCCAGAAAGCCGATATAAAAATCCTTGGCTTTCTCAATGTCGAAAATTCGGAAGATAGGGCAGGTCTGTTCAAACTGGACTGTCATTCACGGGTACCCCTGTAATTACGAAGCCTAAATCAATAAATGAGATGATTATGATAGAATATTATTGGACTGAACATCTGTCACCAGAGCAGCATCTCGAGTTTTACGCCTTATACAGCAAGGAATGGTGGACCAACGCTAGATCAATTGAAGACGTGTCGAATATGCTCGTGCATTGCGATCTAACGCTTTTTTGTCACGATAAATCTGGCTCGATTATTGGTTTTGCGCGTGTGTTGAGCGACTTCACGTTCAAGGCGCTTATCTTTGACGTGATCGTGGCAGAGAACCGGCGCGGCGAGGGGCTTGGTCGCATTTTAGTTGAGCGTATATTGACCCATGAAAAATTTGCAGATGTGAAGAGCTTTGAACTCTACTGCCCAGACAAGTTAGTACCTTTTTATGAGAAACTTGGCTTTATCAAAGGGTCGTCCGCACTGCTTTTCAATCAGAGATAAATTTCTATCGGTAAGATTTTGTTTCATGCATCCTTTGGGAGAGATGCTGGTTATAGGTAATGTTATCCAACACAGTAGGGAGGAACTGTCATGCCAAAATTGATTTTCGTAAACCTGCCTGTCAAAGATGTTGCGCGCTCGACTGAGTTTTATGAAAAGGTCGGCGCAACCAAGAACCCGATGTTTTCGGATGAAACCGCGTCCTGCATGGTGTTTTCCGATACGATCCACGCCATGGTCCTCAGCCATGAAAAATTTAGCCAGTTCACGCCGAAGAAAATCGCCGATGCCAATGAGACGAGCGAAGTACTGATTTGTATATCGGCTGATAGCAAGGCGGAAGTGGACGAAATCGTCGAGAAGGCTGCGAAAGCCGGTGGTCGCGCTGATCCGTCTGCCAAGCAGGATTATGGCTTCATGTATGGCCGTAGCTTTGAAGATCTCGACGGCCATATATGGGAACTGATGTGGATGGATATGGAAGCCGCCGCCAAAGCGATGAGCTAATTTAAGGAGAGTGACAAAAAAAAGGGGGGGGGCGATACACATGGGAGGAGAAAACCATGTCTGGTCTAACCGTTTGCCTCTGGTTCGACAAAAAGGCTGAAGAAGCCGCAAATTATTATGTTTCAATATTTCGCGATGTAGGACGACCCGCTGCGATTGACGGTCTGGTTCGTTTTAATCACAGCCATCAGCAGGAAGGAGTCGATGTCGTAGCCGTTAATTTCACGCTTGATGGACAATCCATGCTTGCCTTGAATGGCGGACCGGAGTTTACCCCCACGCCAGCAACGTCTCTTGTTTTGAAATGCAAAGATCAGGCGGAGCTTGATGCATTCTGGAATCGGCTGGTTGATGGCGGCTCACCCATGGAGTGTAGCTGGCTGACCGATAAATATGGCTTTGCATGGCAGATCGTGCCTGAATTCATGCTCGATATTCTGCAAAATGGTACGCCAGAGGTCAGGCAGCGTGTGGCAGATGCCATGATGACCATGGTCAAGCTTGATATAGCCACGCTTGAAGCAGCACGTGACGCTACTTAAGATCGATTGCCTCAACGGCGTCATAGCCATAAAGCCAGTCCAGATCTTTGAGAAAACGATCTGGACCGCGCATGGCAAACATCACGTTGCGGCCAAGTGCAAAAATGCCAGTTGCGTGATAGGCGAATTTGTTGAGTTGTCCGCGTTTGGCAACGGCTGCAAGGCGCTCTTTGCGCACGGAATCAAAATGCGCAAGTCCCGCCTGCTGATCCGTTGCATCCAGCGCTGCGCCAAGTGCTGCAGCATCTTCAATCGCCATTGCAGCACCTTGTGCACCAAAAGGTGTGACCGCATGCGATGCGTCGCCAAGCAAAACCACGTTCCCTTCACAGACAAATTGCGTATCTGGCATTTGAAACAATGGCCAGTAGGTCCATTCGGGAGATGCCGCAATCACATCGCGAATTGCCGGGTTCCAATCCCTGTAAATGGAATTAAGTCGCTCGCGGTCTCCGCGCTTCGACCAACCTTCGCCTGGATTTTCACCGCCTGTTATCGCAACGAAATTGAAATAATCGCCGTTTTTAACCGGATAAGCGACGAAGTGCACTTGCTTACCAAGCCAAGCCGATACGGCTTTTGTCTTGGGCAATATATCGGCGAAACTTGCGGGCAGATCATCAACGGCAATCGTGCTGCGCCATGCAATATGACCGCTGAACTGCGCTTTGCTGTGCGAAGTTTTGGCGCGCTCGCTCGACCAGACGCCATCGCAGCCTAAGAGATAGGCGGCCAAAATAGTTTCGGTCCGCTTTCCACGGCGTACTTGTGCCCTAATCCCATCGCCTGTCACCGCATGCTGTACAATCTCCGAGCCAAGATTGATCTCTATGGCCGGATTTTCCAGACACGCGGCAAGAAGTGCTGATTGCAGATCAGCGCGATGGCAGACAATATAGGGATGGTGCCAGCGTTTAAGCACGGCGTCGCCGAGTTCCATCGTGAGAAGGGGGCGAGCACTGCGACTATCAACCAGATAAAGCGCTTCCGGCGTTACACTTTGTGTGGCAAGCCTTTTCGCAACGCCAAGGCGTTCAAGATGCCGCATGGCATTGGGAGCCAGTTGCAGACCGGCACCCACTTCTGAGAGTGCAGCGGCTTTTTCAAAAAGCTTGATAGTCCAGCCTCTAGCTGCAAGTTCAAGCGCCGCAGTCAATCCTGCCACGCCTGCGCCTGCAATCAATATGCACCCTTTGCCCAAGTTGCTTATCTTCAGGCAGCTTTGTCGGTGGACGCATTATAAACGCAGCCAGCTGGCACGGTCTCATCAGCATGGAGCTGCGCATTGTAGCGATAAAGCGTCGAGCAATAAGGGCAAACGACTTCGCTTTCGTGCCCCATGTCGAGGAAGACATGCGGGTGATCGAAAGGCGGATTGGCACCGACGCACATGAATTCCTTCACGCCGATTTCAATGGAATTGTGTCCAGCGTCATTCTGGAAGTGCGGGATGATGTGATCGGACATATTATGCTCCGGCGCTTGTGGATCGCGGCATTCAATTTGAATAGTTATTTTTAATGCGTTTACCGCGAACGGCTTGTTTCTGGAAGTGTTTTCATCAATTCTGAAGACAATTTAAGCGGTTTGCTATCAAACTGTCATATGACAGCCATAGGATTATGGCGACACCGGGCTTTTCCGGTGAAAGCCGGGACAGGAAAAATGAACGAAAACAGTGTTATGGCATCACTCGCCACCGATTTGACCACAGCGAAAGACAATGATCATTCAGCTCAACAAAATGTCGGAACAGTTCCAAATGCTCACGAAGCTTTGAACAATGACAGGGCTGCTGAGCTGATGAAAAGTCCTGAGCGCTTCGTCAATCGCGAATTTTCCTGGCTCCAGTTCAATCGCCGTGTTCTTGAAGAAGCAGCAAATATACGTCAGCCGTTGCTGGAACGTTTGCGCTTTTTGTCAATTTCAGCTGCCAACCTTGATGAGTTTTTCATGGTGCGCATTGCGGGTCTCGCAGCGCAAGTGCGTGCGGGCGTTGCCGTGCGCAGTGCGGATGGCCGTATGCCGCAGGAGCAGCTCGATTTCGTTCTTGAAGAAGTCGGACGCTTGCAGGCTGGACAACAAGCATGCTTGCGTTTGCTTCGTGATGAGCTGGAAAAAGAAAATATCGAAATCGTACGCCCACAGGCTTTGTCGAAGTCCGAAAAAGATTGGCTTGAGAATCATTTTCTTGAGACGATTTTCCCTGTGCTGACGCCACTTTCAATCGATCCCGCGCACCCATTTCCGTTTATTCCAAATCTCGGTTTCACGATGGCGCTGCAACTGGCTCGTCGTTTGGATAGCCACCCAATGACAGCTTTGTTGCGTATTCCTGTTGCGCTGAAGCGTTTTATTCAACTGCCGACCGAGCAACAGAACGCCTTCCGCTTTATCACGATTGAGGACGCGGTTAGTCTGTTTATTGGCCGTCTGTTCCCAGGCTATGAAGTGCGCGGTGCAGGTACATTCCGAATCATTCGTGACAGCGATATTGAAGTTGAAGAAGAGGCGGAAGATCTGGTTCGTCTTTTCGAAACAGCTTTGAAGCGTCGCCGTCGCGGTCAGGTTATTCGTATTGAATTTGATGGTGAAATTCCTGAAGCGCTGCGTGTTTTCGTGGCTACAGAACTTGGCGTTTCTGAAAATCGCATCAGCGTGCATGAAGGTCTTCTTGCGCTCAATATGATTTCAGAAGTGGTTTCTATCCCACGCGATGATCTGAAATTCGTGTCTTACAATCCACGCTTTCCGGAACGCATTCGCGAGCACGGCGGCGATTGCTTCGCAGCAATTCGCGAAAAGGACATTGTCGTCCACCATCCTTATGAATCGTTCGATGTGGTGGTCCAGTTCCTTCGTCAGGCTGCGGCTGACCCTGATGTGCTGGCGATCAAACAAACGCTTTATCGTACCTCCAACGACAGCCCGATTGTACGTGCGCTGGTTGATGCTGCGGAAGCGGGAAAGTCGGTCACGGCCTTGGTCGAGCTGAAAGCCCGATTTGACGAAGAAGCCAATATTCGCTGGGCACGCGATCTTGAGCGCGCGGGTGTTCAGGTTGTCTTCGGCTTTCTCGAACTGAAAACCCACGCGAAAATGTCGCTGGTGGTGCGTCGTGAAGATCAAAAATTGCGCACTTATGTGCATCTTGGAACGGGTAATTATCATCCGATCACCGCGCGTATTTACACCGATCTTTCATTTTTTACATCTGATGCCGATATAGCTCGCGATGTTGCGCATATTTTCAATTTTATTACCGGCTATGCGCAGCCCGCTGAGGAAATGAAAATCGCCATTTCTCCGCTGACCTTGCGCACGCGAATCTTGAAGCACATTGAAGACGAAATCATCAATGCGAAGGCCAAGCGTCCCGCCGCCATCTGGATGAAGATGAACTCGCTTGTTGATCCACAGATTATTGACGCGCTTTACAGAGCCAGTCAGGCGGGCGTTCACGTTGATCTGATCGTGCGTGGCATTTGCTGTCTGCGTCCGGGCGTTCCGGGCCTGTCGGAAAACATTCGCGCCAAGTCCATTGTTGGACGTTTTCTCGAGCATAGTCGCGTTTTCTGCTTTGGGAACGGGCATGATCTACCCTCAGAAAAGGCCATCGTGTATATCGGCTCTGCCGATATGATGCCGCGTAATCTCGATCGTCGCGTTGAGACCTTGGTGCCGATCACCAATGCCACCGTGCATCAGCAAGTCCTGTCACAAATCATGTTTGCTAACATAATTGATAACCAGCAGAGCTATCAGCTACTTGCGGATGGTACCTCGCGCCGGATAGAAAAAGAAGATACAGAGGAAGCTTTCAACGCGCAGGAATATTTCATGACCAACCCAAGCCTGTCAGGCCGCGGAAAGTCGCTGAAGTCATCTGCCCCCCGCCTGATCGCGCATCGCAAACGCGCACAGGCAGAGAGAAAAACGACTTCATGAGTCCAGCAGTCGCACAAGGCCGTTTGAAGGGGCTTAAGCCCGTCGCGGTTATCGACATCGGTTCAAACTCGATCCGTGTTGTTGTTTATGAGGGTATTGTCCGTTCTCCGACAGTGCTTTTCAATGAGAAGCTTCTCTGTGGTCTTGGCAAAGGATTGGCCAAGACCGGAAAGCTCAATGAGAAATCGGTCGAGATTGCGTTGCGTGCATTGAAGCGATTTCGCGTGCTGGCCGAGCAGGCCGGCGCGATTTCCATTCATGCATTAGCGACGGCTGCTGCTCGCGAGGCTAAAAATGGCCCTGACTTTATCGCGCAGGCCGAAGCTTTGCTTGGAAGGCATATCGAAGTGCTTTCCGGCAAAGAGGAGGCCTATTATTCGGCACTTGGCATCATTTCCGGTTTCTATAAGCCGCAAGGCGTAACCGGTGATCTTGGCGGTGGTAGCCTTGAGCTTGTTGGCGTCAATGATCATGAGGTCGGTGAGGGGATCACACTACCGCTTGGCGGCCTGCGCTTGCAGGATATGTCCAACGAGCAGCTTCCGGAAGCAGCAAGAATCACCCGAACCGAGCTTGCACGCGCAACACTTCTTGAAGAGCATCAGGGGCAGGTTTTTTATGCTGTGGGCGGCACATGGCGAAATCTCGCCAAGCTCCATATGACAGCCAAGCATTATCCACTTCATGTCATGCATGGCTATGAAATGGATCCGGTTGAGGCAAAGAGCTTCCTCATGCGTGTTGCCAAAGGCAATATCGACACGATGCGCGGCATCGAGGCCGTATCAAAAAATCGCCGTCAGCTCCTTGCCTATGGCGCAACGGTTTTGCTTGAAACTATTCGCCGCATGAAGCCGTCCAAGATCGTTTTCTCAGCGCTGGGTGTGCGTGAAGGCTATCTTTACTCGCTTTTGCCCAAGAACGAACAGCGACTTGATCCGCTTTTATCTTCGGCAGAAGAACTGGCAATCTTGCGTTCGCGTTCACCACGCCATGCGCGGGAACTTGCAACATGGACGACGCTCTCGCTGCCTGTCCTTGGTTTTGATGAAACTGAAGACGAAGGCCGTTACCGGCAAGCGGCGTGTCTTGTCGCGGATATAAGCTGGCGTGCACATCCAGATTATCGTGGCTCACAGGCGCTCAATATCATTGCGCATGGTTCGTTTGGTGGCATCGATCATCCGGGTCGTTCTTTCATGGCACTGGCGAATTATTATCGCCACGAGGGGCTGGTTGAGGACGAGATTGCGCCGGAAATCCTGAAACTTTCTACCCCACGCTTGAGTGAACGAGCGAAATTGTTGGGTGCGCTGTTACGTGTTGTCTATCTGCTCTCGGCCTCTATGCCTGGCGTTATACCGCGTCTTTACTGGCGAGAAGAAGAAAGCGGTATTGCGTTGGTGGTGCCGGGTGATCTGGCAGAGTTGATTTCGGATCGTCCCGAAGGCCGTTTGCAACAGCTTGCAAAGCTTACAGGAAAAAATCTCTATTTTGCCGTGGGTGACAGTGCGATTGAGGGGCTGGAACACCCTTGATTGTTTTGAATTACAATAAAAAAGGCCGATCCGGAAATGTCCTGGATCGGCCTTTTTAATTTTTAGTGATTTAGTTTAACTCAACCGCTCGAATACGACGGTTTTCAAACTTAATGACGATCTTGCCAGCAATAAGATCAAGGGCCTTCTGACCAAAAACTTCGCGACGCCAGCCCTGCAATGCGGGCACATTGGCATCTTCGCCTTCGGCCGCAATTTTGTCGATGTCGTCGGAATTGGCGACGATCTTTGCAGCAACGCCATGTTCTTCGGTCACAAGCTTGAGCAGAACCTTGAGAATGTCGGCTGCTGCTGCACTGCCTTCGGGCGAATGTGACTGCTTTGGCAATTTCGGCAGGTCTTCTTTTGGAATAGCCAGTGCTGCCTGGATTGCAACGATCAACCCTGCCGCCTGACCGGAGCGCTCCCAGCCTTTGGGGATCGAGCGCAGACGTGCAAGCGCTTCCGCATCTTTTGGCTGCTGTTGGGCGATTTCGGCAATCGTATCATCCTTGATGACACGGCCACGCGGGACATTGCGTTCGCGTGCTTCGCGCTCGCGCCATGCCGCAACGGACTGAACAAGTGCGAGTTCAATCGGCTTGCGCATGCGGGTCTTCACGCGCTTCCACGCATCATCCGGGTGCAGGTCATAGGTCTCGCGGGCGCTAAGCACCGCCATTTCCTCATTGACCCACTCGCTGCGGCCTTCTTTCTCCAACTCTTCTTTGAGATAGAGATAGATGTCGCGCAGATAGGTGACGTCTGCCAAAGCATAGTCGAGCTGCTTGTCCGAAAGCGGGCGCCGACGCCAGTCGGTGAAGCGCGACGACTTGTCGAGCTGTTTGCCGGTGACTTTCTGCACCAGCGCATCGTATGAAATGGCATCGCCAAACCCGCAAACCATCGCAGCCACCTGACTGTCGAAGATCGGCGCAGGTATAAGATCGCCAAGATGGAAGACGATTTCGATGTCCTGACGCGCGGCGTGGAACACCTTGACTACGTTTTCGTCGCCCATAAGCTTGAAGAAAGGTGCCAGATCGAGGCCGGGAGCCAGTGCATCCACCAATGCGGTGTGATCGGGCGACGCCATCTGAATGAGGCATAGCTCCGGCCAGAAAGTCGTTTCCCGAATGAATTCGGTATCGACCGTCACAAAGTCGGATTTAGCTAGGGCGGATACGGCCTCTTCAAGGGCCTCTGTGGTCGTGATGAGCTGCATATTTTTCTTTTAGAGCGCATCCCGAAAAGTGTGAAGCGGTTTTCGGAAAAGATGCGCGTTTAAACCGAAAATTAAAAGGCGGTCGCTTGTGGCGTCGCAATAAGACATAGTGATGCGATAACACGTGGATAATGATTTTTGTCGACATATTCTGTCAAGCTGGTCTAACAAACTCTTACAGCAAGAGTGCAGACTTGACAAAGCCTGATCAAAATGCGCTTTTCCGCCCGAATTGCAGCGCTTTGCTTGCACAAGATTTATAAAGTTCCAAAAGGCAGAAATCATGCACCGTTATCGCAGCCACACCTGCGCAGCCCTTCGCAAATCGGATGTTGGTTCCAAAGTCCGTCTGTCTGGCTGGGTTCATCGCGTCCGTGACCATGGCGGCATTCTCTTCATCGATGTGCGCGATCATTACGGCCTTACACAGGTCGTAGCAGATCCTGATTCGCCCGCTTTCAAGATTGCTGAAACCGTTCGTGGCGAATGGGTTATTCGCATCGATGGCGAAGTGAAAGCGCGTACCGGCGAAGCCGTCAATGCGAATCTGCCGACCGGCGAAGTCGAAATCTTCGCGACCGAGATTGAAGTCCTGGCTGCTGCCAAGGAATTGCCGCTGCCAGTGTTTGGTGAGCCGGATTACCCGGAAGATATTCGCCTGAAATACCGCTTCCTCGACCTGCGCCGTGAAACGCTGCACAAGAATATCATGAGCCGCACAAAGATCATTGCAGCGATGCGTCGCCGTATGACCGAAATAGGCTTTAATGAATTCTCAACGCCAATTCTGACGGCTTCTTCGCCGGAAGGCGCGCGCGACTTCCTCGTGCCAAGCCGTATTCATGAAGGTAAGTTCTACGCGCTGCCGCAGGCTCCCCAGCAGTACAAACAGCTTCTGATGGTTGCCGGTTTCGACCGCTACTTTCAGATTGCGCCTTGCTTCCGTGATGAAGATCCGCGTGCAGACCGTCTGCCGGGTGAATTCTACCAGCTCGACCTCGAAATGAGCTTCGTGACTCAGGAAGAAATCTGGGAAACGATGGAGCCTGTCATGCGCGGCATTTTCGAAGAATTTGCTGAAGGCAAGCCGGTCACACAAAACTTCCGCCGCATCCCTTATGACGATGCGATCCGCACCTATGGTTCGGACAAGCCAGATCTGCGCAACCCGATCGAAATGCAGGCTGTGACAGAGCATTTCGCCAGCTCCGGCTTCAAGGTCTTTGCGAACATGATCGCGAATGATCCAAAGGTCGAAGTATGGGCCATTCCAGCAAAGACCGGCGGCAGCCGCGCATTCTGTGACCGCATGAATTCATGGGCACAGGGCGAAGGTCAGCCGGGTCTTGGCTACATCTTCTGGCGCAAAGAAGGCGATAAGCTTGAAGGTGCAGGCCCGATTGCCAAGAACATCGGCGAAGAACGCACCGAAGCGCTGCGCAATCAGCTTGGCCTTGGCGATGGCGATGCCTGCTTCTTCGTGGCTGGTCAGCCATCGAAGTTCTACAAGTTTGCAGGCGATGCCCGTACACGTGCTGGTGAAGAACTGAACCTCGTTGATCGCGAGCGTTTTGAATTGGCATGGATCATCGACTTCCCGTTCTACGAATGGGACGAAGACAATAAGAAGCTCGACTTCGCGCACAATCCGTTCTCGATGCCGCAGGGCGGCATGGAGGCACTGCAAACGCAGGATCCATTGTCGCTCAAGGCTTACCAGTACGATCTGGTTTGTAACGGCTTTGAAATCGCTTCCGGTTCGATCCGTAACCAGCTGCCAGATGTCATGGTTAAGGCGTTCGAACTGGTTGGCCTCAGCCAGCAGGATGTTGAAGAGCGCTTCGGTGGTCTTTACCGTGCATTCCAATATGGCGCGCCTCCACATGGCGGCATGGCTGCCGGTGTTGATCGTGTGATCATGCTGCTTGTTGGCGCAAAGAACCTGCGCGAAATCTCGCTGTTCCCGATGAACCAGCAGGCGCTTGATCTTCTGATGAACGCACCTTCCGATGTGGCACCAGCGCAGTTGCGCGATCTGCACATTCGTCTGGCACCGACGCAGAAAAGCTGATTTTTAAAACTTGAATCTAAAAAGCCCGGTCGCGAGACCGGGCTTTTTTTGTTCTGATCGAAGTTTATCAGTTGTTAGCGTCAATGCCAACTTTGAGAAGCTGGATGATCTTTGTCGGATCAAGCGAAACGGTTGCAACGATGGACGCGAAGCTGACCGGCTGATCAGGTGAAGCTGTAAGCGTCAGCGACTTTGGATCATCGAAATATTTGTCGGTGGCGGCTTTAAGCTGCTGGACAAATTCCGGGTTCTTAAGCTGCGTTGCCATCAATGGAACCATCATTTTCAACTGTTGACCAAGTGCCTTGCCGTCAGAACCCTGCTGCTTGCCATAATAGTCGAGCAGCTTCTGCGTCAGTGTATCGTTGTCAAAACGGATCGTGAGGTTCTTGAGGCTCAACTGTTCGGCCAAGCCCAGAATGGCAAGACCGGCAGCATCCTTGTCTGCGTCAGCCTTGGTCATGTTCTGCTGGGTTTCCCGCACGGCTTCAAGGAAAGCGAGATCATAGCCGCCGATTGCGCCATGAATATCGATCTTGCCAAGCTCTTTGGCGTTGATCTCAAGTTGGTCCAGCGTTGCATCACCCGACTTTGGCAGCCATGTGCCTTTTGAAGAAACTGAGCCGTTGAACGTGTCCATGTCGAGCGGAGCGAGTGGGTTTTTGCCGCCCTTTTCAAACTTCGCATCGATATTTGCAATGGTCATCGCGTAGTCGATCTTCTCAGAGCGATCTGCCGAGTTCAGCGTCACTTCAAAATCTTCAACCGTTGCGCCATCTTTGCCCGGTGTACCGAACGCCATCTCACCGATTTTCATTTTGTCATAGAAAACCATGGCGTCGAGTGCGCCTGTGGCTTTCTCGGATGGAATTGAGACATTATCCATCGAGATGTCTTTGATCACGGCGTTGTTGTTCTTGTCTGCATTGTCAGCGGGCAGGGTTAGATCAGGAACCACCACCTTTTCAATGCTGTAACCGCCACCCTGCGCGTCTTGGACATTCTCAAGCACAACGTCGCCAACAGGCAGTTCGTTTTTGGAAACGGTCGCAAGCTTAATCTTGGTGCCTTCCAGGATGACGTCGGAGCCGTCGGCCTTGACGTTGGCAAAGCTTAATTCTCCACCCTGTTTGGCGTAGAGCGCCTTGATACGCTCGGCAACTGCATTGGCGTCTGCCGCCATCGCCATGCTGCCAAAAGCCAGAGAGATTGCTGTGCTTGCGGCGAGAAGGCGGACTGCTTGCGTCGTGTGGGCGAAAACCTGCATTTAAGGCTCCTGAGTATTTACTGATTTAAAACAGCCTACATAAGTCATTGTGAAGGAAAAGCCAGTCTGATGCGGCTGTCTTATGATGGTTATGCATAAAACATCTTTTCTTGCCTAAAGATGGATTATTCGGGGCATAATTGCGACGAATGTACTGGATTGGTTCTCATCTCTACTTGCTGACGAATCGCGCAATTGGTACTGAGAACTATGGGTAAAAGTCTGATTCCGCCGGGCGACGGCGAAGAACACATCGAACGGGTCGATCTCAAGTCTGCACTTGAAGAGCGTTACCTCGCTTATGCGCTGTCCACGATCATGCATCGTGCGCTGCCGGATGTGCGCGACGGTCTCAAGCCGGTGCATCGGCGCATCATGCATGCGATGCGTCTGTTGCGTCTTAATCCTGATCAGGCCTATGCAAAATGCGCGCGTATCGTCGGTGACGTGATGGGTAAGTTCCACCCACACGGCGATGCTTCTATCTATGACGCGCTGGTGCGTTTGGCGCAGGATTTTGCGGTGCGCTATCCGCTCGTGGATGGGCAGGGCAATTTTGGCAATATCGACGGCGATAATGCGGCGGCGATGCGTTACACTGAAGCGCGTATGACCGAAGTGGCAACGCTGCTTCTTGAGGGCATTACCGAAAACGCTATCGACTTCCGCCCGACCTACAACGAGGAAGACGAAGAACCCATCGTTCTTCCGGGTGCATTCCCGAACCTGCTGGCTAATGGTTCGGCGGGTATCGCAGTTGGCATGGCCACCAATATTCCGCCGCATAATGTGGCGGAGCTTTGTTCGGCAGCACTTTACCTGATCAATCATCCTGATGCGCCGGTTGAGGAACTGATTACCTCGCCTGCACAATGGGAAGAGCTGAAAAAGGAAGCGGAAACCGATCCGGCAGCTCTTCTGAAATGCAAGGTGCGCGGCCCTGATTTCCCAACGGGCGGTATTCTCGTTGAAGAACACGCCAGTATCGTCGAATCGTACCGCACGGGGCGCGGTTCTTTTCGCGCGCGTGCGCGCTGGGAGAAGGAAGAGGGCAATCGCGGAACTTGGGTGATTGTCGTCACCGAAATTCCCTATCAGGTGCAGAAGTCACGCCTGATCGAAAAGATTGCCGAATTGCTTCTGGCCAAGAAGCTGCCACTGCTCGACGATATTCGCGATGAGTCTGCTGAAGATATTCGCATTGTGCTTGAGCCGAAGAACCGCACGGTCAATCCTGAACTGCTGATGGAATCGCTTTTCAAGCTGACCGAGCTTGAGAACCGCGTTTCGCTCAACATGAACGTGCTCTCGCATGGCAAAGTACCGAATGTTCTTTCGCTTGGCGGCGTGCTTAAAGAATGGCTGGAACACCGCAAGGAAGTGCTGGTTCGCCGTTCCGAATATCGCTTGGCGGAAATTGAGAAGCGACTGGAAATCCTTGGCGGTTTCCTGAAAGCCTATCTCAATCTTGATGAAGTCATCCGCATCATTCGTGAAGAGGATGAGCCGAAGCAGGAGCTGATGCGGTTCTTCGATCTGACGGATAATCAGGCCGAAGCTATTCTCAACATGCGCCTGCGTTCGTTGCGCAAGCTTGAAGAATTTGAAATCCGCAAAGAATTCAATGGTCTGACTGCTGAAAAAACTGATCTCGAAGGTTTGCTTGCCTCCGGCACGCGCCAGTGGAAGAAGATCAGCACGGAAATCAAAGCCGTCCGCGAAAAGTTTGGTCCAATGACCAAGCTTGGCAAGCGTCGCAGCACATTTGCCGATGCGCCAACCCACGATCTTGAAGATATTCATCAGGCGATGATCGAGCGTGAGCCGGTAACGATTGTGGTATCCGAAAAAGGCTGGCTGCGTGCGATGAAGGGCCATATGGCCGATTTCTCTACGCTTGCTTTCAAGGAAGGTGACAAGCTTAAGCTTGCTTTCCATGCCGAGACAACAGACAAGATTTTGCTGTTCACCACGGGCGGCAAGTTCTTCACCATTGGCGCTAATACCCTTCCGGGTGGCCGCGGCCATGGCGAACCGATCCGTATTCTTGTCGATATGGAAAACGATCAGGATATTCTGACAGCCTTTGTCCACAACCCGTCTGCGAAGCTACTATTGGTGTCGCATGAGGGCAATGGCTTCATCGTGCCTGAGAACGAAGCAGTCGCCAATACCCGCAAGGGCAAGCAGATGATGAACGTGAAGGCGCCGGATGAAGCCAAGCTTTGCCAGCGCATTTCGGGCGATCACATTGCGGTGGTCGGCGAAAACCGCAAGATGATTGTCTTCCCGCTTTCCGACATTCCGGAAATGACGCGTGGCAAGGGCGTGCGACTGCAAAAATACAAGGATGGCGGCGTGTCCGATGTCCGTACCTTCGCAATCAGCGAAGGCTTGTCGTGGCAGGATTCCGCTGATCGCACCTTCAATCGAAACAAGGAAGAGCTTGTTGAGTGGATTGCGGCTCGCGCTTCTGCTGGGCGGACTGTACCGAAGGGGTTCCCGCGTTCGGGAAAATTCTAAAACAAAGGCGGCTTTGATGCCGCCTTTTTTGTTATCCCTCAAAACGTTGCCAGCCGCGAGGGCCAAGATGCTCCTGCGGCTTGAAGCGGATTTTATACTGCATCTTGCGAGAGCCTTCGACCCAATAGCCAAGATAGACATGCGGCAGGCCAGCGGCACGTGCGCGCTGGATATGATCAAGGATCATGTAGGTGCCAAGCGAGCGGTCGTGCATATGCGGCGAATAAAACGAATAGACCATGGATAGTCCGTCCGCCATTACGTCGGTAAGGGCGACTGCGATCAGTTCCCCATCGCCCTTGGCGCTGATAAAGCTGTCCGGTCCACGTCGGTGATATTCGATAATCTGTGTGTTGACGTGTGTATCTTCAACCATCATCGCGTAATCAAGAACGGTCATATCGGACATGCCGCCCGAATGATGCCGTGCATCTAGATAATCGCGGAACAATGAGTATTGTTCAGTGCTTGGTTGCGCCTTGTGCGGACGGCCAATCAGATCGCGATTGCGATCCCACACCCGGCGCATGCTGCGGTTCATTTCGAACTCGCCCGTAAGAATGCGTACCGATACACAGGCGCGGCAAAGCTCGCATGCTGGGCGATAGGCAATGTTCTGCGACCTACGGAAACCGCCTTGCGTCAGCAGGTCATTGATCTCGCTGGCCTTATCGCCCACAAGATGCGTAAAGACTTTTCGCTCCAGATGTCCCTCAAGGTAAGGGCAGGGCGAAGGCGCCGTCAGGAAGAACTGCGGAGACTGTTGCGGTTGATGGGTCATTCAATATCCACGAAACGGCAATACCAGACCATCTCCATTAGTTTGTCTTGCGTATGTCTTGGTTCCCAGGTTTGGGAGGCGTGCGTTAAAGATTGAACCGGCTGCGCAAAACGTCAATACACATTTTGTGCAGCCGGTCCTGAATTTTTTTGATGTTAAAGCGAATAGCGCTTTCAAGCCTGTCGAGATTCCGATTTTGCCTCCATTTTGTGGAGATGTTTCCGGCTTATCGATCCGAACGAATGACCGCCGTTCCAAGCAAGAGATCATGCACCGCGCGCTTGCGGTCGATAACCAGCGTTGCCAGCAGGATCAGCGGCGTCAGCACTACATTCAGACCCCAGAACAGAACCGTGTGAACGACTGCGAGCATCCCATCAACCGTGCCACCTTCGAGGCGCACCAGCTTGATATTCATCATCTGCATGCCTTTGGTGGCCTGCTGTGGTCCGCCCAGCGTGCGCGACACATAAAGGAGCGCGACAATCGGGAACATGAACGCATAGAGCGCCCAACCGAGCGAAAGCGTGATGATGCCAAGAATGAAGATCACGATCGCAGCCGGAATGCACAATAAAAAGACAATCAGATAGTCGATCAGAAAAGCCATGATACGGCGCGTGCGAACGCCTTCAAAAAATGCGCGGCTGTCGTAACGCGGCGTCATGATTTCACCGTGCAGAATATTATCGGACATGGAACCTTCCATTCGAACAAAAAGGAGCGTCCGGGAAATAGTGGCCGTTCGCTGTCCTACATTATGCAGAACAGCTATCAAGATGGTGAATTAAAAAGACTATTTCAAGGAAATAGCGCTTGGGAAATCTCAGCTTTGGCTTTTCAGCTTTTCTGCCACATCAAGAGCGAAATAGGTGAGAATGCCGTCACAGCCAGCACGTTTGAAAGCGAGCAGGCTTTCCATCATGACTTTTTCTTCGTCGATCCAGCCATTCATACCGGCGGCTTTAATCATCGAATATTCGCCCGAAACCTGATAGGCATAGGTCGGTAATCGGAACGCGCTTTTGAGACGATGGATGATGTCGAGATAAGGCATGCCAGGCTTCACCATGAGCATGTCGGCACCTTCGGCCACATCCTGTTCGGCTTCGCGCACCGCTTCATCCGGGTTTGCGGGATCAATATAATAGGTCTTCTTGTCGCCTTTGAGCAGCCCGGCAGTACCGATTGCATCGCGATAAGGACCATAAAAAGCCGAGGCAAACTTAGTTGCATAAGACATGATCGGCACATGATTGAAGCCATGTGCATCAAGCGCCTGACGAATAGCGCCGATGCGGCCATCCATCATGTCGGAAGGTGCGATAACGTCTGCACCCGCTTCGGCCTGCGCGAGTGCGCCGCGAACCACCATGGCAACCGACTCATCATTGATGATCTCGCCATTGCGCAAAATGCCGTCATGACCGTGCGTTGTGAACGGATCAAGTGCCGCATCTGTGATAATGCCGATCTCCGGAACTTCTTTTTTGATGGCGCGCACGGCACGATTGATCAGATTGTCGGGGCTTGCAACGAAAGAACCATCTTCGGTTTTCACATCGGCCTTTTCTCGCGGGAAGGGCGCTATGGCCGGAATACCGAGCTTTGCCGCTTTTTCTGCCATGCGCACAGCCATATCGACGGAATAGCGCTCTACGCCAGGCATTGCATCAACGGGTTCGGTGATTCCCGTTCCGTAAGTCAGAAAGAATGGCAGGATAAGATCGTTCACCGTTAAATGGGTTTCCTGCACCAGGCGGCGTGACCAGTCGGCCTTGCGCATTCGGCGCAGGCGTCGTCCTCCGGTTACGTCATCGACGTGGCTTGAAATATTGGCAGGTGAGATATTTTGCAGATGATCGGTCATGGAAACCTTCCCGAGAGAAGAAGCTTGGGAATCTATCGGTTCGGAAGCTTGTTATAAGATATGGACGGTTTATCACGGGAAAAGTGACGAAACCAAGCACAATGGTCTGTGCAGGATTGACGCGGGGCCTTTCACTTTCTACGCCTTTAAAGCATTTCCAGCAAAAGTGCGGAGCGGTTTTGCGTATGATAATGCGCAAGGATGAATGATTAGAGCGGTTCCAACGACGAAGTCTCAACTGAAACTGCTCTAACTAAACGGGAGAGACAAGATGCTGATCGATTTCGGTGGTGGCAGTGAAATCAGCTTTGAACGCAAGGGTAAAGCGGGTCTCGTCAGGCTTACCCGTACATCCGCGCTAAACGCTCTAACACATAAAATGATTCTTGCGTTCGACCGTGCTTTGCAGGCATGGGAATCTGACGACGATGTCGCTGTCGTTATTGTCGAAGGTGAAGGTCGTGCTTTTTGTGCTGGTGGTGATGTTGTGGCAGCTTACAAAGCCGGGCAGGAGGGAACACCTGCATTCGAGTTTTTTCAAGACGAGTATCGTCTCAATGCACGCATCGGACGGTTCCCAAAACCATATATCTCTTTGTTGAACGGCATTGTGATGGGCGGTGGCGCAGGTATCTCTATTCATGGCTCGCACCGGATCGTGACCGAAAAAACGCTTTTTGCGATGCCTGAAACCGGCATAGGCTTCTTCCCGGATGTTGGCGGAAGCGCGTTCCTGCCGCATTTGCATGATAATTTCGGATATTATCTGGCCTTGACGGGAAACCGCATTCGCTGGGGCGACTGCTTGCAAAGCGGCATTGCGACCCACGCAGTCACGGCCGATGATGTTGATGATCTGCGCGATGATCTCATTGCGAATGCTGATCTTGATGCAGCGCTTGCCCGTGCGCAATATCCAGATTTCGAAACGCCCGTCGAAATGCGGCAGGTGATCGCGCAGAGCTTTTCGCATGCAACGCTTGCAGAATGTATTGCTGATCTGGAAAAGGCGGCAGAAGCAGGCAGCAAGTCCGCAAGCGATATTCTGAACGTCATTGGCACGCGTTCGCCCACAAGCGTAGTTGTCACCTTCCGTCAAATCTCTGATGGTCGTACGCTCGACCTCGATGACTGCATGCGCATGGAATATCGCATTGCATCGCGTATGTTGGCCGGGCACGATTTTTATGAAGGTGTGCGTGCTGTGTTGATCGATAAGGATGGCGCACCCGTCTGGAAGCCTTCTTCGCTCGACGATGTAAAGCCGGAAATGGTAAATGCCTATTTTGCAAATCTTGGCGAGAGGGAACTGAGCTTTTGATGCGTCAGGATGAGTTGCACCAGCACATACAACCCAGCGGCACCGAATGGTCCTTCGTGTGGTTTATGAGGTTGATCGCACTGGCTGCTCTTGCAAGCGGCGTTTATTATTGGATCAGACTTATAGGTATCCAGCCCGGGCTGTTGTGGCGTTTCGATCTGATGCCGTGGCAATGGCAGACGGCAACAGTAGCACTTGCACTGCTTATGCCGGTTGCAGCAACCGGTCTTTGGATGCGTGCGCCTTGGGGTCCGGTTTTGTGGTTTGTCGCAGCGCTGGGCGAAATCATCATATATTCGGTCTTTGCCCGCGATTTTGAATATCGTCCCTTGACGGTCGGCTTTAACGCTGTCTGCATCGTCATTTACATTGTGTTCCGCGTGTTGCTTTTTCTGGAGAAAAGACAACAGTCACGCATCGGACTTACCAGCTGAAAGAGCTGTCTGGTAACACAACATTAAGCCTGAAACTGCATTTCCCTTGGTAAGCTGTTGTTAAGGCTGACTTTTAATTCGAATTTTATGCATCTCGCCTAAAGTCCTCTCATTAACGGTGATGAAACCATCGTCAAAACAGGAAAGAGAGCGGCCTCACGTAAGGTTGCTCCGACAGAGAGGCAAAAGAAATGAACAATGCACAGCATAGAATGGATGCATCTGCTCCGCTTTTGAATCCCGAAGCAGCTTTGCGCACTCTTTATCTGGAAGCCCTGCAACTGGTTGAACGCCTGCATCGCCGTCTGCTTGATGTGATCAAAGACGAATTTGATCGCAATGGCCGCAGCGACATCAATGCAACGCAGGCGCTGCTCCTGTTCAACATCGGTAATTCGGAATTGACCGCTGGCGAGCTGCGTTCGCGCGGCTATTATCTTGGTTCGAACGTCTCCTACAATCTGAAAAAACTGGTCGAAACGGGCTTTATCCATCATGAACGTTCAAGCACGGATCGTCGTTCGGTTCGCGTAAGTCTGACCGACAAAGGCAACGAGATCGCCGATCAGGTGCAGTCGCTCTATCAGCGCCACATTGCGTCCATAGAACAGGTCGGTGGCATTCAGGTTGAAGAGTTCACAGCCATGAACCGTTCGCTCCAGCGTCTTGATCGCTTCTGGAACGACAGCATCGCCTATCGGCTATAATTGTTGCAGAAGGGTCACAATCGGTAAGGTTCGTGTATCTATCTTTATAATAGCGAGCTATTTAAGCGGTGCCTGTCTTGAATTCCGGGCTTTGCGACATGATTAAGCCATAAAAACCGCCTTTAGCGGATAGATACAGCGCATAATCTCGATTTGTTTTCGGATACACCGTGTCCGGATAGAACTGATTAGCCTTTTGGGACAAAGATCATGACCAAAACCGACAAGAATACCGATGCTTTGAATGCAAGCCGCCGCAGCTTTTTGCGTGGTGCCGCAACTGTCGGTCTGACTGCGGCTGCCTCAGTCATGGTTCCCGCGGCTTTTGCCCAACAACAGGCTTTGAATGATATTCTTGCTGCCCCGCGCCGTGGCAACTGGGATGACCAGTTTGATGCGCGTGCGACGGGTGGTCAGAAAGTGGCGACCAATCAGCCAGTTTTGAGCCAGCAAACGGCCGGTAATCTCCAGTCGGCAATTGCCCAATATGGCGATATTGCAGGTCGGGGTGGTTGGCCACAGGTTCCGGGTAACGCAAAGCTACGGCTTGGTGTCAGCGATCCTTCCGTGCAGGCTTTGCGTCAGCGTCTTATTGTTTCCGGTGATCTCCCACGCGAAGCGGGCGTTTCTACAGCGTACGACACTTATGTCGATGCAGCGGTGAAGCGCTTCCAGGCACGTCACGGTCTTCCTGCGGATGGTGTGATGGGTCAGTTCACCTATGCTGCCATGAATGTGGACGCCAATACGCGTCTGGGTCAGTTGCAGACCAATCTTCAGCGGTTGTCTGGTTTAACACCGGCAACGCAGTCCGAACAGCGTTTCGTGATGGTCAATATCCCAGCGGCCCGTATTGAGGCAGTGGAAGGCGGCAGCGTCGCGCAACGCCATACGGCTGTTGTGGGCAAGATCGACCGTCAGACACCCATCCTGAATTCCAAGATTCACGAAGTCATTCTCAATCCTTACTGGACAGCGCCAAAGTCGATCATCCAGAAGGATATTATTCCGCTGATGCGCAAGAACCCGCAATATCTGGCGAATAACAAGATCCGCCTTTACAATGCGCAGGGTCAGGAAGTTGCACCTGAAACCATCGACTGGAACACTGATGACGCTGTGAAGCTGATGTTCCGTCAGGATCCGGGCAAGATCAACGCGATGTCATCGACCAAGATCAACTTCCACAATACGCATGCCGTTTACATGCATGATACGCCGCAGAAGAGCTACTTCAACAAACTTATGCGCTTCGATTCGTCGGGTTGCGTGCGCGTGCAGAATGTGCGCGATCTTGATGTGTGGCTGTTGAAAAGCACTGCAGGCTGGGATCGTCAGAATATCGAAGGCACGATTGCTTCTGGTGTGAATACGCCTATTCAGGTCGTTGATCCTGTGCCGCTGCATTTCGTTTACATCACTGCTTGGTCAACCGGCGATGGTGTTGTGCAGTTCCGCGACGACATTTACGAGATGGATGGTTCGAGCGCACTGGCACTTGGCACTGATACTTGATCTGAAATTATCTTCAAAAAAGCCGCCCAAATGTGTTTCGGGCGGCTTTTTTGTTTCTGGCAGTGCCTTTGGCACCATCATGCCGCATTTTGGAATATGCTTTTCGCTTCACGGCCATTGGCCTTGCCAATCGAAGTGTGATACTGCGCCTCATCTCATACACTATGACTGCCTTACCCGGAGGGTGTGAAACATGTCTCAAGCCAATACCGCTTTTTTCAACGCAACTCTTGAAGAGATCGATGCTGATATTTTTGGTGCGATCCGCAACGAACTTGGTCGTCAGCGTCACGAAATTGAGCTGATCGCTTCTGAAAATATCGTGTCACGTGCAGTTCTTGAAGCGCAGGGTTCCATCCTCACCAACAAATATGCCGAAGGCTATCCAGGCAAGCGCTATTATGGCGGCTGCCAGTATGTTGACGTTGTTGAAGAACTGGCTATCGAACGCGCCAAGAAGCTTTTTGGTGCAGAATTTGCAAACGTTCAGCCAAATTCCGGTAGCCAGATGAATCAGGCCGTATTCCTGGCGCTTTTGCAGCCGGGCGATACGTTCATGGGTCTCGACCTGAATTCCGGTGGTCACCTCACGCATGGTTCGCCAGTCAACATGTCGGGCAAGTGGTTCAACGTTGTTTCCTACGGCGTCCGCGAAGACGATCATCTTCTTGATATGGAAGAAATCGCGCGCCTCGCACGTGAAAACAAGCCGAAGCTCATTCTTGCTGGCGGCACTGCTTATTCGCGTATCTGGGATTGGAAGCGCTTCCGTGAAATCGCTGACGAAGTTGGCGCATACCTGATGGTCGATATGGCGCATATCGCGGGTCTGGTTGCCGGTGGCGTCCACCCATCGCCAGTTCCGCATGCGCATGTCTGCACCACGACGACTCACAAGTCGCTTCGCGGCCCACGCGGCGGTATGATCCTCACCAATGATCCTGATTTGGCGAAGAAGTTCAATTCGGCAGTCTTCCCCGGCCTCCAGGGTGGACCGCTGATGCATGTGATTGCTGGAAAGGCCGTGGCTTTCGCAGAAGCTCTGAAGCCAGAATTCAAGATCTACGCGCAGAACGTTGTTGATAATGCGCGTGCGCTTTCGGATGAGTTGAAGTCGCAGGGCCTCGACATCGTTTCTGGCGGCACTGACAACCATCTGATGCTGGTTGACCTGCGTCCGAAGAATGCGACAGGCAAGCGTGCAGAAGCAGCTCTTGGTCGTGCGAATGTCACCTGTAACAAGAATGGCATTCCTTTCGACCCTGAAAAGCCATTCGTAACCTCTGGTGTTCGTCTTGGCACGCCTGCGGGCACGACACGTGGTTTTGGCAAGGCAGAATTTAAGGAAATCGGCTCACTGATCGCAGAAGTGCTAGATGGTCTGAAGGTTGCCAACTCTGACGAAGGCAATGCTTCCGTTGAAGCAGCGGTTAAGGCAAAGGTCGTTACACTGACCGATCGCTTCCCGATGTACGGCTATCAGGGCTGATAGTGCTCACATTTTGATGAAGCCCCGCTCAACCCTGTTGAGCGGGGCTTTTTCGTATCTGTCTCAATTAGGCAGCTTTCGCTTGATGGGGTATCATTCAATGGAATCATCTATTCAATTGAAAGAGTGCCATGCGTTGTCCCTATTGCCAGTCTGAAGATACGCAGGTGAAGGATTCCCGCCCGGCGGAAGACGGAGCGGTTATTCGCAGACGCCGTGTCTGTTCAGTCTGTGGTGGACGATTTACGACATTCGAGCGTGTGCAGCTGCGTGATCTGATGGTCATCAAGAAAAGCGGTCGCCGTGTGCCCTTTGATCGTGAAAAGCTCGCTCGTTCCATTGATGTAGCGGTCCGCAAACGTGAGATCGACGAAGATCGCATCGAACGCGCGATTTCTGGCATCGTGCGCCAGCTCGAAAGCTCAGGCGAAGCAGAAGTGACGTCGGACGAAATTGGGCGTCTCGCCATGGATGCGCTCAAGGGTGTCGATGATATTGCCTATATCCGCTTTGCGTCTGTTTATCGTAATTTCAGCAAGGCCGTTGATTTTCACAATGTCATTGATGAGTTGACGGTGACCGAGACTGAACGCGACCCGGACGCATAAAATGAGCCAAGTGGAATTCTCGCATGCAAATGCGACGGCCGATGATCTGCGCTTCATGGAAGCAGCCATTCGTCTTGCACGGCGCAACAAGGGCTTAACGGGAACAAACCCGTCGGTCGGAACACTTATCGTCAAAGATGGTGTTATCGTTGGACGTGGCGTGACGGCAATCGGTGGGCGTCCTCATGCAGAGCCGCAGGCACTGGCCGATGCGGGTGAGGCGGCGCGGGGCGCTACAGCCTATGTCACGCTAGAACCCTGCGCCCATCATGGTCGCACGCCGCCTTGTGCGGAAGCGCTGGTGCGCGCCGGTGTGAAGCGTGTTTTTGTTGCAGCCACCGATCCCGATGATCGGGTGAGCGGAAAAGGCTTCGCGATCCTGCATGAAGCAGGCATTGAAGTTATTCCCGGCGTCCTTTCTGAAAAGGCTGCGGACGACCTCGCTGGCTATCTGAATCGATCTTCGAAAAAGCGTCCCGAAGTGATTCTAAAACTTGCGCTTTCTGCCGATGGCTTCATCGGAAAAAAGGGCAATGGACAGATCGCAATTACCGGTCCCATTTCGCGTGCGCAGTCGCATATTCTGCGTTCGCAGACCGATGTGATCCTCATCGGAGCTGATACAGCAATCGCCGATGATCCCATTCTCAATTGTCGACTGCCGGGGCTGGAACAACGTTCTCCAATCCGCCTTGTCCTCGACAGTGCATTGCGATTGGACCTGTCATCGAAGTTAGTGGATACCGCAGAAGTGCAGCCGCTCTGGCTTGCCTGTGGTGAAGATGCGTCGCTTGAACGTCGTTATGAAATGCAGGCCGCTGGCTGCCGCATTGTTGCGACGGAAAGCCATAACGGGCGAATTGCCTTGCCTGAACTGATGGATGACCTTGCTGCACAGGGTATTTCTTCGGTTCTGGTCGAAGGCGGAGCAAGTGTTGCGAGCAGCTTTCTGGAAGAAAAGCTTGTCGATCGGATCGTACTTTTCCGATCGCCTGTTGAAATCGGTGCGAGCTCCGGGGTTGCTGTCGTCAATCTGAAATCCCATATCGCTAATGAATTCGTAGTTTTGCGCAAGGCGCAATTTGGCGACGATGCTTATACGGAATATGTAAGGAAGACTTGATGTTTACAGGTATTGTCACCGACATTGGCAAAGTTGATCGTATCAAGCCGCTCAATGAAGGTGTGCTGCTGCGGATCGAAACAGCTTACGATCCTGAAACAATTGAACTTGGTGCGTCAATTGCCTGTTCCGGCGTTTGCCTGACCGTCGTGGCACTGCCGGAAAAAGGCACTAATGCCCGCTGGTTTGAAGTCGAAGCTTGGGAAGAAGCGCTGCGCTTAACCACAATTGCGAATTGGGAAAACGGTACACGAATCAATCTTGAACGTTCGCTTAAGCTTGGCGACGAGATGGGTGGCCATTTGGTGTCCGGCCATATCGACGGACAGGCGGAAATCGTTGCTCGCAAGGAAGAAGGTGATGCCATTCGCTTTACGCTGCGTTCACCGGAAGAACTTGCACCTTTCATCGCGCAGAAAGGTTCTGTTGCGCTGAATGGAACTTCGCTGACGGTCAATGGCGTGAATGGCAATGAATTCGACGTTCTGCTCATTCGTCATTCGCTGGAAGTGACAACTTGGGGCGACCGAAAGGCTGGCGATAAGGTCAATATCGAGATTGATCAACTCGCACGCTACGCAGCAAGGCTTGCGCAATATCAGAAATAAGCTTAGAGCCTACAGACCCTAAGCTATTTTCCGAATTTAGCGTTGACCGCAGGCTTTGCGGTCCGCAATTTCTGTCATGGAGTTTCTCATGTCCCAGCACGAGGCGCATGCGCCGCACCTGCTCATTGTCGAAGCACGTTTTTATGAAGAACTGTCTGATGCGCTTCTTGATGGCGCAAAGGCTGCTCTTGATACTGCTGGCGCAACCTATGATGTCGTGACAGTTCCCGGCGCGCTAGAAGTGCCAGCGACCATCTCTTTTGCGCTCGATGGTGCGGAAAATGGCGGCACAGACTATGATGGCTTTGTCGCACTCGGTACGGTCATTCGCGGGGAAACCTACCATTTTGATATTGTTGCCAATGAATCCTGTCGCGCTTTAACCGAGCTTTCAGTTGAGGAAAGCATTGCAATCGGCAATGGTATTCTCACGGTTGAAAACGACGAACAGGCTTGGGTGCGTGCGCGTCGTGAAGACAAGGATAAGGGCGGCTTTGCAGCCCGCGCGGCCCTGACTATGATTGACCTGCGTAAGAAATTCGGAGCCTGATACGATGACTGCTTCTTCTGAAGGCCGTTCGGCATCGAACGCGCCCCGACCTGCAAATAAGCGCGGCGTTGCGCGTCTCGCGGCAGTACAGGCGCTTTATCAGATGGATGTTGCCGGCACCGGCGTCATCGAAGTGGTTGCTGAGTATGAAGCCCATCGCCTTGGCAAGGAAGTGGACGGCATGCAGTATCTCGATGCCGATCCGCAATGGTTCCGTGGCATTGTGGCAGGTGTTGTGGAAACGCAGCTTGCACTGGATCCGATGATTCATCAGGCCTTGACCGAAGATTGGCCGCTTTCCCGCCTTGATTCAACGCTGCGTGCGATTTTGCGCGCCGGTGCGTGGGAATTGAAAACCCGCAAAGATGTGCCAACTGCGGTTATCGTTTCGGAATATGTTGATATCGCTAAGGCTTTCTACACTGAAGAAGAGCCGAAGCTCGTCAATGCCGTGCTCGACCGTATCGCTTTCGAGCTTCGCGGCGAAAGCCGTGGAACAAAGCCGCGCGGTAAGTAACAAACATTCCTATTTAGACCAAAAAGGCTGCGAGAAATCGCAGCCTTTTTGCTTTGGTAATTCAACAAACTACGACTTGACGTTTCAATATGTCTTCCGCATGTTGAGCCTGCGGCATTGAGAATGCGCGAATGCAGAAACATCTGCAAACTCTTCGATTGTAAGCAGATGTTTCAAACGTAAAATCAAGCCGATGAAACCCGGTGAATGGACGGTTTCAGGCACTTCCATGCCGCTATCTCTGGCCCGGGGAGGGGTTTTCGGGCCTTTCATGCGCCGATGTGTGCAGATTATCGCTCCGTGATTGCGAGCGATCTATCTCAAGCTGGTGCGCCCTAATGGGAGTTGGCCTAAATGGGAATCGGAGTTCTTCTTCTCGTCATAGCCTGCGGTGTATTTTCCGTTCTGTTTGCCATATGGGCAACGCGTTCGGTTCTCGCCGCAGATCAGGGCACAGCGCGTATGCAGGAAATTGCTGCCGCAATTCGTGAAGGTGCTGCAGCCTATCTCGCGCGACAATATACGACGATTGCGCTTGTTGGCGTGGTCGTCTTTCTTGCAGTCTGGTATCTGCTCTCAATTTCGGCCGCTATAGGCTTCCTCATCGGTGCGATCCTATCCGGTTTGACGGGCTTTATCGGGATGCATGTTTCTGTTCGTGCGAATGTACGAACCGCGCAAGCCGCATCTCTCAGTCTCGCCGGTGGCTTGGAAATAGCTTTTAAGTCTGGCGCGATTACTGGAATGCTCGTAGCTGGTTTGGCGCTCTTGGGTGTGTCGGTTTATTATTTAATTCTGACTGTTTGGCTGGGTTATGCGCCGTCTGATCGAACAGTCATCGACGCGCTTGTGGCGCTCGGTTTTGGTGCGTCGCTGATTTCTATCTTCGCACGCTTGGGCGGCGGTATCTTTACAAAGGGTGCCGATGTTGGTGGTGATCTTGTTGGCAAGGTCGAAGCAGGCATTCCGGAAGATGATCCGCGCAATCCCGCAACCATTGCTGATAATGTCGGCGATAATGTCGGTGACTGCGCAGGTATGGCTGCGGATTTGTTCGAAACCTATGCGGTGACGGTTGTCGCCACCATGGTTCTGGCTGCGATCTTCTTCGCCGGTTCCGATGTGCTTTCAAGCGTGATGCTCTATCCGCTGGCGATCTGTGGCGTTTCCATCCTTACATCAATTGCCGGAACGTTTTTCGTCAAGCTTGGCGTTAATGGCTCCATCATGGGCGCACTTTATAAAGGTCTGATCGCAACCGGACTTCTTTCTATCGTGGGTTTGGCTGTTGCCAATACGTTTACGGTCGGCTGGGGAGAGGTGGGCGTCGTTGCAGGTATGGCAATCACCGGCACCAACCTGTTTATCTGTGGCATCATCGGCCTGATCGTAACCGGCCTGATCGTGGTGATTACCGAATATTACACAGGCACCAACAAGCGTCCGGTTAATTCTATCGCGCAGGCGTCGGTAACAGGCCATGGCACCAACGTCATTCAGGGACTAGCTGTTTCGCTGGAATCAACCGCTTTACCTGCAATTGTTATTATTGGCGGGATTATCAGCACGTATCAGCTTGCAGGACTCTTCGGCACCGCAATAGCCGTTACAGCTATGCTTGGCATTGCAGGTATGATCGTTGCACTCGATGCATTTGGTCCAGTAACGGATAATGCGGGTGGTATCGCGGAAATGGCCGGTCTTGATCCGGAAGTGCGCAAATCCACCGATGCGCTGGACGCAGTTGGTAACACGACGAAAGCCGTGACCAAGGGCTATGCGATTGGCTCTGCTGGTCTCGGTGCTCTTGTACTGTTCGCCGCCTATTCTAACGATCTCGCCTATTTCGCCGCCAACGGACAAACCTATCCATATTTTGCCGATATGGGACCGGTATCGTTTGAACTCTCTAACCCTTACGTGGTGGCTGGTCTGATCTTCGGTGGCCTTATTCCATATCTCTTTGGCGGTATGGCAATGACGGCTGTTGGTCGTGCAGGCAGTGCCGTGGTGCAGGAAGTGCGGCGTCAGTTCCGCGAAAAGCCGGGCATTATGACTGGGCAGGATCGCCCGGACTATGCGCGTGCAGTTGATCTGCTGACCAAAGCTGCTATCCGGGAAATGATTATCCCTTCGCTTCTGCCGGTTTTGGCTCCGATTGTCGTCTATTTCGGTGTTCTGCTTATCTCAGGCTCCAAAGCGGCTGCTTTTGCGGCTCTTGGCGCTTCGCTTCTGGGCGTTATCATTAACGGATTGTTTGTGGCCATATCCATGACATCGGGTGGTGGTGCATGGGATAATGCCAAGAAAAGCTTTGAAGATGGCTTCACAGACGCCGATGGCGTGAAGCATCTCAAAGGCTCGGAAGCACATAAGGCTTCCGTAACGGGTGATACTGTGGGTGATCCTTACAAGGATACTGCTGGTCCTGCCGTTAATCCGGCAATCAAGATCACCAACATCGTGGCACTTTTGCTGCTCGCAGTGCTTGCGCATTCCGCGTGATACGAAACAAGAAAAAACCCGCCGTAAGGCGGGTTTTTTTTGTAATCGACGTTGCAGAGTTAGTTGTTTCCGCCAGCTGTCATGCCACCCGGAAGCGACGTTGGAGCTTTGGCAACACCCTGAATGATCTGTCCAATGAAGGTCTGATCCTTGCCGCCGGTTGGCGTCGTACGGGATACAAAATCAAAGACCTTGCCATCCTGAAGGCCATAATTGGCGATATGATGAACCTTGCCATCCTTATCGAAGTAAACCGCAAGGATGTTGCGATCGACGATTTTTGGCTTCATGAATTGTGCCGCACGATAACGCTTCTGCGAAATGTAGTAGAATACTTCATTATCGAAGGTTGCGGTTGTTGATGGCGTACCAAGAGCCAGAAGAACCTGTTCACGACTGGAGCCAACCGGCACCGAATCGAGCGCTTCCTGATCAAGCACGTAACCCTCTGTGATCGTTTCGGACGGGTTTAGCGTGGATGCAGTGTTGCATCCGACGAGAGCCGCCGAAAAGAGAATTGCTGTGCCTGCGAGAAGGGCACGCTGTTTGCGTGCGCTTGGGAAAATTCGCTGCAACAAAGACCTCTCCATACATTCTATATCAGCGCGGCACTTTCGCCGTCGAGAGAACTTCGGTAAACCACCTTGCTTCTGGATGCAACAAGTACGGTCGTATACGAATGATTCTTCGACTTTTTCGCCGCAAATCTAAAGCAAATGAGACAGTTGTGCTTCGCGTGTACGAGACGATCGTGGCGGCGGCGCGGCAAAAGCGCTTTTATGCACAATTTCAGGTGCCTGATACGCCACTTGGTCGCTATGAGATGCTTTCGGTGAATATTTTTCTCACCCTTCATCGCATGAAGGGTGAAAATTCAGCACTTATGCCGCTCGCTCAGGATATTGCAGACGAGTTTTTCAAGGATGTTGATCATTCTTTGCGTGAACTGGGAATCGGTGATCAGGGTGTTCCCAAACGTATGAAGAAGCTTGCTCGCATGTTTTATGGGCGCGTCAGCTCCTATGGCGCAGCACTAGACGCTGATGACAAAGTCGGGCTGGCAGCCGCTCTGACACGAAATATTCGTCCTGATCTCGAATTATGGCCGCATTCTCATTATCTGAGTGAATATGTGATTGCATGCCGCGACCTGTTGTCAAAAACGGAAGACCAAGCTTTGGCTGCGGGCGATATATGTTTTATAAATGCGGATGAAATGGCGTTCGCGCCAATAGATAAAGAAAAAAAGGCAAACGAAAATGACTGATAAACCGGCGCTGACCTATCCCGTTCCGGTTCTGCATCTTCCCCAGAAGGGTTTGACGGTGAACATTGGGACCAATGATAAGGAAAGAGCCGCTCTTGCTGCTCAGCACGGTCTTGAGTCTGTGAATTCGTTTGATGCCGAATTTCTGCTGACACAGTGGAAAAAGCGGGGCATTCGTCTGCGCGGCACGATCAAGGCAGAAGTCGTACAGTCCTGCGGTGTAACCCTTGAACCGATCACATCGACTATTGCGGAAGCTGTTGATACGATTTTTGTGCCCGAGGATTCGCGCCTTGCCAAAGTCCAGCTTGATGAAAGCGGCGAATTGCTGCTTGATGCGGAAGGTGCAGACATTCCAGAAACTTTTGTTGGCGATAAGATCGATATTGGCGCGGTTGCCGAAGAGTTTTTTGAATTGGCTCTGGATCCATATCCCCGCAAACCGGGTGTAGCCGAAGATGCTGAACCCGTTGTTTTTGGTGATGTGGAAGAGGAAGAAAAGCCTGATTCGCCTTTTGCAAAGCTCTCGGAATGGTCGAATAAGCCTTGATTTAACTAAGACTTGAGAGAATCTGGTTGTACACGACCGGAAAAACACTATTTTCGCGGAAAAGCCCTCTGTTTTTACGAAGCAGATCTGGGCACGGGATCGCACAGGAATAATCAATAGTGATAAAAATTTCCATTGACGCCATGGGCGGTGATTTTGGCCCTGAAGTGGTCATCCCTGGCGCTGCGAGGGCGCTTGAACGCCATCCTGACATCAGGTTTATCTTTTTTGGCTTGGCCGGACAGGTCGAGCCGGTGATTGCACGTTATCCGAAACTTCAGGCTGCATCCGAATTTCGCGCCAGTCAGGTCGCGGTTAAGATGGACGACAAGCCAAGTCAGGCACTGCGCTCTGGTCGTGGCAAGTCTTCGATGTGGCAAGCCATTGAAGCCGTCAAAATTGGTGATGCCGATGTCTGCGTTTCTGCGGGAAATACCGGCGCACTGATGGCTATGTCAAAATTCTGCCTGCGCATGTTGTCCGATGTCGAGCGCCCTGCAATCGCTGCCATCTGGCCGACGTTGCGCGGCGAGTGCGTTGTTTTGGATGTTGGTGCGACCATTGGCGCAGACGCGCGTCAATTGGTGGATTATGCGGTGATGGGCGCTGGCATGGCGCGCGCACTGTTTGAAATACGCAAGCCGACTGTTGGTCTTCTCAATGTTGGCACTGAAGAAGTCAAAGGCCTCGACGAAATCAAGGAAGCTGCACAGATTCTGCGCGATACGCCGCTTGATGGCCTGCAATATACAGGCTTCGTCGAAGGCAGTGATATTGGTAAAGGCGCGGTCGATGTGGTCGTGACGGAAGGCTTTACCGGCAATATCGCGCTCAAAACCGCAGAAGGTACTTCACGTCAGATGGCAACACTGTTGCGTCAGGCTATGAGTCGTACGCTGCTTGCCAAGATCGGCTATATTTTTGCAAAGGGCGCATTTGATCGCGTTCGCGAAAAAATGGACCCCAATAAGGTCAATGGCGGCGTGTTGCTCGGCATGAGCGGCGTTGTAATCAAAAGCCATGGTGGGGCTACGGCAGAAGGCTTCTGTTCAGCGATTGAAGTTGGCTATGACATGGTGCGCAACAAGCTTCTCGAAAAGATTGAAGCGGATCTGGCGCATTTCCACCACAGTCATCCGCATGCTGCATCCAATGACGGTGCTGAAGCAGTAAAATAATAAATAGCCTCTCAACAGGGCAAGAGTTTTGACCGGCAACAAAGTCTGCCGCAGTCACGCAAGACGGGAAAAAACGATGATAAGATCTGTCGTAAGAGGTATTGGGTCTGCTCTTCCTGAGCGGATCATGAGGAACTCCGACTTTACGGGCGTGATTGAAACCTCTGACGAGTGGATCGTTCAGCGCACTGGCATTCGCCAGCGTCACATAGCGGGCGAAGGCGAAACGACTGTATCACTGGGTGCTGCGGCTGCACGTGCAGCATTGGAAAATGCAGGTCTTCAGGCTTCCGATATTGATCTGGTTCTGGTTGCTACCTCGACACCAAACCATACTTTTCCGGCAAGTGCGGTCGAAATCCAGCGTGAGCTTGGCATCACTACCGGCTTCGCTTTCGATTTGCAGGCCGTTTGCAGCGGCTTCATCTATGCAATAACGACCGCTGATCTTTATATTCGCGGTGGTATGGCCAAGCGTGTTCTGGTCATTGGTGCAGAGACATTCTCGCGCATTCTCGATTGGAATGACCGCACGACCTGCGTGCTGTTCGGCGACGGAGCAGGTGCTCTTGTGCTTGAGTCGGCAGAAGGTAAGGGCCTGACATCGGATCGCGGTATTCTGACCGCAAACCTGCGCTCGGATGGCAATCACAAGGAAAAGCTGTTTGTTGATGGTGGACCATCTACAACGCAGACAGTTGGTCATCTGCGCATGGAAGGCCGTGAAGTCTTCAAACATGCTGTCGGTATGATTACCGATGTGATCGAAGCTTCTTTTGAAGAAACAGGCCTGACTGCAGACGATATTGATTGGTTCGTACCGCATCAGGCTAACAAGCGTATTATTGATGCTTCGGCAAAAAAGCTCAATATTGCTGAGGAAAAGGTGGTTATTACCGTGGATAAGCACGGAAATACCTCTGCGGCATCGGTTCCGCTCGCACTCGCAACCGCTGTTGCTGATGGCCGGATCCAGAAGGGTGACCTCGTTCTTCTGGAGGCTATGGGCGGCGGATTTACATGGGGCGCGGTTTTGTTGCGCTGGTAATTAGAAAATTGATAGGCCGCGAGGAAACTCGCGGCTTGACCGAAGCCCGGTTATCTGTGTAACCTCCTGTCACTTAAGGATATTATCTGTTCAAACGCTAACCAGGTAGGTTCTGTTATGGGAGGTAAGACGGTCACACGCGCTGATCTGGCAGAGGCTGTTTACCGAAAGGTAGGCTTGTCCAGAACAGAATCGGCGGCTTTGGTCGAAATGATTCTCGACGAAGTCTGTGATGCTATTGTGAACGGTGAAACTGTGAAACTGTCGTCCTTTGCGACATTTCAGGTTCGTGACAAGAATGAGCGTATCGGACGCAACCCGAAGACTGGTGAGGAAGTACCAATTCTCCCACGCCGCGTCATGACGTTCAAAGCGTCTAACGTTCTCAAACAACGCATCCTCCAGGAACACCAGAAGCGTGGTGCAAAAGCCGCTAAGTGACGGCTTTAAAAAGATAAAATCTAAATATTCTGGCTTTTATAAAATCGCTCTTCGGGGCGATTTTTTCGTTTTTTTGAAGATGAACTTGTAACAGACGCCTGAAATTTCTGTTGCTTCCTGTTATATTTGAACAGGTGCTTATAAAGTTCTGCTATTATATAATCAACGAACGGGCGACTCGTTTCTCTAATATGATGAAGCGATAAGTAGGGGCTTTTCGTTTAGTATTTTTATGTTAAACGCGTTCGATTAATATGATATTTTGGCTGGCACTGCGTAGCGTGTCGATTGCCATTTGAACTATCTGGGCTGGCAGGCTCACTGAACGGTGAAGCCGAACCACTGGAAAGGGCAAGCAGATGGACAAAAGCCCTGATGCATTCAGGACTATCAGCGAAGTTGCAGAAGATCTCGATCTTCCGCAACACGTATTACGTTTCTGGGAAACACGCTTTACCCAGATCAAGCCCATGAAGCGAGGCGGTGGGCGCCGTTATTACCGCCCACTGGACGTGGAGTTGCTCAAGGGTATCCGTCATCTTCTTTATGATCAGGGCTATACGATCAAAGGCGTGCAGCGTCTGCTCCGCGAAAATAACGCACAGTTTATTATCGCACTTGGCAATGGCGATGTGCAGGCCATTGAAGCGATCACCCGCCAGAAACAAGCTGCTGCTGAAAAGCAGGCCTTGGAAAATGCTGCCGAGAACGAAATGGCTTTGCCAAATGGCATTAAAGCGCCTCAGCCTGCCCGCAAGCTCTTTGGCTTGTTGAAGGGAGAGGAAGATGGTCCGATCGGTGCAGACGGCAAGCGTCCATCCAAGGATAATCGTGGCCTTTTACAGGAAGCACTTTTTGATCTTCTTGAATGCAAGCGCCTGCTGGATCAGGTTCGATAATTAAAAAGGGAGGCTTTCGCCTCCCTTTCGTTTTTCGGTCTAAGTCGATGATAATTTCAGGCCGATAATGCCGGCCAATATCAAAGTGACGCTGGCAACACGGAAGAATGTTGCTGCCTCACCGAGAATGACTATTCCCACGATAAAGGCACCCACAGCACCTATGCCCGTCCAAATAGCGTAAGCAGTGCCGAGTGGCAGGGTGCGCATTGCCATGGAGAGCAAGGCGAAACTGCCGATCATCGTGACGATTGTAATGATGCTTGGTGTCAGCAGCGAAAAGCCTTCCGACTTCTTCATGAAATAAGCCCAGACGATTTCGAGGCCGCCGGCAATAGCGAGATAAATCCATGCCATTTTAGTGCTCCTTGGTATGGGCCGTCCCATGTTTGTGAAAACGAAAGGCCGTCCTTTCGTAAAATTATTAATCAGTGAGAAGGGTGCAGGGCGTCGTTCAGATACATGCAACTTAACATGGTGAAGACATAGGCTTGAATGATTGCCATCAGCAACTCAAGCGCTGTCAACGCTACTGTCATGGCGAGCGGCAGAATTGCCGACATCAAGCCCAATGTGCCGAGACTGCCAAGCTCGATTACGAATCCTGCAAAAACTTTGAGCGTGATGTGCCCGGCGAGCATGACAGCAAACAGACGCACCGAATGACTGATCGGGCGCGAAATGTAAGACATAAGCTCGATAGGTACGATAATCGGCGCGAGCACTGCGGGGACGCCAGCAGGCATAAATAGCCGAAAGAATTTGAAGCCGTGGCGAACCAGTCCGTAAATTGTGACGGTTAGGAACACGAGCATTGCGAGCGCGAATGTGACGATAAGCTGGCTGGTAACCGTGAAGGCATAAGGAAACATGCCGATGAGGTTCGCCACGAGAATGAACATGAAAAGTGAGAACACCAGCGGAAAGAACTTCATCCCGTGTTCGCCCGCATTTTCGCGGATCGTTCCAGATATAAATTCGTACAACATTTCTGCAGATGACTGCCAGCGTCCGGGAACGATTCTACTGCAGCGTGACGCAAAAAAAAGAAAGCCGCCAGCGAGTGCCACTGTCAGCAGCATGTAAAATGCAGAATTGGTGAAGGCAATCTGCTGCCACCCAGTGTACCAAGTTCGACAAGTGGTCGAATAGCAAATTGATCGATAGGTCCAGCCACGGAACACCCCCTAAATGGGGCCGTCCCCTATGCGAACACAGACGCGGGTCGTCCCGCGCAACTCACAAATAGAGATATTTTTTTCAGGCCGCAAGCCTGAGAATTTCCCATGTCCTACGAAAACTTGATTGCTCTGCACTGGATCGAGTGGCTTTTTACGCTATCCTTAATCATTGCAACCAATTCTGGAGAGCGATTGATGGCTATCTCACGACGAAATTTCATTGTTGCGGCCTCTGCTGCGAGTGGTGGGGTGGCCTTGTCACCATTTAAAAGCACACAATCACAGGCGGAGACGCCCGTGTCGAAGATCGAAAACCCCGGCTTTCATCGCTTTCAGTTCGGTGATTTCGAGATAACTACGCTTTCTGATGGGCGTCGTGCGGGCGAAGCGCCGGAAAAAACATATGCCATCAATCAGGACCCGAAAGATGTCGCGGCACTTTTGGAGGAAAATCTGCTTCCGCCTGATCGTTTTGTGAACAGTTTCACACCCGTTCTCATCAATACGGGTGAGGAGTTGGTTTTGTTCGATACCGGCATGGGAGCGCTCGCGCGTGACAAGGGGCAGGGCAGGCTAGTCAGTGCGCTTGAGGCATCGGGCTATAAGGCAGATGACGTGTCGCTCGTTGTGCTTAGCCATTTCCATCCCGATCATATTGGCGGCCTGATGGACGGCGATAAGCCGGCTTTTGCAAATGCGCGATATGTGGCGGGGCAGAAAGAATTTGATTTCTGGACTAATCCTGCACGTCTTGAAAGTCCGGCTAAGACTGTCGCGCAGATGGTCGAGAAGAATGTGAAGCCGCTTGCTGAAAAGACAACCTTTACTGATGACGGCAAGGAAGTTGTTCCCGGAATTCATGCCGTGGGGGCTTATGGCCATACGCCTGGACATCTGGCATTTCGCATTGAGTCGGGTGACAAACAACTGATGCTGATCTCCGATACGGCCAATCACTCTGTGATTACCTTGCAGCGTCCGGACTGGCACGTCTCGTTCGATGCTGACAAGGAAATGGCGGCAGAAACCAGAAAGCGAATTTTTGATATGCTTGCGACAGACCGTATTCCATTCATCGGTTATCACATGCCATTTCCCTCGCTCGCTTATCTCAAACGGCAAGGCGAGGGTTATCTTTACGTTCCGGAAACCTATCAGATCCGCAACACGTAATCTGAACCGGTAAGCGGTGTAACTGTGTCCATTTTCACATTTATGGAAAATAGGCCTTGCACCGCAAGTCTTTATATCCTAGGGCTTTTTCATGGTCCGGAGCGTAGCGCAGCCCGGTAGCGCACTTGACTGGGGGTCAAGGGGTCGTGGGTTCGAATCCCGCCGCTCCGACCATTTTTCTAAAATAAATACAAATATTGATGCTTGTTTCTTATGTGCCTTTGACGGGCGCATGAATAAAAAATGCCCCTGTCGTAACAGGGGCAATTAGTGCTTACTATTTTTGGCGAAGATCGTACAAGGGGCGGTTAACGATCCCGTTTTGATAAAAATATTCAGATAAACTTCTCAAAGATTATTATGAAAATTCGCTGCTTCTAAAACAATGTCAGTTAAACGCTTTTTTAGCAGTGGATCAATCATACTTGTGTGCTCACAATAAAATTGAAAATCAACGCATGTTATTTATTGCTAGCTTGCTATAAAAATCATTGTTTGTGTCATTGAAAAACGTTTGATCTATAAGGCTTGCCAAATGAACTTATCGGCTGAAATAGTGAAATATGTATCGCTTGTCGTGATAGGGCTTTTACCGATCATGAATCCCCTGACGACCATTCCTTTGTACATGTCGCTGACGAACCGGATGAGTCCAGAGCACAAGCGTGCGCAAGCACGAAAAACCTGCATTTATGCTTTCGCGATTCTCGTCGTTTTCATGATGTTGGGTAACGGGATTATCGCGCTTTTCAGTATATCTTTACCGGGAATTCGCGTTGCTGGTGGAATTATCATTATGATTTTGGCACTTCGCATGATTTTTTCAGGCGAAGACACATCATCGGAAGTGGATGCAGCACCGGCCGATATTAAAAAGGCTGATCTGGATTACTCGTTCTCTCCGCTGGCAATGCCAAGCCTTGCCGGTCCCGGCTCAATTGCGGTTGTGATGGGCTTTTCGTCCCAAATTCCGGCTGATCACAGCATTCTTGGGCATGTCGTCATCGCCATCGGTATCGCGATTATGGTCGCTATTGCATATATTGCGCTGTCGTCGGCAGGCTGGATTGAGAAGGTGCTTGGTGATCACGGAATGCAGGCAGTCACGAAAATCATGGGCTTTCTTCTGACGTGTGTGGCCGTTCAATTTCTGGCTTCTGGCATCCGTGACTTCGTTGTTGAGTTCAGCAAGATCTCATAATCCACTCATGTCCGCGGCGTGAACAAAATGATGCACGTACCGACAAACGCGGTTGCAGCCCCGATCATATCCCAACGGTCTGGGCGCATGCCTTCTGCCGCCCAGATCCATAATATGGATGCGATGACGTAGATGCCGCCATAGGCAGCATAGGCACGACCGGCGCTATCACTCTCAATGAGTGTGAGAAAATAGGCAAAAAGAGCAAGGCAGATCAAACCCGGAACGAGCCAGAGCGGAGATTTGTCGAGTTTAAGCCACGCCCAGAAGGAAAAGCACCCGGCGATTTCGAACAAGGCTGCCGCGGTATAGATCACGAGCTGCAATGCGTTTTTCCATTCAATAATACAGCATTATTGCGCTGATATTTATGCTCAAGCCCTGCACATCCCCATATGATGCCGAATAGCAGATAGAAATGCCGCCAGTGATCGGTGTCGATCACGTTGCCGATAAGCACATGACCGAGATAGGTTGCATAAGCGCAGAGCAGAAAAGGCTGCCAGGGTCGGTTTCTGAACAACAGTTTAAAACCGATTGCCAATGTCAGGAAGGTGAGGATCATAAAGCTCACAAAGCCTATCCAGCCATAATCAAGCACGGCTTTCAGCCATATATTGTGCGTGTCTTCACCGAACATCGGACCAAATTCGAGCGGCCCAATTCCGAGTGGATGTTCTGTTGCGAGCCACATACCCAACCAATGTCGCGCAAAGCGACCAAGACGTGCGCTATCGTAGCTTTGTTCCAGCCGTGCGCGTTCAAAAAAGAAGGTTCGCACTTCCGGGATTTGCAGAAGCAAGATAATTGCGAGAGCAATTGCAAGAATGGCGAGCAGGCCGATGGTGACAAGGCGAAGGCGGAATTTATTGCTGGTGCTTTGGAGAAACAAAAATGCAAAAATGATCAGAAATGACAGCGGCACCATGGCCCATGCTGCGCGTGAAAATGAAACCAGAATGCCGATTGTCAGCAGGCAACAGATCGGCATAAAAACGAGTAAATCGCGTCTATTGCCTTTCATTATGCGATAGATGCTCCACGTGAAGGGTAGCACAAGAAATGGCCCATAGACATTGGGGTCTTTGAAGCCGCCCATGGCGCGCCCAAATCGGGTGAAGTTTTCAGCACCCGGAAACAAATTAAGATAGCCCGCAATACCCAACAGCGACGACACGAGGCCAATCAGAAGATAGGCATTGAAGATGGTTTTCAGCCGCCGATAGTCTGCCTCAATGATCGCTGCAAAGAATACCGCCGTGAAAGCCAGAAACAGTGATACGGCAATGTAGAGCGGCGCGTCTTTTGTATCTGACATCTGCATGACCGAAATCATGCCGCCGAAGTTAAATACGACGAACAAAGCCAACAGAACCATACTGGTTCGCGTCAGCCGCATCCCTAACAGCAGCGCTAGCGCAATAAGCAATACCATGTAAAGTTCATAGGGCGCAGGTTCGCTCATCACGAAACCAAGCAGAAAAACGCCAACGCCAATCGCAACGTTGGCGATCAGCTTATTGATAGCGCGATTGGCCGCAACTCTGGTTATGGCAACCGTACTCAATAGGCGTTTTCCGTATTGAGAAGCCTGATCGGGGTGAGAAACAGGATTTTAAGATCGAACCAGAGTGACCAGTTTTCTATATAGTAAAGATCATATTCCGTGCGCATCATGATCTTGTCTTCATTGTCGATTTCACCGCGCCAACCATTGATCTGTGCCCAACCTGTTACGCCTGGCTTCACCCGATGGCGTGCGAAATAGCCATCAACCACTTCATGATAAAGTACATTATGCGAATGCGCCGCGACCGCATGCGGACGCGGCCCCACAAGCGACAAAGAGCCGGTTAATGAATTGAAGAACTGCGGCAGTTCATCAATGGATGCTTTGCGAATAAAGCGCCCCACGCGGGTTACACGCGGATCATTCTTGGTCACGGCATTGCGGGCTGTCGGGTCACTTTTCTCCGCATACATCGAGCGGAACTTCCAGACATTGATGATTTCATTGTTAAAGCCATGGCGCTTCTGTTTAAAAAGCACCGGCCCCTTGCTGTCCATCTTGATGGCAATGGCCGTTGCAAGCATGACCGGCGAAAGAAAGATGATGCCTAACAGGCTGAAAACGATGTCGAAAATGCGCTTGGCGACTGAATCCCAGTCATTGATCGGCTTATCGAAAATATCGAGCATCGGAACAGTGCCGATATAGGAATAGGCGCGGGGACGGAAGCGAAGGTGACTGTTGACTGCTGACAAGCGAATGTCGACAGGCAGAACCCAGAGCTTGTTGAGGATCATCAGAATACGCTCTTCGGCGCTGATGGGCAGCGATACGATCAGCATGTCGATATGCGCAATCCGCGCAAATTCAATCAGTTCCTTGATATTGCCAAGCTTTGGGTAGCCTGCAACCACCGGTGGAGAACGCTTGTCGTAACGGTCATCGAAAATACCGCAAATACGAATGTCGTTATCTGCCTGTTGTTCGAGCGAGCGGATCAGTGCTTCCGCATTCGGACCACCTCCAACGATAACCGCACGACGCTCCATAATGCCGTTTCGCGCCCAGCTGCGGATGCGCCATGAAACAAAGAGACGACAGATAAGCAAAACAACCAGTCCGCTGATCGCCCAGATTAGGAACCATGCACGCGAGAAGTCGGATGAAACTTTGAACAAAAAGCCCGAGACGGCCACAAGCCCCAGAACCGTTGCCCAGGTCATGAAAACACGTTTGAGATGGCGGCTTGGGCTGCGCAGAATATTGATCTGATAGCCATTGTTCATTTCCATGATTAGCACGAACATGCCACCGCTGACGATTATGACGAGGAAATAATACACAAGATGCGGCGTGTCGAAGCTTACGTAATAAGCAAAACTACACATGCCCGTTATGAGAATGATAGCGAATTCAATAAGACGTATGACACCGCTGAACATGGTGGGCGATAATGTATCGCGCGCATATTGCGCCGCCATCTGTCGCGCCATTGGATTCAGTTCGATCTGTTCTTTTGGCTTGGAGCCGTGCGCGTCACTCGCCTGATTTTCTTCTGGACCAACCGGAGAAGGCATATCGTTATTCCGCACAATTTTGCTCCTACTATCGCAAGCTCCCGATCATATTTAATCGCAAATCCTAAGGAAATGCTGATTAAAAACTCATGATCGCTGCGAGATTGTCAGGAACGTGCCTCACGGTAAACCAATTCTATAGAACGGGCCATTGCTTCGGCGCTGAACCGCTCATGCAGACGCGATACATCGGGCATTAATGTGTGAAATTCGCTCTCGTCATTCATGACTGCAAGCAGTTTCACTGCAAGCAGTTCAGCAATCGGGTCAACAAGTGCAGGAGAGTGCGGTCCAAAGATTTCCGGGATACCGCCAACATTGCTGGCGATCACGGTTTTGCCTGCGGCAAGTGCTTCCAGCACGATATAGGGAAATGCTTCCGCACGCGATGGAATAACCACGACCCTGCCAAGTCTAAAGGCTTCGCAGGCTGCCATGCCGGGCAAAAAGCGGATTTGGCTTTGCATATTGAATTCATTTGCAAGCGCAATGCAATCGGGCTTTTCTAAGCCATCACCGACAACTGTGGCGGTGAAGTTTTTGCTTTGACTATCACGAAGGTCAGCAAGGGCGCGGATCAGCAAATCCGGTCCCTTCAAGGCGCGCATGGTGCCGATAAACAGAAAATCTGTAGCGTCGAAAGTAAGCGTTGTGGGAGTGAATTCTTCATCCGACAAGCCATTATAAATGACCGAATGGAGATCATATGGCCTGCCGACTTTTTCCTCATAGGTTCGTTTCTCAAAATTCGAAACGAACAGAACCGCATCGCTTAATGGTGCCAACAGTCTTTCGATGAAAAACACGAGCCAGCCACGGCGCGTTTTTCTGTTGAAATGCAGGCTACCGCCATGCGGTGAATAGATACGGGCTACGCGAGACTTAAAAACCCGTAGAGCTGAGCCGAACAGACGAGCATAAACTCCACCCTTGGCGCCATGTCCGTGCAAAATGTCCGGCTGCAATTTTTTGATGATACGATAGGCTTTGTAGGTTGTTTTGACATCGCTGATGCCGATTTGCCTCTGCATGGCGATGCGGTGGATACCCAGCGCAAGCAGGGGCCGTAATTCTTCGAGTAAAGAGTCTTCTCGCGGCCCACCCGTCGTTGCATCGCAGAGGATGCCGACCTGATGCCCGTTTGCCGCCTGTATGCGGATGAGATCACGGACATGGCGGAATAAACCACCTGTCGGTTCGCGAAAACAATGGACGATCCGTAAGGGCGTGGCGCTAGCTTCATCAGACATTTATCGCCATCAGAACAGACGTTCGCGTACATAGATCGTGTCGCCCGGCAGGATCGGATCTGTTATCAGCACACGACCGGTAATCACCTTGTCATTGATCGTGCGGGTAATATCGACATTTTCCTGATTAGCGCGTGGGCTGAAACCACCAGCCGCAGCAATTGCCTTTTGAACGGTCATGCCCGGCACGTAAGAATATTGGCCTGCACCGCCCACTTCACCCATGATGAAAACCGGACGATAGCGGTCGACTTCCACGCTTACATCAGGATCGCGCAAATAGCCGCCGCGCAGTTTTGACGCGATGATGCCTTCCAGCTGCTTGACCGTCTTGCCGCTCGCCGGAACGCTGCCAACAAGTGGGAATGCGATATAGCCCGACTGATCGACGCTGTAATTGTTTGTAAGGCTTGCCTGTTCAAACACGGTAATGCGCACGCGATCACCGGCATTGAGCAGATAGGGTTCGGTCAACGCGGCATGAAAAGCCGCCGGGGCAGGGCGATAGCTTGAGCATGCGGAAAGCGTCATCGCCGCAAGGCCGAGCGCAACAAGAACCATATGGCCTCTGCGCTTTCTATGAGTTTTCTGCATCGTCATTTTCGCCTCGGTCTCTTCCGAAAAGCCTTGCCCCATTGCAGATTCGGATTGAAACATCCAAATGCTGACAATGACGTTATCGATTGATTAAGGTTAATGGCTGGTAAAGAATGGCAATTCTGGCGAAAAAACTTTCGCATGATGAGAGATGCTCTTGAGCAATAGCTTAACGCTCTGGTTACCTTGTTCCTTTACTTTTCTTAATACCGTAGGCGTGATTCCTATGAATAGGCGAGGGTGATTGCTCGGAACCGCATATGCGGAATATCGGGCGGAGTATCGGAATGTCTCAGGTCGATAGCCTGTCGAAAGACGCAGATATTGATATTGGTGCGCTCTTCGCGAGCTTGCGCCGCAATTGGCTATTGATTGTCGGTGGCGCGTTTATTTTTGCTGTTCTGGTATGGGTTATCTGCCTTTTTATTACGCCCGATTATCGCGCTGAAACACGTATTCTGATTGAATCGCGCGAATCCGTTTTTACACGCCCCAATGGCGAAGCCACGAACGAACGTCCGCTGATGGACCCGGAAGGGGTGAAAAGCCAGGTCGAGGTTCTGACCTCTCGTGATTTGCTAAAGCAGGTTTCGGACAAGCTCAAGCTTGCCGATAATGCGGCATTTACCTCAACGAATATAAAGCCTTGGACGCGTGTGTTGATTCTGCTTGGCATGCGCAGTGATCCTGCAAGCTTTACACCGGAAGAGCGCGTTATGCAGAAGCTGCGCCAGAATTTGCAGGTTTTCAACGTCACCGGATCACGCGTGATCGTTGTGCAATATACCTCCAGCAACCCAAAAGAAGCAGCCGACATCGCCAATGCGGTGGCTGACGCCTATATTGCATTGCAGGGCGCTGCAAAACTGCAATCCAATGATGATGCAACCGGCTGGCTTGCGCCGGAAATTGAAGATTTGCGCGGCAAGGTCCGCGATTCAGAAAAGAAAGTTGCCGATTATCGTGCATCGCAAGGACTTCTGACTGGGCAGACAAACAGCACGATTGCTGTCCAGCAACTCTCCGAAGTCACAACTGAACTAACCCGTTTGCGCGCTGATCGCGCCGCATCAGAGGCACGCGCCGAGAGCGTACGTCAGGCGCTGGCATCCGGCATTGCCGTTGATACGCTGCCAGCGGTTGTGGCATCCGGCATGATGCAGCGGCTTGCAGAACGCCGTATTGAACTCAATTCGCAGATTGCAGATCTATCGGTAAGTTTGCTTGAGGGACATCCGCGCATCAAGGCTTTGCGGTCGCAGCTTACTGATCTTGATCGGCAGATTAATGCAGAAGGGCGCAAGCTGCTCGCAAGCCTCAATAACGAGGTCAATGCTGCAAAGCTGCGTGAGGACGAACTCAATCGTGAATTAAACCGCGTAAAAGCACAGGCTGCGCAGGCTGGCACTCAGGAAGTGGAGCTTCGCGCCCTTGAACGTGAGGCTGCTGCACAGCGCCAGCTTCTTGAAACCTATCTGACGCGCTATCGTGAAGCGGCATCGCGTACCGACCGCAATTATGTTCCGGCAGATGCACGGATATTCTCGCGCGCTGATGCGCCTGCGGTGCCTTATTATCCAAAAACGCTGCCGATCGTCAGCGCAACTTTTGTTGCAGGACTGCTTCTGCTTTCGGTTTTCGTTCTGTTACGTGAATTGTTCAGTGGACGCGCTTTTGTGACCACCGATGGACGCCATTTTGCCACCGTCGAAGAAATTGAAATGCCGGTGATTGAAGCGGCAACTGACATGGCCTTTGTTCCAGAAGAGCAGCCAGTGCAGCGTTGGAAATCGCCTTTCGTGTCGAGCGCGCCAAACAGTGTGCAATTCGTTACCGACCGTCTTGTGGAAGGCAAACTGAAACGCGTTATCGCCGTGTCGCCCGAAGGTGACGATGCATCAGCCGCCACGGTGAAACTGCTGCGCGAACTGTCAGATCGTGGCAAGCGTGCTATTCTCATCGACATGACTGCCTATGGCATACTTGGTCTTGCAATGCTGGATGGTTACAATCGAGCAGGCATTACTGAACTGCTGGCAGGTGAGCGCAGCTTCAATGATGTCATCCACACGGATCATTATTCTCAGGCGCATGTTATGCCGCTTGGCAAAGTCGAGCCGGAAAGCGCAATGCGCTCGGCGGATCGCCTGCCATATATTCTGGATGCGCTTGAAACGGTCTATGATTTCGTGGTGGTTGAATGTGGTCCGTCCACATCGCGCCAGTTGCGCCGTATCGCCGATGGGCCTGCGGCAATTATCATGAATATCGTCGATCCTGACGATAATCGTGTCGTTATGGCTGCACTTGATATGGATCAGGGCGGCTATGAAGACGTGATTATTCTGATGGGTAATCCTGAAGAGCCAATGCATTCAGAGAGTGACGCACCGCGGCCAAACGCCTGATTTCGATTCCCAATCAATAAGATAGCGCTTTCATCGGATTCAAATTGAGAAGCGCTTCAAGCGTGCTCTTAGCGCTTTGGCCAATTGCCAGAGGCGCGGATTTCCTTTCACCTTAGCAACAATTTTGCTTAGTGCAGATTGCAGCACTGTGAAAGCTCTGCCTTTCACGGATAGCGGAATGATGGTGTCGTAGATGTGTGATTCAATATCGCACCATTCGCGCTTATAGGGTTCATCGCCGATCCCGAAGCTGTAGACCGGAACGTCCGTCTCGCAACTGCGTTTCATGTCCTCGTAGAATAGAAACTCACCGGGACTGGCAGTCATCAACTCGTCGTCAGCTATCGCGCTGAATTCAACGGTTGGACCGTCTTTGGAAAAAGTCTTGCCAATGAGCGAGCGGACTTTGCCGCTAACCTCTAGGACTTGCAGCTCGCAACCCGCATTCTGCGCCTCGATTGCATTGCCGTAATAGTCTTTGAAAAAAGCCTGAATTTCCGCCGGCGCAAACGGATCGCTGATCCCCATCTGCTGGAATCGATGCGCTTTAAGTTCAAAAAACAAATCCAGTGTTCGGTCTGTCTCCTCGCACGATTTTGGACGAAATATGCGCCATCCGCCTGCCTCTTCGTAGCGCCTACCATGTTGGCGGTGTTTCTTAAGCTTCCGCTTGGCATTGCTTCGCTCAAGCACCTCGTCAAAGCCTTGATCAAGCGATGCAGCAAGAACGGGATTGGAATTCTCGCTGCTTGCGAGCTGCAAAAGCGGATTTTTCCAACCACACAGTGAAGGCAACTGCCGCGTCAGTGACAGTACATCACTATCAGGCCGCGCTTTTCGGATGGCCAACACAAGAGCGTCGAGCGCTGCTTTATCGACCAGGCCATCAAGCCATGGGAAATTGCAGTTAGCGTGGCTCCCACCCGGATAACGCAGGATACGCACACCATTGACTCTAACCGCTTCAAGCGGCAGCAGCAGAACCGCAACGTCGCCATCAAACAGACCTGCAACGAAGCTGTCGGCATTCACATGCCTGCGCCAGCTATCGATCCACTCGAAACTTTGCGCATTGCCATGCACTGCAGAAGGCTTTTCCCAGATTGCGAGCAATTGCGCGTAATCTGTAATGAGGTGTGGTGTCAGGGCTGTTTTGGTCACCACTGCAAAGCCTTCATCAACGGCGTTTCTGGCGCGGAGGCTGGGCCATCCACCAGATGATGCCCATCGCAGGCAGAACCCAAAGAACACCAGTGAACAGGAAATAAAGGAAATGCACCCAGGCTGGCGAGTTGGCAAGCTGTGCCACAGCAATGATCGTTGCAAAGATTGCATAGACGATCACAAGGGCTACCAGCAGAAACGTGCCTATGAGTTTTTTCAGCCGAACGGGCATGTCACTCTCCTTTATATTTGTCATCACTAGCTCGTGAGCAGGCGCAAAGGAAGCGAAAACGCGTCCGCATGTCGCGTGAACTTGTCTTGTAACGCTGTCGCCTATGCGTCATGTATCCTTGGAGCATTTCCAGCAAAAGTGCGCGAGCCTTTTGCGTAGGATAATACGCAAAAACAAAAAGATAGAGCTGCGCCTCCAATTCCTTTTAAACAGGAACCGCTCTATGCTGAATTTGAGGATGAGATGGTATGACGGCAGTTTCCGTTCGACACAGCGATGAGATGAATCGTCGGCTGATCCGCTATTGGCTTTATGCGGTTTTTGTCGTTCTCATCGCTATTGTCATGGTTGGCGGTGCCACCCGCATGACCGGATCGGGCCTGTCGATCACGGAATGGAAGCCGATCCACGGTGTTATTCCGCCATTGAGCCATGCGCAATGGCTGGAAGAATTTGATAAGTACCGCCAGATTCCCCAATATCAGCAGATCAACAAAGGCATGTCGCTGGAAGCATTCCAGTCGATCTTCTGGTGGGAATGGGCGCATCGTATGCTGGCCCGCTTCGTGGGATTTCTGGTTGCTATTCCGCTCGCCTTTTTCTGGCTGACTGGCCGCCTCAACACGACGCTGAAATATCGTATGCTCGGACTGCTTGCATTGGGCGGGTTTCAGGGCGCTATCGGCTGGTGGATGGTAGCTTCGGGCTTAAGCGAACGCACAAGTGTAAGCCAGTATCGTCTTGCAATTCATTTGACGACTGCATGCCTAATTATAACTGCCGTGTTTTATATCGCCCGTGGTTTGGTGAAATATACCGAACGACCCGCAGAGCGCACGATCCAGCGTTTCGCAGGATGGCTGGTCTTTGCGGTGCTCGTACAGATTTATCTAGGTGGTCTTGTTGCAGGTCTTCATGCTGGCCTGACCTATAATACGTGGCCGTTGATGGATGGTGCGATTATCCCCTCTGATCTGTTCATTCAGTCGCCATGGTGGATTAATCTGTTTGAGAACCCGAAAACCGTGCAGTTCGTGCATCGCATGTTTGCTTATACGGTCGTAGTTTTAGCCGTCCTGCATATGGTGCAGGTTTGGAAACATGCGGCAGGAACCACCCATGCGCGTCGCACGCTGGTTTTGCTGGGGCTTATTCTGGTGCAGGCCGTCATCGGAATTATAACGCTTCTGATGAGCGTGCCGCTTGATCTCGGCCTGACGCATCAATTTATGGCGTTGATGGTGCTAACTTTTGCAGTCGCACACTGGCGCGCAACCAAGGGCGCTTACAAAGAATAAGCAGTCTGACGCAGATGTCTCAACGCGGAGGCTATTTTCAGCTCGCGTGCTTCATCTGCATCATTTCCATCTTCAAGATGCCATGCCGCTGAAAGACAGCCATAGGCGAATGCATAGTCGAGGATATGGCCGGGATGCCGTTTGAGGATTTTGGCAAAATACTCCGCCATACGCTGTGCCCGTTCAGAATTGAGGCACAGATCATCGCTATCCAGAGGATTATAAAAGATATTCGCAGCATCGAATGCTGCCTCACCGATCAACCCATGCGGATCGATGACAAGCCAGCCACGCGGCCCATAAATGATATTCTCATGGTGAATGTCACCATGCAGTGGGATTGCTTCATGCGGCATTGCCAAGAGGCGTTTGGCAAGCTTGGCGGCTTGCGCATAAATCGGCCTCTCATTGGCGACAGTAAACAGACCCGAAAAATGCTTTTCCAGCGGTTGCAGGTCGGTTGGAATAGGTGACGGTGAAGGCTTATGCAGCGCAGTCAAAACCGCACCCAAAATCGCAAGACATTCATCGTCTTTGCCATTTTTAAGATGCGCATCAAGATGATAACTGCCGGCATATTCAAGTAGCATTGATGTGCCGTTGAGATCGTAGAGCTTTGTTGCACCTTGCCCGTTGCGCCACGCAAGATAATGCGCACCACGTAATTCTTCCATTCCGGCTGGTTTGAGTTGCTTGATGACAAAAGCCTCGCCCGGATCGTCGTTGCGTTCGACTTTCCAGACGAGGCTTGAATGCGTATTTGCCAATAGCTCATAAGAGCCGATGTTCCACTTATCAGGGAATACCGGCTTTTCCGTCATCAGGCTTTGCCAAGCATCAGGTTCATATTCTGAACGGCTGCACCCGATGCGCCTTTGCCGAGATTATCGAGAAGCGCCACGAGATTGACCTGATTGTCGCCTTCCGTTCCAAATACGAAAAGCTTCATGCCGTCTTTGCCTGCAAGCTCTTCTGCATCGACGCGTGGTAGTTTGTTGCTTTCATCGAGCGAAACCACCTCAACAAAATCCTGATCGGCATAATGCGCGGCCAACGCTTCATGAATTGCCTTTAACGTTGGCCGGCCTTCCAGTTCCGTCACAAAAAGCGGAACCTGCACGATCATTCCCTGCGGGAAACGCCCAACGCTTGGGCTGAAAATCGGGCGGCGATCAAGACGGCCATGCAATTGTAGTTCCGGCACATGCTTGTGATGCAACGGCAGACCATAAAGGAAATTATTGGCCGTCATATGCTCAGGATGGTTCTTGTCTTCCATCTGCGCGATCATCTGTTTGCCGCCGCCAGTATAGCCGGAAACCGCATTGACGCTGATCGGATATTCAGCACCGAGCAAACCGGCATCACGCAGCGGACGAACAAGCGCGATAGCGCCGGTCGGATAGCAGCCGGGATTGGCGACAAGACGCGCTTCCGCAATACGCTCACGCTGGCCCTTGGCAAGTTCAGCAAAGCCATAAGCCCAATCCGCGTGAATACGATGTGCGGTTGATGTATCGATGATCCGGGTCGAGTTGTGACCTTCAAGCAGAGCAACTGCCTCCTTTGAGGCGTCATCTGGCAGGCAGAGGATGGCAATATCGGCAGTACGCAAATGGTCGGCACGCAAATCTTTGTTGCGACGCTCTGCTTCCGGAATGGAAATCACTTCAAGATCGTCGCGTTCAGCAAGGCGGCTGCGGATTTGCAGACCGGTGGTGCCGTGTTCGCCGTCGATGAAGATTTTCGGTTTCATGCGCTTTGCCTTTTGAATTCAGTAATTTACGACCACTATCGGAATCAGTTTTTAAGCATCTTGAATCAGTTTTTGAACTGCATACTCTATCTATCGTCGTCGGGATTTTTGTTCAGCCAGCAATCCGAGATAATACATCGCAATGGTCGCTCCGGCGATTGCCGTTATATCGGCATGATCATAGGCCGGTGCAATCTCCACGACGTCTGCGCCGACAAAATTAAGCGCCGTCAGCTTACGCAGCACCGACAGCATTTTTGCGGAAGATGGACCGCCTGCGACAGGTGTGCCGGTTCCCGGTGCAAATGCCGGATCAAGACAATCAATGTCAAACGTCAGGTAGGTCTTATTGCAAGCGGTGCGCTCCAGAATCTCATCGGCAATGGCTTGCGCCGACATGTCCTCAACTTCATGGCCATAGATGATTTTGATGCCGCAATCTTCCGGTGCATGCGTGCGAATGCCGACCTGGATCGAATGGTGAGGATCTATAATGCCATCGCGCACGGCGCGTGCCACGAAAGATCCATGATCGATACGCTTGCCATCGTCAAACCAAGTATCCTGATGCGCATCGAACTGCACGAGTGCCAGCGGGCCATATTTTGCAGCATGTGCCTTCAATAACGGCCATGTCACGAAATGATCGCCACCAAGGGTGAGCAAAAACGTATCAGATTTGAGGATTTTTGCAGCTTCGCGCTCAATTGTTGCGGGCGTTTCGTAATGATTGCCGTAATCGAGCAGGCAGTCGCCATAATCAACAACAGCAAGGTTTTCGAACAGATCACGTTTGAATGGATATTGCGGGTCATTATCGAAAATGGCTGATGCACGCCGGATTGCCTGCGGACCAAAACGCGCACCGGGACGATTGGATACGGCAGCATCAAAAGGAATGCCCCAGACGACCGCTTCAGCATCTTTCAGCGACTTCGTATAGACGCGCCGCATAAATGACAGCACACCCGCATGGGTGGGGTCGGTGGCAGCGCTTGTCAGGCCGCGAGCGGTGAAGGCATGGTCGATAGTCTTGTTGGGCATGGTCGGCTCCCGAATAGCTTCACATCTCTCATAGCGCTTCATAAGCGAAATTGGGAGATTTCTTATGCATTTTTAGCGTTAAAGCCATAGTCGCGTTCTACGCGGGCGATACGTACGCAATAGGTTTCATACCATTGCTTGCGACCGAGCTTCTGTGCCACGAGATGATCCACCTCGCGCTTCCATGCCCGGATGCTCTCTTCATCAGTCCAAAACGAGTTGGTGATGCCAAAGCCCTCTACATCGCGCGCACTCTCAACCCCGAGATAGCCGGGCTGTGTTGCTGCAAGTTCCGCCATGCGATCAGCCATTTCACCATAGCTATCATCATCGCCAAAACTCTGCGATGAAAACGAGACAACGAAATAGGGTGGCTGCGGGGTGGTGGCAAAGCGCTGAGAGGACATGCATTGATTCCAGTTTGCTCGTTGGGTTTTAGATAACAAAAAAGCGGATCCGAAGACCCGCTTTTCTGTAATTCCAAAGCTATAAATATGAGCGCTTTGAGAACTGGCCCGAAGCGTATTAGCGCTTCGAGAACTGGAACGAACGGCGAGCCTTGGCCTTACCGTACTTCTTACGTTCAACAACGCGGCTATCGCGAGTAAGGAAGCCACCCTTCTTAAGAACCGTGCGAAGGCCTGGTTCGTAGTAGGTGAGTGCCTTGGAAATGCCATGACGAACGGCACCGGCCTGACCGGAAAGACCGCCACCAACAACAGTCGCAATAACATCGAACTGACCAGCGCGGTTTGACGCAACGATTGGCTGCTGCAGGATCATCTGCAGAACCGGACGTGCGAAATACGCGGCGAATTCTTTGCCATTGACGGTGATCTTGCCAGAACCTGGCTTGACCCAAACGCGAGCAATCGCGTCTTTACGCTTGCCGGTAGCATAAGCGCGGCCCTGAGCGTCGATCTTCTGGACGTGAACTGGAGCGGCTTCTGCAGAAGCAGATGCGATGCTGCCGAGTTCTTCGAGCGAGTTGAGCTGCTCAGCCATGATTATGCATTCCCTTTGTTCTTGCGGTTCAGCGCTGCTACGTCGAGCACTTCAGGCTGCTGAGCTTCATGCTGATGTTCTGCACCTGCATAAACGCGCAGGTTCTTCATCTGGCGACGGCCGAGTGGGCCGCGCGGAATCATGCGCTCAATGGCCTTCTCAACAACGCGCTCTGGAAAACGACCTTCGAGAATCTGGCGCGCAGTACGCTCCTTGATTCCGCCTGGATGGCCGGTATGCCAGTAGTAAACCTTGTCGGTATATTTCTTGCCGGTCAGAACAACCTTGTCGGCATTGATGATGATGACATTGTCGCCATCGTCAACATGAGGGGTGAAGGTTGCTTTGTGCTTACCGCGCAGGCGATTGGCGACGAGGGATGCGAGACGACCGACGACGAGACCTTCTGCGTCGATCAGAATCCACTTCTTCACCACTTCGGCTGGCTTCTGAGAAAAAGTTGCCATTGAAGTCTTCCTTGACTTAATCCCTGATCTTGCGATCCGGGCTTTTCTTGTTGCTTGTGTTGGTCGCGCCAATCATAAGGACGGCCAACCCTAAGAGCATATGAAAGCGGGCTTCCATATGCACTGGGCGGGTCGATACACAGGTTTTCTCACGCCGTCAAGCGCTGTTTTTACAGTGATACAATAAAAAATAAATAAAAACAATAGCTTAAGCCATAGGTATTATAGTACCTTATTTTTGTTACGTAAAAATTGAGGGAATCTTACCTCTAACCCACGACTGCCCCATTAAGGCCAGGTCCAAAATGTAGAATAAATTTCTGCTGTTTCGTATTTTCACGCAAAAGCCTCCTTTGCTTTCTGCAATGTAACGCCTAACGTCCGGTCATATTATTTGACACAGGCATTCAGGAGGAACGCATGTCCAAACGCTCACCCGGTATTGAAACATTGGCTATTCATGCAGGCGCAAAGCCTGATCCCACAACGGGTGCGCGTGCCACGCCGATTTATCAGACAACATCCTTTGTGTTTGAAGATGCTGACCATGCGGCTTCTTTGTTTGGTCTTCAGGCCTTCGGCAATATATATACGCGCATTACCAACCCAACCACGGCGGTTCTCGAAGAACGTATTGCGGCCCTTGAAGGCGGCACTGCCGCAGTTGCAACTGCTTCGGGTCATGCGGCGCAACTCCTGATCTTTCACGCCTTGTTGCAGCCCGGCGATAATTTCGTTGCCGCCAACAAGCTTTATGGCGGGTCGATGAACCAGTTTGGGCAGGCTTTCAAATCTTTCGGTTGGCAGGTGCGCTGGGCCGAAGCGACCGATCCATCAGATTTTGAAAAGCATATCGATGAACGAACCCGCGCAATCTTCATTGAAAGCTTTGCCAATCCGGGCGGCATTGTCACAGATATTGCAGCCATTGCAGAAGTGGCGCACAAGCATGGTTTGCCGCTGATCGTCGACAACACCTTAGCATCGCCTTATCTGCTGCGCCCGATTGAGCATGGTGCCGATATTGTTGTGCATTCGCTGACAAAGTTCATTGGCGGGCATGGTAACTCAATGGGTGGCATCCTCGTCGATGCGGGAACTTTCGATTGGGCTAAGTCCGGCAATTATCCGCTTCTAACAGAACCGCGTCCTGACTATGCAGGCCTCGAAATCCATAAGACCTTCGGTAATATTTCCTTTGCGATTGCTGCGCGGGTTCTTGGTCTGCGTGACTTTGGGCCTTCGATTTCGCCATTCAATGCATTCCAGATTTTGACCGGCGTTGAAACGCTTCCTCTGCGCATGCAGCGTCACAGCGACAACGCGCTTAAGGTAGCAACATGGCTGAACAGCCACGAGAAAGTTTCATGGGTGAGCTACTCAGGGCTACCCAATGATAAATTCAACGCGTTGCAGAAGAAATATGCGCCAAAGGGCGCGGGCTCTGTTTTTACATTTGGTCTTAAGGATGGATATGATGCAGGCGTCAAATTTGTAGACAGCCTCGAACTTTTTTCTCTGCTGGCAAACATCGGTGATACACGTTCTCTGGTCATTCATCCGGCTTCCACAACCCACCGTCAATTGAGCGACGAGCAGAAAGTTGCGGCGGGTGCTGGCCCGGATGTTGTGCGTCTGTCGATCGGCATTGAAGATGCAGACGACATAATTGCAGATATTGAACAGGCACTTGCAAAGGCTTGAACGTATGAGTCGATTTGTTGATTTCGACTTGACTGGCATTGAACCGGAGGAGGGCGCGCCATTGCCAGAGCGCGTCCTATCCGGGGATCCGCGTTCCCGAACATGGAATCTCGAAGAAACTGCCGATGGCAAACTCTTTGCAGGCATATGGGAAAGCACGCCGGGCAAGTGGCAGGTGGAATATGACGAATGGGAGTTCTGTCATATTCTGTCGGGGCATTCGGTGCTGACAGAGGATAGCGGTGAAGTGCATACGCTCAAAGCAGGCGACGCCTTCGTCATTCGCTCCGGTCTTAAAGGCACATGGGAAGTGATCGAAACCACGCGTAAGGAATATGTGATCCGGCTCTGATAGCCGCTAGAATTAGTGTGAAACGGGAAAGACAGGCGGAGCATTCAGTTTAAAATGCTCACCATTGCGCCTACGTGCGAATACCCACATATCAGGAAGATGATCGAGCGCGGCGCTGATTTGCGGTTCTCCCATTAGATTGAAAGCCGTGGCCCAGGCATCGGCACGCGCAGCATCATTGCTCACCACCGTCAAATATTCGTAGAGCGAAGCCGAATAGCCAGTTTTTGGATTGAGAAGATGGTTGAAGCGCCCGCTGTCTTCAAACTGAAAACCTGAAAAACTTGATGTTGCAAGCCCCTGATCGGCAATATCAATGGAGGCTTCAACTTTGGAACCCGCTTCCAATTGAGCAATGGCGATTTGCCATGGCTTGCCGTCCGGCTGGTGGCCAATCGCGCGATATTCACCCATATCGACCAAGGCATGTTCAACGCCGCCCGCCTTGAGCAAGGCTGTAATCCTGTCGGTGATGTAGCCCTGTGCAATGCCGTTCAGGGTCAAAGCCATGGATTGCTTCGTAAAGACAATGCGGTTGCTGTCGAACAGGACATGATCGAAGCCTACCTTCGTCAGCGCTGTCTCCCAGTCAGCACGCGACGGTCCGGCGGGATCAGGCAGGGGCTGAGAAAAATGCGCCTTCAGACAATTCCACAGCGGCTGCACTGTCGGATCAAAAAGGCCATCACTTTGTTGCCAGCACTCCCGGCAGATAGTCAATAAATCAATCATATCCTTTGAGGGTGAAGCCAAGGCACCAGCACGGTTAAGCCGGGAAAGCTCGCTATCCGGTTGATAAAGGCTGAAAATATCCTCAAGCCGTAAAGCTTCACGCACACTCTCGCGCATCAGACGTTCTGCTACGCTTCGGTCAGGATGATAGAGTATGATTTTGGACGGTGCCCCCAATGCCTGTCCTTGCCAGATTACTGGTTCGGGAGGTGCGGATGCTGAAGCCAGACGCGGTAACGAATAGAGCGTCGGGATCGCCATCCCACCGGCAATTAAAAGGCGACGTGTGAGTGCCACAACATTATCCTTTAATGCATATTGTTTTTATTGGCGGCTTCATCGTGCGGCGCCTGATCACCCAGCACGTAGGCTTCCGGCATCTCCGCGAACCTCACAATACGCCCGCCTTTTTCTGCAACGAATTCTTTGGCTGCTTCCTGTGTCGAAAACGGCACCGCTTCCTGCGCACCCATCCCGCCCACGGCAGCACTTTCAATGACGAAAAATGCCTTATGAGCGTCAACCCAATTTTCGGCGCCCGGTTCTTCCCAGTTAGGGGCCTTGGCCATGTCGGAGACGTAAATCGCACCGATGCTTTTTGGCTCTTCCGGCAGCATAGTAAAGGCGATTGTATCGCGCGCAGATGAGAACCAGACTGGCTCATTGGCAGGCGAGAGAATGATCTGACCTTTTGGGCCGGGATGCTCAAGTACGTTCATACCGCAATAACGACCCATCGCGGAATCTGTGAGTGCAAAAGGCGCAATGATTTCGGTCTTTTTTTCCTGTGAACAACCGGCAAGGAATATGAAAAAAGCGGCGGGGATAAAAAGCAGTGACTTTTTCATAGTTCTTTCCTCGAGAAAATCAGCATGGAAAATGCAAGCGGCAGCAAGGTCCAAAGCCCAAGCGTCAGTGTCATGATGACGGGACCAAGGGTGGCATTGCCTGCCATGCCGCCCATACCTGTCAGCGCACCGGCCTGACCTGTGCCGAAGTTCAGCAAGCGATAAGAGTCAGCTGGATTGATCAGAAGCAGGGTGTTGAGAATGCCCGTGCCGATCATCTGTCCCTGATCAAAGACCAGAAGCGCCAGTAAAGCCGCATCGTAAATCAGCACAAAGAAAAGCCAGACACCAATAGCGATACCGGCTGCGGTGCTGCGCTCGCGCACGAGCGTACTTGCCAGAAAGCCGATAGCAATGAAAACCGCGCCTAACAGAATTGAAGAGCCGATAAGGGTTGCAAAGGCGCTCCAGCTTTGCGCATCTGCGCCCGAGCCGGTAGCCAGCAATGCGAGAGCCGCAATGCCGTAACCGAAGAATGTCGCGAAGGCGAGAATGGCAAGCTGTCCAAAAAACTTGCCCAGAACCACCTGCGCACGGCTCAAAGGGTAGCTGAGCAAAAGCAGCATTGTGCCGCGTTCCATTTCGCCGACAATGGCGTCATGCGAAATAAGCAGTGCAATAAGCGGAATAAGAAAGATCGTCAGGCTGGACAGACTGACAATCACAACGTCAAGCTGGTTGGCACCCACGGAACTGCCGGTGGGAGCACTTCCAAGAAATGTCATGCTCAATGCTAATGCTGCCAGCAGTAGGGTGGTGGCCAGAACCCAGCGATTGCGCAGGCCTTCCTGTATTTCCTTGGAAGCGATAATGAGAATATTATTCATTCTGCTGCCTCCTTGGCGGATGCATCGCCTGCATTGAGAAAATGCGCATACAGTTCATCCAGCGTGGGCGGTACCACATCGAGTTCCGTCAGATTGTCATTGTTTGCGATAATATGCCGGACAAGTTCCATCTTGCCGTCTGCGGGCGCCTCGGTTTCATAAAGACCCGATCCGAGTTGCAGCCATTGCAGATCGGTTTGTCTGCATTTTTCTGGAAGCTCCGGCGCACCTTCAGTCTGCACCCGAATACGCAGAGGAAGCTGCGAAATCCTGCGCAATGCCTCAATCGATCCATCCACGATGATATGACCCCTATTGGCAATGATCACACGCCCAACCTTGCTCTCAAGCTCTGTGAGCGCATGGGATGACATCAGGATAGTGGCGCCTTCCTGTCTCAGATGTTCCAGAATGTCGTAAAAACTCTGGCGCAATGCCGGGTCCAGCCCGGTTGTCGGCTCATCAAGCAACAGAACTGATGGTTGCCCCAAAAGCGCCTGTGCCAGTCCCAGACGTTGACGCATACCCTTGGAATAGGTGCCCACCCGTCGATGGGCCGCATGAGCCAGACCAACGCGGTCAAGCAATCCAGCAATCTGGCCTGTCGTTACGTTTTTGAGCCGGGCATAAAATGTCAATGTTTCCGCACCCGTCAGCGCCATATTGAAAGACACATGTTCGGGCAGATAGCCAAGCTTAACACGTGCCGCAAACGCACCTGCTGCCGGGTCTTCGCCCAGAACGCGGATACTGCCTTTTGTTGGACGGCTAAGACCAAGCATAAGCTTGATCATCGTCGTCTTACCAGCGCCGTTATGGCCAACAAGTGCGATATTCTCTCCGGCATTAAGCTGAAAACTGGCTTCACTCAGGGCGTTAAAACCACCATAGGATTTGGTGACCTGATCGAGAATGACTGTCTCAGTCATTTTGATTTCCTTTCGCCAGGGCCTTTGGCTCTAATAAGGGGGCATCTGTAGAGGGAGGCTTCATAAGAGGATGGCTGTCCACAACGCCGCCGGGCAGAAGTGCCGGAAATTGTGTCTGAGCCCAGCGGATCGTCTGCACGGCAGGACTATTGATGAGGATTTTCGCTTGTGGGGAGGTCCACAAAACTTTGTCGATCAGATCATTCGGGCGATAGGGATTGTCTGCAATGCCATCACCGTTAAGATCAAAACCGGGATTGTCGCTCCAGTAATTGCCACGCCCTTCATGAGACCAGTCGAGATCGCGCGTGCCGACATATTTGACCTGATTGCGGTTGTTGATGAAGGCATTGCCACTCATGGCATTGCCTTCTGAACCCGCAGTGAAATGAATGCCGATACTGCAATTTTCAAAACTGTTGTCGGTGAATTTGTTCTTGTTAGCGTTGTAGATGAAAACGCATTTTTCTGGCCCAAGCCGTGTGGTCTCACCAACATTTGCTTTAACAACTTCATCAGTTGGAAGTCCGTGCTCGCCTTTCTGCACGCCAGCATCAAGCCAGCGGTCGACGGACTGCATTTTACCGACAACACGATTGCCTGAAACGACTGAACTGTTTGCATAATTGAGCAGCAGACCATGATCCCGGTCGCCCTCGGAGAGATTGTTCATCACCTTAAGACGATTGGTATACATAATCGCAAAGCCAACCGAATTGTTACGCGAGATATTGCCGATCACTTCGCTGCGGTCGGTGTACATATAGTGGACGGCAAAACGCACGTTTTCCATCAGATTGTCTTGGAAGACATTGTTTTTGCTTGCATTTGTGTAGATTCCGTCGCGACCATAGCGAATGGTGTTGCCGATAACTTTTGCTCCCGGCGCGTTCCAAACGGAGACACCGCTGCCAGTCTGCGTCATGCGTACATTCCGTCGACCAATCACTTCATTGTTTCGCGCGATCGAATTCTCAGCGCCGTGCAAATAAATCCCGTAAAGATTTTCAATCAGGCGGTTGTTTTCAACCACCGCACCCGTTGCGGTTCGTGCAACAAAAATGCCTGAATTGAGTTCGGGCATGTTTTCACCTGATCCACGCACTTCGAGCCCGCTTACAATCGCATCGGGGGCTTCGATCAGAATGGCATTGCCTTTTCCCAGACCGTCGATAATCGCTCCGGGTTCGCCGGAGAGTTCTATCGCCCGGTCAATGACAATCGATCCTTTGTGAATGCCAGCGGCAAGCCGGACGATGTCGCCCGGCTCGGCCGTTTCGATTGCCGCCTGCACGTTCTCGCCTTCGCCAACATTGATCTGCTTTGCCAATGTGGCATCGCAAAACAGAGTTGCCAGAACGATGGTGAAAGTGAAGGAGAGATGCAGGCGGGGGATTGTCATGGCATTCAGCTCTTCTTCGGTTCTACAAGCATACGTCCCTTCATCTCCATGTGCATGGCATGGCAGAACCAGGAACAGTAATACCACCACACGCCCGCCTTATTGGCGGTGAAGGTGACAGATGCGGTTGCTTGTGGCGCAACCTCCATATTGATGCCGTAGTTGATGATCGCAAAGCCGTGGGTCAGGTCTTCGATTTCATCAATATTGGTAACATAGACAGTGACTTCATCGCCTTGCTTGACGGTGAAATCGGTAAGACCGAAGGCCGGAGCGGCAGAGGTCATGTAGACGCGGACTTTGTTGCCATCACGAATGACTTCCGAATCCACCATGAGATCGATGCCATCAGCCTCTGCCTGCTTCACAGCATCGGCAAACATCGGATCTTCACGGCTCCAGAAATTAACCGGATTGATCTTGGAGCGGTGGACAATGAGCGCGTCATGCGGTTCGGCAAAGCTTGGACCATCATGGACAATCTCCATGACATCACCGGAAATATCGATCAGCTGATCGTTTTCTGGCTTGAGAGGGCCGACATTGAGATAGCGATCTTTCGAGAATTTATTTAGTGAGATCAGCCATTTGCCATCGGCTTCTTTGGTTTGACCCATAGATGTGTGGTTATGACCCGGCTGATAATGAACATCGAGCTTCTGACGGATCGGATCGACCTTTTCGCCCTTGAAAGCGCGAACAGCATCTTCAATGTTCCACTTGCAGATCTGGCTGTCGATGAACAGCGTCGTATAAGCATTGCCGCGACCGTCATAAGCCGTATGCAAAGGTCCAAGCCCCAGTTCAGGCTCGGCGACAACCGTATCGCGTGGCTGGATCTTGTCGTCGAACAGATCATCGAATTTGCGAACGTCAAAAACCGTGACGGTCGGTGACAGCTTGCCATTAGCGACGATGTGAATGCCATCAGGGGCAGTATTGATACCGTGCGGGCTGTTAGGAACAGGAATATATCGGGTAAATTTAGACCCGTGACGGCCATCGATTACAGGCACGCCATTGGTTTCCTTGAACTCACCGTTGGCGACAGCTTCTTCGATGCGCTTGAGGTTGAATACGACGAGCCAGTCCTGTTCACTGCTCATCATTTCTGCAAGGGTGACACCCTCTTCGGAATTGTAGCAGGTCGCAAAGGCATATTTGCCTTGATAATCGCAATCGACATTATCCAGGTTACCATCGACCATTGCCTGCCATGCGACTTTCATCGTGTCGCCATCAACCGCAGTGAAGATCGCATGATATTGTTTGGTGTCTGTCAGATTGCTGCCATCATTAGGAATTGGCGCGCGATCTTCACCATTACAGAAGACATAACCGGTTCTTGGATATTTCTGCACACGCAGACCATGCACGGTATGCTGGTTTGGCAGTTGAATGATCTTGTCGCATTTCATCACGTCAAGGCGGATACGGCAGACGCGCGTGTTGGCCTTGTCATTGGCGAAAACATAGCGACCGTCATAGGTTCCGTCAGTAAATGACGGATGTGGATGGTGTAGATCGCCATTATCGAAGATGCCGCCACGATCCTTCATGAACTCACGATCTTCAGGCAGCATACCCTCCAGCAGGATTTTTCGACTTTCGTTTGTCTGTCCCCAGCCGGTGGCACTGTCGCGATTGAAAACCGGAATTCGCATCAATTCACGCATTGATGGCAGACCGACAATACGAACCTCACCGGTCTGTCCGCTGGAGAAGAAAACATAATATTCGTCAAGTTCACCCGGCAAGACCGTAGCCTTCGCGGCATGACCGTTGCCAGCTGCAAGTGCCGGTGTGCTGGTTCCTGCAAGCAGTGATCCAGCGATGCCACTTGCACCAGCGGCTGCTACGAAAGCCGATGTCCCCAATAATTGTCGTCTGCTAAATCTCGATTGCGTTGTTTCGTTTGTCATATTTCTCTCCTTCAGAAATTAGTTCGGCGAACCGGAGCCGGGGAGGGCATCTAACGGCTGGCCTTTGACTGAAATAACGGGCTTGGCCGGGCCTTTGCCGCGTTCAGTCGTTGCCGCTACAGGGGCGTTGCGGGCTGCAAATTTTTCGCGCTTCACCCGGACCTGAATCATGTGCGGGCAGCGCTGGTCATCGTGATAAAGTTCCTGACAATGCATGCAGTAGATGCATTCATTCACATTGATCTGGCCTTCAGGATGGATTGCCTCGACTGGGCATTCTTTTGCGCAACGCTGGCAGGGCGAGCCGCATTCAGGCCAGCGCTTGAGCCATTCGAACATGCGAATACGGCCCGGAATGGCAAGGGCTGCACCAAGCGGGCACATATAACGGCAATAGAACCGTTCGATGAAAAGTCCTGCTGTCAGCAGCGTTAGCGCATAGATAACAAACGGCCATTCCCGCGAGAATTTGAGGATGATCGACGTTTTGAAAGGTTCGACTTCCGAGAAAACTTCTGCGAGCGCCACCGAGTAAAGCGACAGGCCAAACAGACCAAGAAAGATGATGTATTTAACAGGCCAGAGCCGCTCATGCAGTCCCCATGGTAGCTTGACCTGCGGGACTTTCAACCATTGCGCAAGATTATTACTGAGCTCCTGCAAGGCACCGAAAGGGCATAGCCAGCCGCAGAATGGTCCACGTCCCCAGAACAGCAAACCGGCTGCAACGGACGCCCACAAAATGAAGATCAGCGGCGATGTAAGGAAAAATTCCCAGTTGAACCCGGTGATGAGCGAATTGATGAATGTCAGAACATTGACGACCGATAGTTGTGCGTTGCTGTAGAAGCCAAGCCAGACCAGAATGAAAAGCAGGTAACTGCGTCGTACCCAGGTAAACAGGCGAGGGCGCCGTACGAGGCTGTTCTGAAAGAAGAAGATGCCGACAAGCACAAAGATAGCCAGTCCGGCAATAACCACATTGATGCGGTTCATCTCCCACATTCTGACCCAAAGCGGATTGTTTTCTCCGAATATGTCGGAGACCATGGCTTCGCCGACAGGCTGAGGCTGGCGGGGGGCTTCAGCTTTGGATGGCGCTGACTGTGCCACCGGTTTTGGTTGGGGTTTTGCGAGTAAATATGGTTCAGGCAGATTGTAGCCGAGATCGTAGCTGATATTCGCTTTGTCGCGAGCGTTAAAGCCGCGCTGCACAAGGAGCTGTATGTCCCAAGGCGTCGTGACATCGAATTGAAATCCTTCGGGAATTCGGAAGAGCGCAATATCGCGTAAATGCGGAGCACCTTCCGCCATGATGTCGCCGATGCGGGTGTGGTTCTTGTCGCGAAAGCGAATGCCCTGCCCATCCTGCAGGAGTTCGATGCGGTCAAATATACCGCCGCGCACATAGCCCGACCCCTTGAAGGAGTAAGCGCCATCGCCCGCTATAAGAATCGCTTGTTGTCCAGGCTTTAGCTGCTTTTCAAGCCGTTCATAGGCTTCCTTTCCCAGCAAGCTGATACCAATTGATGGCACTGAAACGGGTGCTGCATAGAGCTGAATGAAGCTATCGGCAGGATCAGAAGTCTCCGCATTTTGAGCGGCTAGTTCCTGTTTTGCGTCACGGAAAGCCTCGGTAACTTCGCCAACGGTTAATTGCAGACTGCGCACGGAGCCATCGCCGATTAGCGTCTGCCAATCTTTGGGTTCTATGATTTCCATGTCGACAGCACGCGCAACGTCGGCATGTTCGACTTGTACTGGCGCATTTCCAAGACGACCACTGCGAATAAGTCCGACTGCCGATCGCACCACACTATCGCCCATGACAAGCACGGTGACGGTTGCGCCGCTGACAATGTCGACCTGGGGCGGCTTTGCTTTGCCTGAGGCAACTGCATTGAGATCACTATTGATCAACGAGTTGAGCGCTGCAACGACCTTAGCTTGCGGAATGCCGATCAGAACGATCGGCTCTTTGTGATCAACAAGTTTGATTCCGCGAACCGCACCCTTGGCATCGATGCCCACAAGAATATGGATGGGTTTGCCGGAATAGCCGATCGAACTTGTGAAATCCGAATTCAGGTAAACGTAACCGAGGAGGTCTTTTCCCTTCATAACCGGAGCGATTGGTGGCTCACCTTGTGGCAGACCTACTTTATCGGCGCCGGGAAAAACTTCAGATATTTCAACGCCGTTCAGATATTTCGATAAACCGGCTGAATGTGCAGAGAGCGTAAAAACTGCAAGCGTAACCAAGGCAAAAACAAACGCACGCAGCCAATCTGTAATGTAATATCGAAATACCCGATGAAGCGGATGCGGAAAATGTTGGGCTTGTCTGTTACCGCACTTGAGGGCCCGAGGACTCATAATCCAAATATTCACTTCAACCTGCCTGGCGCCTTTGGGGAAAAGGACGTCTATTTTTGTTGAAGTGTAACGATCTGCCCGCGGTCTTCTTTGTTCTGCATCAAGCTAAAAAAAGTAGGCGAGATCAGTGCTTTGCCACATTGATAGTTTCAATATCGCCAGCTGTCAGGTGCAATCATCGCTTAAGCGGCAAGAAGCTGCGTATTTAAGTTGATTTAACTGTGATGGTCGCGACGCGCAATTCATTCTGTAATGCGACGGTAGGTTGGCTGTCGGTATTTCTGCCTTGTGGTGGTTTCGTGCCTTAGCCGGCCACGCCGAATTAATAATGATGCGAGGCTATAGTGGTTGGGTGGTTGCGAAGCTGTGCATTTATCGTCGCCAAGCTGAATTTTCAGTTTGGCTTTCATCACAGTAGGTTCGGAGAAAAAGCGGAATAAAGATGCGTGCCAAATAACGACCGTTTCGTTCTTTCCAGTGCCGCGACTTGCCAGCCATTCAAAACCCACTTTGTAACGTCAATATGGGGAAAAGGCCATATAGTGCAAGGGGATATAACAATTTCAAAGGGGTAAGTGGTGGGCGATGAGAGACTCGAACTCCCGACATCTTCGGTGTAAACGAAGCGCTCTACCAACTGAGCTAATCGCCCGACTGAACTTGTCAGCCGCTGTGAGAGCCGTTTAGGCAATTCGTTCGAAGAGTGCAAGCGCAAAATTACAAAAATGCATTCTTTTTGCTTCTCCGGCTAAAATCCACAGGTTGGATCAATTTTAGCGAGTGGAGCTATCTCTATAAGACATCAGGAATTGTGCGATTTATCACCAATCACGTGAATCATGATTCTAATTCGCCTGAAATTTGAACGCCTTCTGGGCGACGTGACCGTCTGTTGAAAAAAGTTGTCCAGATTCGAAAGTCTGTAAAAGCGTGGCTTTTCGAATAAAAACAAAATTCTTCTTTATTCTTCAAATCACTCGCTTGACACTGGAAAGAGAACACCTTAAACGACCGCTCACACCGAACGGAAACGTCGGTAACTACCCAGCCAAATGGCTGAAAATGAAATGCGCGGGTGTAGCTCAGTTGGTTAGAGTGCCGGCCTGTCACGCCGGAGGTCGCGGGTTCGAGCCCCGTCACTCGCGCCATTTTCATTCAGAAAAAAATTCACACAATCTGAAGAAAATGGCGCACCTCGCGTTCTTTCTATATTTATCAAAATTCTGAGACTAATCGCTAAGGCACTGTGATGTTTCAGTGCTTTTCGTCGTTACGCGTAATTCGATGAATCAGATTTGATGGGCGCGATTCTGCGTGGCAGGATGATGCTATTTTGCCTTCCGCTTCCACGAGAGATAAGCAACCGAAAAAATTCCAGCCAGAATGACCAGAACGTCGCCGCTTGCGAGAAAATATGTGCTCAATATTCTCTCCTTATCGAAGCATGTTGATTCTGTTCGCATGTCTAAGATGCGATGCGCGATGATTTTGAATTTTAGAGATGCGCCCCGTGTTAATGAAGGCACGTAAACTTACCCATCGGCGCGCACGCGCCAAATTTTTTCAGCAATCGCGCAATTGGCAGCGATAATTTTCTGAAGCGGACGATGCCCTATTCATAGCGAACTGTTCCGAGGGGCAGGGCGTTGGCACGCTCTATTATATGCGATTTTTCGAAAGCCTGTTCAGGCGCTTGAGTGTCCCCAATAAGTTGCCTGGTATTTAAATCGATTGATTCTACTGAACCGGAAATAGAAAAAGGCAAGATTTGGCCTTTTCCTCACGAAATTATGATGTTTTCATGCTAATTGAAGTTTGAGTAGCATATCCGGGCTTGATGGTGGCTCTTATTGCACATCTTGAACGCTCTATGCCCGCCTGATCGTGCTGGAGGGCTTGCGCTGGCGTGCATGCTGCGCTAACCGTCCGGCCAAATACTTAAGTTCGCACGGCATGCCCTTGAAGCTGCTTGAGGCGACGAGGTCGCAATAGATGCAATGTGTCGCATGGTGGTAAGCTCTAAAAAGCTTATGACAGGCGGCGCAGCCTCGTATTCAAGCCGGATAAGGATCATGAACGAGCTTTTAAGTTCCTATTTGCCGATTGTCATCTTTCTCGGCATCGCAATGGTAATCGGTGTAGCCCTTCTGGTTGCGCCGTTTCTTGTCGCGTACAGACAGCCAGACCCGGAAAAGCTTTCAGCTTACGAGTGTGGCTTCAATGCCTTTGATGACGCTCGCATGAAATTCGACATCCGTTTCTATCTGGTGTCGATTCTCTTCATTATCTTCGATCTCGAAGTCGCCTTCCTGTTCCCATGGGCTGTGTCCTTTGGTGAAATCGGTTGGTTCGGTTTCCTTTCGATGATGCTTTTCCTTGGTGTGTTGACCATCGGCTTCATCTATGAATGGAAGAAGGGAGCCCTCGAATGGGATTAACCGGCACAAATCAAGCGTCTGGATCGACACTCATTGCTCCGCAGCCAAAAGGCATTCTTGACCCGCGCACGGGCAAGCCTGTTGGTTCCGATGATGCGTTTTTCAACGATCTGAACAGCGAACTGTCCGATAAGGGTTTCATCGTCACATCTGCTGACGCTCTTGTTACCTGGGCACGTACTGGCTCACTGATGTGGATGACCTTTGGTCTTGCATGCTGCGCTGTGGAAATGATGCATATTTCTATGCCGCGCTATGATGCTGAGCGCTTTGGTATTGCGCCGCGTGCGTCTCCGCGTCAGTCCGACGTTATGATCGTCGCAGGCACCTTGACCAACAAGATGGCTCCGGCTTTGCGTAAGGTCTATGATCAAATGCCAGAGCCGCGTTATGTCATTTCGATGGGATCCTGTGCAAACGGCGGCGGCTATTACCACTACTCTTATTCTGTGGTGCGTGGCTGTGACCGCGTTGTTCCGGTCGATATCTATGTGCCGGGCTGTCCTCCGACGGCTGAGGCGCTGCTTTATGGCATTCTTATGCTTCAGAAGAAGATCCGCCGCACAGGTACGATCGAGCGCTAAGCGGGCCTCTGTGTCTGAATTGTGCAAGAAGGTTTGTTAGAAATCGATCTGTTTTCCCAAGGATGGATCGGGGTCTAAAAAAGGAAGTTAGAGATATGAGCGAAGAAGCTCTTGGTGAACTTTCCGGCTATATCAAGGAACGTCTCGGCGATGCAATCGAAGAGGCGAAGCTGGCCTATGGCGAGCTTACGCTGTCTGTTCCGGTTGAAAGTCTAATTAATGTTCTGACGTTCCTGCGCGATGACGTACAGTGCCAGTTCATTAATTTGACGGATATTTCCGGCGTTGATTATCCACAGCGCGCCAAGCGTTTTGACGTTGTTTATCAGTTCCTTTCACCACGCCAGAACTTGCGCATTCGTGTGAAGGTTCAGGCTGATGAGGACACGCTGGTTCCTTCTGCTGTGTCAGTTTTTGTCGGCGCTGAGTGGTTCGAGCGCGAAGCCTACGACATGTATGGCATTCTGTTCTCTGGCCACCCCGATCTGCGTCGTATTTTGACCGACTACGGTTTTGAAGGTCATCCACTGCGCAAAGACTTCCCGACCACTGGTTTCGTTGAAGTTCGTTACAGCGATGAAGCCAAGCGCGTCATTTATGAGCCTGTCATGCTGCGACAGGAATTCCGCAATTTTGACTTTCTTTCGCCATGGGAAGGGACGGATTACGTCCTGCCGGGCGATGAAAAAGCCAAGACGAACTGAGCGACAGGAAGCTAAACATGGCTGAGACTCAGGTCCGCAACTTTAATATTAACTTTGGTCCGCAGCATCCTGCTGCGCACGGTGTTTTGCGTCTTGTTCTTGAACTTGACGGTGAAGTCGTGGAACGCGTTGATCCGCATATCGGTCTGCTGCATCGCGGTACCGAAAAGCTGATGGAGACGAAGACCTATCTTCAGGCTTTGCCTTATCTCGACCGCCTCGACTACGTGGCGCCGATGAATCAGGAACACGCCTATGCACTGGCCGTCGAGCGTCTGCTTGGCATTACCGTGCCGAAGCGTGGTCAGCTGATCCGTGTTCTTTTCTCGGAAATCGGACGTATTCTGAACCACATTCTGAACGTGACTACTCAGGCCATGGACGTTGGTGCATTGACACCGCCGCTCTGGGGCTTTGAGGAACGCGAAAAACTGATGGTGTTCTATGAACGCGCTTGTGGCGCACGTATGCACGCAGCCTATTTCCGTCCGGGTGGCGTTCATCAGGATCTGCCAGATCAGCTGATTGAAGATATTGGCAAATGGATCGATCCGTTTCTTTCCACGACGCTGACAAACCTCGACAATCTGATCACGCCTAACCGTATTTTCAAGCAGCGTAACGTCGATATCGGTGTTGTAACGCTTGAAGACGCATGGGCATGGGGCTTCTCGGGCGTCATGGTTCGTGGTTCGGGTGCAGCATGGGATCTGCGCAAGTCGCAGCCTTATGAATGCTACAACGAAATGGAATTCGATATTCCAATCGGTAAGAACGGTGACTGCTATGACCGTTACCTGATCCGTATGGAAGAAATGCGCCAATCGGCTCGCATTATGCGCCAGTGCGTTGATCTTTTGCTCGGCAAGGAACGCGTTGGTCCAGTTTCCAACACCGACAACAAGATTGTGCCGCCAAAGCGCGGCGAGATGAAGCGCTCGATGGAAGCGCTCATCCATCACTTCAAGCTTTACACGGAAGGCTATCACGTGCCTGCCGGTGAAGTTTACGCAGCAGTCGAAGCGCCAAAGGGTGAATTTGGTGTCTTCCTCGTATCGGATGGCTCCAACAAGCCATACCGCTGCAAGCTGCGCGCGCCGGGCTTTGCCCATCTTCAGGCCATGGATTTCCTGTGTCGCGGTCACATGTTGGCCGACGTTTCGGCAATTCTTGGCTCGCTCGATATTGTGTTTGGTGAGGTTGACCGCTGATGTCCGTTCGCCGTCTCGCAGATGATGCCGTTCAGCCGGCTGGTTTCGCTTTCAACGCAGACAACCAGAGCTGGGCGCACAAGACGATCGCAAAATACCCGGAAGGCCGTCAGCAGTCGGCTGTTATTCCATTGCTCATGCGTGCGCAGGAGCAGGATGGCTGGGTCACAAAAGCAGCTATCGAACATGTAGCAACCATGCTCGACATGCCGTTGATCCGCGTTCTGGAAGTTGCGACTTTCTATACGCAGTTCCAGCTCAAGCCAGTTGGCACGCGCGCGCACATTCAGGTTTGCGGCACCACGCCATGCATGTTGCGTGGTTCGGAAGCATTGATGGATGTTTGCCGTCATAAAATCCACCACGATCCTTTCGAGCTTAATGCTGAAGGTACACTGTCGTGGGAAGAAGTTGAGTGTCAGGGCGCTTGCGTCAATGCGCCGATGGTCATGATCTTCAAGGATGCTTATGAAGACCTGACGCCTGAGCGTCTTGCTGAAATCATCGATACGTTTGAAGCAGGCAAGGGCGATACTGTTAAGCCGGGTCCACAGGATGGCCGTATCACGTCTGAACCAATGGGCGGATTGACGGCTCTGACTGAAGATCTGGACTATAAGCAGGTGGGTCTGGAAACCCGTAAGGCATCTGATGCCGCTGTTGCTAAAGCCAAGGCAGAAGCCGAAGCAAAGGCAAAGGCTGAAGCAGAAGCCGCAACCAAAGACGGAAGCAGGTGAGACATGCTGGCTGATAAAGATCGCATCTTCACCAATATCTATGGCTTTAAGGACCAGTCGCTGAAAGGCGCCATGTCGCGTGGCCATTGGGATAACACCAAGGGCTTTGTCGAAAAGGGCCGCGATTGGATCATCAACGAAATGAAGGCTTCGAACCTTCGTGGACGTGGTGGTGCTGGCTTCCCGACTGGCCTCAAATGGTCGTTCATGCCGAAGGAAGTGACGGATCGTCCGCATTACCTCGTCGTGAATGCCGATGAATCAGAGCCAGGCACCTGTAAGGACCGCGAAATTCTGCGCCACGATCCGCATACGCTGATCGAAGGCTGCGTGATCGCCGGTTGTGCTATGAGTGCGCACACTGCTTACATCTATCTGCGCGGCGAATTCATGCGTGAGCGTGAAGCACTGCAGGCAGCGATTGATGAGTGCTATGATGCTGGCCTTCTGGGCAAGAACAATAAGTGCGGCTGGGATATGGATATTTTCCTCCATCACGGCGCCGGCGCTTATATCTGCGGCGAAGAAACCGCTTTGCTTGAAAGCCTTGAAGGTAAGAAGGGCCAGCCACGTCTGAAGCCTCCTTTCCCTGCGAATATGGGTCTCTATGGCTGCCCGACGACTGTTAACAACGTTGAATCGATTGCTGTTGCTCCGACCATTCTGCGTCGTGGCGGTGCATGGTTCTCGTCGATTGGTCGTCCGAATAATGTCGGCACAAAGCTGTTTCAGATTTCTGGTCATGTGAACACGCCTTGTACAGTTGAAGAAAGCCTCGGCATCACATTCCGCGAGCTGATCGAAAAGCACGGCGGCGGTATCCGTGGTGGCTGGGACAATCTGCTTGGTGTTATTCCCGGCGGCGCATCTTGCCCGATCATCAAGGGCGAAGACATGATGGATGCCATCATGGACTTTGACGGTATGCGCGAAAAGAAATCTTCGTTCGGCACCGGCGGCGTGATCGTCATGGACAAGTCCACGGACGTGATTAAGGCAATTGCTCGTCTCGCAGCCTTCTTCAAGCATGAAAGCTGCGGCCAGTGCACGCCTTGTCGTGAAGGCACGGGCTGGATGTGGCGCGTCATGGAACGCATGGTCAAGGGTAACGCGCAGAAGCGCGAGATCGACATGCTTCTCGACGTAACCAAGCAGATTGAAGGTCACACGATCTGCGCGCTTGGTGATGCTGCTGCATGGCCTATTCAGGGCCTGATCCGCAATTTCCGTCCGGAAATTGAGAAGCGTATTGATGATTACACACGCAACGCCGTTCAGAGCCGCAATACCCGTCTGGAAGCAGCGGAATAAGGCTTAGGCATTGTGTAGTGCAGTCCGCCTCCCATGGGCTGCAAGTGAGTTTGACATCTGGAAGATGCGGCAAGAGCCGCAGGTTTGGATAAGCGATGGCAAATATTAAGGTAGACGGCACAGAGATCGAAGTACCCGATCACTATACGCTCCTTCAGGCTGCCGAAGCCGCGGGGGCTGAAGTCCCGCGTTTTTGTTTCCACGAACGGCTTTCCATCGCTGGAAATTGCCGCATGTGCCTTGTTGAAGTGAAGGGTGGACCGCCAAAGCCGGCTGCATCCTGCGCTATGGGCGTTCGCGATCTGCGTCCGGGTCCTAATGGCGAAGCACCTGAAATTTTCACCAACACGCCGATGGTCAAGAAGGCCCGCGAAGGCGTGATGGAATTCCTGCTCATCAACCATCCGCTCGATTGCCCGATTTGCGATCAGGCAGGTGAATGCGATCTGCAGGATCAGGCAATGGCGTTTGGTACGGATGGCTCGCGCTATCGCGAAAACAAGCGTGCGGTTGAGAACAAATATATCGGCCCATTGGTCAAGACGGTAATGACACGCTGCATTCACTGCACGCGCTGCGTCCGCTTCACGACTGAAGTGGCTGGCATTTCCGAGCTCGGCCTTATCGGTCGCGGTGAAGATGCTGAAATCACCACTTATCTCGAACGCGCAATGACCTCGGAATTGCAGGGTAATGTCATCGACCTTTGCCCCGTCGGTGCGCTGACCTCGCGTCCTTATGAATTCCAGGCCCGTCCGTGGGAACTGAACAAGACGGAAACCATCGACGTGATGGATGCTGTCGGTTCGAACATCCGCGTTGATACCCGTGGCCGTGAAGTGATGCGCATCATGCCGCGCGTCAATGAACAGGTGAACGAAGAGTGGATTTCCGACAAGACCCGCTTCATTTGGGATGGTCTGCGCACGCAGCGCCTTGATCGCCCATATGTTCGCAAGGGTGGTCGTCTGGTTGCAGCTTCGTGGCCAGAAGCTTTCGCAGCAATCGCTGCCAAGGTTTCCGCTACTTCCGCTGACAAGATCGGCGCTGTCGCTGGCGATCTGGCCTCGGTTGAAGAACTCTATGCTCTGAAAAGCCTCATTGCATCGCTCGGCTCGAACAATATCGATAGCCGTCAGGACGGTGCGGCACTTGATCCAGCTTTGGGTCGTTCAAGCTATCTCTTTAACACAACGATCGAAGGCATTGAAAATGCTGACGCTCTTCTGATCATCGGCTCCAACCCACGCGTTGAAGCCGCTGTTCTGAACGCTCGTATTCGCAAGCGTCAGCGCATGGGCCATTTCCCGATCGCTCTAATCGGCGAACAGGCTGAACTGCGTTACGATTACGAATATCTGGGTGCAGGTGCAGACACACTCGCAGCAGTTGCTTCGGGCAAGAACGCATTCCGCGACGTGCTGGCAAAGGCTGAACGTCCGCTGATCATTGTTGGTCAGGGCGCGCTCACCGGCGAAAACGGTGCAGCAGTTCTCGCTCAAGCTGCAAAGCTTGCACAGGATGTTGGTGCAATCAACGCTGAGTGGAACGGTTTCTCGGTTCTTCACACTGCTGCTTCCCGCGTCGGTGCTCTTGATCTCGGCGTTGTTCCGGGTGAGGGCGGCAAGGCTGCTCGCGATATGTTGGGCAATCTTGATGTTGTGTTCTTGCTCGGTGCAGACGAACTCGACATGACAAACAAGGGCTCGAGCTTCGTTGTCTATATCGGCACACATGGCGATGCCGGTGCACATGCCGCTGACGTTATTCTTCCGGGTGCAGCCTATACCGAAAAGTCGGGCACATGGCTCAACACTGAGGGTCGCGTTCAGCTTGGCAACCGTGCTGGTTTTGCTCCGGGCGAAGCAAAGGAAGATTGGGCAATTCTGCGCGCTCTTTCCGACACGCTCGGTAAGCGTCTGCCGTTTGACAGCCTTTCGCAGCTTCGCGCTAAGCTCTATGCAGACTTCCCGCATATGATGGCGATTGACACGATTGCACCTGCAAATGCAGACGATCTGTCGGCGCTTGCAGCAAAAGCATCTACCCTTTCTGGCGGCGCTGCGTTCGTTTCGCCGGTCAAGGACTTCTATCTGACGAACCCAATCGCGCGTGCTTCCGCTGTCATGGCCGAGTGCTCGGCGCTTGCGGCCGGCAGCTTCCAACAGGCAGCTGAGTAAGCGAGAGAGAGACGGAATAATGGACGGAATTTTTGCAGCTTACGTCTTGCCCGCGCTGATCATAGCGCTGAAGTCGGTCGTTCTGCTTGTCGTATTGCTGATCGTCGTGGCTTACCTGCTTTATGCGGATCGTAAGATCTGGGCAGCCGTGCAGCTTCGTCGTGGACCAAACGTTGTTGGTCCTTGGGGTCTGTTTCAGGCTTTCGCCGATCTTTTGAAGTTCGTCGTTAAAGAGCCGATCATTCCTTCGGGCGCAAATAAGGGTGTGTTTCTTCTCGCGCCTTTCATTTCTGCGGTTCTGGCAATGGCAACGTGGGCAGTCATCCCGGTCAACGAAGGCTGGGCGATTGCAAACATCAATGTCGGCATTCTCTATATCTTCGCTATTTCTTCGCTTGAAGTTTACGGCGTGATCATGGGCGGCTGGGCTTCCAACTCGAAGTATCCATTCCTGGGTGCGCTTCGTTCGGCAGCGCAGATGGTCTCTTATGAAGTGTCGATCGGATTTGTAATTGTTACGGTTCTTCTGACTGTTGGCTCGCTCAATATGACAGACATCGTACTTTCGCAGAATACAGGTCTTGGCACATCGCTTGGTCTGCCTGCTTCGTTCCTCGACTGGAACTGGCTGGTTCTGTTCCCGATGTTCGTGATCTTCTTTATTTCGGCACTTGCTGAAACGAACCGTCCGCCATTCGATCTTGTCGAAGCTGAATCCGAACTCGTGGCCGGTCATATGATCGAATATTCGTCCACGCCGTTCCTTCTGTTCTTCCTCGGCGAATATGTGGCGATCACGCTGATGTGCGCCCTGATGACCACACTCTTCCTCGGCGGCTGGTTGCCTCCGGTTGACGTATGGTTCCTCAACTGGGTTCCGGGTATCATCTGGTTCATGCTCAAGCTCTGCATGTGCTTCTTCATGTTCGCCATGGTGAAGGCTTTTGTACCGCGTTACCGCTATGACCAGCTGATGCGTCTGGGCTGGAAAGTGTTCCTGCCGATCTCGCTAGGTATGGTTGTTCTGACAGCGACCGTCATCAAAGTCTTTGATCTGGTATAAGGAGAGAGAAAAATGGCTTCATTCGCACAGGCCGCGAAATCCCTCCTTCTCAAGGAATTCGTTGCGGCTTTCTTCCTCTCCATGCGCCAGTTCTTCGCGCCAAAAGCGACGCTGAACTATCCGCATGAAAAGGGTCCAATTTCTCCACGTTTTCGTGGCGAACATGCGCTGCGCCGTTATCCCAACGGCGAAGAACGCTGCATTGCTTGTAAGCTTTGCGAAGCGATCTGCCCGGCACAGGCGATCACCATTGAGGCGGGTCCACGCCGCAATGACGGTACGCGCCGCACGGTTCGTTACGACATCGATATGGTGAAGTGCATCTATTGCGGTTTCTGTCAGGAAGCCTGTCCGGTGGATGCAATCGTTGAAGGTCCAAACTTCGAGTTTGCGACCGAAACCCGCGAAGAGCTTTACTATGACAAGGACAAGCTCCTTGCCAATGGTGATCGCTGGGAACGCGAAATTGCGCGCAACATCGCAATGGATGCGCCATATCGCTGATTGGTTTTGCTGAAATGCTGTTTCAGCATCCGGTTTGAAAAGCGGTAACAAGAAGGGGCGGCCCGTCTTGTTGCTGGAATTTAAGTTTCGCGATTATTCGCGGCAAACAAAGACTAAAGCGGATAAAGCAATCAGGCTTTGTCCACGGAAAGGTGTTGGGGGATCCCCATGCTGACAGGTATTGCGGCAGCGTTCTTCTATCTGTTCGCCTTTATCATGATCGCCAGTGCGTTCATGGTGATTGCGGCACGCAACCCCGTGCATTCGGTGCTGTTTCTCATCCTCGCTTTCTTCAATGCAGCGGCGCTGTTTTTGCTGACGGGGGCCGAGTTCCTCGCCATGATCCTGCTCGTCGTTTATGTCGGTGCTGTGGCGGTTCTCTTCCTCTTCGTCGTGATGATGCTGGATGTTGACTTCTCGGAATTGAAGCGCGGTGCGCTGCAATATGCGCCGGTCGGTGCTCTGGTTGGTTTGATCCTGCTGGGCGAGCTGATTGTTGTTTTCGCGGGTTCGATGTTCACGCCAAAGCTGGGGCAGGGCGCTATGCCGATCCCTGACGTTGCGGAACGCACCAACACTGCTGCCCTTGGCGACATTCTTTACACTGACTTTGTCTTCCACTTCCAGATCGCTGGATTGGTCCTTCTGGTCGCCATGATCGGTGCGATTGTTCTGACGCTGCGTCACAAGCCGAATGTGAAGCGCCAGTCGATTTCGGATCAGGTTGCTCGTACGCCTGAAACGGCGATCGAGATCAAGCAGGTCGAAACAGGCAAGGGCATCTAAGGAAAAGAATATGGAAATCGGTATTTCTCATTATCTGACCGTATCAGCCATCCTGTTCACCCTTGGCGTTTTCGGTATCTTCTTAAACCGCAAAAACGTCATCGTTATCCTGATGTCTGTCGAATTGATCCTTCTCTCGGTCAATCTCAATTTTGTGGCGTTTTCTTCTGTGCTTGGCGATATGGTCGGGCAGGTTTTCGCGCTGTTCGTTCTGACTGTTGCGGCTGCGGAAGCAGCTATCGGTCTCGCAATCCTCGTTGTTTTCTTCCGTAATCGCGGTTCTATCGCGGTGGAAGACGTCAATGTTATGAAAGGTTGACGGGCAAATGCTCTATAACGCGATCGTCTTCCTTCCGCTTATTGGCTTTCTTATTGCCGGACTTTTCGGCAATAAGATCGGTGCCAAGGCGAGTGAATATGTGACTTCCGGCCTGATGGTGATCGTTGCGATCCTGTCATGGGTCGTGTTCTTCAAGATCCCGCTCGGCCACGATGCCGAAACGGTTCGTATCCCTGTGCTTCACTGGGTTACATCTGGTTCGCTGTCGTTTGATTGGGCTTTGCGCGTTGATACGCTGACGGGCGTTATGCTTGTCGTGGTCAACTCGGTGTCGGCGCTGGTGCATATCTATTCGATTGGATACATGCATCACGATCCGCATCGTCCGCGCTTCTTCGCTTATCTTTCGCTCTTCACCTTTGCCATGCTTATGCTGGTTACATCGGACAACCTGATCCAGATGTTCTTCGGCTGGGAAGGCGTTGGTCTCGCTTCTTACCTTCTGATTGGTTTCTGGTATCAGAAGCCTTCGGCGAATGCCGCCGCGATGAAAGCTTTCGTTGTCAACCGCGTTGGTGACTTTGGTTTCCTGCTTGGTATCTTTGGTCTGTTCGCGCTGTTCCAGACGGTTGACTACAACACGCTCTTTGCAGCCGCCGCAAACTACCTGCCAGCAGAAGGCGCTGCCGATACTGGTGCAGTTGTGCTCAACTTCCTTGGCTATGAACTGCACAAAGAAACCGCTCTGACGGTCGTCTGCCTGCTCTTGTTCATGGGCGCGATGGGTAAGTCGGCGCAGTTCCTACTGCACACATGGTTGCCTGACGCGATGGAAGGCCCGACACCTGTTTCCGCACTTATTCACGCGGCAACCATGGTGACCGCGGGTGTGTTCCTGGTTGCGCGCATGTCGCCAATTTTCGAACTCTCGCACACCGCACTTCTTATCGTGACGATCATTGGTGCCACGACAGCATTCTTTGCTGCAACAATTGCTTTGGTTCAAAACGACATCAAGCGCGTTATCGCATACTCGACCTGTTCGCAGCTCGGTTACATGTTTGCGGCTCTGGGTGTCGGCGCTTATGGTGCTGCTGTATTCCACCTTTTCACGCACGCTTTCTTCAAGGCGCTTCTGTTCCTTTGCGCAGGCTCGGTTATCCACGCCGTTTCTGACGAACAGGATATGCGTCGCATGGGTGGCCTGCGTAAGCTGATCCCTATCACCTACTGGATGATGATGATCGGTACTGTTGCAATTACAGGTCTCGGCGTTCCGGGCACGATCATCGGTACTGCTGGCTTCTTCTCGAAAGATGCCATCATCGAGTCGGTTTTCGCATCGCACAGCCTTGCTTCGGGTTATGCCTTCACGCTTCTGGTTGTTGCGGCTCTGTTCACGAGCTTCTACTCATGGCGCCTGATTTTCATGACCTTCTATGGCAAGCCACGCGCTTCCGCTGAAGTTATGCATCACGTTCATGAATCGCCTCCGGTTATGCTCGTACCGCTGTTGATCCTTGCTGTCGGCGCACTGTTTGCAGGTGTCGTGTTCAAGGAATACTTCTTCGGCCACGAATATGCTGAATTCTGGAAGGGTGCGCTCTACACGTTGCCAACCAACGAAATCCTGGAACATTATCACCATGTTCCGCTGTGGGTTAAGTTGTCGCCGTTCATCGCTATGCTGATCGGTCTGGTGACGGCATGGATCTTCTACATCCGTGCACCACACATCCCGAAGGCACTCGCAGAGCGTCATCGTGGTCTGTACCAGTTCCTTCTCAACAAATGGTACTTTGACGAGCTTTATGACTTGATCTTCGTTCGCCCTGCACGTTGGCTCGGCCGCTTCTTCTGGAAGGTTGGCGACGGCAAGATTATCGACGGGTACGGTCCTAATGGTGTTGCAGCACGCGTTCTTGATGTTACAGATCGCGTTGTGAAGATGCAGTCAGGTTACCTTTATCATTACGCATTCGCGATGCTTATCGGCGTCGCCGCGCTCGTCACCTGGATGATGCTCGGGAGCTCTTTCTGATGACCGATTGGCCAATTCTTTCTACGGTCACATTCCTGCCGCTCGTCGGCGCCTTGTTGATCCTTCTCATCAAGGATGACAGCGAAGCCTCGCGTCGCAACATCAAGAATGTTGCGCTGCTGACCACGGTTTTCGTTTTCATTCTATCCCTGGTTATCTGGGCCGGATTTGATAATTCAAATCCCGGCTTCCAGATGGTCGAACAAGTCGGCTGGCTCGGTGGTGGTATTTCCTACCACATGGGCGTTGACGGCATTTCGATGCTGTTTGTCGTGCTGTCCGCTTTCCTGATGCCGTTCTGCGTGCTGGCAAGCTGGCTGGCAATCGATAAGCGTGTCAAGGAATACATGATCGCGTTCCTTATTCTGGAAACGCTCATGATTGGTGTGTTCTGCGCGCTCGATCTGTTCCTTTTCTACGTGTTCTTTGAAGCAAGCCTTATTCCGATGTTCATCATCATCGGTGTCTGGGGTGGCAAGCGCCGCGTTTACGCAAGCTTCAAGTTCTTCCTCTATACGCTGCTTGGCTCCGTATTGATGCTGATCGCGATTATGGCAATGTACTGGCAGGCCGGTACGCTTAATATCGTCGAACTGCTGGCATATGACTTCCCGGCAGGTATGCAAACGTGGCTATGGCTCGCATTCTTCGCCTCGTTCGCGGTAAAGATGCCAATGTGGCCAGTGCATACGTGGTTGCCGGATGCGCACGTTGAAGCGCCGACAGCAGGCTCGGTCATTCTGGCCGGTATCCTTCTGAAGCTCGGTGGCTACGGCTTCCTGCGCTTCTCGCTGCCGATGTTCCCGCTGGCCTCTGCTGATTTCGCACCATTCGTCTTTGCACTTTCAGCAATTGCTATCGTCTACACCTCGCTTGTCGCGTTGGTGCAGGAAGACATCAAGAAGCTGATCGCTTATTCGTCGGTTGCGCACATGGGCTATGTGACCATGGGTATTTTTGCCGCCAACGAGCAGGGCGTACAGGGTGCAATTTTCCAGATGCTCTCGCACGGTATTGTTTCGGGCGCACTCTTCCTTTGCGTCGGCGTGATCTATGATCGCATGCACACTCGTGAAATTTCGGCCTTTGGCGGTCTCGTAAACCGGATGCCGAAATACGCGGTCGCCTTCCTCATCCTGACGATGGCGAATGTCGGTCTTCCGGGTACGTCTGGCTTTATCGGCGAATTCCTCACGCTGTTCGGTGTCTTCCGCGTCAATACGTGGGTAGCGCTGTTCGCAACATCGGGTGTGATCCTGTCGGCAGCCTATGCGTTGTGGCTCTATCGCAACGTGGTGTTTGGTGCGCTGACCAAGGAAAGCCTCAAGGGTATTCTCGATCTCACTCCGCGTGAGAAAGTGATCCTGTATCCGCTTGTAGCTCTCACCATCTTCTTCGGTGTGTACCCGGTTCCGGTCTTCGATGCGACCGCGAGCGCCGTGCATGCACTGGTCACCAATTATGACGCAGCGCTGGCAAATGCCGCTAGCGCTACGCTGGCGCAGTAAGTAAAGGCGTAGGCTTGATGCAAACCGACCTGATTGCTTCCCTGTCTCTCGCAGCTCCCGAGGTTCTCCTCGCGCTGAGCGGACTGGCATTGCTCATGATCGGCGTGTTCTCCGGAGAGCGCGCCTCAACCCTCGTCAATGGCCTTGCTGTTGCTGTTCTGATTGCAGCACTCGCACTCGTCGTTATCTTCCCACACAATGGCAGCGCCTTCGGCGGTGCTTTCGTCAACGATGCTTTTGCACGCTTTATGAAGGCACTGACGCTGATCGGCTCGATCGTGACACTCGTCATGTCTGTCGGTTTTGCGCGTGAAGAGAAATTCGACAAGTTCGAATTCCCTGTGCTGATCGTGCTTTCGACGCTCGGTATGCTCATTATGGTGTCGGCATCGAACATGCTGACACTCTATATGGGTCTCGAATTGCAGTCTTTGGCGCTTTATGTGCTTGCAGCCTTCAATCGTGACAGCGTTCGTTCGACAGAAGCTGGCCTGAAATACTTCGTTCTTGGCGCGCTTTCGTCCGGCATGCTGCTTTATGGTATCAGCCTTGTTTACGGCTATACCGGTCATATCGGCTTTGCAGAAATTGCCAGCGCCATTTCCGGTGGTGAGCGTCAGCTTGGCCTGGTGTTCGGTCTGGTTTTCATCTTGGCCGGTCTGTGCTTCAAGATTTCTGCCGTTCCGTTCCATATGTGGACGCCAGACGTTTATGAAGGTTCACCAACGCCAGTAACCGCGTTCTTTGCGGCCGCTCCTAAGATGGCTGCAATGGCGCTTATCGTTCGTGTTGTGGAAGGTGCATTTGCTCCTGTCACCCAAGACTGGCAGCAGATCATCACCTTTGTTGCAATCGCCTCGATGGTGCTGGGTGCATTTGCTGCAATCGGTCAGCGCAACATCAAGCGCCTGATGGCTTACTCGTCGATCAGCCATATGGGCTATGCCCTTGTTGGTCTGGCTGCCGGTACAGTTATCGGTGTTAAGGGCGTAGCTCTTTACATGGCAATCTATCTCGTCATGACGCTCGGTAGCTTTGCTTTCATTTTGTCCATGCGGACAAAGGAAGGCAATGTCGAGAAGATCGAAGATCTTGCAGGACTGTCGCGCAGCAATCCAGTGATGGCCGTGATCATGACGATCATGCTGTTCTCGCTTGCTGGTATTCCGCCGCTCGCTGGCTTCTTCGGTAAGTGGTATACCTTCGTTGCAGCCGTTGAAGTGGGTCTTTATCCGCTAGCAATCATCGGTATCGTGGCTTCGGTTGTGGGTGCGTTCTACTATCTGCGCATGATCAAGATCATGTGGTTCGATGAGCCGGTGACGACATTCGTTCCAGCAGCAATAGAGCTGCGTCTGGTTCTGCTCGCTTCGGGTGCATTCGTTCTTTTCTATGCGCTCATCGGCGGCTGGCTCGGCGGTTTGGCTGAAACAGCAGCCAAGACATTCTTCTGAGCAAGACAATGAATAAGGCCGCAGGCGAAGACATGGGTTTCACGCTGGCCCCTGCGGCTTTATCTCAAGGTTACAGACTGGAAGCTTTTCCGGTCATCGGTTCCACCAATGCTGAGGCGCTTGATCGCGCCAGTGCAGGTGATGCCGGACATATCTGGTTCGTTTCTCCAAGACAGGAAAGCGGACGTGGGCGTCGTGGTCGCACATGGACCGCACCAGAGGGCAATCTTGCCGCGACGCTCCTACTTGTTGATCGTTTCGATCCCAAAATTGCCGCCACTTTAGGTTTTGTCGCAGGTCTTGCACTTGCCGATGCTGTCGATGCGGTTTTGCCGGAAGCCACTGCATCGCGCGTCAATGTTGCGCTTAAATGGCCCAATGATGTGCTGGTTGATGGTGCAAAACTCTCCGGCATTCTCCTCGAAACTACTCTGCTGCCCGATGGTCGCTTTGGCCTTGCAGTTGGCATGGGCACAAATGTTGTAGCCTTCCCGGAAGGTCTGCCATATCCGGCAACATCTTTGCGCGGACTTGGCGCACACACCGATGCTACAACGCTCTTTCTGGCGCTGTCGGATGCATGGTGCCATTATCATACGATGTGGGATCAGGGGCGGGGATTGGATGAAATCCGTCTGCGCTGGCTCAAGCGTGCGCATGGTCTAGGTCAGGAAGTCGCAATGCGGCTCAATGGTAGGATTGTCGAGGGTGTGTTTGAAACAATCGATAGTGATTGCAGGCTTGTGATCCGGGAAGACGACGGAACACGCACGCCTGTGACAGCGGGTGACGTTTTCTTTGGCACCGCAGCCTCGATTAAATCCCAGCCCTGATTCTAGAGTTGAACATATGTTTTGGCGGCGTTTCAAATAATTAGATTGAACGAATTATGCATCACTGCGCTGTTCCGGGCTTGCAAAGCATCGTTAGGCAGTTCAACAGGAGCATAAATATATTTTAATAGAACAAGGAGGCATTATGCCCCGCTCACCATCCACGCAATTTGTCTTCCTGCCTTTGGGCGGCGTTGGCGAAATCGGCATGAACCTTGCCATGTATGGCTTTGGTCCTGAAGACAAACGCGAATGGATCGTGGTCGACATGGGCGTAAGCTTTGCTGGACCGGAGCATCCGGGTGCGGATTTGATCCTGCCCGACATTCGCTTTCTTGAAGCCGAAAAACACAATCTGCGCGGTATCATCATTACCCACGCGCATGAAGATCATTATGGCGCATTGCTTGATCTTTGGCCGCGCCTGAAAGTGCCCGTCTATGCAACGCCATTCACCGCTGGCCTGCTTGAAGCCAAGCGCCAGTCTGAATTTGGCGCACCGGAAATTCCAGTAACTATCTTCAAGGCTGGTGAGACCTTTGAAGTCGGTCCGTTTAAGATCGAAACTATCGCCGTCACCCACTCGATTCCTGAGCCAGTTTCACTCGCCATCACCACTCCACTTGGCACAGTTGTGCATACGGGCGACTGGAAGATGGATCCCGATCCATCCATGGGGCCATTGATTGACGAAGCGCGTTTCCGCGCAATTGGGGATCGGGGCGTTCTGGCGCTGATTTGTGACTCCACCAATGCGATGCGCGAGGGTGAATCGCCTTCCGAGCGTCAGGTTGGCGACAGCCTGCGCGAGCTGATTGAAAATGCCCGTGGTCGCGTTGCGATCACAACTTTCTCATCCAATGTCGGTCGTATCCGTTCGATCACCGAAGCCGCACGTGACGCTGGCCGTCAGGTGCTCGTTGTTGGTCGCTCGATGAAGCGGACAATCGCGGTGGCTACCGAGCTTGGTTATATGGAAGGTCTGCCCGAGTTCCTCAGCGAAGACGATTATGGCTATATTCCGCGTGAAAATGTCGTGATGATCCTCACCGGCAGTCAGGGCGAGCCGCGTGCGGCGCTTGCCAAGCTTGCGCGTGATGAAATGCGCAGCATTGCTCTCTCGGCAGGTGACACGGTTATTTTCTCGTCGCGTCCTATTCCCGGCAACGAAAAAGCCATTCTTGAAATCAAAAACAAGTTGATTGATCAGGGTATCAAGCTGATCAGCGACGAAGATGCGCTTGTGCATGTTTCGGGCCATCCGCGCCGCAGTGAATTGAAGCGCATGTATTCATGGGTGCGTCCGCGCATTCTCGTGCCGGTGCATGGCGAAGCAGCGCATCTTGTCGCGCAAGGATCGCTCGGTTCCATGGAGGGCATTGAAGAAATCGCGCAGGTTCGCGATGGCGATATGTTGAGTCTGGCTCCCGGTAAGGCAGAAATCATCGACAAAGCGCCAATCGGTCGCATCTACAAGGATGGCAAACTGATCGGCGATGAAGATGAAATCGGCATGGTCGAGCGCCGCAAGCTTGCCTATGTTGGCCATGTCGCCGTTTCAGTGCTGCTTGACCGCGATTTCAAAATTATGGATGAACCTGATCTCGTCTCTTTCGGCGTGCCAGAAGAGGATAGGCAGGGCGATCTCATCGAAGACATCCTGCTTGATGCCGCAATTGAAGCCATTGACAGCATCCCGCGTGCGCGACGTAAGGATCTTGAAGTGGTTCGTGAATCGGTTCGCCGTGCGGTTCGTTCTGCGACAAATGAAGCATGGGGCAAAAAGCCGGTAGTGACTGTATTCGTCAACCGCATAAAGTAGCTCTGTTTTCGGGAGGAGGAAACAAGATGCTTGAACGCCTGAACCATGTGGCAATCGCTGTGCCTGACTTGAACGCGGCTGCGGCACTTTATAGTGCGCAACTGGGTGCGAAAGTCACGGCACCGCAGGCTTTGCCCGAACATGGCGTAACGGTTGTCTTCATCGATGTTGGTAATACCAAGATCGAATTGCTTGAACCTTTGGGCGAGGGATCGCCCATCGCAAGCTTTCTTGAAAAGAACCCATCAGGCGGTATGCATCACCTTTGCTACGAGGTTGCTGACATTATCGCGGCGCGTGACCATCTTAAAGCCGAGGGCGCGCGCATTTTAGGCAATGGCGAACCAAAGATCGGAGCGCATGGCAAGCGTGTTTTGTTTTTGCATCCCAAAGACTTCAATGGGACACTGATCGAGCTTGAGGAGGTGTGAGATGACTATCGTATCTGGTATCGCGATGTACTTTATCTTCTGGTGGATAACCTTGTTTGCGATTCTACCTGTCGGATTACGTACGCAGGCTGAAGAAAACAACGTGACATTGGGAACTGTGGCCAGTGCACCTGCCAAACCGCGAATTGGTCTCGCATTCCTCCGTACAACTATCGTCGCTACGGTGATTTTTGGCATTTATTATTATGTTACAAATGTGCATGGATTTAGTCTTGATGACATTCCACACTTCTTCCCTGACTTGAAATAAGGCTGCCTAATTTTTAAGCATTTTTATTCTGTTGGCTATATCAGCAAACTTAACGTGAATCTAAAATTGAACATTTCGATATAACTATTTGAACTAAAAGAAAATTAGAGATACAGAACACTCTAATTTTGAAGATATTTGCGTTAGATTTATATATGCAAGACATGGCTTATAACGGCACAGCGTAAAAGCTATTCATCGAAAAAATAACCTTCAGTTTCATAGGCTTATCGTAAAATATGTAAGATCGTGTCACAAAATCACATTAAAGCCAAAAAAAAAGCAAGGCTTGCGCCTTGCTAGTTGAATACGCGTTCGACCCGTTTCCATTTTACTGGCGGCAGCGAAAAATCGCGCCTGGATCCATCCTCCCAAGACTTTGACCGCGTTAAACAACGGTTATATTCCGCTGTCAGGCTTATTGATGAAAAAAATAGCGGACTGCACAGGTTTTGTCACCAAAAATCTTATGCAATGTCATATTTCCTTCGTAATTTTTTCTCCTTTAATGTAGCCAATACATAATACATTGAAACTTAATGTAAATTCTTCAAGTCTCGCGCGGAGATACTCAGTATACCAGTGTCCTCCATGGCTGTGGACGGAAAAAATGCTTGCGATCAAAGCGCGGCGAGGCGGGTTTTCAACAGCTGTATAACCCGTTATGAAACCGGCAAGTTTGCTTAATTTTTGCCTGATTCTCCACACACTCGGTTGCTACTCAGGCAATCTCTCTCTTGATCGGTGGTCACGATGCGTCTGTCGCAGTATTTTTTGCCCATTTTGAAGGAAAACCCAAAGGAGGCAGAAATTGTCTCTCATAGGTTGATGCTGCGCGCGGGCATGATCCGTCAGCAGTCGGCAGGCATTTATTCATGGCTCCCGCTGGGCTTGAAAGTGCTCAACAAAGTCTGCGATATTATTCGTGAAGAGCAGAACCGTGCAGGCGCAAACGAAATTCTGATGCCGACCATCCAGTCCGCCGACCTTTGGCGTGAAAGCGGTCGTTATGACGCTTACGGCAAAGAAATGCTGCGCATTCAGGACCGGCAGGAGCGCGAAATGCTCTTTGGCCCGACTAATGAGGAAATGGTCACCGATATTTTCCGGTCCTATGTGCGTTCTTATAAGGACCTGCCACTCAATCTTTATCATATTCAGTGGAAATTCCGCGATGAAGTGCGTCCGCGTTTCGGCGTGATGCGTTCGCGTGAATTTCTGATGAAAGATGCCTATTCGTTCGACCTCGATTATGAGGGCGCGAAAATGGCCTACTATCGCATGTTCGTGTCTTACCTGCGCACCTTTGCGCGCGTTGGTTTGCAGGCCATTCCGATGCGCGCTGACACCGGCCCGATCGGTGGCGATCTCAGCCACGAATTCATCATTCTAGCTGAAACCGGCGAAAGCCAGGTCTATTGCGACAAGGCTTATCTCGATCTGGCCGTTCCGGGCGCAGATACGGATTTCCGTAATGATGAACAGCTGACGGACATCGTCAATCGATGGACAACGCCTTATGCCGCGACCGATGAGATGCACGATGAAGCAGAATGGTCGGCGGTGAAAGCCGATGATCAGGTTTCGGCGCGTGGCATCGAAGTTGGTCATATCTTCCATTTTGGCACGAAATATTCCGAAGCTATGGGCGCAAAGGTTCAGGGACCGGATGGTAAAGACCATTTTGTTTCGATGGGCTCTTATGGCATCGGCCCTTCGCGTCTGGTTGCAGCAGCAATTGAAGCCTTCCACGACGATGCAGGCATTATCTGGCCAAAGTCGATTGCACCGTTCGGTGTTGGTATTGTGAACATGAAGTCAGGCGATGAAGCTTGCGACCGCGTGAGTGAACAGCTTTATGCGGCCTTCACCAAGGCTGGCCTCGACCCGCTTCTCGATGACACCGACAACCGTGCGGGATCGAAATTTGCGACGATGGATCTCATCGGTCTGCCATATCAGGTGATCGTTGGACCACGCAGTGTTGCAGCAGGCGAAGTTGAAATTAAAGACCGCAAGACCGGTGAGCGTCAGAACCTCACAGTTGAAGCAGCAATCAACCTGTTAACGGCTTAAACATGAGCAACGCGGCGGCAGCAAAATCGGACGGCAAGCAGAAGGCATTCAATAAGGTGCCTTCTTCTGGGCCATTCTCAGCCTTTGAGCGCATGATCGCTTGGCGTTATTTGCGGGCGCGTCGCCGCGAGACATTCATTTCGGTGATTGCGGGATTTTCGTTTACTGGAATCATGCTGGGCGTAGCGACACTCATTATCGTCATGGCGGTGATGAATGGTTTTCGCGCTGAGCTTCTAAGTCGTATTCTGGGTATCAATGGCCATCTTATCATGCAGCCGATTGATCGGCCGCTTGATGATTACGCAAGCCTGATAACCCGTATCGACGGCATTTCCGGCGTGCAGTTTGCTATTCCTGTGGTCGAAGGACAGGCCCTTGTTCAGGGCAATATTGGTGCCGGAACCGGCGCATTGGTTCGTGGTCTTCGCGAAGAAGATTTGAATAAACTCAAGCTGATTTCAACCAATGTCAAACAGGGCACTTTGCAAGGCTTTGATCAAAGCGGTGGTGTGGCAATCGGCACGCGCATGGCTGAAAATCTCGGCCTTTCGATTGGCGATACGCTGCGTGTGATTTCGCCTGATGGCGATGTGACGCCGTTTGGCGTTAACCCACGCGTCAAAGCTTACCCGATTGAAGCGATTTTCGAGATTGGCATGTCAGAATATGATGCGTCGATTGTAATCATGCCGCTTTCAGAAGCGCAGCTATTCTTCAATCAGGAAGGCAAAGTGCAATCGCTTGAAATCTTTGTCAATAATCCGGACAAGGTGGATGCTATGCGTGCACCTGTCGAGGAGGTTGCGGCACGCCAGATTTCCATGGTCGACTGGCGACAGCGCAACCAGACGTTCTTCTCGGCCTTGCAGGTTGAGCGAAATGTCATGTTCATGATCCTGACGCTGATTGTCCTTGTTGCAGCCCTTAATATTATTTCCGGCCTCATCATGCTGGTGAAGGATAAAGGCCGCGACATCGCGATCCTCAGAACCATGGGGGCGACGCGCGGTGCCGTTATGCGCATATTCTTGATGACGGGGGCTGCAATCGGCGTCACCGGTACACTGGCAGGTGTCGTTTTAGGCGTTGTCGTATGCCTCAATGTTGAGCGTATTCGACAGTTCTTCTCCTGGCTCTCCGGCACGACGCTTTTCAACCCGGAACTTTATTTCCTGAGCACACTGCCAGCCAAGATGGACGTTGGTGAAACGATTTCCGTCATTGCCATGGCTCTGATCCTTTCTTTTATTGCCACCATTTTTCCGGCCTGGCGCGCTGCCAAACTCGATCCGGTTGAAGCACTGAGGTATGAATAATGGCGGCTGAAGTCATTCTGCGTCTCGAAAATGTCAGCCGCGCCTATAAGGAAGTAGACCGCGAACTTGTTATCCTCAAGGAGGCGAGTTTCACGTTGCATCGTGGGGAAATGGTTGCGCTTGTCGCCCCGTCGGGTGCCGGTAAGTCGACGCTTCTGCATACGGCAGGTCTACTGGAGCGCCCGGATTCTGGAGACGTCATTCTTGATGGCCGCTCGTGCGGTGCTTTATCTGAGGATGAGCGCACAGCTATTCGACGCAATGATGTTGGTTTTGTTTATCAGTTCCATCATCTTCTGCCGGAATTTTCGGCACTTGAAAATGTGATGATGCCACAGATGATCCGCGGCCTACCGCAAAAGGCGGCATCCGCACGTGCGCAACAATTGCTCGACTATATGAAGATCGGACCGCGCGCATCGCATCGCCCGTCCGAACTCTCTGGCGGAGAGCAGCAGCGCGTGGCGATTGCGCGTGCGGTTGCCAATGCACCTCTGGTGCTGCTGGCTGATGAGCCGACGGGCAATCTAGATCCAACGACATCGTCTTATGTCTTTGGCGCTCTGGAGGCGTTGGTACGCCAATCAGGGCTTGCGGCGATGATTGCGACGCACAATCATGAATTAGCAAGGCGTATGGATCGTCGCGTGACCTTGAAAGATGGTAAGGTCGTCGACCTCTAATAGCATCTCATTGAGGTGCTACGTGTCATCTTACGCATCGTAGCAGGATTAGAAATCAGTTCAGTGAACCGATTTCTCTGCGCAGAAGCGTCGCACTTTTGCTGGAACTGCTCTAGTGCCTTGATGTGACGAACGTTTTTCCTTCTCTCGTATCTACTGAACGTCGGTGGCTTAGCTGCCTGCGATTGAATGTTTATATTTCATAAACCTTAAATATACGCGTGGCCGAATTAGGGTGTTGACTTTAGAACATAAATGGAACAAAAAATAAACATACGTGAACAAAGAGGAGTTATCTCAATGACCGATCTCGTCTACGACGTTTTGTCCTTCGTCTCAGTCAGCCTGTTCGTTGCAACTTTTGCCATTTGGGTGAGTGCAATCTGATGACGTGAACGGTGTTCTTCTGTGAACCCTGATAGCAGTAACGGCGCTCTCTCTGGACATCGTTACCGTATTCCCCGAAAATGCCATTATGGGCGATAAGAGTCGCCCGTTACCTTGTGCAAATGTCATATCGTGACGGGCACTCGGATGGCGCTTAAAACATGATTTTGTTATCATGCTTTTGTGGTGCATTTCGCTCTGCAAAGATCGGGGAAATAGTATGAATGATACAGCAAGCACTGAAGCGGGCGGCGTTAAGTCGTCACCTCGTTTCATTCATCTGCGCGTACATTCTGCCTATTCCTTGCTCGAGGGCGCATTGCCTGTCGGCAAGATCATCAAACAAGCGATTGCCGATCAAGCACCGGCCATCGCGATAACGGATAGCAATAATCTGTTCGGTGCTCTGGAATTCGCCCAAAAGGCATCCAAAGATGGCCTGCAGCCTGTTATTGGCTGTCAGTTGGATGTCGGTTTCAGTGATCACAACGACAACAGCCGCAGCGCCAATCGCCGATTGGTTCTTGATCTGGCACCTGTGGTTCTGCTTGCTTCGACCGAAGAAGGCTATGCCAATATCGTTCGACTTGTCAGTCGGGCTTTTCTCGACACACCGGCGGGCGATCCCGTTCATGTCGATGCAAGCTGGTTGTCTGGCCTGTCCGAAGATGTAATTCTTTTATCCGGTGGACCACTTGGCCCAATCGGGCGTGCATTCGCTGCTGATCGTGCAGACCGCGCCGAGACGCGGCTTGGTTTTTTGAAGGAAGCGTTCGGCGATCGGCTTTATGTCGAGTTGCAGCGTCAGGCGGGTTATGATCGCGCGCTGGAAGCAAAGACTGTCGAACTCGCCTACGCACTGGATTTGCCGCTTGTTGCAACCAATGAAGCCTTCTTCCTCAAGGCAGAGGATTTTGAAGCGCATGATGCACTGCTCGCCATTGCAGAGGGACAAATCCTTTCCAATGATGATCGTCGTAGACTTACGCCGGATCATCATCTGAAAAGCCGCGCAGAAATGGTGGAGCTTTTTGCGGATCTGCCTGAAGCGCTCGACAATACGATTGAGATTGCGGAGCGTTGCAGTTGGTTCACCCAGACGCGTGATCCGATTCTGCCACGATTTACCGGAGATTCGGATGACCCGGCAGCAGCTATTCAGGCCGAAGCTGATGAATTGGCACGTCAAGCGCGTGAAGGTCTCAAGATGCGGCTTGAGACGGCTGGTCTGGCTGAAGGATATACGGAACAACAATATGCCGAGCGTCTTGATTACGAGATTGGCATTATCACACGCATGAAGTTTCCGGGTTACTTCCTGATCGTTGCGGACTTTATTCAGTGGGCAAAACAACAGGGCATTCCCGTCGGGCCAGGCCGTGGTTCCGGTGCTGGCTCGCTTGTTGCTTATGCGTTGACTATTACCGACGTAGACCCGTTACGCTTTTCGCTGCTGTTCGAACGCTTCCTCAATCCGGACCGCGTATCGATGCCCGATTTCGATATCGACTTTTGTCAGGAGCGCCGCGAAGAAGTCATTCGTTATGTGCAGGGCAAATATGGACGCGATCAGGTAGCGCAGATCATCACCTTCGGAACGTTGCAAGCGCGTGCTGTGCTGCGCGATGTGGGACGTGTTCTTGAAATGCCTTACGGGCAGGTGGATCGTCTTTGTAAACTCGTGCCGCAAAATCCGGCCAATCCGGTTTCTCTGGCACAAGCAATTGAGACAGAACCCAAAATTAATGAAGAACGCGAGAAGGAACCGGTTGTTGGTCGTCTTCTCGATATGGCGCTCAAGCTTGAAGGGCTTTATCGCCACGCATCGACTCACGCCGCCGGTATCGTCATCGGTGACCGTCCGCTTTCTGAACTGGTGCCGATGTATCGCGATCCGCGTTCGGATATGCCGGTTACCCAGTTCAATATGAAATGGGTTGAACAGGCGGGGCTGGTTAAGTTTGACTTTCTGGGCCTAAAAACCCTGACCGTGCTTGAAACAGCTGTCAAGCTCGTGGCCCGCAAAGGCATCGAGATTGATTTGACGCGTCTGCCACTGGATGATGAACTGACCTATGAAATGCTTTCGCGTGGCGAAACGGTCGGCGTGTTTCAGGTGGAAAGCGCGGGCATGCGTAAGGCGCTGCTTGGCATGCGCCCGGACCGCATCGAGGACATTATTGCGCTCGTAGCGTTGTATCGTCCGGGTCCGATGGAAAACATCCCGACCTATAATGCGCGCAAAAATGGTGAAGAGGAAATTGCTTCTATTCACCCGAAGATTGATGGCCTGATTAAGGAAACGCAGGGCGTTATCGTTTATCAGGAACAGGTGATGCAGATCGCGCAGGTACTTTCCGGCTATTCGCTCGGTGAGGCTGATTTGCTGCGCCGCGCGATGGGCAAGAAGATCCGCGAGGAAATGGATAAGCAGCGCGTCCGTTTTGTGCATGGTGCGATTGAAGGCGGTGTCGAGAAGGCACAGGCGAATATGATCTTTGATCTGCTCGCTAAATTTGCTGACTATGGCTTCAACAAATCCCACGCCGCAGCCTATGCAATTGTTTCTTATCAGACCGCTTATATGAAGGCGCACTATCCGGTCGAGTTTCTGGCTGCATCGATGACCTATGATATGTCGAACGCCGATAAGCTTAACGACTTCCGCCGCGAGGCAAATCGTTTGGGTATCGATGTGGTCACACCATCGGTTATGACCTCATTTCGTCCATTTGAAGTGGGTGAGCGCAAGATTTTTTATTCGTTGGCTGCAATCAAGGGGGTGGGCGAGGCCGCGGTTGATCACATCGTCAGTATGCGCTCTGAAAAGCCGTTTGAAAGTCTTGAGGATTTTTGTGAACGAATTGATCCGAAAACGGTCAACCGCCGTGTGATGGAAAGCCTGATCAACGCCGGGGCTTTTGATTGTTTTGGTCGTGATCGTGCTGCGATGAGTGCAGGTATGGATCGCATGATGGGCTTCGCGCAGCGTACACAAGAAAATGCGGCTAGTGGCCAGTCGGATATTTTCGGGCTTTCTGGCGCCCCAAAAGAACAGTTGATCTTGCCGCAAGCCGCTCCATGGCTGCCATCTGAAAAGTTGCATCGCGAATTTCAGGCTGTGGGTTTTTATCTTTCTGCACATCCGCTGGATGAATATCGTCAGGTGCTTGATCGCATGCGCGTTCAAAGCTGGGCTGATTTTTCGGCAGCTGTCAAACGCGGTGCCAACGCTGGTCGTCTGGCGGGAACGGTGACAACACGGCAGGAGCGCAAGACGCGCACTGGCAATAAGATGGGCATTGTGCAATTATCGGATGCCAGCGGCCAGTTTGAGGCCGTGCTTTTCTCCGAAGGCCTTGCGCAATATCGCGACCTGCTCGAAAGTGGCAAATCGGTCGTGATCACGGTTGCCGCAGAAAACCGTCCGGAAGGGATCGGCCTGCGTATTCAGACGGTGCAATCGTTGGAAGATCGCGCTTGTGCAATGCAAAAAGCACTTCGGCTTTATCTTCGATCTGCCGAATCTTTGAAATCCATCGTCTCGCATTTCAATACGCGCGGCGATGGCGAAGTGAGCTTTATCGTGATCAAGGAAGACGGGCAGCGTGAGGTTGAGATCGAACTTCCGCATCGCTATCGCGTCAGCCCGCAGATCGCGAGCGCTATGAAGGCTATTCCGGGTGTTGTGGACGTGGAACTGGTTTAGTTCAAAAGCCGGCGAATTCTAATTGGCCGGCTTTTTGCGATTCAGAGCGCATTTCGATTTGATAGTATCAGATCAGCGCTTTAATACGCGGCCGTAAAGCGCTTGCGGATATGCTTGTTCTGTTCGGCTTCGTCCACAATCGCTACTGCTAGATCATCGACAGAAATCTTGCTTTCGCCCTTGTCATCAAAAACGGGTTCGTCAGCGCCAAGACGATATTTTCCTGTGCGTTCGCCGGGTTCGAGCATGATTGCTGGAGAAACAAACGTCCAGTCGAGGTCGTTTTCTTCACGCAGATCATTGAGAGCCTGACGAGCGCCCAGCGCGCCTTCTTTCCACTCTTTCGGGAATTCTGGTGAGTCTACGAGCTGATGCCCCTTGATTTCAAGGCTGCCAGCGCCGCCAACTGCGATAAGGCGCTTAACGCCAGCTTTTTTCGCAGCTTCATTGATTGAGCGGCTGCCCTTGATATGGTTGTCGCGAATATTCGCGTCGGTCCAGCCGGGATTGTATGCCGAAATAACAATGTCATGGCCTGCAATCTGCTTAGCAAGCGCATCGGTGTCGAACACATCGACTGTTACAGCTTTAACATTATCGAGCTTTGCCACCTTATCTGTATTTCGGACGAGGGCTGTGACGCTGTGGCCACGCGATTGCGCTTCCTTGAGGACTGCTGCGCCTACAAAGCCGGTAGCGCCAATAAGTGCGATTTTAGTCATTTCATGTTCCTTTCAAATCGACCATTGAAGTGATGTTTAATAATCAGGTTCTTTATGGTAACTAGGTAGCCGATGCGATGAACCTTGTGAAGAACGCACTTTTTCATGATTAGGGTACATGGAAGTAACTGCATATTCGGCAAGGTGGCTTGGAGAGCATTGCGGAAATTGTGAAACGGTTCCCGGGCACCATGCGCGTTAAAACAAAAGAATTTGAACGCTGATCGGATAGGCGCTCTAAGGAAAACAAAATGAAAATCGCGGCTCAACCGGATGCGAATACGCCACTCTTGTCATCGACGGACGCCTTCCAGTCAGATCAGGAATGTGAAGGCTCATGCCCCATTCGCGAAGTGCTCGACAGGGTAGGCGATACATGGAGCATTCTAGTGGTACTCAATCTGCAAATGGGATCAATGCGGTTCAATGCATTGCGCCGTTCGGTTGAAGGCATCTCACAAAGAATGCTGACCGTTACGCTGCGGTCTCTTGAACGCGACGGGCTTGTCGCGCGGCATGTCCGCCCGACATCGCCGCCAGAAGTCACGTATTCGCTGACCGATCTTGGTCATTCACTTGCCGTTCCGATTGATGTTCTGGGACAATGGGCGGTCAAAAATCGTGAGCAAATGCGCAATGCGCGTCTACGCTTCGATGCAGCGGTGGATAGATAAGGAACTCGATGTTGAAATGACCGTTAACCCTTTCATCAAGGGAGTAACGGACATGACAGCAAAATCAAAAGCACAGCAAAAAGCAGCCGGTTCAGCACTTTCCGCAAAGCGCGGTGAGATAAAGAAGAGTAAACTCGTTGGCGCTTCAAAAGAAATGTATGAATCGATGACCGAGAGCGAACTGGAAGAGTTTGCGGAGACAAAGCACAAAGGTCTTCCAGAGCATGTGCCAGATAAAAAGAGCAGCTGACGCTTAATCAGCTGCGCTCTGATTGGTCTGTCGGGTACCTATTTCGTACCTTTAGAGGATGCAAACTCGATTGCTTTGAGTTTGCCGCCAGTAATGCCGCAGCGTAAGGTAATCGTATCCCATTGCGCTCCGCCATTTTTACGCCGTGCTTCGCCGGGAACAGAGATTACTGCCGAAACTTTTCGGGCGTCTTGTATGCTGAATTTGGCCGATTTGTCGTTGGTTGTAGCGGTTGAAATATCGTCTTTGGTAAAGCCAAGGCGATCATATTTCTTGCTCTTTTTTACGTAATCATAGGCACTAGCAACGCAATCAGCGACTTGTGGTGATGCCTGCTGATCTTTGACCAGTGTCTGATAATTGGCGGTAAAATCTTTTGAGCGCTTTGGCACGCCATCTGCATGGGCTGCACCTGCCACACCAAAAGCGATAATTACAGACAGTATAATCTGGGGCGACTTCATGAATTGCTTCCTTAAAAAATCCACCGCGCAAAACGGCGATGAGCAAAATCGATAATGAAGATACATTATAAGGCAGTTTTTTGTTCCCAATCCGCTTGTAGAATATATCACTGGCAGATTCGGGCAAGACAGGATTTTCCATGGCATCCCTGATCGAGATGCATGTTTGTAAGGTGTGCTGCATCACCATCCGGGCCGATTACAGTCATGAAAAGCTTGCAGCTCGCGTCATGAACCGCACGCCAGAAAGCCTTTTCCTTTTCTGATCCATTCCAGCCGCTTTCAAGCTCTGTCTTGGAGCCATCAGAAAATTTGAACGACATGATGTCCAGCGCATTGGCAAAGGCATGTTCTGAAACACGCCCCTCAGATGCGCCATTGACGTTGCGACACTGATAATCGGAGCCTGTGCCAATTTCTGTTATTTTGACGCTGTCGCCATAGACCTTGCTGGCAGCGCCACTGACATCTGTCGACCATTTGGCAAGCGTAAAAGCCATTGCGCAATTTGTTGTCACTGGATTTGCGAATTTCAAAGGCCGTGTCTTTCCAATCGCGGTCAGCGACAGTGGCGATTGTGCACTGCATTGCGGACCGTCATTAATTGGTGGTGAGAGCGTTCCCTGCACCTCGCCTTCCATCAGTGCCGGGCAGGATACCTGATAAATGCGCTCGCTCTTCTTTGGTTCAGGCTGTTCAACCGCAGGCTTGGCTGGTTGTGTGGACTGCTCAGGCTTTTTTTCGGGGACAGGGGCAGTGTCTGCCGGTGTTGGTGCTGGTTCAGGGGTCGGAGTTGGTGGCGATGTCGGCTTTTGTGAGGAAACCTCTTCGCGTCCGGGTGCGGGTGTTGGGATGGGAATCGCTGTGGTGGGCGCAGACTGTTCCTTTGATTGTTGCTGTTTGGTATTGCGCTTCTTCTTGGTGCGTTTTTGAGGCGTGGTCTTCTTTGCATTGCCACTCAGCACTCTTTCAATAAGATTCTGGGCATTTGCGGTAGAACTCCCGAACCAGTTTTCTCCGGGCACGAATATGAGCGCAAATGCGAGGAGACAGGTGGTCATAGCTTTTTGAATGAAAGACAAAGAAACGGCCATGTTCACCTCTTTTGATAATGAGCGCTATGTTCTAATGTGTGAGATGCACTTGTCGTTCCTTCACGCTTGATGGCATGCGTTTATAAATGGCCAAATAGCGCAAAATCCGGGCTTTAGCCTTGACAAGATGACACACTAATGACTAAAAGCCGCCATCGCTGGAGCTTCAACGCTCCGGCGTTTCATTTGACGTGTCCCGTGGATGAAGATCGCAGCTGCGCGCTTCATTCTGTCAGTCTTTGGAAATCAAGGGCAGAGGAGGGCGCGTTTCCTGTCTGCACCGCAAGGTGCATCAACTTTTTAAAGGAAATGCGATGAGCAAGCGCGAATCCGCTAAGTACAAAATCGATCGCCGTCTTGGCGAAAACATCTGGGGCCGTCCGAAGTCCCCTGTAAACCGTCGTGAATATGGCCCAGGCCAGCACGGTCAGCGCCGTAAGGGTAAGCTGTCCGACTTCGGTGTACAGCTCCGCGCAAAGCAGAAGCTCAAGGGCTTCTACGGCGACATCTCGGAAAAGCAGTTCCGCAAGACCTATGATGAAGCAGCACGCCGCAAGGGCGACACCGGTGAAAACCTCATCGGCTTGCTCGAATCGCGTCTGGACGCTGTTGTGTACCGCGCAAAGTTCGTTCCAACGATCTTTGCTGCACGCCAGTTCATCAACCACGGTCACGTGAACGTAAACGGTCGCCGCGTCAACATTCAGTCGTTCCGCCTCAAGGCTGGTGACGTTGTTGAAGTTCGCGAAAAGTCGAAGCAGCTCGTTGTTGTTCTCGAAGCTGTTTCGCTCGCAGAACGTGATGTTCCTGACTACGTTGAAGCAGATCACAACAAGATGGTTGCGACCTACTCCCGCGTTCCAACTCTTGCTGACGTTCCATACGCAGTCCAGATGGAACCAAACCTCGTCGTCGAATTCTATTCGCGTTAATTCTGAGCTTTCGTTCAGAAATAAAAATAAATGGCCGCCCTTGGTTTTCCCAGGGGCGGCTTTTCTGTATGTAGATTTAAATTCCTCTTATTCGCAGGAAGCACTATGAACGCTTTCGATCCTAGTATTGCGGAAGATTCGGGCACGGATGGTTGTCATCCTCTTTTCCGCGATGTGCCAGCTTCCGTCGAATTCAACAAGCTGCGCAAACGGCTGCTGCGTCAGACGCGTCAGGCGATAGACGATTTTGCAATGGTAAAGCCCGGCGAGCGCTGGATGGTTTGCCTGTCAGGCGGTAAGGATTCTTATGGTCTTCTGGCGCTGTTGCTCGATTTGAAATGGCGTGGCCTACTTCCCGTTGAGCTGATTGCAGTCAATCTTGATCAGGGACAGCCGAATTTTCCAAAGCATGTCCTGCCCGATTTCCTGAATCAGTATGGCATTGAGCACCGTATCGAATATCAGGACACTTATTCGATCGTGACCGAAAAGCTGCCCGAAAACAGCACCTATTGCTCGCTTTGCTCGCGCCTGCGTCGTGGAAATCTGTATCGTATTGCGCGCGAAGAAGGCTGCTCGGCAATTGTTCTTGGGCATCATCGCGAAGATATTCTCGAAACCTTTTTCATGAACCTGTTTCATGGTGGTCGTCTTGCGGCGATGCCGCCAAAGCTCCTCAATGATGAGGGCGACCTGATGCTGTTTCGTCCGCTGGCTTACGCTGCGGAAGAAGATATGGAAAAATTTGCGAACGCAATGCAGTTTCCAATTATTCCTTGCGATCTCTGCGGCAGTCAGGAAGGGCTTCAGCGCAATGCCATGAAGGCGATGCTATCCGATATTGAAAAGCGGATGCCTGGCCGCAAGGACACGATGATCCGCGCCATGACCAATGTGCGTCCGAGTCATCTGCTTGATCGAAAGCTGTTTGACTTTGCGGGTTTGATGGCAAATTCCGATGTGGAGAATGACAGTGCAGTTTGATGAAAAGCAGATCGATTGGTTGGCTGACCTTCTGGCGGAGGCAGCAAATCAGGAGATCATGCCGCGTTTTCGGCAGTTGGGGCAGGGCGACATTCGCCAGAAAACCTCTGCTGCTGATCTTGTCACTGAAGCGGATGTGAATGCGGAACGCTATATCACCGCGCAACTCAGGGAGCTTTTTCCAAGCGCCCTCATCGTTGGTGAAGAAGCCTGTTCCGATGATGAGAGCCTGTTGAATGGGCTTGGAGAAGCCGATCTCGCATTCACCATTGATCCGGTGGATGGCACATTTAATTTCGCATCCGGCGTTCCGCTTTTCGGCGTGATGCTTGCCGTTGTTTCCAAAGGCGAAACGGTTGCCGGTATTATTTACGATCCGGTAGGCCGCGACTGGATACTGGCTGCAAAGGGCAGCGGTAGCCGTATTCGCCAGGCTAATGGCTCAACAAGCCCTGTGAAGATTGCGGATGCTGCGGATATTTCGCAGATGACGGGTTCTGTTTCATGGCAATATACTGCCGAGCCGATCCGCTCACGTTTGGCGCGCAATCATACGAAGTTTTTGTCCCAGATCGGTTATCGTTGCGCTGCGCACGAATATCGCATTATCGCAACCGGTGGCGCGCATTTCGCGTGTTACAATAAGCTGATGCCATGGGACCACTTGCCCGGTGCACTTATCCATCAGGAAGCGGGTGGCTATCTCGCGCGATGGGATGAAAGCCCTTATCTGCCATCGCATACGGGCGGCGGACTTCTGGTGGCACCTGACAAGGAAAGCTGGAAAGAAATTCAGGCAGCCCTTTTTGCAGAATGAAAAAAGCCCGGAGATGTCTCCGGGCTTTTACTTTTTAATATTTAGGTCGGCTTGTTATGGGGCTTAAATAGCTTGCCGCGTTCAGCAATCAACACGCAGATAAATGCGATGAAGCCGAGCACACAGTAGCCTACCGCAACGGGTGTTGTGGTTCCATCAAATGCCTGACCGATGACCGCGCCGAGTGCTGCACCAATCACCGTCTGGGCAAAGCCAAGTACAGATGAAGCCGTGCCTGCCACTTCACCGAGCGGTTCCATGGCGAGTGCATTGAAATTGGAAACCACAAGGCTGAACGAGAACATGATGGTCATGTAGATCACCATCAGGATCCAGAACGGCACAGGTCCGGTAAAGCTCAACGAAAGTACGACCCACAACAAGCTGAAGCCGACGAACACTAGCAACATAGTCTGAGAAATGCGGCGCATTCCATAACGCCCAACCAGGCGCGAATTCAGAAATGACGCAAGGGCGAGTGTCATTGCCACGGCTGCAAAAGCGAGCGGGAACATTGTGCCAAGATCATAAATGCCGACGAAAATCTGCTGTGCTGAGTTGATGTAGCCAAACAGTGCGCCGAGAATGAACGACGTCCCAAACATGTAGAAAAGCGCCACACGATTGGAGAGGACGATACCAAAACCTCCTATGACGCTTTTCACGGTCAGCGCACGGCGGTGATCGACGGGCAGGGTTTCTGGCAGGCGTATATAGGCCCATATACCCACAACAGCGGCCATAATAGCCATAGACAAGAAAATCAGGTGCCATTCCCCAAACAGCATAATCAACTGTCCGGTGGCCGGTGCAATGACCGGAAGGATCATGAACACCATCATGACGAGCGACATCACTTCCGCCATCTGACGTCCGGCAAAGCGGTCGCGCACGACGGAGACGGCGATAACCCGTGTCGAGGCAGCACCCAGACCTTGCAGTACGCGCAGGATAATCAACGTTGTAAAATCAGTCACAAAGGCAGCACCAAGTGCGGCAAGGATATAAATCAGCAGGCCAGCAAACAGGGGCGCGCGTCTGCCGAAACGGTCACTTAATGGGCCGTAGAAAAGCTGAGAAACACCAAAACCAAGCAGATAAGCCGTGATTACATATTGAACGTGATTTTCCGACACAATGCCAAGGCTTGCGCCAATCTGCGGCAGGCCGGGCAACATAATGTCGACAGCCAACGCATTGATGGCCATGATTGCAGCAATAAGTGCAATAAATTCGCCACGCGGACGTATAGCTGTCTGTTGGTCCGACGAACCCTTTTGAATATCAAGCGGCATTAAGGAAGTCCTTGATCGAGCAACGCACCGGCAAACGTCTAGGCGATGCAATAGGTAGCGCATTTCCAGCAAAAGTGTGAAGCGGTTTTGCGTAGGATAATGCTTAAAAACAAAGGGATAGAGCGGTTTCTACGATTTCGCTTCAACAGGAACTGCTCTACAGTTTTAAAAAGTAGGCCAGAAAGTTAAAATGACCAGTTATGTGCCAAAATATCAGGCAATATAAAAAGGCGCCATTGAACGGCGCCTTTTAGAAAAGGTGAGCTGTAAAAGCCGTTTTAAGAGTAATTAATCCTCAAGCGGCTTTGGTAGCAATACCTTTATCGGCAAAAAGTGTCTGCAATTCGTTCGACTGGAACATTTCGCGCACGATGTCACAACCGCCGATGAACTCACCCTTTACATAAAGCTGTGGGACGGTTGGCCAGTTGGAATAATCCTTGATCCCCTGACGGATTTCGTCGGAGGCCAGAACGTTGACGCCCTTATAGTCGACGCCAATATAGTCGAGAATCTGCACGACCTGACCGGAGAAACCGCATTGTGGAAAACCTGGGGTGCCTTTCAGAAACAGCACGACATCATTGGTTTTCACTTCATTGTCGATAAAATCGTTAATTCCGGTCATTTTATTTCCTTTCAGGACACCGGTTCAAATCCCGGCCCGCGTAGGGAGAGGTTGTGCCTCTATATAGGTGGCTGTAACTTGGTAATCACCCTCTAAAGGTGAAAGCAAGTCAAATTAGCGCGAAAACCGTGAACTGTGGGGGCAACATCTTGCCGCAGGAAGATAATCACTGAGCAAAAAGTGGGTTTTCGCGCTTGTTACACTTATTCCGGTATGCTGGTCTGAAGTGCTAATGCATGAAGCACGCCACCCATATTCCCCTTAAGCGCATCATAGACCATCTGGTGCTGCTGTACGCGCGACATGCCGCGGAAGCTTTCCGCAACCACTTCGGCAGCATAATGATCTCCGTCACCGGCAAGGTCGCGGATCGTCACCTTTGCGCCGGGAATACCTTCGCGTATCAGTTTTTCGATCTCATGAGCGTCCATAGCCATGCAAACTCTCCTGCCGTTTTGGGCTTTTTCATATTATAGAATCGTAACGTACCAACATGATACGCCAATTCTCAACTATTTAACGTTTAAATTGCTCTCAAGCAAACCGCCCGGCGCGGGGTTTCCGGGCCGGGCGGCAATTCGTATCAGCTAGTCACAGATGATCAGTTATCGACCGCTGCTTCACCGCTCATGAAGTTCGGGAACCAACCTTCAAAAGCAGCCGTAAGATCTGCAACCGAAACATCGACTGTCGAACCGAATGTCAGACGGTCGCCGCCGACCGTGCCGAGAAGACGGAATGCAATACCAGCGCCTTCCGCATTGAGTGCGATCAGCTTCGCCATTTCAGGCGTGGCCGAGACGACATAACGTGCCTGATCTTCACCGAAAAGCGCTGCATGTGGCAGACCGTCACCAGCATCCAGCGTTGCACCTTTGCCCGACTTGATTGCCATTTCAGCAACCGCAATCGCAAGACCGCCATCGGACAGATCGTGACAAGCCGTCACCTGACCGTTGCGGATCACCGAGCGAACAAACTCGCCCGTACGCTTTTCAAGTGCGAGATCAACGGTCGGTGCCGGACCATCAGCGCGATCAAACAGATCACGCAGATAGATCGACTGACCAAGATGTGAACCGTCAACGCCAAGCAAAACCAACGTGTCGCCATCCTGCATGCCGCCGATCTTGGCCATTTGCGACCAATCCGGGATTAGGCCGACACCGGCAATGGTCGGGGTTGGCAGGATCGCCTGACCATTGGTCTCGTTGTAAAGCGAAACATTGCCCGAAACGATCGGGAAATCGAGTGCACGGCAAGCTTCACCAATGCCTTCAATGGCCTTGACAAGCTGTCCCATGATTTCCGGCTTTTCAGGATTACCGAAATTGAGATTGTCGGTTGAAGCGAGTGGTTCTGCACCCGTTGCCGTGATGTTGCGCCAGCATTCGGCAACAGCCTGCTTGCCGCCTTCAAATGGATCCGCTTCGCAATAGCGTGGCGTCACGTCAGAAGAGAAAGCCAGCGCCTTGGTAGCATGGCCTTCGACGCGGACAACGCCGGCGTCGCCACCTGGGAGCTGCAACGAATTGCCCTGAATGAGTGTGTCATACTGCTCATAGACCCAGCGGCGTGATGAGCCATCAGGCGAGCCTATGAGCTTCAAAAGCGCTTGGGAATAATCTTCAACCTGTTCGACATTGCTGGCAGGCAGCGGAGCGTGCTTGCCCGGCTCCATCCACGGACGATCATATTCAGGAGCCTCATCACCCAGTTCCTTGATCGGCAGATTGGCGACTTCTTCACCCTGATGAATGACACGAAAACGCAGATCATCGGTGGTTTTGCCAACGATTGCGAAATCAAGGCCCCACTTGCGGAAGATTGCCTTGGCTTCTTCTTCCATTTCGGGCTTGAGAACCATGAGCATACGCTCCTGGCTTTCCGACAGCATCATTTCATAAGCTGTCATATTCACTTCACGAACCGGAACATGGTCGAGAATAAGTTCAATACCAAGATCGCCCTTGGCGCCCATTTCAACAGCCGAGCAGGTCAGACCAGCCGCACCCATATCCTGAATAGCGATAACCGCACCCGAAGCCATTAGCTCAAGGCAGGCTTCCAGAAGGCACTTTTCGGTGAATGGATCGCCAACCTGAACGGTAGGACGCTTTTCTTCAATTGATTCGTCGAATTCGGCTGAGGCCATTGTGGCACCGCCGACGCCGTCACGTCCCGTCTTGGCACCGAGGTAGACAACTGGGAGTCCAACGCCCTTGGCTTCCGACAGGAAAATGCCGTCATGCTTTGCAAGGCCCGCCGCAAATGCATTGACGAGGATGTTTCCATTGTAGCGCTTGTCGAAGTTGACTTCGCCGCCAACAGTCGGAACGCCAAAAGCATTGCCATAACCGCCGACGCCCGACACAACACCTGACACGAGGTGGCGGGTCTTTGGATGATCAGGCTCACCAAAGCGAAGGGCATTCATGGCTGCGATCGGGCGCGCGCCCATGGTGAAGACGTCACGCAGAATGCCGCCAACGCCAGTTGCCGCACCCTGATAAGGCTCAATGTAAGACGGGTGATTATGGCTTTCCATCTTAAAGACGACGCAATCGCCATCGCCAATGTCTACAACACCGGCATTTTCGCCGGGGCCCTGAATAACGCGAGAGCCAGTTGTCGGGAGCGTACGCAGCCACTTCTTCGAGGACTTATAGGAACAATGTTCGTTCCACATGGCCGAGAAGATGCCGAGTTCCGTAAAACTTGGTTCCCGTCCGATCAGGTCGAGAATACGCTGATATTCATCGGGCTTGAGGCCGTGGGATTGGATGAGTTCCGGCGTGATGTCGCGCTTATTGGAAATAGTCATGGAGATGAGGAACCCCGTCGCAGGCTGCGGTACCCGGAAACTTCTGCCGAAGGGCGGACACCTAAGGTTTTAAGGCGTCTCTTTAACCTAACTCTGTTAGAAGCGCGACAGGAAAATGCCGATTTCCCGGCTCAAATGCTGCCTTCATAGCCAGCTCGTTCATTTTCCAGCAATTGCCGCAATGTTTCGAAGCCATTTTCGACATGTTTGCGGTCAGTGGGAGATGAAAAAGCAATCCGAACCCGGTGGTCTGTCCGGTCAACACGCCCGGCTTTGAACTCATCTTCATCGTCAATGAGAAGCCCGTTTTCATAAGCAGCCGCCTTGAATGTTCCCGCAAGCCATGGTTCTGGCAGTTTCAGCCAAAGAATGGGCACATAAGGTGATGACACAAGATCGTAACCTTTAAAGATTTTGCGTGCGAGTTGTTCCCGCCATTCTATCTCTGTTGAACATTGAGCTAGCAATTTCTCAGCCTGTCCTGAAAGCACCAATTGTGCGGCGGTTTCAGCAAGCAAAAACGAAACGCCCCCCGTCATCAGCTTATGCGTGACACGCAGACGTTGGGCACAATGCGGAGGGCAGGCGACCCAACCGCAGCGCAACCCGGCGGTGACTGCTTTTGAAAGGCTACCCAGCAGGAAGGTGCGTTCAGGCGCGATGTCAGCGATTTTCGGTATGTTTGATCGCGTCATTACCCCGTATGTGTCGTCTTCAATAAGCCAGACATTGTGCCTCGCTGCGATCTTGGCAATTGCTACCCTGCGCTCATAGGGCATGGTCGCAAGTGTTGGGTTGTGAATGCTTGGCATAAGAAATGCCATGGTTGGGTGCTGCTGATTGCAAACTCGCTCAAATTCTTCAGGGATCATGCCATGTTCATCGCTCGCAGCAATTGCGATGCGTCGCCCGGTAATTCGAACGGAGCGGCTGATCTGAGTATAGGTCAGATCTTCAAAAACAATCCTGTCGCCAGGTGCGGTGAAGGCTGTGATTGCTGCAATAGCACCTGCATGGGCACCGTTGGTGACAACGATATTGCTTGCGTCAGCGGGAGCGTGTTCCTGATTGAGCCATTGCCGGCCGGCCTCAAGCCAATGATGCGGGAAATGCCGTGTGTAATTGACAATTTCATGGGGGAAGTTGCGGATAACAGACGCAATCAGCGGCTCAAGCACCGTGTTTTGCCCAACGTCGGGAGCGGCGGTTGTGTCAAAACGTCCTTTATCCAAGGGTGCATCCTGAATGCGTGTGCCTGCAATACCGTCGCTGGAATAGGCGGCAGACGCATTCTTAGGGTCGTGCTTTGCAAGCACGTAAGTACCGCGACCCACTTCGCCCGTTACAAGCCCACGCTCATGGGCCAGCGCATAGGCGCGGCCGATTGTACCGATTGTCACCTTAAGATCGAAAGCCAAGTTGCGTTGCGGCGGTAACTTCTCCCCTGCAGGCAAAGAATTGTCCGTGATTGCTTCTTCAATCGCATCGGCGAGCTGAAGATAAAGCGGGCCGGTCTTTCCGGTGATGTCGGGGAGCCAATTTGTCATGGTCACAATATAAGCATTGTATCGATATTCGAGTCAATTGTATTTACCGCATGCAGATAAATTACCTCAAAAATGGCGCATTAGCCAGTAATGAAGGTTTGTTGCTATGGCATTTATACCCGTTAATCAGGATGAAATAGATACAATTGCTACAATCCGTGTGCGGGAGCGGTGCGTCGCCGCTGTTTCACGCTCGCTTTGGCAGCGATTTGCGGATTGGTTCGCCTTGCGCCTTATGTTGCGCCGCAGCCGCATCGAATTGATGGACCTGACAGATGAACAACTTCTCGATATAGGCATAACGCGGTCTGCGGCAGACAAGGAAGCACGTAAAGTGCGCTTCCATATCCGTTAATGTCATAACGCCTTAATCAGCAGTCTTTTTCACCTTCTGCCCAGCGATTAATGTCCTTGGCAATGCGGCTGCCATTGCTTTGCTGCATCATCGGGCCAAAAGCCTCTATCCGCGCCGGGTTACCTTCTGCTTGCACGACAAGCAGGGGGCGCCCCCCCAGATTACGCGCAGGCACGACCAGAAAACGTGGACGTCCGGTGAAAGAGTTTAGTTCAGGGGCCAGTGCGTAGCCGCGGAAATCCTTGTCTTTTGACTTGAACCAGCAGCTATTGGCACCCACAGCAATGCGCTCCATCGTGGGAAGCGCTGCTTTGTTGGTATTAATGGAAACTGGGCCGGGGGCAGGCTTTGGCGCACAGGCGGCAAACAATGCCAGCGCCGGGAGTGCTGCAAGCGCGATGGTTTTAATCTTCAAGGAAGGCTCCATAAGAGCATTTCCGGCAAGGGTAGCCTGCCGGAAATGCATAGAAACTGGATTAGATAGTTGGATCAGGCGAGTTGCGGCATAAAAGCCTTCAGCCCGTCATTCATCTCATTCCAGATGAGTTCGAACACCGGGTCCTGCTTTGCTTTCACTGCATATGTGTCGAATTTGGGGTATGCATTGAGCAAATCTGCCTTGCCTGAAAGCTTCTCAAGCGGCTCCAGAAGGAAGCGTATTGGCAGAAGCCATGCATCGGCAAGCGTTGGCGCATCGCTAAGGGCAAAGCTCTTGTCGGAAAGGCGCGATTCGACCACGCTTAGCCCTCTGTTCAGCTTCGCAAAAAGCCGATCGATCGAAGCGTCGTCTCGTTCGGATTTGCTCAAAAGAATAAACAGCTTCATTGCCGGTCCAAGCACTTCCAACTCAGCCACGCGTGCCAAAAGCCGGATCAATGCGCGCTCGCGCGGGCTACCGGGCAGAACGGGCGTTTCTGGAAAATGATCTTCCAGATATTCGGCGATGACGGCTGCTTCATAAAGGGTCTCGCCAGAGCCTGTAATCAGTACAGGTACGCGCTTGAGCGGGGTTACCTGCGCAAAGTCTGCCGGATATGGATAGGGTAGGTTGATGGGTTTGAACGGCAGTTCCTTGATGTAAAGAATGCTGCGTACAAAAGCGGAATAGGGGGAGAGTAGGCGGGAATATAATTGCATCGATCGTTCCCCGATTCGGTTGCCGTAGGAAGTATTCGCTTAGAGCGCGATGCAGCTATATGGCTGCACAAAAGACGCTCTAAATTATGTATCTACGCATCATGCTTACCAAAAATCGAATCTAATTTTTGGGTCGATGCTGGCAAGCTGACACGAATTTCTGCATGACGCCAGTGGATTGCGTTTTGTGACAGAACTGAACCAATCACAGCAGGCGCAACAAAAAACGGCCTCCGCTTAAGACGAAGGCCGTTCATGATGTGAAAATGGAATCGCTTGTTTAAGCTGCAATTCCCAAAGCACCTGCAAAAAGCGCACGGCCATCATCGCCGCCATGTGCACCTTCAATCAGGTTTTCAGGATGCGGCATCATGCCAAGCACATTGCCGCCTGCGTTGACGATTCCTGCAATGTCGTTGACCGAACCGTTGGGGTTTGTGCCTTCAGCATAGCGGAACACAACCTGACCTTCGCCTTCGATACGCTTGAGCGTTTCCGCATCGGCAAAATAGTTGCCATCGTGATGCGCGACCGGGCAGCGAATAATCTGGCCCGGCTGATAACCACGTGTGAACGCAGTGTTTGCGTTGCTGATTTCGAGCTTCACTTCACGGCAGACAAATTTCAGCGAGGTATTGCGCATCAAGGCACCCGGCAACATTCCGGCTTCGACGAGAATCTGGAAACCGTTGCATACACCGATAACCATCACGCCCTTGTCGGCCTTCTCGCGAATGGCCTGCATGATCGGCATACGCGCTGCAATCGCTCCGCAACGCAGGTAATCACCGTAGGAAAAACCGCCGGGAATCAGGATCAGATCCACATCGTCGGGAATGCTGGTATCCGTTTGCCAGACGGTGACAGGTGCTTGTCCGGAAATCTTGGTGATGGCCGCAATCATGTCGCGGTCACGGTTGAGGCCGGGGAGAAGAACGACAGCTGCTTTCATGGCGTTTTATGTCTCTTTGAATCTGAGGGCCTCAGAGCGCGTGGTGCGTTCTGAAAGCGCGCAAAAAATACCTGCTGAGCGCAGTGCGTCAGGCGATGACGATTGCGTAGTCTTCAATAACCGTGTTTGCGAGCAGCTTCTCGCACATGGCTTTGATTTCGGCTTCAGCTTTAGCTTTGTCCGAACCTTCGACTTCAAGATCGAAGACTTTGCCCTGGCGGACAGAATTGACGCCTTCGAAATTCAGGCTGCTGAGCGCGCCGACAATAGCTTTGCCCTGCGGGTCGAGAACGCCGTTTTTGAGTGTAACGGTGACGCGTGCCTTGATCACTGAGTAGTTCCTACTGATCTTTAATCACTAACAATGAAAACAGCCCGGAACGCGAGTTGCCGGGCTGTGCGGATTTTACTTCACAAGGGTCGGACCTGCGGGACGCGGCGTTTCGTTCTCGTTCATGATTCCGAGACGGCGCGCCACTTCCTGATAGGCCTCAACCAGTCCGCCCATATCGCGGCGGAAGCGGTCCTTATCGAGCTTGTCATTGGTGTTGACATCCCAAAGGCGCGCTGAGTCTGGCGAAATTTCGTCAGCGACGACGATACGCATCATGTCGCCTTCGAACAGACGTCCGCATTCCATCTTGAAATCGACAAGCTGAATGCCAATGCCCAGAAATAGACCTGTGAGGAAGTCGTTGACGCGAATGGCGAGAGCCATGATGTCGTCGATTTCCGCAGGGCTGGCCCAACCGAAAGCAGTGATATGCTCTTCGGTGACCATTGGGTCATTGAGGGCGTCTGCTTTGTAATAGAACTCGATAATCGAGCGAGGCAGAACAGTGCCTTCTTCGATGCCGAGGCGCGTGGACAGCGAACCCGCCGCAACGTTACGGACAACGACTTCAAGCGGGATGATTTCCACTTCCTTGATCAGCTGCTCACGCATGTTGAGGCGGCGGATGAAGTGGGTTGGAATACCAATGCGATTAAGCTGGGTAAAAATGTGCTCGGAGATGCGGTTGTTCAACACGCCTTTTCCGTCAACAACTTCATGCTTCTTCGCGTTGAACGCGGTCGCGTCATCTTTGAAGAACTGGACAAGAGTACCGGGTTCAGGGCCTTCATAAAGAATCTTGGCCTTGCCCTCGTAAATACGGCGGCGACGGTTCATGGCTTTTCTCGGATTTCCAAAAATGTGATGATCGGCATTTGCCGCTATTCTCGCGGGCTACGTATAGCAATTGTGGGCTTTTAACAATCCTGCTTTGTACCCGTTCCCCCGTTTTAAACGTTTCAGAGCCAGATAAATCAAGAAAGTGACTTTTGGCTCTTGTATAATCTTGCGCCCCTTGCCAGCTTTAGGCAAGAGAACGGTTGACGATCTCACATAACTTGATGTCCTGCATAACTTAATTTTCTGGGAGTTGTATGAATGGCCACTGGCATGGATGATCGCCGCAATGCTTTCGAAAGCAAATTCGCACTCGATGCTGAATTGCGTTTTAAGGCTGAAGCCCGCCGCAACAAGATTCTCGGTCTCTGGGCGGCAGAACTTCTCGGTAAGCATGATGCGGATGCAGACGCCTATGCGCGTGAAGTTGTTGCCGCTGACTTTGAAGAAGCAGGCGATGAAGACGTATTCCGCAAGCTGCGCGCTGATTTTGACGCCACCAGCGTGAGCATTACGGATGCAACCATTCGTGAAAAGATGTTCGCTTTCCTTGAGGAAGCGATCCAGCAGGTTCAGAAAGACTAACGTAATAAAGGGCGGAAATGCAAAATGCGTTTCCGCCCTTAGTTTTTGTAACGCAGGGGAATAAGCATGTCTTTGTCTTCGCGTCTTCGTGCCGGAGAAACAATTCTTTCCGCTTGGTCATCTTTGCCGGAAGCCCTTACCGTCGAAGTTCTGGCGCATAGCGCATTTGACGCTGTAACACTCGATATGCAGCATGGCGGCCACGACGAGCAGAGTGTGTTGCGTAGTCTTGGACTGATCCTGAATGCAGGCAAGCCGCCAGTCGTTCGCATTCCAGTCGGACGCTTTGATATGGCAAGCCGGGCGCTCGATTTCGGTGCGCAGGCCGTGATTGCGCCAATGATCAACTCTGTCGAAGATGCACGCAAATTTGCAGCCTCAATGAAATATCCGCCAATCGGCGAGCGTTCATGGGGCGTGTTCCGCGCTAATGCCGATTACGGCACGCCGGGCTCGAACGATTATCTCGTTACTGCAAATCAGGACACGCTGGCTTTTGCGATGATCGAAACGCGCGATGCCTATGATGCGCTGGATGCAATTCTCGATGTGCGTGGCATTGATGGCGTTTTTGTTGGTCCTGCCGATTTCTCTATTGCGTGGAGCAATGGCCGCGAAGCTAACCCGGATTCCGAAGCCATAGTTGAACCTATCAGCACTATTGCTCGTAAGGCTGCTGCCGCTGGCAAGTTCGCTGGAATCTATTCGCCATCAGCAGAATTTGCACGGCGCTATATCCCGCTCGGCTTTCAGTTTTTAACGCTTGCCAGTGACGGCGGCTATATGCGCCTTGGTGCTAAAACACTCGTTGATGCCATTCGCGCATAAAAAATAAAGCGGCAGATGTTTCGTCTGCCGCTCCGCAAGGTTATCTGAATCTATTTCATCAGCAATTTATATAACACTTTGATTTAATGCGATTTTGGCGGCTGAAGTTTAGTCATAAACTCAGCAAATACCATCGAGCCTTCTGGCCATGGTCCATGCCCTGACTCCGAATTGATATGCCCCGCATCACCAGCATCAATCAGCAATGCGCCCCAATCTTTTACGATCTCTTCGGCTGCTTCATAGCTGGAGAAGGGATCATTGCGGCTGGCCACGGTGATCGTCGGAAATGGCAGACGTTCACGCGGATAAGGGCCGAATGTCATCAGGTGCTTGGGCCTGATCTTCTCATTCGAGACATCTGGGGGAGCAACAAAGAATGCACCTGCCACCTTATGCTGGATATGCGGCATTGCATGGAGTGCGGTTGCGACACCCAGCGAATGGGCCACAAGCACGATTGGCTTTGTCGCTTCATTGGCGGCTTTAACCAGTTGCGCTACCCAATCGTCTTTGACGGGCTTGGACCATTCAGCTTGCTCAACGCGTCGCGCCGTCGAGAGTTTGCTCTCCCAACGGGTCTGCCAGTGATCAGGGCCGGAATTGGTGTAACCGGGAATGATGAGAATATCGGAATCTTTAACTTTCATGATCCCTATTTAGAGCCGTTTCAAAGCATCTTCAAGGTGAGCTATAGCGCTGGCGGGTGAACGCAGATGATGCAAATGATGCAAATGATGAACAGCTTGTTCGCAGATCGCTATCTTGTGAAACGCTCTCTAAATTGTGATCTTTAGCGGGAAGATAACACCAAAGAGGATCTTGCGACTATGGCCATCAGCAGAAGAACGATACTCGGAACTGCGGGTGCTGCCGTCATGAGTAATATTCTTTCCGCACGTGCGGAAACGCCGTCGAAGGAGAATGAAATGATTGAAACTGAAAACAAAGTAGCCAATCAGAAAGTGGCTTCAAATGCTCTTTTACCATTTGCAATGACGACTCCTGTTCGGGTGGCGCGCATTGGTTTGAAGGCGCGTGATGCTGAAACTCTGGCCGAATACTACCGCGATGTTGTCGGCCTTCGCGAGATGACGCGCCGTGGGGCTTCGATTGTGCTTGGTGCTGGTGATCGCGAACTGATGGAAATCGAACAGTTTTCTGCTGCGAAAGCAGATGACCCTCGCAGTGCTGGTTTATATCACACGGCATTTCTGCTGCCGACACGCGGCGATTTGGCGCGCTGGTCGCGCCGCGCCATCGACAAGCAGCTGCCCGTTGCTGGTGCATCAGATCACAACGTCAGCGAAGCGATTTATCTCACCGATCCCGAAGGCAATGGCATCGAAATCTATTCTGACCGCCCGCATAAGACATGGCAGTGGAATGGTGACCGCGTTGTCATGGGTACGGAAGCGCTCGATGTGAAAAACCTTCTCGACGTTATTGATCGCGAAGGTGGTGAATGGAACGGTGCACCACAGAATACGGTTGTCGGCCACGTTCACCTGCGCGTTGGCAATGCGAAGGATGCCGAAGCCTTCTGGAACAAAGAACTAGGCTTTAATACCGTGCAGACCTATGGCGATAAGGCTGTGTTCCTATCGACGGGCGGTTATCACCATCACATCGGTGCAAATGCATGGCAGAGCTCAGGTGCTGGCTTGCGCGATAAAGACCGGACGGGTCTCGCATGGGTTGAAATGGAAGACACACGTGGTGGCAATAACCACGTCTTTGAAGACCCATGGGGCAATGTGATCAACACGATCAAAAAGAGCGCCTAAGTTAGAATAGAAAAAGCCCCATGTTTACAAAAACATGGGGCTTTTTTCGGACTCAATTTATGAAGGCTAATATTTAGCCGAAGACGCGTTTGAAAATCGTATCGACGTGTTTTGTGTGGTAGCCGAGGTCGAACTTTTCGCGGATCTGTTCTTCTGAGAGCGCAGCACGCACTTCCTGATCAGCCAGCAGTTCTTCGAGGAAGTCAGCTCCCTGTTCCCAAACGCGCATCGCATTGCGCTGTACGAGACGGTAGGAATCTTCACGCGAAACGCCAGCCTGTGTGAGCGCCAGCAGTACGCGCTGCGAATGCACGAGACCGCGGAACTTGTTCATGTTCTTGAGCATGTTTTCCGGGTAGATCACCAGCTTTTCGATGACGCCAGCCAGACGGTTCAGCGCAAAATCAAGAGTGATGGTGGTGTCTGGGCCAATCGCACGTTCAACGCTTGAATGCGAAATATCACGTTCATGCCAGAGAGCGACGTTTTCCATAGCAGGCACAACCGACATACGAACCAGACGAGCGAGACCAGTCAGGTTTTCTGTCAGAACTGGGTTGCGCTTGTGTGGCATTGCCGACGACCCCTTCTGGCCGGGCGAGAAGAACTCTTCTGCTTCCAGAACTTCCGTGCGCTGCATGTGGCGGATTTCGATTGCAACATTTTCAATCGACGAGGCGATAACGCCAAGCGTTGCAAAGAACATGGCGTGACGGTCGCGCGGGATAACCTGCGTGGAAACTGGCTCTGCTTCGAGGCCGAGCTTTTCGCAGACATATTCTTCAACGCGTGGATCGATATTGGCGAATGTGCCGACAGCACCCGAAACTGCGCCGGTCGCGATTTCGGTGCGTGCCGCAACGAGACGGGCGCGGTTACGCAGCATTTCCGCATAGAAACGCGCGAAGGTCAGCCCCATCGTGGTTGGCTCGGCATGGATGCCATGGCTGCGGCCAATACGAACTGTATCTTTGTGTTCAAACGCGCGTGTCTTGAGCGCTGCAAGAACACGGTCCATGCCGACGAGAAGCAAGTCAGATGCGCGAACAAGCTGTACATTGAGCGTGGTATCAAGCACGTCTGACGAGGTCATGCCCTGATGTACGAAACGACTGTCCGGGCCGATAAACTCAGCAAGATGCGTTAGGAACGCGATAACGTCATGCTTGGTAACGGCTTCGATTTCATCAATGCGCGCAACGTCGAATTTCGCAGCATCGCCCTTTTCCCAAATGGTCTTTGCAGCTTCCTTGGGGATTACGCCCAGTTCGGCAAGCGCCTCACATGCATAGGCCTCAATTTCAAACCAGATGCGGAATTTGGTTTCGGGAGACCAGATGGCGACCATTTCTGGTCGGGAGTAGCGCGGGATCATGGGCATATCCTGTTTTGGCGGCCCGTCTTGCGGGCTGCAAGTCTTGGGTAAAGGGAATGCGCGGTGTTTAGCAGAGCATGGCGCTCTGCTCAACGCACAAAAGCCGCTTATCTTGCTGCTTCTGCGGCTTCGCGAATGGCTTTGATGTTGGCGGCATAGCTCTCGACAGAGTTGCCTTTGTAAACAGCAGAACCCGCAACGAGAATATTGGCACCGGCTGCAACAACCGATCCGGCAGTCTCAGGCGTGATGCCGCCATCGACTTCAATGTCAATCGGGCGGTCGCCAATCATGTCACGCACGCGCTTGATCTTATCCAGCATCGGCGCGATGAACTTCTGACCACCAAAGCCCGGGTTGACCGTCATGACGAGAACGAGATCAACGTCATCAATGACGTTGGTCAATGCTTCGACAGGGGTTGCCGGATTGAGCGCCAGACCAGACTTTTTGCCCAAAGCGCGGATGCTCTGGAGCGAACGGTGTGTATGCGCACCAGCTTCTGCGTGGATTGTAATGAGATCGCAGCCCGCATCCGCAAATGGTTCAAGATATGGATCGCAAGGCGCGATCATCAGATGAGTGTCGAAGAAAGCCTTGGTGCGTGGACGAATTGCTTTCACAACCTGCGGACCGAACGTGATATTCGGCACGAAATGACCATCCATGACGTCGATGTGAATCCAGTCGGCACCGGCTTCAAGCACGGCATCAACTTCTTCTCCCAGGCGCGCAAAGTCGGCGGAAAGGATGGATGGGGCGATTGCGATAGGACGCATGGTTGTCTCCCTTGGCAAGCATTTGCCTTATTCAAACAAAAAAAGCGTCCGGCCAGTTCTGACTGAACGCATATATTGAGTTTAGCCCCAGCGCTTGTGGAACCACATCCACTGGCCGGGATATTCACGCACCCATCCTTCAACGGTATCGTTGAGAAGCTGTGCGGTTGCAGCGATATCAATCTCGCCTTTGTCGTCGCGTGGCAATTCCATGCGCTCTTTCAACTCAAGGCGGTAACGGCCACCGGGAAGGCGGATACAGCGCGCCGGATAAACATCGCAATCATACTGACGCGCAAGCTTTGCCAGCAGTGGATTGGTTTTCACCGGACGATTGAAGAACGTCGAAGGTACGCCACGCTGGAACTTCTGATCCACCAGCATGCCGACATTGCCACCATTATCCAGAACACGCGCTAACGACCATGCAGCTCCGGCCTTGGAAGGCACCAGATGGCCCATATTGGTCTTACGTGCTTTTAAAACGGTCTTGGCGATATAGGGATTATTCGGCGGGCGGAAGAGGGCGGTAACATCAAGGCCGAACGTACCCGCACAAATCGGCAGAAGCTCGAAATTGCCTGTATGCGCGGTGAAGAAAATGTGCGGCTTAGTCTCGTTGCGGAGACGCTCGAAAATCGGAATGCCTTCAACTTCGATCAGGCCCGGCTCTGTCGCATTGGGATCAAAATCGAAGATCGCATCGAGGAAGATATATTCCGCGAAAAGACGCGCCATCGAATCCCACATCTCGATGGCGATCTTTTCAATTTCAGCATCGCTCTTCTCAGGATAGGCAAGACGCAGATTGTTGGTTGCAACCTTATGCCGTGGTGTGAGTGGCCCCACTTTGCGCGCAAACCATGCGGAAAAGCGGATCGCGCTTTTTGCTGGCAGCAAACGCAGCAGTGCCAGCGCGATAAACACAGCCTGCGCCCAAAGCCAGTAATTAAACTGCTTGAGCTTACGCGACCACTTGAAGAGAAGAAGCTTGAACTTGAACATCAAATGCTTAGTCGATCTGCAATACGATCTTGCCGAAGACGTCGCGGCCTTCCATGCGCTTTAACGCAGTGCCGATGTCATCAAAGCCCACGATAGTGTCGATAACCGGATGAACAACACCCTGCGCCATTTTCTGCATCGCATCAGCCATGTTTTCCATGCGGCAACCAAAGGAGCCGAGGATTTTAAGCTGCTGCTGGAAAAGCTGCATCAGGTTCATGTTGGTTGAAACACCGGAGGTCGAACCGCAGGTGACAAGACGTGCGCCGCGCTTCATGCAAAGCATTGACCCTGCCCAAGTATCTGCACCGACATGCTCAAACACAACGTCGACGCCCTTCTTCTTGGTGAGCTTGCGCACAACACCTTCAAAGCGGTCAACACGGTAATTGATCACGTGATCAGCACCGAGCGCCTTGGCCTTTTCGATCTTGTCGTCTGAACCAACGGTGGTGATGACCGTGCAGCCCATCTTTTTTGCAAGCTGGATTGCTGCCGAACCAATACCCGAACCACCGGCCTGAACCAGAACTGTTTCGCCCGGCTGGAGTTTCGCATTGTCAAACAGCATATGCTCGACTGTACCGAAGGTTACAGGAGCAACAGCAGCGCCAATGGCATCAACACCGGGGGGTGCTGGAACGAGCAAACGTGCTGGCAGATTGACGGCTTCGCAAGCAAAGCCATCAAGGTGAAAGCCATGGACGCCACCGACATGTTCACAGAGATTGTCGCGACCTTCACGGCATGCTTTGCAAAGACCGCAAGTGCGTGCGCCATAGATCGAAACGAGCTGGCCGGGAAGCACGTTGGATACGCCGGGGCCGATTGCATCGACCACGCCCGAAGCTTCCGCGCCGATGATGAGCGGCATCTTACGCTTGGCAAATGCCATGCCGCGCCAGCCCCATACGTCGATGTGATTGAGCGCAACGGCCTTGATCTTCACTGTTACTTCGCCATTTCCGGGGGCGGGTGGCGGAGCAATATCTGTCATTTCGAGACGACGATCATCAAGAAGCTGCAAGGCGCGCATGAATTTATCCTTTTCAAGACATAATCCCGGAGAGCATTCGGCCTTCCGGGATTACCGAGAATGTATAATTTTTATCAGTCCGATTAATTCGGATTTGCCGTCAAAACAAGGCTGGCATTTTGTCCACCAAAACCAAATGAGTTGGAAAGTACAGCGGAAACCTGTCCGTCGCGCTTCACATTTGGCACCACATCCAGCGGAATCGCCGGATCGGGATTGTCGTAATTGATGGTTGGCGGCAAGGTGCCGGTCTGAATTGTCAGAAGTGAAAACACGGCTTCAATTGCACCGGCAGCAGTAAGTGTGTGGCCGATCATCGATTTGTTCGACGAAACCGGGATCGACGCGATCTTCTCACCAAAGACAGTTGAAAGAGCAAGATATTCCATCTTGTCATTTTCAGGCGTCGAGGTGCCATGTGCATTGACGTAGGAAATCTGATCTTCCGTCAGGCCTGCATCTGCAAGGGCTGCACGCACAGTACCAATCGCAGGTGAGGCGTCCGGCTTGGAGCGGGTGCGGTGGAAGTCGTCAGCTTTTTCGCCACAACCGGCGAGAATGCCAAGCACCTTTGCACCGCGTGCAATGGCGCTTTCGAGCGATTCCATAACCAGCGCGCCCGAACCCTCAGCCATTGCAAAACCATCACGGTCTTTGGAGAATGGCTTTGAAGCCTTTTCCGGCTTGTCGTTCTGCGTGGAGAGTGCTGAGAGCAGCGAGAAGCGAATGAGAGATTCAGCCGACACGGAACCATCCGTGCCAATTGAAAGCACTCGGTCGCTTTCGCCGCGACGAATGGCTTCAACGCCAAGCTGGATAGCTGTTGCACCGGAAGCACAAGCCGTTGAAAGTGTTACAGGCAGGCCGCGTGTTCCGAAAATCTCAGACAATCGCTCGGCGATATAGCCAAACTGCGTTGTGTTAAAAAGCTCATCCTGACGCGCGCGACGGCAGGCTTCGAGCAGAAGCTGATAACTCGCAGGGCCTTCATCTTTGACGCTTGCATCAAGCGCAAAGCGGCTTTTCCAGTCGAGTTCAACCGGAGGTGCCGCAAGGAAAAGTGGACCAGCAAAATCTTTGACCGACAGGCCCGATTGAGCAATAGCTTCTTCACCTGCAAGACGCGCCAGCGCTTCCGAAAGTGCAGACGAGCCAACATTGCTTTCCGGCAGAAAGTCGACCGTGCCGGAAAAGCGTGTTTTCAGGCTTTCTGTTGGAAAACGGGTAATTTCATGAATGCCGGAGCGTCCGCTAGTCAGTGCGGCCCAGTTGTCTTCCTTGCCTTGTCCAAGCGATGAAACAACGCCTGCACCGGTAATGGCAACGATAGGACGGCCGAGATGGTCGGTAAATGTGGTCATCTTATGCTCTCACCAGCTTTGCAGCACCCTCAGCGCGCGTTGCGCCGATGGTTGTGACAATGGCTTCGTTGATCGCTTTGTCCACGACATTTTCGGATGGATCGCGAGAGGCAAATGCCTCACCTTTCCAGACAGAAATGGCGGCAAGGGCAAGGGCCAACGGAAACTGTGCTTCGCGCAAATGCCCGGTTAGACCGGATATGCCGCGATAGGCTGTGGAAATTTCGTCAAGAACGGCTTTTTCTGCAGAGGTTGCCGCATGTGCGCCGGAAGCGCCCGAAACAACATAATCAGGATTTGCGCCACCATTGGCTGCCAGCACGAGTTCGCGCACGGCTTTCGCAAGATCATCCTTATCACGATTGATCTGCGCACTCTCGATCTGTGCGATTTCCGCATAGGCACGCGCGCCGCGCTTTTGCGCATGTTCAGCGCTTTCAAGCACTAGAAACACGCCGCCAGAGCCTGAAATCATGCCACCACCGGCCTGACCTTCACGCGCCCAGAGCTCTGACCAGCCATCATGTGCGAGCAGCCCGCCCAGCTCATGGCCGAGAATCATGTCGAAATGTTCAGCATTGTAAGAGCCACCCACCAGCGCATGGGTACTTTGGCCAGAGCGAATACGTGCGGCAGCGGTCTCAATAGCCGAAATGCCGGAACCTTCTTCGCCCATGAATGTGCGCGAAGAGCCTGTGACCTTGTGAACAATGGAAATATTGCCAGCCAGCAAATTGGAAAGCTGGGCAAGAAACAGGGTAGGGCGCAACTCGGTCGAAAGTTTCTCGTTGAGCATTTTTCCACGCTCATTGTCCTGATCGCTATAGGTACGACCTTCTTCGAGAATCTGCATATCGACGGTGATGTCGCGTTCGCCACCACCGGCGCCCACGATCATATCCATGCTTGTGCAAAGCGCTTCGTCATCCTTGATACCGGCATCTTCAAGGGCCAGACCAGCTGCATACGTGCCAAGCCGCTGCCATGTTTCCATCTGGCGCTGATCGCCGCGCTTGGGAATTTGCAAACCCCAATCGACTTCGCCCAGCGGATGAACCGTATATGGCGCAAAGGCTTGCTTTTCGAGGCGCGGCTGACCGTCTGCCGTTGAAAAGGCATTCCAATGCGCTTCTCCCCCTTCGCCAAGCGAAGAGATGATGCCAATGCCGGTAATGACGACTTTATTGCTCTGCATGGTTTGGCTCTGCCCGTAAATGCTGTGCTTGTGGATGCGATGCATGATCCAGAAACGGAATCAGGGCGAACACGAATGTTCACCCTCTCATACCGTCAGCTTGCGTGGCTAATCAGCCCTTTTTGGCTGCAACCAGCTCGTCGATTTTGGCGCAGAGATTCTTCAGAACGAAATATTCTTCGGTCGGCGCTTTGCCTTCGTTGACTTCCTGCGTCCACTGTTCAAGCGGAATCTTGATGCCGAATTCTTTGTCGATTGCGAACACGATGTCGAGAAAATCGAGGCTGTCGATGCCGAGATCATCAATGGTATGGCTTTCCGGCGTGATGGTGTCACGGTCGATTTCGCTCGTTTCGGCAATGATGTCGGCGACTTTGTCAAAAGTAGAGGACAAGTTTCGATTCCTTTAATTCTTGCGATGCCGCAATGGGCATGCATCTGAGTATCTGCGCGTATCTAGCGTTTTTCCAGTGACAGGGAAAGTCATAATAGCTCGACCTTCACCGGCATTTTGCTCAAGTTTGATTGCGCATATAAGGTGCACAACTGGTGAAGCGCAACATAAAGCCAATTACAAAATTTTGAAATGCTCTCATTTGAGGTCGTTCGGAACGGTATTAATCGAAGATTTCGGACGAAACCGAGCCGAGATATTTCAGCCTTTTAAAGATAGTCTCTTGCACCATTGTTACTATGCGGATTTGATACAGCTCTCAAAAATGCATCAAAATGGGCGAACAAATTGACATCGGAAATTTTTGGATATGCACCGGACGGGCAGGCGGTTCATCGGTTGACCATTGCAAATGGTCCGCTTGAGGCAAAGATCATCACATGGGGTGCAGCCATTCAGGACCTGCGCATGGAAGGACACGATGCGCCATTGGTCATCGGCTATCGTGATTTTGCCGATTATCCGGCGCATTCGCCGCATCTGGGCGCGATTGCTGGTCGCTTTTCCAATCGCATCCGCAATGCCCGCTTCGAGCTTGATGGCAAGACTTTTGAGGTCGAACCGAATTATCAGGGCATTCATAATTTGCATGGCGGAAGTCATGGTCTTGGCAACCGCGTCTGGAAAGTCACAGCTTCCGGTGCCGATTTTGTGACGCTTGCAACCCTTGCAGCCGATGGCGAAATGGGTTTTCCGGGCAATCTCAATGTAAGCTGCACCTATATGCTCAACGCGAACGGCACATTGATCGTGCGCCTTGAAGCAGTCACCGACAAACCAACACCCTGCAGTCTTCTGCATCACAGCTATTTCAATCTCGATGATGGTGGCGAGGGTGATATTCTAGATCACCACCTCAAGATCGAAGCTGATGCTTACATGCCTGTTGATGAAGCTCTGATACCAGATGGACGCGTTCTGCCGGTCAAAGACACGGCCTATGATTTCCGCGATTTCCGTCCGATCCGTTTTGATGAAAACGGCGAGCAGCTCGAATATGACAGCAATTTCTGCCTGACGGCAGCGCGTGGTCCATTGCGTCCCTGTGCCTCCGTCAAGGGCGCTCGCTCCGGCATTCGTCTTGATATTGCGACCACCGAACCCGGCGTTCAGTTCTATGCGGGTAATACGATGGCCAATGATTGCATTGGCTTGACCGGGAAACGCTACGGCAAACATGCAGGTTTTTGTCTGGAGCCGCAGTTATGGCCCGGCTCGCTGGAATATTCCTATGTGCCGCAGTCGATCCTGCGTCCGGGCGAGGTTTACGCCCAGACGAGCCATTTTACATTTACGCGGGACTAGATTCATTACGATAAGCGGCGCGCGCAATCTCCATTGGAGCAAGCGCGCCGCGACTTTCAACAACGCGAGCAGCAACCGCGTGTGCTTTGCGCGCAGCCTTCACAGGGGGCAGGCCTTCAAGGCGTGCCGCCAGATAGCCCCCGTTAAAGCTGTCGCCAGCGCCTGTCGTATCAACCGCATTGGCTTTGACCGAAGGCACAAGCGCCTGTTTTCCGTCAGCTATAACCAGCGCAGGCTCCGTGCCGTCTTTCACGACGATTTCCTTTACACCCAGACCGATAAGCCGTTCGGCACAGGCCTGTGCAGTCTCGTCGCCAAATAGCGCCTGCTCATCAGGAAAGGTCGGTAGCGCAATATCGGAAATCTGCATCGCTTCGCTGATGATCCTTTGGGCGGCTTCGCGATCTGGCCAAAGCTGATGGCGGAAATTCGGATCAAACGCGATAAGCGCACCATTGGCCCGACATTCGCGCAGAACCTCGAACAATGTTTCGCGATGTTCGGGAAACACGATGCTGACCGAGATACCGGAAAAATAGATCATATTGCGGCCAGCGAGGCTTTCGCGTAGCGCATCCTTATCGCTTGCAAGGCGCTTTGCTGCGGCGTCACTGCGCCAATAGGTGAAGGAGCGTTCGGCACCGTTAAGCGTAATTGCATAAAGACCCGGATGAACACCCTTTATGATAGGGCTGTGGGCAATGCCAATACCGTTGGCAGCCAGAAAGTCACGCTGTTTTTGCGAGAATTCGTCTTCGCCAAATGCACTGACATAATCAACCGCAAAGGTCGGATTCGTGAGTGCGCGCGCATACCAGGCTGTATTGAGCGTATCGCCAGCATATCCCATGCGCCATTGATCGTCACCGCTGCCCGAAAGCTCGATCATGCACTCACCGATCGACGCAAAACCACCCATAATCATCTCCTCATTTTTATCCGAGACTACGCCTATACGAATTTGTCGGGATGTAAAATATTGATGTGATCACCCTTTTATCGACTTGCCACAATCGGCGTGTAACGATCCCGGCAAAAGAGGAATCACTATGCGTTACGCTATTTATTTCACGCCGCCATCGGGGGATGCGCTTTTGAAAGTAGCTGCAAACTGGCTGGGCCGCAGTGCATTCAGTGGAGAGGCAGTGAAGGTTCCTGCGATTCGCACACTCGCAGCCGAAGATATTGCTGCTTTGACCGCAGAACCGCGCCGCTATGGCTTTCACGGAACGCTCAAAGCGCCTTTCAGTCTTGATGCTTCCTATGAGGAAAGCGATTTGCTTTCGGCGCTGATGTATTTTGCATCATCGACCCGGCCTTTTATGATTCCACGTTTGCAGGTGCAGGGTATCGGCCCGTTCTTTGCGCTTGTCCCGGAAGAGCCGGTTGCAGAGCTAAACCAGCTTGCCAATGATGTTGTGGTTTCATTTGATCGTTTTCGTGCACCTTTGCGCGATGCTGAAATTGCAAAGCGTCGTCCCGAACGCTTAAGCGAAGCGCAGCGACAAAATCTCGATCGCTGGGGTTATCCCTATGTTTTCGACGAGTTTCGTTTTCACATGACCCTCACCGGACCCGTCGATGAAAAGCAACGCCCACAGGTCGAGCGCGCGCTTGATGATTTCTTCGCACCTGTTCTGGATGATGCTGTCGAGATTGCCAATCTTGCTTTGTTTGTCGAACCTGAAAAAGGTGCGCCTTTTGAGATTCATTCGCTACATCCGATGACTGGTGGTAATAAGTTTTCCAAACGGTCCTCGCGGGCCGTGGGGAGGCCTTGAAGAATGACGACGGAATTAATTTTGAAAAATGCGAATATCGTTCTGCCGGATGAACTCATCAGCGGCACGGTAAAGATTGTCGATGGTATCATTGTTGATATTGCTTCCGGCGCGTCTGTTTCCGGCAAGGATATGGAAGGCGATTATCTGACGCCGGGACTGGTGGAATTGCATACCGACCATCTTGAGGGGCATTATGCGCCGCGCCCCAAAGTGCGCTGGAACCCGATTGCCGCTGTGCAAGCCCATGATGCGCAGATTGCAGCATCTGGCATTACAACCGTATTTGATGCCTTGCGCATTGGCTTTGACGAAGAAGCTGCCACTGGCGTTGAAGATATGCGTAAGCTTTCCTCTGCCATCGCAGAGGGCCGTGAAGCCGGACGGCTGCGCGCTGATCATTATCTGCATTTGCGCTGCGAGGTTTCGGCCCCTGATTGCCTGAGTGCTTTTGAGCGTTTTGGTGTTCATCCGCTGGTCAAACTTGTATCACTGATGGATCACGCGCCCGGTCAGCGTCAGTTTACCGATATTGAGACCTATAAGCTTTATTACATGAGCAAGCTTAAGGTCTCCGAAGAAGAGTTCATCAGCTATTGCGAAAAGCGTATGGGCCAGTCTCAGCAGCATTCGGCATCAAACCGGACTGCGATCTCAGGGGCCTGTAATGCTCGAGGAATTGTGCTTGCCAGCCATGATGATGCAACTGCAGATCATGTCGCGGAAGCAAAGACGCAAGGCATTCGCGTTGCAGAATTTCCAACCACGCATCTTGCTGCGAAGACCTCAAAGGATTCCGGCATGTCGGTTCTGATGGGCGCGCCCAATGTGGTGCGCGGTGGCTCGCATTCTGGCAATGTTTCGGCGCGTGAACTGGCTGAGGCTGGACATCTTGATATCATTTCGTCGGATTATATCCCGGCAAGCATGATGCAGGCGGCATTTTTTATGGCTGATGTGATGGACGAAATCACGTTGCCGCAGGCAATGCGGTTCGTGTCCACCAATCCTGCAAAGGCTGTCGGTCTTAATGATCGTGGTGAAATTGCCATTGGCAAGCGCGGCGATTTAGTGCGGGTACAAATTGCCGAGCATGTGCCGATTATTCGCACGGTCTGGCGTGAAGGACGGCGCGTGATTTAACACGCGCCTTTCAATTTTATATCAGATTGAAGCGTCACTCAGCGACAGGATGCCTGTCTCGGGGTCAACCGACAGTTTCAGTTCATTGTAGCTATTAATACTTTTATGAGCGGTTTCCGGCGAATGTGGATGTGTTGCCGTCACGACGATCACATGAGCGCCCGCGGTTTCCCCTGCAACAATACCGGCAGGTGCATCTTCAAAAACCAGACAATTATGCGGGTCAAAACCAAGCCGCTTTGCACCGAGCTGAAAGCATTCGGGGCTCGGTTTGCCGCGCTCAACATCTTCTGCTGAAACGACGATTTTTGGCAGAGCAATACCCGCAGCCTCAAGTCTACGGCGCGCCAGTTCAATAGGCGCAGACGTGACAATTGCCCAACGATCCTCTGGCAATGATTTGAGGAAATCAATTGCACCCTCAATGGCCTTAATTCCATCCAGATCGGCCATTTCCGCATCAAGCAGAATTTTGGCTTCGGTATCCGGGTCCAGATGCGGCAGACCAAGCCTGCGCACTGTATCTACTGCACGCACGCCATGAATGGTTGGAACGAACGTCACCGGATCAATCCCATGACGAGTGGCCCATTGTCCCCAGACGCGTTCCGTCGCAGCAATGGAACTCAGAACAGTGCCGTCCATATCAAACAGAAAGGCATCGAACGACTTATTGAAGGGGGACAGGTCGGTCAAAATATGGTCCTCAAATTTTGGTATCAAGAATCGCGTATGATGATCTTAATGCGTAATAAGCGTGAAAGTCACAGTTTTCGTTGATTTGAACGCTCTCGTGGCCTCAAAACTTGATCATTCGTGTTGTTTGTGGCTTTTTGCGCGACTAAAGCACGGCGATCGATCTCAAGCTCTCATGCTTACATGAATCGCATTCTCAGGATTGTTGTTTAAATGACTGAAATAAAGATTAAAAATAGCAATTATCCTGACCATCGGTTTTCCGTGGCACCTATGCTGGATGGGAACTGTTTTTCTAATTAGATATAAATAAAACAACTAGTTAATGCATGTTCTGGCAGGGATGTTGTACCGTTTAAGGTACAACATTATCCGTGAAATTGTTTGTATTCTCGCATAGCAGCCGTCCGTCGATCATCCAGATACGTTGCCAGATCATTAATATGAACGCCCTTCGCGGCCTTTTGACTTTCTTCGATTCGTACAAGTGGGATCTTGATGTCGCCGCAAGTCACTTTGCGTACGAATTTTTCAGGCGTGAGGTGAGGGAAGTAATCACGGCAAAGGTCATCCACCGGGATTATAGCTTTGCCGCTGTATTGAGCCATTAGAAGGAAAGCGGTGTTCATTTCTGCACCTCGTAAGGCTTAAGGAAGCAAATCCAGTGCGTATTCGCCTGCTTGCCAGACACATGCCCGACGACAGGCCGAACATCAGTAAGCGCGAGTATTTCCCGCACTTTGATCTGCGTTTCGTTCCATTTGAAAATCAGTGTGCCGTTTGGTTTCAAGACGCGGAAAGCTTCAGAAAAACCCTGCCGAAGATCCTCGCGCCAAGTTGCGCGGTTCAACGCACCATATTTTGCGCGAAGCCAACTTCTCTCACCGGCATTGACCAGATGCGGCGGATCAAAGACGGCAAGGCTGAATGTCTCGTCGTCAAACGGTAGGTTTCGGAAGTCGATAACGCGGTCTGGCGAAATGATTAACTCGCGGCCGTCGCAAAGAACGTGGCTTTCTTCGCGAATGTCGCCAAACACAGCTCGGTCATCCGTCTTGTTAAACCAGAACATGCGGGATCCGCAGCACAAGTCGAGGATGGGCTTCATGCTGCTTCCTTTCGGGCGATGAGGTTTTCGCAATTTGCGGATACGAGCGCGGCGGCAACGGGCGGGCAAACACTGTTGCCGCAGCATGAAACCTGTACTGATTTTGAAAATGTCTGTCCGTCTGGACCGCGTTCGATCTCATAACCTTCTGGAAAGCCCTGAGCGCGGTAAAGCTCGCGCGGCACAAGCATGCGCATGCCGATATCGACAATGATGTAAGTCACGCCACCGGATTCGATGGTGACGAATTCACGATGATCCCAGAAACCAAACGACCTAAGAAAATCAGCCACCGTGCGGGCGCCCACGGCCTGTTCCGGCGTAAATGGTGGAACATCAAGCGCAGCCTCAACATGGCCGTGACGATCTTTGGTTGTCACCGTGCGCACTGGCTCGTTTTCGGCACCGCCGTCGCCAGTGCCATAGTATGCTTGGAGGAAGGGTGCGACGATGCCTTGCTGGCTTCCCGTCTGCGTGACAGTCGATAGCGGCTCGCTCACAGATCTTCCGGGATTGACACCACCGGCACGACGGCTGTCGTTGTTATGCTGCGCCACATAGGCGGCAATCAGCTGCGACTTGCCTGCGCCGTCTGCCATTACCGTGTGAGTCGGCTCTTCAATACTATGGCCCGTAGATGTCCCAAATTGGCGAGCGATGAATGTAGAGGCGACGGCGTGTTTGATACCGCCTGCAACAGCGGTTCCCAATGGTTGTTCGATATCCAGTGCGCGCGGTGCTTGCGCTTTGCGCTCGCCATAGCCGATCTGCACTAATGTCGGTGCAATGACGCTGTTCTGATCCTTGCGGCTGGCCGTGATTGTGTGCGACGGTGCATTGATTGGCCTGTTGGATCCACCGTGCTGTGCAGCGGTCAGAATAGGCGCGATAACTGCATGGCGATTTTCTGTAACTACCGTGGCGATAGGCGCGTCAAGCTTCGAAACTCGCTCTGATCTTTCGTTGCCGTGCCCGTAGTATGATGCAAGGTGAGGCGCGATGATGCCTAGTGGCGCAGCGCCTCCCGGTCTTTTGATGTAGCTGTTGGAGGTAATGGTCGATAGCGGCTCGCGAAGATCCTGACCTGTCGCACCCGTATTAAAGCGAATGATTGATGGTGCAGCGAGATTGACCAGAAATGGCGCCTCTGCATCCAGCACATATCGCTTCATGCCACGCGCCACGCGGGCCATGGTATTGTGCGCCAGCGGACGAATGGCGCGGAGGCCATGCTTTTCCATGATGTCTGCACCTGTGTCGAAGATTGAAGGGCAGGGCAGTGACCAGTCAATGATTTCAGCTGCGGTACGCCATGGCTGCTTTTTGCCTGCCATAACGTCTTTATCGTCGGGTGCGCCGTGGGTCGGTTCTGGCCATACAATTGGCTCGCCATCAAAGCGCATGATGACGAAGAAGCGCTTCCGGATTGTGGGCGCACCATAGTCGCATCCTCGGATCTCGCGCCATTCAATCTTTGCGCCAAGCCGCTTGAGCTTTTTGCACCAACGCTGGAAATCTTCGCCCTTGCGCTCTGGATCTGGCATTAGGCCGGCTGATGTTTCAATCAGCGGTCCCCAGTCGCGGAACTCCTCGACGTTTTCGAGAATTGCAACATCCACCTTGCCGCCACTTTTCTGAATGCGTTCGATCCAGCCCGGAATGATCCATGCCAGATCCCGGATATTGCGCTCGACAGTCTTACCGCCTTTCGCCTTGGAAAAGTGCTTACAGTCAGGCGAAAACCACGCCAGCCCGACATGAGCACGTTGCAGGTAGTCAAGTGGATCAATCTTGTAGACGTTCTGCGAAACATGGAGCGTCTGCGGGTGGTTTGCTTCGTGCAATGCCAGCGCCGCCGCATTGTGATTAATGGCAATGTCAGGCGAACGGCCAAGGGCCATTTCAATGCCGGTGCTGGCACCGCCGCCGCCTGCAAAAGAATCAACGATGATGGGCTGGCTTGTTTGCATAAGTCAGCCCCAAAGAATTTGTGCGCCGAGGATGGACGCGATGCTGACGCTGGCAATGAGGGACGCCATGGCAACTTTTTGATTAAGCTGCCGAACGTGAGAGGTATAAGCGGCTGGCAGGTGAAAACCGCCGCATTCAACTTCTGTTTTGAATTTTGGCTCATCAAGCATGGCTGTCGATCCTCTTAACGGAAAGACGACGAGCTTGTGCTGCTGCACGGGTTCCTAGTCTTGATACAACGTCACTTGTGAAGCCGTACCGTTCCAGTGTTTCGGGCGTGACGTTGTCGCCCGAAAAGGCGAGTTCGCGCATGGCGTCAGCCATTCTCGTCGTTAATTGGTCAATGCAAGTTGCAGGAGTGACGGTCTGGGCAGGTTTTGGCTTAATATTGATCATCATGGTTACCTATTTGTCTAAGCGGCAATTTTAACAGGCTGATAGCCATTAAAATTGCCAAATAGGCAAAGTCAGTCAAGTGAAAAATTGACAAATAGGCAAAATAAAAAATGGCAAAAATAAAACCCACCGTATTGGTGGGTTGAAATTATGAATATTATGTAGGCCTTCACGCCATCTTCGACAATTCATGATGCCCGAACGATTTGGGCAATTTTCGCCATTGTCCGATACGGATTACAGATTGGACTGCTGCTATCCATGTCAATTCAACGTTTCTGATAGGCGGAGCATTATGACTCTCTAAATCAAATGTCCCTGGTGTGCCGCCGCGTAGAATCCTTTTTAGAAATCTACGACCGTCTGAAGTTTTAACCGCGGCTTCCCACCCAATGACTTCATTTGCCGCGATTCCCTGTCGATAGCATATGATAACGTCTCCCTCGTCATATCTTGGATACATCGAGTCGCCCGCAACTTCGAAAGCGATTGCATCGTCTGGAATCGGAAATGGTGTCTCTATCTCATACAGCCCCTCAGGGGGTATCTGTTCTTCATCGGGTGAAATTTCAGCGCCTGCTCCTATTCTACCCATAATACTCACCACGTTACTCTTGGGTTTAGGGCTGGAAAGTAGATCCTGAGGTTGAACCTTTAGCGCGTGAGCGAACAAATTCATGTTTCGCACCGAAAGGTTTCGCCCACCGCTTTCCAGTCTTGAAATATAAGAAACCGACAGACCAGTCTCTTCTGCGAGCTTCTCGATGGTCATATCGTGAGCTTCGCGGATTTCACGAATGCGATTTGGTAAAGATTTGTCCATATGGCAAAAGTCTGTTATTTTTTGATTGTTGACCATGGCCAAATAGGCAAAATTACGCTTGACGTGAGTTTGCCTATTTGGCAAGTTGCTTTTCATGACAACGCTCCATTCATATCTGGAAGTTCAGAACGTTTCTCTTTCGGCATTTGCTCGCAGTATTGGAAGATCTGCGAGTACTTTGACGAGAGCGTTATGCGGTCAGCGGGCACCAAGCTTTAGTTTGGCACTCGATGTCGAACGAGGAACCAGCTCTATTGTTACCGCTGAAGAGTTCCTTAGTATCTGCATGATTGCGCATCGGTCTCTGTATTATCCTGACCGTGATCGAACATTGTCTTCTTCTCCCGTCAGTTCCTCTGCGGGAGATGTTGCCGGAGCGCTCGTTACGCCCCCCGCCCAAAAACGCGCTCCGGCAAGCCTTTCTAATTCGCCTGAAGTCCTCTCATCGGGCGACGCCGGGGCGCAGTCTATGGGCATTGGCTGCGCCCCTGCATCCGTTCGCAGGGAGGTGGTTCGATGATCTGGCGAGGTTGCGATCCATGACTTCAATTTCCTGATGCCGTTCTAACGGTCTGAAAATCTCAAATCTTTGATCTTCCCGCTACGGGAAACAATTGCGGCTTTTCCCGCCACGGGAAAGCCTTGTCTTTTTTGGAGCTTTCCATGGCTTTGTATGCCGGTGATGCATGGTTCTATCGTGTGAAAAGCGCACAGACAGAACTGATCAAAAAGAATGGCGGTATCAACTGCGCTGCCGATGTTGCTGATTTCAGCAAGTCCGTTGTTGGGCGCTGGAATGCCAAGACATCGCCTGACCTGATGTGTCTTCCTGCAATTGTTAGACTGGAAAGCGCATTTGGTGAGCCGATTGTTTCTGCTGCATTGCAGGAAATTGCTGCTGATCTCGCCGCCGATAATGCGGTTCCAATTATGCCGCGCGCGTCCATCATGGATGTAATTTCCAGCTTTTTTGAAGCCAAAAGCGATCTCAGTCAGAAGTTCACCATGGCTGCGATCGACGGGTTTCTGTCGGTTAATGAGGCAGATGTTTTAGATCCGGCAATTAGCGAATTGCAGGCGGTTCTTGATGACATGAAGCGCATGACCGCTGAAGCTCGCGCCAAGGGCGGTCTGCGCGTGGTGAGCAAGCCATGATTTCAGGTCGCGCGTTCAAGTTTCTTATCATCGATGAGCTGGGTCAACCGGAAGCACCACGCTGGCGGTATCCGTTTTCGCGCTTTGGCTGCGAGCGCTCGCGCAAACTCGTTTCCCGCTTTCCACATCAGGCTGACCGCATTGCGCGCCGTTCTGTCGAGGCGGGTTCACCTCTCACTAAAAAGCTAACACCCACAGTCTTAGGAGGACTTCAATGAGCCGGGTTATGCGTTCGTTCCGGGAAATGCTCGGACTGCTGTCGCGTGGTGATTTCACGCACAAACTTGATGAAGAAATGGCGCTTGCAATCGAGGCATTGGAAAACATGCCCGGTGATAAGGGCAAGGCCACGATGACCGTGACCATCGATTTTAACTATGAGCTGGGCCGCATCGACATTGATCCAAAGGTCAAGGTCAAGCTGCCCGATACTGCCAAGTTCATGAAAACACCGTTCTGGTCTTTGGACGGTGCACTGAGCATCGAGCATCCAAGCCAAGTTGACATGTTCCTTCGTGACGCCGGGCCAACGTCAAGCGCCGCCGCCGAAGGCTGATCTTTTTTAACCGGAGAGTAAAACCATGGAAGATACGAAATCCATTGTCGGCCTCAATGCCGCAATTCTCACACTAACCGGGCTGGCCAATAAGGCCAGTGATCCGGAGATCGTAAGTGTTTCCACGAAAGGCTTGGCCAAAGGGCTGGCCGACGAAGTGCCGCTGGCGTTTGATCGCAACAATCAAAAGTTTGCCTCGGTCAAAAACCTGCTTGAAGAGCATCGCATTGCGCCAGAACGCCGCCGCGGTACTGCGCATACCGATGTTCTGGCAAGCTTCATTGATCTCACGAACCGTCACAAGGATGACGGCTCAGTCATCTTCGGCAAAGCCAGCTGGCCCAATCCGAAACTCACATCGATCATTGATTACCATGATCTCGATAATGAGCCCCGCTTTGGTGAGCATCGCGTCGAATACGCATTCCCGGTAACGGAAGAATTCACCGCGTGGGTGAAGAACAATGCGCAGCCGATGGAACAGGCGGAATTTGCGCTATTCCTTGAAGAGCATTCCGTTGAATTGTGCGCACCGACCGATGGTGAACGGACTGAGTGCGAACGGCTCTTCAACGAAAAGATGGCGACACCTTCCGAGCTGGTCATGCTCGCCCGTCATCTGGAAGTATTTGTCAGCGCAACAGTCAAGCAAGGCACGCGGTTGCAGACCGGCGAACGCACTGTTGAGTTTAAGGAAGAGCATCAGAATGCCAAGGGTGAGCCGGTCGTTATTCCGGGCATCTTTATGATTTCGGTGCCTGCCTTTGTCGATGGTGACAAAGTCCGCATTCCGGCGCGCCTGCGTTATCGCATCAAGGGCGGCGATATTGTCTGGTTCTATCAGCTTTATCGTTGGGAGAACGTTCTTCGTGAGCAGGTCCAGCGCGATCTTGCAGAAGCTGCCGCAAAAACCGGCCTTCCATTCTTCGAAGGCTCGGCAGAACGCTAATGTTTTACGCTTCCTCGCGCCGCACAGAAAGCAATCCGATAACTGCCGCAGCTATGCGCGCGCAGCGCTTGCGCGAGGAAGCACGCAAAGCTCCGGTGGTGCCAAAGCTGGCACCACCGGTTGAGGTCGCGTCTGTCGTTACCACGGATCCCGCGTCACCGAAGAAAACGCGGCCTAAGAAGTTAAGCAATGCCATCGCCGATGACGTCATCCTTCGTCGGGTGAATCGCAAATGGGTTCAATTTTTTGCTGAGTTGGCCAAAGCGGGTGTTTTGCCAGTTTCTGATCTTTATCGCCCCGATCTCGTCACCATTATTCGCCGCATATGTCGCGCCTTCTCCATATCGCCCCGCGATGTCCTTTCAAAATCGCGTCGTGTTGATCTCATTCTGCCTCGTCAGGCGATCTATTACTGGGCGCTTCGTTTGACCCCACTTAGCAGTGTCGAAATCGGCGTGAAGCTTGGCGGACGCGACCATTCAACAATTATTTATGGCGTCCGTAACTATCGCAAAAAGCGCCAACAGAGCGGCCGCTTCCTTCGCACAGTGAGGCGCGCACGATGAATGATCGTCTATCGCCACGCGAAACTATTTTGATCATCATCATCGCTGTTCTGGCTGAAACGCCAGTCGCAGCTTTCCTCGTTTACATCATTTGGTTCGCAGGAGAGCGCTGACATGCGTGAGTACGATCCCGCTGACGATTCCAAAAAATGCTATGACCTTGCTGTCCAAGTGAAGCGCGAGCGTGGCGATACGCATTGGCCGCAACGCGATCCGCATGAGCGCAAGGTCGTCATCGGCAATTGCACGCTCTATCTCGGTGACTGCAACGCGATTGTTCCCACGCTCGGAATGATCGATGCCGTTGTCTCGGATCCTCCATATGAGTTTGAAACATCGGGCGGCGGCAAGTTTCGCTCAAAACGGCCGAACATGGACCTAATTGCGGCGGGCGGTCTTGATCAAGGCTTTGATCATAGCGTTTTCACTAGCAAGCAATTCGGCTCTGCTGTGTTTTTCGCGCACAATGATCAGTGGGCTGATCTACTGCCGTATCTCGCGTCACAGTATGATCGCTATGCAATCATTCCATGGATGAAGCCGAATGCCATGCCGGTGGCGAATAAGCATTATCGGCCCGATATCGAAATATATGTTCATGCCTGGAATAGCGGTTTCCACCCGGTCGGCGATCTTCATCAGAAAAAGCGCTTCATCATCGCCAAGAATGGCCAAGACAGCGATGTCGCGCATCCGACGGTCAAGCCCCAGACCGTCATGTCGAAAATCATCTGCAATGTTGCAGGGCAGGTGGTGCTTGATCCGTTTATGGGCAGTGGATCAACCGGCGTTGCTTGCGTGAGCGCTGGCCGCTCTTTTATCGGCATAGAACGCCATGAGCCTTATTTTGAGATTGCATGCGAACGCATTCGCAAGGCTCATGCACAGTCCGACATGCTGGTTTCCGCGCCGCCGCTATCCGCGCCTGCAAAGCAGGAGGGCTTTCTGTGACCGCAAGCCCGAACCTTATCGGCGGCATGAACGATAACATTCTGCCAATCTTGCAGGGCATAATCTGTGCTACAAATGACGCCGACCGCGCATTGGTACTGCTCGTTTGCCCTATCCGTATCATGATCCAGTATCAGCCATTCTTGGAGCGCACATGCTCTGAGCAAGGCTTTGAGGCTGGCTGCGAATATCTCACGTGCTTTTACGCCGCCATGAACCAGACGCGCCGCAATGGCGAGATGGTCAATTCAGCGCTCGATCAAGCACGCCAAACGCTACTTCTTCTTCTTACACAAAATGACGGGGGTGACGCATGAGCGATAAGCTTATTCGCCAGTCTGTCAGCGTGCGCGATGCAACCAGATCCACTGGTCGGCGCATCATGCAGGGATATGTCAGCAATGGACTGGCTATCGTTGCGCATGAAATCGTTGACGAACTGAAAACTGATCAAGCGATAGCGCGCTGGATTGACGGCGGTCGCAGGGGCGAGCGTCCCGGCGAACAAGTCTCGGCTGGCTTTATCCTCGTCCATGAAAATAGCGGCTATGTGCTGACACCTGTAGGTTGGCTTTTGCCAACCCGCGATGCGGCGGCAACTTGCGTTCGACGCCTTGTGAACCGCTTTGGCAATCTGTTTGAGGGCGGCGTGAATAGCATCCAGTCGCTATCCAGTGCGGTTTGTCAGGCGCAGCGTGACGCTGGCGCGCTGACCGGCAGGCATCATCATTTGCGCCAGATGGATGCTCTTTTTGATGAGGCCGAGTATCAGCGCAAGCTAGCCGAATTGCGCGCCATTAAGCAGCCCGCTCACCATGGCGTGTCTGCCTATCAGGAGGCGGCGGAATGAAGGAAGAGGCAACAATCCGCCGTGGCGCTCGAAACGCGCGTTATGCGGCAATTCCTAATCATGTGTTCGAGGAAGTGCGTCTCTCAATGGAGGCTCGCTGGCTTCTTGGTTATCTGCTGTCCAAGCCGGATAACTGGACGGTGGTGCTGCGCGACATCATCAATAAGGGCAATTGCGGTCGCGACAAGGCGCGCCGAATGGTTGCTGAACTTGTCGAGCTTGGCTATGCGCAGAAAGAGCAGGCGAGGGACGGCGGACGTTTTAGCGCCTTGTCACTTGTCATCTATGATGAGCCGTTTGCAGTCGAAGTGACTGAAAGTGTTGCATCTTTACCGCAGACTGAAAAACCGTCGACGGTAAATCCGTCAACGGAAAAACCGGCGCCGGTAAATCCCCCCCTAGTAATAACTGATAATCTAGAAAATACAGATAATAGATCTGAGAGAGGCGCGAGCGCGAATGATCAGGAAGATCGAAAGAAAATAGAGAAGGCTTACTGGAAGCTGGTTCGGTCATGGCCAAAGCTCGATGGAACACCGCAGGCCAAGTGGTTCGATTCATGGCTGGCACTAACGCCGGAAGAGCGCATTCTTGCCGCTGAAAAGCGCGATGCGTGGGTTGAGTTACTTCGCTCCAATGGTCGCGATCATATCCACGTTCCCGGTACTTACTTCGAAAACAAGCTTTGGGAGCAAGTGCCAGACGCCCCGACGGTATCAACAGATCAACCAGCTCGCCTCGAAGCCAAGCCGTTCGGTAAGCTGTTCGCTATCGAGGTCTATCGGAATTTCTTGACAGTCTCGCCGGGGATGATTTCTGCGCCTACGGCTTTTGAGCGTGCACAGATCGAACGTTGTGAGCGAATCGAAGGCGACATCTATCGCGAAAAGCTGGTGAAACAAGGATGGACCGATGTCGAGGGCATGTTTGAGCGTGCCGCGACGGGCCGTTCTGTTGTGGTCTCTGGTCGTTTGGCTGGCCTTGCCGATCGGATGGAATCAATCAGTGTCGGCAGTGAACGTTGGCTTGCATGGAAAGCATACCACGAAGATCGTGGCTGGCGTTGGTATCCATCTCCTGACTGGTTGAAATGGGTTTGTTTCCCATCAGGTGGCCCAGATGGAATGAAAGACTTTGAAACAGCTTTGAGGGGAATTGGTGATGATGATGGCAGATAAGCGTCTCACTGACCAGGCAGAAGAAATTGACCTCACACGGTGCTATGCAAAGCTGGATCGGTTCATGGATGAACGTAAGCGCAGGCGTGCTGCAATTGAAAAGGCCGCTGTTCGCGGCGATAGTGATTCGCCTTGGATGGTGCTTCAAGTCAGCACTGGTAGGGAAATAACGGTGCATGATACGCTTATCGGTGGTGGAATAGAAACGATTGCCCCCATGAAAATGGGGAAGAAAATACATCGAAGAGGGCACGTTTTACCGGCAAAAAAGGTACCAATTTTCATCGGTTATCTCTTCGTACGTTGTGTAGTAAACAATGATAATCTTGCGTGCCTATTGGGTTTTGACCATGTGCAATCAATACTTGGAGGCTACGAGAATCCGTTCTTGGTCGATTCTATAAAAGTATTATCATTCAATGATAAAGCGGGAAAAGGTCACTTTGATTATGAAGTTCCACAACGGGTCTTTCAACGCGGAATGAAGGTACGTATTAAGGACGGAATTTTTGAGAATATGTCCGGTGAAGTTGTGACAGGCGGACATACTGGAAAGGGTGATGCAGTGGTTGATATTAATTTCTTCGGTAGATCAACGCACGCAATTATGCCTCTTGCAATTCTCGAACCTTTGTGAGTCTTATTGGTTAACGGATAGTCTGATGATCCTGTAGTTAGCCTCTGAGAACACCTAGACAGCGGGAACGTAAGTTCTGAGGTTGGTAAACCGGTCGGACCCCAGCCCTGACAGTCTCAATCAAGAGATATCGATTCAGGGTCAGAGCGTAAGCTATGTCTGAAATTCACCACCGATACTGAGCGCCCTTTGTGGCGCTCTTACCATATGTATATGAGGCTGACGTGAGCCAACGTATTGAGCGCGAGCGTGATGCAGCTGCGCCATGGCGCAAGTGGTATAAGACCGCTCAATGGCAGAAGCTGCGGGAGGATGTTCTCAATCGTGACCTGTTCACCTGCCAGCAATCCGGGGTTCTCCTGATTGGCAAGTATCCCGCTCCGAACAGCGCTGTTGTCGATCACATCAAAGAGCATCGCGGTAACGCTGATCTCTTCTGGGATATCAACAACCTTCAGGCTTTGAGCAAAGCTTATCACGACACCGAAAAGCAGAAGCAAGAGCAGGCAACCCTGCATCATCGTGGCGTTTGGGATTAGTGATTAAACCTTGTTGGCTGACTGACGCGATTGCCAATAACGGTTACGCAAACGAGGCGCGATCAACCACGAAATGCCGGGGCTGAGAACAATGCTTGTAACGACAGCGACTGGTAGCCAAAACTTAGCGTCTTCATTCAGAGCAGGGATCGAGAGCACCGCAATGGTTCCTATCCCGAAGATGACAGCATTGACCATCAGGCTGATGAGTGCGGCAATCTGAAAACGAACTGACATATCGAAGTCCTCCTCATAAATGAACGCTCATGCACGGTGCAGGTTCCTTGGATCAAGAATGCGGCGTGAAACATCGCCCGTGAAACATCAGGCAGGGGGGGCGGGTCGAAAGTCAAAAAGGGGTCTGCCTCCTAGACCCGCGTCCCCCACATGAAGAGATTTTTTTCTCATGACGATTGAATTTGACCTCTTCGGTCAGCCTGTTCGTGAAGGTTTTGGCAAGAAGGGACGGCCACCATATGCGCCATCTGAAAAAGATCGTAATAAAGTCAAGCTGTTACTGGCTTTAGGGTGGTCAATCTCTCGGATTGGTAACGCGCTTGATGTGTCGGGAAAGACAATTCAGCGGTATTTTAGTCTCGAGCTAAAATCGCGAGACGGCATGCGGGATAGACTGGATGCGCGGCGATTTGAGATTGCCATGGATCAAGCCAACGCCGGGAACGTCACAGCACTTCGAGAACTTGGCGCGATGATTGAGCGCAACGACCGCATGGTGATTGAGGCTGCAATGGGTTCTAAGGGTAATGATGATGATCGGCCCGCAGATCGACCAGGCAAAAAAGCAACCGACGAACAGCGAGCGATGGCCGCAGACGCTGATCTGATGGCGGAGCTCGAAGCCGAGGCTTCGCAGAATGTCATCCAGTAATACCCTGCCGCGCTTTGCCTGCCCAGATTGGTGGGATCGGATTCAGGCCGGACAGACCCCCATGGCAGATGTTCCGCTTAACCCTGAGAAAGCAGCGAAAGCGCTGGCATTCTTTAATCGCTTGCGACTGCCAGATGTTCCCGGCAACCCGGCTTTGGCAGATGCTTGCGGTGATTGGTTTCGCGATATTCTATGTGCATTTTTGGCGAGTGAGGATCCCGAAACGCGAAAGCGGCTCGTTTGGGAGCTGCTCTGCATGGTTCCTAAGAAGAACTCGAAGACAACATATGTTGCGGCCTTGGGCCTGACAGCGCTTTTCATGGAGGAAGCGCCTAACCGTCAAATGCTGATTGTTGCACCGAGTCAGAATATCTCGGAGCGCTGTTTTGATCAGGCACAGGGCATGATCCGAATTGATCCGCGTCTTGATGCGATATTCAAGGTGCAGGATCATCTCAAATGCATCACGCGTCGTAAGACCGGCACGAAACTGGATGTGAAAACCTTCGACACGTCGATTGTCACCGGCGAAATCCCAATCCTGACAATCATCGATGAGTTGCACGAGCTCGGCAAGAAAGCCAAGGCCGCAGCCGTCATGCAGCAAATCCGGGGCGGCGGTATAACCATGCAGGGCGGTCAAGTCCTGATGATTACCACTCAATCGGATGAACAACCGGCAGGGATCTGGAAAACCGAACTCGATAAGGCTCGCAAGGTTCGTGACGGTGTCGGCGGTCAATCGCCAATCCTCCTGCCGGTGCTTTATGAGTTTCCTGCCGATTTGCAGCGCAGTCAGGATTTCTGGCGAAGCCATAGGAACTGGCGCTATGTGCTACCGAATATTGGGCGTTCAATTGACCCACAGCGGCTTCTTGACGATTACGAGAATAACGGCAAGGTCAACAAAGAGGCTGAAAAGATATGGCTTAGCCAGCATCTCAACATCGAAATCGGCGTTGGTCTTACCGATGATGCGTGGCGAGGCGGCGACTACTGGGAAGATCGCGCAGATCCAACACTCACACTTGATGAGTTGATACGGCGCTCGGAAGTTGCCGTCATGGGAACGGATGGCGGCGGTCTGGATGATCTTTTCGGTGTCTGTGTCATTGGTCGTGAGAAGGTGACACGGCGCTGGCTGGTTTGGTGTCATGCCTATGCGCATCCGAGTGTTCTTGAAACACGTAAGGAAATAGCCGCTAATCTGAGAGACTTTGAAGCGGAAGGTAGTCTCACATTCTGCGATGTTTCCAAATACATCAATGAGATAGCGGATATTGCTTCTCGATTGCGCGATGCGGGCCTGTTTCCCGAAAAGGACGCAATAGGCTCTGATCCAAACAATATAGCGGCGTTCATCGATGCGTTGGCCGAACGCAATATCGTCGATGAAATGTTTCGTCGCATTCGTCAGGGTACGGCGCTTTCCCCGGCAATATGGGGGCTGGAGCACAAGCTCAGCAACGATACGCTCAGCCATGACGGTAGCACGCTGATGAACTGGGTTATCGGCAACGTCAAAATCGAGATTCGCGATAATGGCAACCTCGCCACGAAACAGGCGGCAGGCCGAGCGAAGATCGATCCATTCATTGCGATGCTTTGCGCCACAATCCTGATGAGCTGGAACCCGGAAGCGACCGGCACTGGCATGAATGATTACTTCAATAGCTTGGCAGGTGCAGGGTGAACGTATTACAGAAAATGTTCGACGGCGTGTCCAGGCTCTTGCCAATCAAGCGTAACACCTCGCTTGAAGATCTTCGACATAGTGGCCTTTCCGCTTCAGGTGAGATCGTCACTGATACAAGTGCGCTTTCACTTTCTTCGGTCTGGGCTTGCGTCAATCTAATATCCGGCACGATCTCATCGCTGCCAATCATGGTTTACCGTACGAATGCTGACGGAAACCGCGACGTTGCGAAGGATCATTCACTTTATCGCCTGTTGCACGACAGCCCAAACTATGACCAATCGGCATTAGATTTCTGGGATTTCATCTCTGCATCAATTGAGCTTCGCGGAAATGGATTTGCTCAGATCGTAAGACTGAATGGCAAGATTGTTTCCCTCAACCCCGTCAATCCAGCCCACATGCAGGTTCGTAGGCTGCCTTCCGGTGAGTTGCAATACAGTTGGAGTTCAGAGGGAAAGAGCTATGTCTCCAGTGATCGCGATATGCTTCATATTCGTGGTTTCGGCGGCAATCCTCTCGGCGGTATGTCCACGTTGCGTTTCGCGCGCAATTCGTTCGGATTGGCAATATCTGCTGAACGATCTGCAGCAGATATGTTCCGAAATGGTCTTCGACCTACGGGCGTATTGAAGTTCAAGCCATGGCTCACGCCAGAGCAACGCAAGATCGCAGAGAATGAACTTGCCGCCAAAATGGGCGCGGGCAATTCTGGAAAGCCGCTTGTTCTTGAGGGTGATACCAGTTGGGAACAGCTGACGATATCGCCAGAAGATGCCCAGATGCTGGAAAGCCGCACTTTCTCTGTGGAAGATATTTGCCGGTTCTTTGGCGTTCCGCCACACATGGTCGGACATACAACAAAGGCAACCAGTTTCGGCACAGGCATTGAAAGCCAGACATTAGGCTTCCAGAAGTTCACATTGCGTCGTCGCTTTAAACGTATTGAGCAGGCTCTGGAAAAGCAGCTTCTCACGGCGGCTGATCGGGCGGCAGGTATCGCTATTGAGTTCAATCAGGAGGGCTTGCTTCGCGGAGATAGCAAGGGCCGCTCTGCATTCTATCAGGTCATGACTGCCATCGGCGCGATGACGATTAATGAAGTTCGCAGGCTTGAAAATCTTCCCCCAGTTGAAGGCGGCGACGTTCCCCGCATCCAGATGCAGAACGTGCCAATCACCGAAACCGAAAACGATTTGATCGGCCACAACGGTGGTCCGCCACTTGAGGATTGATCGTTATGAAAACTAAAGATTTCGCCCTTCAGGTGAAAGGGCTGTCTGATGATGGCAGCTTCGAAGGCTATGCCAGCACGTTTGGTGGATCTCCGGACAGTTATGGCGATATCGTGGCGCCGGGTGCTTTTGCTGAAACTCTGGTCGAACATCACCGATCAGGCACCATGCCGATGATGTATTTTGGGCATGATTCCCGGTCTTTGCCGATTGGTGATTGGTTGGAAATGGCTGAGGACGGTAAAGGTCTTTTGGCCAAAGGCCAGATCGATATCGAAGACGAGTTTGGCTTCCGCATTCACAACGCCATGAAAAAGAAGCGGGTGAGGGGATTATCCATCGGATACTCCATTCCTGCGGGCGGTTCTGAGCCAGACGAAAAGCGCCCCGGCGTTACGATCCTGAAAAAGATCAAGCTGGTTGAAGTGTCTGTGGTGAACAACCCTGCAAATAAGCGCTCTCTGATAGAGACTGTAAAGTCTGACCGCATGGAGGAATTTGCCCGACGCTTGCGCGACGGCGATCCCATGCCAATCAAAGAATTTGAGGGCATCCTACGCGAGGTAGGGGTTCCCAATAGCCTAGCCACACAGATTGCCTCTGTTGGTTACGCGAAAGCCGTTCTGGGCGAGCCAGAGGGCGAAAAGGCAGATCCAAGGGCCGACTTTATGCGGGCAATGATGCGCGCCTGACGGCCAAGTTTATTCCTCACGGAGATATTCCATGAAAACGGTTACCTTTAACCGGGTGTTTGTACTCGGTATTTTCGCATGCCTTGCGCTCGCCTCCGTCGCTGTATTGTTCGGCGTCGATCACGGCGTAGCAGGCAGTTTTATGATGGCAACCGCTGGCGCTGGCGCGTCTGCCGGTGTCGAAGAACTCGCCGCAGACCTGAAAAAGAGCTTTGCCAAAGAGCACGACAAGGTCAAAGAACTGGCAGAACAGGCTCTTACCGAAGCCAAGAAAAACGGCGATATGAGTCAGGGGCTGAAGGAAAAGGCCGATGAAGCCCTTTCCGGCATGAATGAAATCAAGGCTCGCCTTGATGACATTGAGCAGAAATCGGCACGAAACGGTTCTGGCGAACAGCAGCATCGCACGCTGGGTCAGCAGTTTGTTGATCTGGAAGAACTGGAAGCGATGAAGTCCGCTCCTCGCAGCGGAGCATCGGCTAGCCTTATGATCAAGGCTGACATCACGTCTGGTACCGCCGATTCAGCCGGTAATGTTGGTGCAGCAATCGCGCCGAACCGCCTGCCGGGTGTTCTTGCTCTGCCGCAGCGCAAGCTCACTGTTCGTGATCTGCTGTCGCCCGGACAGACGGATAGCCCGAACATCCTGTACGTTCAGGAAACGGGATTCACCAACAATGCCGCACCTGTCGGTGAAGGTGGTCTTAAGCCTCAGTCTGATCTGAAGCTGACGGATAAGAACATTTCCACGAAGGTTATCGCTCACTGGTTCCGTGCATCTAAGCAGATCCTGAGCGATTTCTCGCAGGTACGTTCGCTGATCGATGAGCGGCTGATCTACGGCTTGAAGCTAGTCGAAGAAAACCAGATCCTCAATGGTGACGGCACCGGCGAAAATCTGGAAGGCATCGTTCCACAGGCAACCGCTTACGCTGTCCCTGCCGGTTTGACCTCTCCAGTACCGGTGACGGGCATCGATGTTCTGCGTATCGCCATGTTGCAGGCGGCTCTGGCAGAGTATCCCGCAACTGGCCACGTTCTTCATCCTATCGACTGGGCTTCTATCGAACTGCTCAAGGATACTGAAGGTCGCTACGTTATCGGAAATCCGCAAGGGTCGCTTAATCCGACGCTGTGGAACCTTCCGGTTGTCGAAACGCAGGCAATCTCGGTCGGCAAGTTCCTGACTGGCGCATTCAAGCTCGGTGCGCAGATCTTTGACCAATGGACCAGCCGTATCGAAGTTGGATTCCAGAATGATGACTTCGTTCGCAACAAGGTGACGATCCTTGGTGAAGAGCGCCTGGCTCTCGCTGTCTACCGTCCTGAAGGCTTTATTTACGGCAACGTGACACCGGCATCTGGCGGCGGCGGCTGATCTTGATCGGCTCAGATCGACGGGCGGCGCAATCCGCCCGTTTCCTGAACCGAAGGAGAAAGACCATGAAATTCGAAGTTCTTCGCGAGCATATCGGCGACAAGTTTTACAAGGAAGGTGAAACCCGTGATGCGGATGAACTCACCGTCAAGCAGCTTGTCCGTAATGGCGTGCTTCGCCCTATCTCGGACGAAAAATCCTCCAGTACCGCCTCAATTGACCAGTTGCAGGCTGGGACGAATGGCGGCGACAACTCTGCACCATCGGGCTCGGCGAGCGCAAATTCAGATGGCAACGATTGTACGGCTAGCGATCAAACCGATGACGCTCAAAAGGCGGGCGCGGTGCAGACAGAAGCGCTTGCGGCAACATCGGCGGAAGATATTACTGTGACGAAAGCTTCTGGCGAGCCAGCTGTGACATCAAATGAACAAAAGTCAGAAGGTGATGCCGCTCAGAATAAGGCAGAGCCAGCTGCACCCAAGAACAAGAGCAAGTGATATGCAGCTCGCGCCAGTTCGCGTCGGCGTCACGGGCGAGCAGCCTGTGTCGCGGGATGAAGCCAAGCGGCACGTAGGTGCCGTTGGTTTCACTTCTGATGATCTGGATATTGATGGCTTTATCAAAAGCGCAACAGGGTATCTGGAAAAGCTGTTGGGGACGGCGCTTGTTAAGCAGAAATGGCGACAGGATCTTTCTTGTTTCCCGTCACGCTTTTATCTGACGCCGTTTCCAGTCATTTCGTTGTCGTCGGTGAAATATCTATCAGACAACAGTCTCGAAACACTCGATATGCAGGATTACGAACTTTATACGGACATCACTGGTCCGTTCGTTCAATTCTTCACGCAAAGCTTTCCGCAGACTGCGGATCGACCTGACGCTGTCCAGATCACTTATGAAAGCGGTTTCGAGACTGATCAATTACCAGCCGAATTGAAGGCAGCAATCCTGATTCATGTCGGATATCTCTATGGACATCGCGGTCAGCCCGATATGCCGACGATTGAGGATATCCCTGCGTATAAGATGTTGGTTTGGCCGCATCGCAGACTGGGGGTGTAGCTATGGCAAAAACCTCAGGCAGTCTGTTTCATGAGGTCGCATTTGATCGGCGCGAAGCGACGGGTGGGGATGGCGCTGGAAACATCGATGGCGATTGGGTTGAGCAATTTCGTTGCCGCGCTGAATTCATTCAGCTTCGTGGTGGTGAGGCGGTACTTGCGGGTCGATTGCAGGGGCGCCATACGCAAGTCATCCGAATTCGTGTCTCGGAGCATACTGTTTTGATCACGGCGGATTGGCAGGTGCGTGATATCCGGCGCGCAACTGTCTTCAATATTCGCGACATTGAGTTCGAAGAAAACCGCCAGTTCTTATCGCTCACATGCGAAAGCGGCGTAGCTACGGGGTGATGTCATGGTTGAAGGATTAGATCGCCTTAAGCGAAAGCTGACAAAAACTATTCCGCAGGCTGTGTTCGACGTGACGATTAAGGCCATGGAACAGGGCGCTAGTGATGTCGTCGCCATGATGCGCCGTCTTGCACCAAAAGACAGTGGTGCGCTTGCACAGTCCATCAACTGGACGTGGGGAGATGCGCCTAAGGGCGCAATGGTGCTCGGTAAGTCATCCCCAACGCGTGACGGATTGGTCATCACAATCTACGCAGGTGATCAAACCACGATGGTTGGTGAACGCGAGCAGTTTCAGCTTGCCAGACTGCAAGAGTTTGGAACCCAGCACATGCAAGCTCATCCCTACTTTTTTCCATCTTGGAGAACTTTGCGGAAGAGGGTTCGCAGCCGGGTTACGAGACAAATGCGAAAAGCTGTGAGGGATGCTGCAAAGTGAACGTTTCCGAAGAGCTTCAAAGACACCTTTATGCTGAACTTCGAGCAGTCCTAGAGGTCTCGACGCTAGCTGAGGGGCGGGTTTACGACCGGGTGCCTAGCACAGACGGGCAGGTTACTGCGCAGTTTCCGTATGTGTCTTTCGGGCCGGTCAATATGGTTGATGATTCCGCTGATTGTGTTGATGGCGAAACCCACACGATTCAACTTGATGTGTGGTCTCGTGCAGTCGGACAAGTTGAGTGCAAAAACATTGTTGATGGCATCCGTAAAGCTTTGAACCGCTCTCAGCCTGAATTGGCAGAAAGCGCTGTGGTTGCCGTGAATATACCGATCTGCCAGATCGTCCGCGATCCGGACGGATTGACGACACATGGCATCATTCAAGTTGAAATTATGGTCGAGGTGGCGTGATGTCTTGGGCAATATTTAAAGTGGAATGCAACTGGTCGCGTCCGTGCAGTCGTTATTCGTTCAACGCCAAGGCATCGGCAGAACCGCAAGAACGTCCGCAAGACTTCATTGATTACTGCGTATCGAAAGGCTGGGCCGAAGCGGTCGCAAGCCCGACACGCGATGAGAAACGCGCCCTCAAGGGCCGTAAACGGGCTTAGCCCAATCACCTGAAACCGGGCCTCAAGCCCTATCAAGGCTGGCGTATTGCTGGCCCGTTTTCTCATGGAGAATTATCATGGCCGTTAAGCCAATCACCGCCGAGTTTCAGCATCTGGTTGTTGAAATTGAAACAGATGTCGAGGGCACTTTCTCAAAGATCTGCGGCATCACACAGCGCGGTATCAACCGTCAGCACAATATGCAGACAACGGAAGTTCCTGCCGATTGTGAGGATGAAAGCCTGCCAGCAGTTGTCGAACGTGCTGTTCAGTCGTCGGAAGTCACAATTTCAGGTACTGGCGTCTGGGCCAGTCAGAGCCACCAAATGATGCTTGATTGGTGGTATTCCGGTGGCAAGAAGACAATTCGCGTTCAGCATGTGAATGCGAAAATTGGTGATACCGAATATGAAACCGGATTAGCAATCCTCGTGAATCTCAACAATGCCGTTGAAAAAGGCCAGAAGGTATCGGCGGAAATCGAAATTCAATTCGACGGCCTGCCAACGCGTACCGCTAAGGCTGCGTAATGGCGAAGGCTATCACTTGGGCTGGCGGGGAGCATGATTTTGAACTCCGCCTTGAACACCTTCGCGCCCTGCAAGACAAATGCGATGCGGGGCCGCAATGGATACTGATGCGGCTCACGTCTAAGCAATGGTTCATTGATGATGTGATCCAGCCAATCCGCCTCGGCCTTGAGGGTGGCGGCATGGAAAAGGAAGCTGCCCGTAAGCTCGTCCAGAAATTCGTTGAAGATCTACCGCTCACATTGTCGGTGCTGACAGCGCAGGCCGTGTTGATGGTTGCTCTCTTTGGCGATGAGGATGATCAGCCGGGGGAGGGACAAGCGGGGGCGAAGAAGACCCGAACCCGCTCCCGCGTGGCAAATGGAAGTTCAACCGCTTCTACCAATGGGCCGGTATAATCAATCGCGACATCGGCAAGATGACGGTTTGGGAATTTCGCTGTGCCGTTGAAGGCTTCAAATCCGCCAATGCGCCCGAAGAAAAAGCCGCTCCGGGTATGAGCGACGATCAACTTGCAGAACTTGGAATTGAGGGCTTCTGATGGCAACTGACGTTGAACGCCTTGTCGTGGCTATGGAGGCCCGGACTGCGGCTTTTGAAAAGGCGCTCAACCGCTCTTACAGTCAGGCGGCAAAGCAATCTAATCAGATTGAACGTCGCTTTCGCGATATGAATAAGAATATCGAAAGCGTGTTCTCTCGCGGCGGCATTGGTTCTGCGATCAAGAAAGACCTTGATGCTTCTGTTGCGGCTGTATCGACGGCTGAAGCCAAGCTTAGCCAGTCTACAACATCCATGAAAGGGATGATGACTGGACTGGCTGGCATATTTGCAGCCCGCGAACTGGTCATAATGGCCGATAGTTGGTCTGACGTTTCCGCCCGTGTCGGTATCGCCGTGGGTGAAATGTCAGAAGCTCCTGCGGTTATGGAGCGTCTATATAATCTTGCGCAGGACACCTATTCAGGTTTTCAGCAGACAGCAGAAAGCTTCATTGCCAATAGCACGGCCCTCAAAGAGCTAGGCTACAACACCAATCAGCAGCTTGATTACACGGAAGCACTTAACAACGCCCTTGTTGTATCGGGTGCAAAGGGTGATCGTGCAACCAGTGTCACGAACGCGCTGTCAAAGGCGATGGCGGCTGGCAAACTGTCAGGTGATGGCCTCAATACCATCATCGAAACAGGCGGACGTGTAGCTGAGGTTCTGGCGGCTGAACTTGGCGTGGGTGTGAACGCACTGCGCGATGTTGGCGCACAGGGCAAGATTACATCTCAGGTCATCTACAGTGCACTGACAAAACGCATGGAGCAGCTTGCTGATCAGGCAGGCTCAATGCCAGCCACCATCGGTGATGCTTTACAGCAGATCCAGAACGCGGCGTTAAAGTCTGTTGGTGCGCTCGATCAGACTGGAAAGGTTTCAGAAAAGCTTTCTGGCCTGCTGGGCGGTGTTGCCAAGAATATGGATACCGTTGCCGTCGCAGGTGTCGCAATGGCAGCAGCCTTCGGTGCGCGCCAGATTGGGAACGCATCGACAGATCTTACCAAGTATGCAAAATCCTCTACCGATGCAGCCAAGGCTTCACGCATTTCAGCGCTTGAAACGGCGCAGTCGGCACGTGACGTTGCATTGCAGGAACATGCAGTTGCTACAGCGCGGTTGCGAAGCGCGGAAGCCGCAATGGCTGGCATTCGTACAAATGGGCTTGTTACCGCATCTTATCGAAACGTCAGTCGTGAACTGTTGGCAGCTCGCATGACCATGAGCGCCGCGAATGCACAGTTGTCTGTTGCTGATAGTTCTCTTGCAAAGAATGTTGCATCAATTACACCAGCAGCTACCGCTGCAAATGCAGCCATTCGAGGCCTTTCAGGGGCAATGACTGCGCTCGGTGGGCCGGTTGGTGTCGGGTTGCTGGCCCTGACTGGCATTATGTATGCGATTTCTACGCGCTCTCAGGAAGCTGAAGAGCGTGCAAATCGTTATGCTGAAGCCATCCGCAAGGCGGCTGAAGTTACCGATTATGCCGGACTTGGTATCGAAAAGACTGCTGAAAAGCTGTTCACTCTTTCCAGCGGTCTTACGGAAGCCCAGAAAGCAATTCGTGTTGATGAGGCAACCGCAAACGCAGAAAATTCGGTTGCAGCGCTGGAAGAGGCTTTCAACTCTGCCGGTCGCGGGATCGCAGGTCTAAGCACCTATCTTTCATCCGTTTATGGTGAAATGGGTGATCTGGTTGAGCGTTTCAAAGACGGTGAAATTTCTGTCGAGGATTTCAACTCTGAATTAGACCGTTTGTCTGGCATCGACCCGAATATAACTGCTGTTGTCGCGCGTATGCAGCAAATTGCATCAGAAGCTGCCGCTGCACGTGGTGAGGTCAACGCCCTTGGGCTGGCACTTTCCAGTCTCGGCGGCAAAGGTGGTCGCGTTGGAAAAGAAACCGATGCGGAACGCGAAGCGCGTGAAGCTGGCGTTCGCCAATCTCAGGTCAACTTCAATGAGCGCTTTGGTGATTTTGAGGAAACAAAGAAAAGCTTAGAAGCACAGGCGAAGGCCATTGAAGATGCCGCGAAAAAAGCGGCTGGTGGCAGTAAGGGCCGCAAAGGTGGCGGCGGACGTTCGAAGAAAGATCGACCAGATGATTTGCAGCGTGAAATCGAGCAGATCAAAGAGCGCACAGCAGCTATTCAGGCTGAAACCGAAGCGCAGGCGGGCATAAATCCGCTCATTGATGATTACGATTATGCAATCACCAAAGCTCGCGCTACGCAAGAGTTGCTCAATGCTGCCAAGAAAGCCGGGATTGAAATCACGCCCGCCTTGAAAGAGCAAATTGAAGGTCTGGCAGAAGGTTATGCCAACGCCACGGTTAAAGCCAATAAGCTCGCGGAAAGTCAGGATCAGGCGCGAGAGGCAGCGGACTTCTTCAAAGGCTCTATGATGGATGCTTTTCAGTCGATGATACCGGCGATTGAAACCGGCAATTCGGCTCTTGATAAGTTTCTTAATACGCTCATTGAGGCGGTCTTGCAGGCCACGTTGCTTGGAAAGGGTCCACTCGCTGGCATCTTTGGCGGCGGTGGATCTGGGTTATTTGGCGGTATCGGCAAGCTCTTGGGCTTCGACAAAGGTGGCTACACTGGTTCTGGTGGGAAATACGAACCGGCTGGCGTTGTCCATAAGGGCGAATATGTCTTTGACCAAGATGCGGTTCGCGCAGCTGGTGGGCCTGCCGCTTTGGATGCAATGCGACGTGGTCTGAAAGGCTATGCCAACGGTGGTTATGTCGGCCCACTGCCGACTTCAAACGCACCCACAGCAACCAGCATTAAGGGTATGCGGGGGCAGGGTTCGAATGAGACTATTCGCATCATGCTTCAAGACGACAGTGGAAGAATGGCATCAATTGCCGATCAGCGGATCCAGACGGCAGCGGGGCCAATTGTCGAAATTTCTGTTCGCAAAAGCACAGCAACGGTGAAGGGCGCCCTTCCATCAATGATCGCTGACGCACAAACAAGGCAAATGTAATGGCAACGATACTCTGGCCGCGTTCTGTCCTGAAGCCTAAGCACGATCCGTTCAATATTGCGCCACGCACATTGGCCGGGCCTGCGAGCGTATCAGGTGTTTCGCAGGTCTCAGCGTCAGATGCTGGTATCTGGAAGGCCACGTTCGCAGACATCATCATAAAGCGTGGGACGGCTTCAATCTTAGCGTTCCGCGCTATTTCCACCATGCTAGAGGGCAGGTTGCACCCCATTCTTGTTCCACGATGCTGTGCCTATCAGCCGTTCGATCCAGACTGGAAAGACTTGCTTAATAGGGTTCCTCATTCGGATACCAGTCCGTTTAGTGATGGTGGCTTGTATCGTTCACGCGCAATCGACATTCGCTTGACAAGCAATATCCCGTTACGTGGAACAACGGCAAACATTGCCATTGTTGCAGCGGGTCAATTGCAGCCTGGGCAAGATTTCTCAGTCGGTGAGCGCATGTATCGTATTCGTACGGTTCAGATGACTGGGGAGAATACGGCAACAATCACGTTCCGTCCTCCAGCGCGTGAGGCTGTCGCGGCTGGAACGGATATGGAGTTTGACCGTCCTGTCTGCCGCATGCGCCTTGCAACTGACGGTGAGATGGATCTCGACTTAGACCTTGTTGCGCCGTGGTCATACCCGACAGTCAATTTCATTGAGGATGTGTGATGTCTTTTTTCACGTCGCAGCAATTGGCTGAGTTCTCAAAAGGTGAGGTTCGGCTTGATATGCTTGTCGAGTTCCGCTTTGCGTCTGAAACAATGCGGGTATGGAACGGCAACACCAAACTGCCAGCTGGCGGCAATTTCTATGAGCCGATGTATGGATACGGCTCAATTGATGGCATCGGCATGGGGTCATCAACTGCCGCAGATAGCGTGTCGTTTCAGTTGAGCGGCTTGCCGGATGCAACGCTGAACTTTCTCGCCATGGCATTGGATGCGAACGATGAGGTTGATCAGCGGATTGTTGTGGTTTCGATCCAGTTGTTCGATACCGAATGGCAACCGCTCGGTACCCCCGCGCCAATCTGGTGGGGGTTTATGCAGCCGCCACGTATCAGCCGTTCGGAAATGCAGGGGATTGATGGCGCGATCCAGTCAATTTCTATGACTGCTGAGAATGCATTCTTCAATCGGTCCCGGCCTGCTTATGGTCGGTACACTGACCGCGATCAGCAAGCCAGATCGAACGGGGATAAGTTCTTTCAGTTTGTTGGGTCGCTGCTGTTCAAAAGCTTCAAATACCCCGACTACTAATGGGAGGTAAATCATGCCTAAAGATGAAACAGCTACTGATTTCGCCGAAGCTTTCCAGAGATGGTGCTTACGGAATAATGTTGATCCAAGTTCCAAGAGTTTCGTCAGTTCGCTTTCGGTCACAATCGCGAATTATCATCGTGAGCGTTCATCCGGCTGCGGTGATAGCCTTATAAAGAGCAGTGAGTGCTACAGGGACTAGAGATTTTATTCCGTCTTTCGCCGTGTCTTGGCCCGTTTCTTTCATCCATTCATACAGTGTCTCGCCAATTGACTTGGTGTCTTGGAGCGGATTTGGCTTCTGCAAAACTTCCCATGCAGTATCAGTCAGCTGTAGGTAAAACTGCTTGTCTTGATGGATATATCCAGACCTAACAAGATAAGAGACGGTGCTATCGAATAGATCGCTCTCCTGATCGTCCAAAACTTCATTGCCAAAGAACGTACCAGCATCGCGGTCTATTTCTATTGGATGCTCCGAATAGAGTTGTCCAAGAATACGCCCGACCATCGTTTTAAATTCTACAATATTCTGCGGTTCTTTCATCTGTGCGCCTCCCATCTTGCTCGTCGATTTTTAAACCGCTTTGAAAGTTTGTCTATGCACATTGCAGAGTTTGTAGCAGCCGAGGCGCTTAAGCCTTTCCGGTGGGGTGAGACTGACTGCTCTTCAACGGTAGATAGATGGATTAGCCTAAAGACGGGGCAATCACCCTTGGCGCAGGCCGGGTTGGTTTACCGGAATGAGTACGACGCAACAGCCCTTCTGATTGAACGTGGCAGTTTCCCTGTTGTTGTCAATCGCGCGATGAGGCTGATCGGCTTTGAAAAGACAGAAACACCACAAACCGGCGATGTCGGTCTCATCCTTCACAATCGAAAAATGTGCCTCGCCATTCACGCTGAAACATTCTGGTTCTCGCGGGACGAGAACGGACTGATCGGCGCGTCACTTGATGCAATCTGGAAAGCTTGGAGAATTCAATGCCAGTAGCTCTGTCCGGCTTGATTGCAACAATCGTTGGCACTGGCGCAGTTGGCGCTGCTCTCCAAACGGGCCTTGCTGCTCTAACGATGTTTGCATCAACCACATTAGGCGGGTTGGCACTGTCTCTCGGTCTGTCATACTTGGCATCTTCGATCTTCCGTCCATCCCAACCAAAACCGGAAGATGTGCAGCAACAGGTTCGTCAGCCGACCGCACCGCGCATCAGACATTACGGTCGCGTAAAAATGTCAGGAACTTGGGCCTTTGCAGAAACCAAAAGCGGCAATTTTTACAAGGTTCTGGCATTGGGGCAGGGGCCATTTGAAGCCATTGAGGAAGTTTACGTTGATGATCTGGCGCTGGATCTGCAATCAGATGGAACGCCACGACCGCCAAGCAAGTTTCGTCAAGGCACAACGGGGTCATCGCTTTTGCGCATACAGACGCGTTTGGGCGTCACTGTTGAAACGTCCTACAATGAATTGGTCTCAGCCTTTCCTGAATGGACGGCGCAACATCGAGGCGATGGCGTAGCTTCATTGTTGGCCTGCCAATATGCGGTAGGTCAGGAAAGCTATCTCAGTCTGTTTCCCAACGGTATAAACACAAACTACCGAGTGGTGGCTCGCACAGCGATTATTAAAAATCCCGTCACTGGCGGGATGGAATGGAATGACCGAGCGGCAGCGGTCATTCGCGATTACATGACGCATCGTGATGGCATGCGGCTGCCGGAAAGTCTATTCGCAACGCCGCTTGCACATGCTGGATGGCTACAAGCTTATGCGCGTTCCGATGAATCGATTGCGATAGCTGGTGGCGGCGCGGAGCCTCGATACAGGCTTTGGGGGTCATACCAGCTCAATGAGCGTCCAGCGGACGTTTTGGGTCGAATGCTGGCATGTTGTGATGGTCGTTTGGTACCGACACCAGATGGCGGTTTGACCCTCGATATCGGGGCATGGGAAGAGCCTACCGTTATTTTGACAGCTGACGCAATTACAGGATTTTCCGAAGTTGGGCGTGGTCGCGATGTGATGACATCAGCCAACACGATCCGCGCCACATTTCTTGATCCAAGTCAGGATTATCAATCGACAGATGCTGATCCATGGGCTGATGAGAACGATGTTTCTGAGCGCGGAGAGGAAGCCAAGGACGTACAGTTCAACATGGCTCCATCGCACAGTCAGGCGCGGCGCTTGATGAAGTTGGAATGGTTCCGCGCAAACCCTGTTTGGGTAGGTACTTTCAATACCAACCTCATGGGTCTGGCGGCTTTTGCCAAGCGTTTCATCCGTATTCAGTACCCGTTATTCGGTATCAACAGCGCGTTTGAGGTCTTGGACTTTAAATTTATCATCGGAGAAGGTGGTATTCTGCAAGGCGCAACAATCCAAGTCCAGTCCATGCCGCAATCTGCTTATCAGTGGGATATGTCGCAGGAAGGTACCGCGCCAGTATCAGATAGCAGCAATGTGGATGATGATCTGCCGGTGCCAGCTGCACCTGCCGTTATTATCCAATCCGGGCCTGTTGCAGAATTGAGCTTTCCGCCGTCTGGCAATCTACTTCTCAGTTATATGGTCCGCTGGAAAAAGACAGCAGATACGGAATGGACAGCAGTCGGTCCGCTGGAAAATAAAGCTGAGCGATACACAACGCCAACGCTTGCAGCAGCAACCGAGTACGAATTCCAGTTGGCGATGCGAACCGAAAAGGGACGGGTAGGTTTTTACTCGCCAAGCACAGTCAGAACGACGCCCTGACCAAACAAACAATCTAGTTAATCTCCCTGCTCTGGCGGGGCTATTTGCCATGGAGCAATCGCATGACCGTTCGTACAATTGACGACATCTTCCGTGATTTCGTAATCGACGGAGTTCCGGCATCAGGTCCGTTCCATCCGTATAAGCCGGACATTCGCGATACGCTCAAGGCTTTGCTGGAGGGAATTAGCGCTTTCCCGGATAACCGCGTCATTCGGCTGAATAACGGCAATGAGGGGTCCCCAAACAATATCGTCGTTTCGGCGTCTGTTGCCATACCTGCGGCTGCGTATCAGGTGCTTTATATCATGAATGTCACTCAGGAAAATACAGGCCCGGTTACGGTATCAGGCGCAATCAATCGCGCACTGGTGACAAACACAAATAGACCCATTGAGGCGGGTTATTTGCAGTCGGGCATGGCGCTACTCTGCATTGATACCGGCACGGAACTGCGACTACTTTCATATGGTGATGCTGAGGCCATTCAAGAGGCTGCGGAAGAGGCTGCGGGACGAGCGGAAGCTGCAGCGAGCTCTCTAAATCTACCTATTATTCAGCCGGGCGATGCCGGTAAGTCACTCGTCGTAAATCCTGACGAAGACGGATATGAGCTGGGTTCTCCTAGTTCGGGTGCTGGTGAATATGAAAGTCGTGCAAAGGTCGAGGAAACCGACATCCCCGAAACGGATAATTTCGTGCGCACGGCAGGATATTACTCTCCCGGCGACGGCGGTGGCGCGCTTTATATTCGCGTTTCTTCGGAGCCGTCTCACGCTGGCAAGGTGCAATCGGATGATGGAGCGTGGTGGGAATTGGTTAGATCCGGGCGTGTGAGCATCCTGTGTTTTGGCGCAAAGGGTGACGGCGTTACTGTGAACACAGCGATACAGGACGCTCTGAATTATATTAAAGCGACAAACGGTGGCACACTTTACATTCCGAGGGGGGTATATCGCACAGCCCCACTATCCTACACCGTGTCGAACGGTGGCTTGTTTTCGGGTGGGCGGCTTAAGATAGAGGGTGAAGGCTCTGCAAACTCAATCATTCTCGGTTTGGACGGGGCGGGTAACAATGCGGCTACACTTGAAGTAAAAAGCTCTTTCCCCGATCCAATTAACTCACTCTGGTTTGGCTCTGAAATACGAGGCGTTTCTTTCCGTAGAAATGACAATACAGGTATTGGACTAAGCATCCAAAATTTTGTTAACGTGATCCTCTTTGATGTTACGTGTTCAGGGAACTTTGACGGCTGTAAGATGACTGGCGTTCTTTCGTCGTCATTGTACGAGTGTGGATTTGTCAACAACAAGACAGGTATTGCTTTGTTGGCCGGGGCGCTCTCTACTCCAAATCAAGTATCGTTCTTTTCGTGTAAAGTGGCCTCCAATGGCAATATTGGTATGTACGCAGAGCGTCCGGGCGGTATTCGCTTCTATGGCGGCTCGGTTGAAGGTAACGGGGTGGATAACCCAACCAATAGTGGTACCGGTGTAACGATTGACCATTCTGGCTCCAGTGTTGGAACTACTATGGCGTGTGTCTTTGATGGTGTTTACTTCGAGATTAACAACGGTGATGCTGATGTATTGATCCAGCAAGCAAACACAACAGATAATATATTCGCTCGCTTTAGTGGATGTTCTTTCCAGTGCACAGGGGCAGCAGGCAGCTATGTCGTGAACCGTGTCTTAATTCAGCACACTAGCGCTAGGGCTGTTACCGTTCAGTTTGATGGCTGCACATTCTCTGAACTCGGCGGTTTTGTTCCGAATGCGTCACAAAGGTACATCCGTGTTACTGGGTCAGGCACAGGTAGGCGAAAAGTTACGACTAATGACTGTTACTTCAATACTGCTGCTGCTGCACCTGAGTCCGGCATAGGATCTAGCGTAGAAATGCGTGGCCTTGTTAACCCTATGATGCAGATGGGTACGGTTGGGGATAGCTATGGCTCATCTGGTACTTTTACCTTTGATCGACCTTTTGCCTCTGCGCCTCAAGTATTCCCTGTAGCCACGGTGAATGATGGGGCAGGAGCATGCGTTGTTGAAATTTACAACACTACTACAACAGGGTTTTCTTTCCGTAAAAAGAAGGTTTCAGGGTCTACGCAGGTATTAGATAACTTCTGGTTCTCCTTCTTAGCGGTGGGTATAGGTAGTTAGGCAATATTGTTAAAAACAACATCGGCTCGGCAGAATATGTCAATAAGTCAATCTAAGGCGCATAAGTTGGAGGGCAGCTTTTCACCTCATTTAGCATTGCTTGTTTGATAAATTAACGTTTCAGGTGCATCAATACGTCCACTTGAGAAACAGGGCGAAGGCAAATACGTGCTGATAATTGTTATTCTAGCACAGCTGCAGGGACGCCCGATACTCGTGTGGGTAATCGTCTGGTGGCCCAGATCGGAGCTTGTTCTTACCTATCGCGACATTCAGGGGCGCGCTTGCTGCGCCTGAGTATTCGTGCAAGTGAAATATTCATATAGATGCTTATGTAGTTTATGGGCATGTTTGGGGGGGTACAAAACTATGAACGCAGCGGTTAATGGGACTGAAGTAGTATTAAGTGTCAATGGGCGCTACGGCAAGATTAGTTTTCCAGTTCATGATGATCCAATTGGTAGGTCGATGCAAGAATTTGGAGAATGGGGACAATTGGAACTTGAGAAAGTTCTCTCTCTAATAAATCCGGGCGATTGGGTTCTTGATATTGGAGCAAATGTTGGTTCCTACACGCTGGCTTTTTCTGATAAAGTTGGACCATCAGGGCGCGTATTGGCGTTTGAAGCACAACCTTATCTCTGCAACCTATTAGAAAAGACTATACGGAGTAATGGCATTAATAACACGATTGTTTCTGGAAGTGCGGTGTCAGATGTAGAGGATGTACTATATTTTGATACTATTGATTATTCAGAACACGTTAATGCCGGTGCTGTGAAACTTTCTTCCCTTAATATAGAAGGCAAGCAGGTGGTTCAGGCTTTAACAATTGATAAGTTGGATTTGGAAAGATGCGATCTCATTAAATGTGACGTTGAAGGTATGTCCTGCAATGTTCTAGTTGGCGCAAAATTTACTATTAACAAATTCAAGCCAATAGTAGTGTCAGAAGTGAATGATGTTAAAGAGGGCGTTGATCTATACAATGCACTAAAATCATTTAATTATGATGTGTGGTTGGTGCAATCAGATGCGTTTAATCCAGGCAATTTTTATGGCAATAAAAATAATATATTCGGACACGCTGCAGAACTCTCAATTATTTCAGCCCATCCTTCCAATCAATTATGCGTCGACCCCGATACATTTGGAAGTAAAATACTTTCTCATGATCAGCTGGCCAGTTTGATTCTTGCGTGTCCCAGATACGGTGATGCGACACCCCATGATCGCAATCCTATCGAGCTTAATAGAAAGAATGAAAGTCTATTGTCTAAGTTGGAAGTTTTGGAAGACAACTGTAATCGCCTCTCATACCGCAACAAATTATTGGAGACCAGAATTGCTGATTCTAGCCATTTAAGATCACAAATCGAAGATCTTAAAACCACACTATGCGAAGTTAGGCATGAATATGAAGCTGTGCATGCGCAGTTATCTCGTGTGTATTCGTCCCGTTCGTGGTGGCTTACTAAGCCATTTCGTTTTTGTGCTCGGACACTTCGTAAAATGATCGGGGGTGTTTAGCATGCAACATTTGCAGCCTGTTATTCCCACAAATCAGGAGTGGGAAGCGTTATTGTTGAATGCTTCAAAGTCCGATGATCATCCTGCCCTCCTTGATGTAATCATCCCCGTTTATAAAGGGCTAGAAGAAACAATGCGCTGTTTGTACAGCGTATGTTCTGTTAAGCAGCATGTATCGTTCAATATTATAGTAATCAATGACCAGTCGCCTGATGATGAATTGGTCGAACAACTCAAGTGCTTGTCTCAGTCTGGTTTGATCGAATTACACCATAACGAAGAGAACTTAGGATTTGTTGGTACCGTAAATTATGGTATGAATCTCTATCCTGAAAGAGATGTCCTTCTGTTAAACTCCGACACTGAAGTATACGGAGACTGGCTTGATAGAATACATGCGCATGCCTATTCAAGCCGAGATATAGGCACTGTTACCCCACTGTCGAATAATGCGGAGATTTGCAGCTATCCTCACTTCATTCAAGATAACAATTATGAACTTGAGATATGCGGATTTGAATTAGATCAACTGGCAGCCAAGGCCAATCCCGGTTTCGGAGTTGATGCTCCAACGGGTGTAGGTTTTTGCATGTACATAAAGCGAGAATGCCTTTCAAGGGTTGGATATTTTGACAAAGAGGCGTTCGGGCGTGGATATGGTGAGGAGAATGATTTCTGCCAGAGGGCAATAAAACTAGGATATCGAAATTCAATTTTGGCCGACACTTATGTTCGCCACTATGGCACTACGTCCTTTGGACCCGAGAAGGCTGAGCGCATCCAGGGGGCAATAGATACATTGTCGGCAAAGCACCCAAAATATCAGTCAGATGTCTCTGAGTTTATTAAACACGACCCACTTTTTCAAGCTCGGCGTACATTAGATGTTGAACGCCTACGCAGTTCTGGACGTCCCGTTCTAATATTTATCACCCATAACTGGGGTGGGGGTACTGAAAGGCACGTTCAAGACATGAAAGGTGTCATCGAGGCGTCCGGTGAAGGGTTAGTCTTGATCATGCGACCTAAACAAGATTCTAACGACATACTATTTGTTGATGATGAGAGGTACCCAAATCTTGGTGATTTTAGTCTAAAAGATGACGTTAAGTGCTTTGTGACATTCCTCTCCGATTTATCGGTAAAACTGATTCATGTACATCAATTGGTAGGAGCCGATGTAGAACTTTCCGATTTTATTCGTCAGTCCTGCTCGGTATCGAATATTCCTTATGATTTCACAGTCCACGACTATTACACTTACTGTCCTCGTATTCATTTATGGGATCATTATAAGCAGTATTGTGGTGAACCTGACCAGAGCAGTTGCGAGGTGTGCTGCAAAGAGGGTGGTTATTTAGAAAGTTTAGGAGCAGCATCGGTTTGGCGCTGGCGTCAACGAAATCATGAGTTCCTCTTAGGTGCGCGTAAGATTTTCGTCCCGAACGATGATGTATTGCGACGCCTAAAGCGCCAGTTTTCGGGTACCGAACCAATTGTAAAAGCTCATATTGAGCCACACTTGAGGGATTGTGCAGCAAACCTGACATTTACCGGACGTCGGTTGGGAGGCAAATATAAGATAGGTCTTATTGGAGCGCTGGGCACTCATAAGGGATCTATGTTGTTGCTCGAAGTTGCGCAATTGGCGAAAAAGAAGTCACTTGATTTGGAATTTATTGTGGTCGGGTACACCGATCGCGACGATGAACTCGAAAGAGTGGGAAATGTGAAAATCACTGGAAGCTATGATGATTCAGAATTAGATGGAATTTTGGCCAAAGAAAATCCAGATATTTTCTGGATGGCAAGTATATGGCCAGAGACATTTAGTTATACTCTGTCAGAAGTGTTGACGCATGGGCGTTGGCCAGTAGCATTTGATTTTGGTGCCATCGCGCAACGGATCAAAACACTTGGTTTCGGTTCCGTTCTTGATATAGATCTCATGCTCGATCCAGAAGCATTGCTTGTGACACTATACAACCATTGCGTATCTGAGAGGCGAGGTAGTTTGCGATATAAGAGCGCCAAATATGGTTCCTTTATTTCAGATTACTATGAGCTCTGCTAGTCTCGGCTTTTTGGTGTTTTCCCTCCCAAGTGTTATTCATTTAGATTTCTATCCAGCGGGTTATGGGTTGCCGTTTTTGGGGTGCTGGCGGCAGGATGCAGTTTTGAGCCATTCCTGCTTTGCAGCGTCACATTACGTCGTGAATTGATTTTCTTAGCGAACACGGCATCTGACAGCCAGACGAGGCCAGAATATAGTCGAGTCGCTGAACCAAGTTGAAAACGCTTTCTCTGCGATAAGGTACAGGAGTTCCATTTAATGTTCCTTACTCGTGGTTGCAAAATGGTTATAGGGCCCCCGGATCAATAAAATTCACGTATTCAAATGGCATCGTCCGTTTGGAGGGTGCTATGGCTCCGGGGACACTCACAGATGGAACTACCTTCTTGCAACTTCCCATCGGCTTGCGCCCGACAAGTGCAATCCGTTGAACTCTAGTCGCCCCCGGTTCGACATCTCAGCCCTACGCACTGATTGCGGCAGATGGCACGGTGAAAATTTATCGGGGAGCGGGGACGACCACTCTTGACTTAGGTTTCATGGAGTATTGAACTTGAGCCACGATGGATAAAGAAGCGGAAAACCCTATTGACGTGGAAGCACAGAAAAGCCGTCACAGCTATGCAAACTGCGACGGTTAGTGGACCTAGTAGGTATGAACTAGAGATATGGGTATGCGTAAGGTAACCCCACGCCTCGCCAACTAAGAAAATAACAGGGACGTGACAAAGGAAAACGGTGAAAGAATATTTTGATAAAGGGGATACAAATCGGAATAATCGATTGCCAGCAAAAAAAACAGCAGTCACCAAAATTGTTAACGGTCCAAAAATATTGACCAGCTTTTGATACTGCAAATAATCTGCGGGTTTTGCACATAGGCAATAAAATGTAGCTGTAACAGCGATTGCTAAATAGACGCAAGCCAAAGTGCGCACTGTCGTTCCATCCACGGACCATGAGGTAGGCCATCCATGGCGCGCAAAATATAGTCCGACAACGAACCACGCCAAGATATCAACCCTCATGAAAAGCGGCGGGTTAATTAAAGCTACTGTCATTGCAATTAAAGTAAGGCATAAAAGCGCTCCGACAATCTTGTTGGACGTTAACAATACGATGCCGTATATAAATAAGAAACAAAGCATGAGATCATGCAAAAAATATAGCGGACCATTTGCTGGGAGCGCATTATATCCGGTTAAAGCCCTAAAGTAGGTGAATAGGCTGCCATTAACGAGCGGTAAATCTGTTCGTAGTGGTAGGTTTTGCTGTTGTTTCCAGATAATCAGCGCGATCATGACGCCGTTCCAGACAAGCATTGGCAGGAGGATGGTTTTAATTTTTTGAAAAAGAAGACGGATGTATCCGCGCTTTTGATACGATGACCATGCGAAATATCCCGATATAATTGACAGGGTTGGAACTGCAGACGAAGCAAGAACAAACGTTATAAAAGTCAACATGAAAGAAGTAGGGCTTAGTTCGAAGTCTCTCTTATATGCATTGTAGTACGTCCAAGGTACATGCGTAGTGACAACCATTAGTATCAACAGTGGCCTCAAAGGTGTTGTGACATTGCCGACACTCTTTGCGTTGATTAAATTCATGAAATTATCCCCAGTTTATGGTCGTCTTCCGCAAGTTTGCGAAACTCCGTGGGGTTATCATAATTATAAATAAAACGAACGGTCTTTTAGTCGCAGGCTGGGAACAAAGGCCTGACTGACAGCACCGCGCTTGAGGCGGTTTTATGCCGTGCGCCATATCCAAAAGCAGATAGCCAGAGCTATTGCTGCCCCTACAGTCAGTAGCGCAATTTCTTGCTCAATGACGACGATAAAAAACATGTTCCCCTCCGTCAGATCGGTTGAGAGGGTAACAGCCAGTAAGCAAAATAAAAACCCCAGACGCTTGGGGCGATCTGGGGCTGCACCCTGCAAGCGTTCCCCCGCCTGTAAAGCGCATCTAGTATTTATCTGACAGTAAAAGAATAGCATTCCCTACTTTGGGATAATGCCAATGCACAAAAGAAAGCCCCGGTGCTTGCGGGCGCTACCGGGGATGGGCGTTCTTGAAACTGGGGCTTCAACCGCTCCTAATAATCATCTCACAAAAATAGGAAAACACTATGGACAGAACCGTACCAGCTGGCGCGGCGCTTTTGCTTGATTTCGTTCGTCTCATTGAAACAGGCAAAACCGACCGCTCGTCTTACGATGCGATCTATGGCCACAACGAAGATAAGATATCGAAGAAAGTTACCTTGATGTCGATTGATGAACTTATCGGAATTCAGACGACCTTTACTAAACGTTTTAAATCGTCGGCTGCGGGTGGTTATCAGTTTATGCGCAATACGCTGCTCGATCTGAAGGCAGAATTACGTTTGCGCGGTGGGCAGATAATGGATCCAGATTTACAAGATCGCCTTGGTTATCATCTGGCTATTCGCCGGGGCTATAACGATTTCATTTCCGGCAATATCAGCCGTACTGAGTTTGGTCGGCGGCTCGCGCAGGAATGGGCTTCATTTCCTGTTCTCGCTCCGACAAAGGGCGCGCACCGAGCATTGCAGCGTGGTGAAACTTTCTATGCTGGCGACAAGCTCAATAAAGTTTTGGTGACACCGCATCGCATGGAAGCCATTCTTGATCAAGTGAAGGCGGCAGGCGCTTCAATGGCACCAAATGATTCTGCGCTTGTTGTAGAGAAAGTGCCAATCGTTGCGGATCCGGGTGAGCTTGGCGCTTCTCCTGCAAAATCGAAAACTGTCATCACAAATGCTTTGACTGCCATAGGCATGGCTGTGACCGGTATAGGGGCTTTCCTCGGCGGATTGGATTGGCGCGTGCAGCTATTACTCTGTGCGATGGTTAGTTGTTTTGCGGTCTATGCGATCAAGCGCCGCTTCGATCTCTTTAAGGCTGTTAAAGATCTTTCCAATGAGTTTGCCTGATGGCGATCATCTGGAACTTCATTCCTGCCTGGCTGAAGTATCTTCTTGCTGGAATCATCGCCGCCTGCATCATTGCGGGTGGCGGATACCTGATCGGTAAGCGTGAAGGTCGGCAGGAAGTCAAAACCGAGCAACTGCAATCTGACATTAACGCTGAACGCGAAAGGACGAAGGACGATGCGAAGCTACGTTCTCTGTCGAATTATGATTTTTGTGTCTTGTCTCTTCGTCGTCGCGGCATGCAATCCGAAGACTGTGAGCAACTGCGCGGGGTGGCGGCCGAATAATCTCAGTGCGTCCGGATTAGTTGCGCTTACTGCGGTGGATCGGGCAGGGGCCGAACGCGTCGAGGGTAATGATGAAAATGGAAAACAGCGGGGGTGCTGGAAGTGAGTTCTATTATGCCAGAGACAGATTCCGATCTTCGTGCTCGTGTTGTTGGGCTTGAACAAGCAGCACAAACAAACAATCAGCGACTGGCTACGCTTGAGACTTGGCAACGCCAGCGTGAAATTGATAGCGCTCGAAATGATGAAAAATGGGTCGCAATGGAAGCTCGTATTGATACGCGCTTTTCCGGGCTAGAAGGATCCGTGCAAAGCATTATGTCTTCGCTGTCTCGTATTAATTGGATGATTATCGGCGGATTGGTTGCGGCTTTTGTTGCATTTGTGGTTGGCGGGGGGTTGAAGTCTCTCTGACCTGTAAATGTCTAATCTGCGATTAATCGAAAACTGCCCGTTTACAACCCCGCTGCGGCGGGGTTTTTGTTATGCGCAGTGAGGCAGGCGGATTAAAATACATAATCAAATCATAAGGGCTATTTCTGTCCCACTTTTCTGCAAGCGTTTGAATTGGCTCATTTTCCGTAGAACCTCCGGGACTCCAACCCCTGTGCATCACTCGTCTGGTTCTGTGCCGGTGTAACCGCGATACATGCCAGCCGAAACAACTTTAATGGCTGTTGCTGTTTCTTCAGCTGACCAGCCAGCTGCGACCGCATCATCGATGAGATCTCGTATGCCGGGAACGCCGGTGTCAGCTATTGCAGCTGCAGCATCGGCTTCCGATGTGCCTGATAATGTCGCTTGCTCGATCAAGTCCGCGATGCCTTGCGCTACCGCCTCCTGACAATCCAGTTCGCGATCTGGGTAAATGCCTGCTTGTTCCGGTTTCATCATGGTGCTCTCTCTTTTTAAGAGAGCAGGTAGCGCACTTATTACCTTCGTCCAGCCAAGGCTTCTTCACCTTCCTGCTTATGTTCGTAGCAAAACCAGAGTTGGCCATATTTTGTTTTGTAGCCGTACGTGCCCCACGCTTTGCATCCGTCAGCATCGCACCAATGTTCCCACTTACCTCCGGGCTTTGAAACACGGCCATTGTCCGTTCCATATCCGCTCATGCTAAACCACCGACAAAGCCGCTCATTTCTTTAAGGCGCACCATGGATAGGCGCATATTGCCTTTACAGCCGCGTCCTTTGCAGCGTGCCATGCTCTCGATCTGATCGAGATAGAGCTGTGAGCGATCAACCGTCTCGCAGAGCAATAGCTTATCGGTATAGGCCATCCGGTTACATTTCCGGCAAATCAGCTCAAGCTTTTGATCGTCTGCCAGATCTCCGACTTTGATATGAGTTTTCCAGTTTCCCATCACCAGAAGTCCTCGGCTGATGGAATGCGGGTATAGCTGATCTTTCCGCCAACGTGTCCGCCTGCCGGTGGCTTCCATTCTCCCATGCTGACGATTGTGCTGGAATATTTGCTGTTAAGCTTATCGACAGCACCGTTGGCGCGTTCCCACTTCTGGCGCAGTTTGTCGTCATTATTGAGGAGATCAATCTGGCGCTCATCAGCCGGCGAAAGATCATATAGGGTGACGCCAACCCGGAAGATTGTCGTGCCTTTCGGAAACTCTCGGCGGACACGATTCCATAGCGCATTAAGACCAGCCAAGATGGCTTGATCGTCATTCACGACGGATAGTCCTTGTTTGCCCAGCCATGAGCCTTCATGGATCGACAGCCAGAGCCATAAGCCACCAGCATAGAAGTTTTCACGGCGCAGGCGACGCGCGGCCTTAGTGAGTAGCAGGCGTGAGATCTCGTAAGCGCCATCGATTTTGCGGGATTCTGGCGGCAGCACGCGCCCATGGCCAAACATACCGCGCTGTTGCTCTGGCGCTTGGATGTCATATCCATGCAGGGCATACCACAGCCGCTCACCATTCACGTTGTTCCAGATCTTGCGCATATGCTTCGGCTGTAAAGCGTAAAGCTGCTCTGTGGTGTAGACGCGGTTTTTATAGAGGCGTTGCGCCAAGCTCGATCCAATGCCGGGAATGTCTTCTAGCTGAATTTTCAGCAAAGGTGCTGGCATCGATGCAGGATGCCAGATCGCAAGGCCATTGCCATAGCTGCCGTGACGCTTGCTTTCGTCTTTCCCAGCCTTGCAGGCAATCTTCGCCAGCTGGCGGTTCGCAGCGAAACCGATAGAGCTGGTGATGTATGGCCCGATATTGTCAGCTATAGCGGCCTTGATGCGGGCGGAAAGTAATTCAGGATCTCGCTTGCCACTATCGTCCAGCACGCACGTCAGCTCATCGATGCTCTTGGCTGTATCAATCGCGATGACGGTTTCAATCTCGCAGAGCAGCGCGTTATGCGCTCGTCGGTATAGATCTGGGTTCTGTGGCACGAGAATGAGATCCGGACAAACCCGAAGCGCGTCCTTGATTGGCATCACATTCTTCACGCCCATCGCTTTCGCCTCTTTTGAGCAGGCGATTACGGCGGTTCGATTGGTGCCTTCAAAAGGAACAACACCGATTGGCCGACCCCGCAGACGCTTGTCGCACTGTTGCTCGACCGACGCAAAGAAACCGTCAAAGTCGAGGTACAGCCGTTCAATAGTCTCAGGCAGTCGCATAGAAACCTCAGAAAAAAGGTCGAGCGAAACCTGCCGCAAGTGCATAGGCACTCAGGAACATATTCCGCTCAATGTGGATATGTTCCTAAAATGTTCTCATTTTGAAGAATAGTCAATCCACGTTTTAGCGCTTGTGGAAATGAGGTGGATAACAGGTGGATAAGCGACGATTAATTGCATGGGAAAGCTGCATTGCAATTGCGTTGCCAAGTTCCAACTTTCGCCATTATAGGGATCCGTTCAGCTCGCAGAAAGTTGGAACATTCATTGAAAACGTTGGTAATCTTACCGCCTTCTAAGCCGGTGCTGCGAATAATTCTTGCATGAAAATTGATGCCTACACATTAAAATCAGGTCGGGTTAGACTAAATAACGCATAAAAAGCGTCACATATCGGGTTACCAGATGTGATACAAAGCTTTGATTAATTCTTGCTATCTAGTTGAAATATATAGCTTGGTTTTTGGTGCGGTTGCACGCCGACCGCAACGAGCATATTTGCAGCTATAATACGATTGCTTTGCACCGAAAAATATTAAGCCATAAATTTTCTTTTTAAGTTGCGTCGAGCCTTTTTAGCTTTACGCTCCAGAGATCGCGAAGCAATCAATACTTCACTTAACCGCCCGGCTTCAACCTCGCGATCAGGATCACCAAAGCTACCACCGGTCGCGGCTGAGGCTAATTTGAGAAACTCATCATTGCACTCTGATACCTCAGGACCTTTGAATAGATCTGAGATTATTTGCGTTACTTCATGTTGCTGCGCAACCATATGGGCTCGAAGAACGATGTCTTCACTTCCCAAATCTTTAGCAGAGTTTAACCAAAACTTTTCGGTATACTCTCCCAAAAGTTGGATGCTCTTTATCATATCCTGCAGATCAGCGTCTCGCTGCGCTTCAACGCTCTGGCTTGAACGCGACCAAGACTCAATCCACTTAGCAGTGAAGTTTGCTATCAAGGCTCCGGTGCCAGCTAAAAAAATCGTGCCAAATGCCCCGCCGATGTCCATTTAGGTCATCCCAAATTTTTGCTAGGGGATGAATCGACATATCTCCAAATAAGACTTTCGTAGGCAAGAAATGGACCGCTAGCTTTAATGCTTATAAGTTTATGCACCAATTCTTTACCAAACCCACTGCGCACTAAACCGCCAAAAGCCTCTTCCAAGAACGATGAAGAATAGCCGACCGTGCCGTCAAGTATGATCGTCAAAGGCTCGTTATTCTGAAGGGCTGGAACAAGATATCTGTTTCGAAATTCTTCCCCGCTGCCATTACCGTGCTTCCGATATCGGCCTCCCGGATATTTGGTAAAATCGTTAGCGATGCTGATCGTTTTCATTGGGTAGTTCCTCTGACGAATCTTTAAATGCGTCTGCATTCATGCTCCATTCAATGAGCGTTCCGCCTATGTGGTAATCATGATCTCGCGTCTCTATCGTATCATCTGCATGGTAAACTATTTCACCTTTACCACTCAATATTCTTAGGTAACCATTCGGAGCTCCAGTTACCACATCACTCATCCTCTTCAAACCCAACCCGCGGTGGCTAAGGCCGGTTCTTGTCCTTCCAACCTCAAGAGCTGCACGTAGCATGTGTGAATCGTTCGGAATGAGATCACTTGTCCATGAAGCTATTTTCGCTCGCACATTTTCATATAGGCTCGCTTGAGGCAAAGTGAATGGTATCCCTGCACCTTGATCGAATACAAAGAACCTCAAGGAAGTCGTATTTAAGTCTAGGCTACTAGCGGCCCACCATCTGTGGTCTGCAAATGGATGCCTAGGGGTGAAATTGTCTGGGTATGCATGATTAATAGCATTTTCTGCGGCTTCCATAAGTCCTGCGAACATTTCAGGATTGGCTGTGAAGCCCTCTAACACACCTCGGAATTGTTCTTGGATTTGGTTGATTTTATAACCATCCGTTTTAACCCCTGACGTCAGAGGAGTGAGTGTAAAATTATGAGGAGCAAATTCGAGCGTCACAGGCTTCAGGCCGAGGAGCTCAAACACTCCCAAATCAGACAATAAGCTTCTAACAGTTGGATCCCATTGTTGGGAGTCGCGTACTCGTAATCTCGTTTTTTTGACGAGTGACCATCTGTGAAACTCGGCTGCAAGTACGATGGCGACAGGCACAGACAGGCTTTTTATTGACTTCAAATCAATGAAAACATTAGTTGTTTTAGGATCAGACGCTAGCGTTCCATCTCGAAAAGCGTCGAGAAATTGGACGGTCTCAGCAAAATTATCCTTAAAACTGAGTATACTTGGCGCAGAAATCAACACTTCTTGTCGCGGAATTCTTGAGTGAGTTTTGTTCTTCCGATTCAATGCTCTTCGCCAGCGCTTAATCGCCCTTGCGATGAGTCTTATCTTCAGCTTCTCGTTTATCTTTTTCACAGTCGCCCCTCGCTCTGCTCCGCAAATTTGTTGAATAACCTCAATAAAAAGAAAATCAAATTTAAATCACTGAGCGTCGCTATTTGCGGCATAATTAGAAGTTTCAGCGGCAAGGGGGGGCGAGCCATTTCCATCCAGTATATTTATCGCCCGTCTGACGAATATGTGTATAACGCTTCAAGGAACTCCATGAGCGATGTCCAGAAACCATCGCGACGTGCGGAATATTCCAACCCATCTCAAAAAGGCGTGAAATACCTTCATGTCTAAGATCGTGGAAATGCAAGTCTTCTATACCAAGAAACTGACAGGTTCTTGTAAACCGAGCGCTTACGGTGTTCGGGTGGTAAGGGAAAATAGATTCCTTCTTGCGTGGCATTGATTCTATAATTGCAATGGCCTCGTCAGTCAGATCACACCAAACGTCATTACCCATTTTCTCACCAGGGTTTTTCATATCGCGAACAAGAACTCGCTTGTGATCCTTCTCATAATCAACCCATCTAATGCGGCAAATTTCGTCCTGGCGACGGGTCGAAAAGATGGCGAACAATGTGACTTTGCACATTGGCATGTGCTGCTTCACTCGCGTCTCGCGATCTGTGAAGTAGTCTAAAATTTTATCTAGTTCGCCGAGTGTTGGACGGCGGTTCCGCTGTTTGGACTTCGTTATCAGTCCCAATCTCTTCATAACAAGCTGTGCATCAATCATCGCTTGCTGGTCTAACGGCAATCCCCATGCAGGACGAGCAAGCGCAAAAACGGATGCAAGGTGAGAGATCCAGTTTCCTACGGTTTGCGGCTCACGACCATCATTAAGAAACTCTGCAAACTTAATGATGTCTTGGCTAGTGATGGATGAACATTCTTTGTCGGCAATAGGAAAGCTCTTAATAGCATTCAAAACTTGTCCCTTAGTGCGGCCAATTTCTCTAAGGCTGGTCTCAATGTATTTATCAATCGCGTCGGAAAGTTTGCTCGACGGGCGTTTCGGGCGGCCAAGTTGGGCGGTGTCTTTCTTCAATTCCGTTTCGCGCTTTTTAATCCAGGCTGTTGCTGCTGCCCTCCTGTCGAATGTACGCGATTCGCGATGGACAACTTTTCCATCACTTTTCAGTAGGATTTGTGCTAGGTACGCGATTGATCCGTTCGATCGCGGGCGTTCGATTATGGTTCCCATCGGTACAACATCCTCCAAAAGTACAACAGCCGTGTTGTACTCTACGTCAAAACAGACGTAAAGAGGCCTAAATGAGATGAAATAAGCAGGCAAGAAATGGCGCTAAGTTACGGAAAAGAAAAGAACTCATTGATTTCTAATGAGCCGAAATTTGCCGTAGCGCCTATGCTGGATTGGTCCGATAGACATTGTCGGTATTTTCACCGGCTGTTTTCAAAGCGCACACTTCTCTACACGGAAATGGTTGTGGCCGATGCAGCCATCCATGGCCCGCGTGACCGGCTGATGGGTTTTGATGCGGCAGAGCACCCAATTGCTTTGCAGCTTGGCGGCTCTGACCCGGTTAAATTGCAGGAAGCAGCGCGGATTGGCGCGGGCTTTGGCTATGATGAAATCAATCTCAATGTCGGTTGCCCTTCTGATCGTGTGCAGTCGGGAACTTTCGGCGCGTGTCTCATGCAGACACCGGATGTGGTTGCCCGCTGCGTCGCCGCAATGAAAGAAGTTGTTTCAGTGCCTGTAACTGTCAAATGCCGAATTGGTGTTGATGATCAGGATCCGGAAGTAGCTCTTGATGCTGTTGCAGATCAGGTGCTTAACGCAGGAGCGGATGCGCTTTGGGTGCATGCCCGCAAAGCATGGCTAAAGGGCCTTTCGCCCAAGGAAAACCGCGATATTCCGCCGCTGGATTATGGTCGTGTCTATCGTCTTAAGCAGCGTCTGCCGGGGATATTTATCGGCATCAATGGTGGCATTGCTACGCTTGAAGAGGCCGTTTCGCATCTTGATCATGTTGATGGCGTCATGCTGGGGCGCGCTGCTTATCACAATCCGGCAATTCTCGTAGATGTTGATCAGCGTATTTATGGTAGTGAAGAAAAGCCGAAAGACATTTCAGAAGTTATTGAATCAATGTGTGAATATGTTGACAGGCATATTGCCGATGGCGGCAGGCTTTCGCATATCAGCCGACATATGATTGGCTTGTTCACGGGGCAGCCTGGCGCACGTCGCTGGCGTCAGATGCTCTCGACCGATGCATCAAAGCCCGATGCTAATAGTAATTTGTTGCGTCAAGCCTACGCGTCGGTCATGGAAGCCAGCGCTGAGGCAGCCTGATTAGTCCATCATGATCAATTGATCGCCGCGAACGCTGAAACCACCCAGCGTTTGCAGGAAATTCATGCCAAGCAGACTACCAGTCATCAGACCTTCTTGCGTGACCATTGCGCGGATATTCTGACGTTCGATGTCGCCAATCTGCAAGCTTGCAATGGTGATGCTTGTTGCCGTCGCCCTGCCATTGGCTGTGCTGATCGGCACGTTATAGGCAAGCGATGATGTGTCGATGCCAGCGCGCTCGGCATCTTCTTTTGAAAGCACAACCGAAGATGCACCCGTATCGACGAGGAAATGCACACGTGCGCCGTTTACGCGACCATTGACGTCAAAATGGCCATTGGCAGATTTTGCGAGCGTCACAGTCAGCGAGCCATCGGCGGCACGACCGGAAATCGGGCTACCGGGAATAAGCCCAGCGGTGACGCGACTTCCAACATCCTGAAGCTCATAACGATATTGATAGGCCGCAACGAGAGCTAGGATAATCACCGCCCAAACGGCCATGTTGCGCGCGAAATCGCTGAGTTTTATGCCGGAACCCAATATGCCCGCCGCAAGCACGACGCCCCAAATGCCCATATAGGCGGCTTGACCAAAAGCATCATTGGTCATTCCAAGCGTTGTGCCGCTGTCATCGTTTGCCATAAGCAGCAGAATGACCACCGCAATGGCGGCAATTACGATCCAGAACAAACGCCCCATCAGTTTTCTCTCTTTTCCAGTCTCTCATGTCGCTGAGCTAAAAGCATCATGACTGCACGCCGTTCATCATTGCCCATAGTGGACCAACCGGCAATTTCATCGAGCGTCCGGGCGCAGCCGAGACAAAATCCGCTCTCACTGTCTATCACGCATACGAGGATGCATGGCGATTCGATGTCTACAGCATTCATAGGCTCAATGTGGTTTCATCAAAGCGACATGACAAGGCCGAGTAGCACGGCTAGCGCACATATCTGTTGTGCCGCACCCAGCGTATCGCCAGTTTGTCCGCCAATTTTCGCGATACAAAGCTTTGCAAATCCATAAAGCAGAACGCTGCTGATGATGAGAGCTTTGATAAGGCCGACAAACCCGCCCGAAGGAATGATTGTGACGAGAAGTATACCAAGACCAATTGTGCAGGCGCAGACGAGCGTTTCCCAACTCGGTCGTCCGACATTATCTGCAAGACCGCCGGGACGGGCGGAGGGCAGGCCATGCCACAGCGCGAGCATGGCAGCGCGACTGGCAGCTTCTGCGCCAATCAAGGCAAGGGCAGCATAACACGCGCCTGCACGATCAATAATTGCTGCCAGCAGTGAAACTTTGATACCCGTCCAGATGATGAGTGCAAGCGCTGCGAAAGTACCGATGCGGGAGTCTTTCATGATGGTGAGGCGGCGTTCGGGGGTAGAAGCACCAAAGAAGCCGTCCGTAGTATCGCCAAGACCATCTTCATGCAAAGCCCCAGTCATGGCTGCGAGCATTCCGACGGCGATAAGGCCGGAAACAACAGACGGCAGCTTCAGATAATCAGATATGAGCAGTGCAATGCCAGCCAGAAGCCCAAGAACAGCACCTGCAAGCGGAAAAGCGCGCACGCTCGTTTTGAGCGAATCGCCTGCACCATCAAACCAGTTGTTTGGCAGCGGCAATCGGCTCAGAAATCCGAGAGAACGAATTGTGTCGCTTAGGAAGCTGTTTTTGTGCAACGGCTTGCTCCCGAAAGGAATATTTGCGGCCAATATGGCTTGGCGCAAAGAGGTGATTTGAAAATTTGCGTAAGTGCTTATAGGACGAGCACAGTTATTTTGCATCCTCCATTGATTGATTGGACCAGACGATATGAGCGCCAGTGGCCTTCCTTTTGACGATTTCCGTGAACTTATCCGAAATCTTCCGGGACCTGATCTTGATGCGGAAGCGGCTGTGCGGGCGCGGGAAGCGACATTGACCAAGCCTGCAGGTTCGCTCGGACAGCTTGAAGAGATCGTAGCATGGCTTGCAGCATGGACTGGCAAGTCAATCCCGCAAATCAATCGCCCGCTGGTCGCCGTTTTTGCAGGCAATCACGGCGTCACGGCCAAGAACATTACGCCATTCCCATCAAGCGTCACCGCGCAAATGGTTGAAAATTTTGCCGCTGGTGGTGCTGCGATCAACCAGATCTGCATAGCACATGATCTGGGGCTTAAGGTTTTCGATCTGGCGCTTGAACATCCAACTGCTGACATCACCGAAGAAGCAGCCATGGACGAGCGTACCTGTGCGGCCACGATGGCCTTCGGCATGGAAGGCATTGCGGGCGGCACTGATCTTTTGTGTATAGGCGAAATGGGAATCGGCAATACAACCATTGCCGCAGCCATTGCGCTTGCGCTGTTTGGTGGCGCGGCTGAGGATTGGGTTGGCCCCGGCACAGGCTCAACAGGTGAATTGATGCAGCGCAAGCTTGCGGCGGTTCGTGCAGCAATTGCGCTGCATCAGGCGCACCTCAAAGACCCGCTGGAGGTTCTGCGTCGTCTTGGTGGACGTGAAATTGCAGCGATGGCAGGTGCCATCCTTGCCGCACGCATGGAAAAAATACCGGTTATCGTCGATGGTTTTGTGGCCAGTGCTGCTGCTGCTGTGCTTTATGCGGCGAACCCCGTCGCGTTGGATCATTGCCTTTTCGGCCATGTATCGGCAGAGCCGGGCCACCGCCTGTTGCTCGAAAAAATGGGCAAGAAACCCCTTCTGGATATTGGTATGCGGCTGGGCGAGGGCACAGGTGCGGCGCTCGCTGCGGGTATCGTCAAAGCCGCAGCCCTTTGCCATAGCGGAATGGCAACATTCGAACAGGCAGGTGTCACAAGCGCCACGAAATGAATAAAAAAGGCCCGGAGTTTTCAGGGCCTTTTTTGTGACAACGAGTGATTAGTTGTTTTCCTTGTCGAGCACCATGTAATCAAGCGGTAACTCAGTCGTGTATTTGATCTGTTCCATCGCAAAGGAAGAGGAGACATCACGAATTTCGATTTTGCTGATTAGGCGTTTATAGAAAGCATCATAGGCACCAATATCCGGCACGGCCACACGCAACAGGTAATCGACATCACCGCTCATGCGGTAGAATTCAATGACCTCTGGAAATTCCTGAACAACTTCCGAAAAGCGCTTGAGCCATTCATTGCTGTGCGAGCTGGTGCGAACCGATACAAACACCGTCACCCGTGTATTCACCCGTATTGGATCGAGGATGGCGACGCGACGTTTGATAACGCCGTCTTCCTCGAGTTTCTGGATACGGCGCCAGCAAGGGGTGGTGGATAGGCCAACCTTCTTTGCGACATCGGCGACCGCCAGTGTTGCGTCTTCCTGCAATAATCGCAGTATTTTTCTGTCTAGCCTGTCCATGCGTTTTTTATCCCGGTATTAGAAATCGTTTCCCGAACTGTCCGGATGAATGAAACTTATTACCTTATCGACTGCATCGGTCCGAAATTACAGGAAAAATATTCTGTTGAGAATGGTTGTTATAAAAATTATTTTCCGGGATTGATTAGTCTGCGTATTTTTTGATGAAGGACGGGCACAACTTCTGCGTCAAACCATGGATTTCGCTTGAGCCAGCCGCTGTTGCGCCAGGAAGGATGGGGCAGCGGTAGCACAATGCGTCCAGCAGCGTTTGGTGTCTCTATGAAGCTGCGCCAGTTCTGAACCGTTTCCGTTAGGCTGGTCTTGCGCCATTCCGGCAGATGATAGGCAAGCGAATATTGTCCGACAACGAGGATGAATTCAAGTTGCGGCATAGAAGCAAAAACACGATCATGCCATGTCAGTCGGCATTCTCGGCGCGGCGGGAGATCGCCGCCATGCTTGTCATAGCCGGGAAAGCAAAAGCCCATCGGTACGATTGCAAAAAGCGAGGGGTCATAGAATTCCTCGCGCGTCGTGCCGAGCCACTGCCGCAGGCGATCACCGGAAGGGTCGTTAAAGGGCAGGGACGTATTATGCACACGAATGCCGGGGGCCTGCCCGCAGATCGCAATGCGCGCAGTATCCGAAATGATGCAGACCGGATTTGGCTCATGTGGCAAAGACGGCAGAAACTGAGGCGTGTCACGGCAAATCCGACATGCCCGGATCGCGTGCCTCAGCTCGTCCAGATTTTCCATTTTTTCAATTCTGCTCCAGATCAGAATGAATTCAGAAGGATAAAGACTTTCGACCTGATATAATCGCGCAACTGGCTGATTACATCGGCTAACGGCACTTCATGCCCTGTTTCGGCCTCTTCAGACGATTTTTGATGCTCCTTGCGCCATTGCTGGGGCACCTGAAAGCTTCCCGCCCATATGCCGCGCTTGTCGCGCCGGGCGGTTGCTTCTTCGCTGCGATAATCTCCGTAGGATACAGCCCAGCCTTGTTCCACCATCCATCGGTTGAGATCACTCTCGCCGAGTGCGCATCGACCAAGATCGCGGCCATATTTATCGATGCCTTCTTTCTCGCAACGAATCGCGGCGCCTTTGATTCTGGCTTGCAGCGCATTACGGGCATCTCTGCCACAAAGGTAATCACGACCAGCGCGTTGACAACTTTGCCCCATCTCCGGCGCGTCTATGCCTAACAGTCGGATATGAACCTTGTTTAGAATGACTGTGTCACCATCAATTACATAGACGGTGCCTGATAATGATTCTTTTGGCTGGCGATTAACTGGCAGCGATACAATGATTGCTAGAAGCGTGAAAAAGATGAGTAAAGTTAAGAGGATACTGCGGAAGGCTCCACCTCTTCTTCGCGTTCTTGGATGATAAGATCGCCTGTAATAGCGTCGCCTGTTGGTCATTTCCGATGCCCCCGATCAGGAGCAGCATTATATATTAATCAGAAGCTCTGCGGAATTGATCAGCTTTCAGACGATCGGGAACCCGCAATTTTTTGGGATAATAACAGACGGTTTTGTGTTGATTCAGCAACAGTCTTTATCATTGCTTTCAGCTAGAAAGATGCGAGTGCATTTTGCCTATTTCCCGCCACAAAGGGGCGTCACCGCTAGGGAAAGGCGAAAGCTGATAACGACTTCGGAAAACTTTGGTTCCCTCAGGACAGGAAAAAATGAAGAAAGACGCATTGTTTTACAACGATCCGTTTTCAGGCAGCAAAAACACTGCCCCGTCTTCCTTTTGTCCTTTTGGTAAAGTTCGAGCTTTTTTCGGTCAAAATCGGGTCGCAGTGTTGACGAAAAGACAATGCACTCTGTCACTTATGTCATCAACTTCCAACAATTATGAAAGACCCGCGTTGTGATGCGTATCCGCAGTTTTTCATATCCTCTGATTGCTGCAGCGCTTGGCCTAGCCATCGTGTGCAGCAGCGCTCAGGCCTTTGATCTTAATGATGACTCTGAAAAATCACGTAGCCCGTTCGAGCTCTTCAAGTTTGGTTTCTCTGCTTATAAAAGCGGCCACAAAGATGAAGCTATCAAAGCGCTGCGTTATGCTGCTGAGCGCGGTCATCAGGGTGCGAAGTGGAAGCTGGCCCGTATGTATGCCGATGGCGACGGCGTGACAGAGAATGACTACGAAGCCTATCAGATTTTCGAAAAGATCGTCCGTGACGGTGCAGAGCCTGGTTCCGAGAATGAACCCTATGTCGCTGATGCGCTGGTTGCGCTTGCAGGCTATGTGAAGCGTGGCATTCCCGGCTCTCCTGTAAACTCTGATCCAAAGTTTGCGCGCAATCTCTATGTGCAAGCCGCATCGAATTTTGGCGATCCGGCAGCCCAGTATGAACTTGGCAAGATGCTTCTTGATGGCGAAGGCGGTGAACGCAACTCAATGCAGGCCGCACGCTGGTTCCAGCTTGCCGCCAAGAAGGGCAACGCCAGCGCTCAGGCAATGCTTGGCAATATGCTGTTTCAGGCCGGAAAGACTGTTCGTGGCCTTGCCATGCTCACCGCAGCTTTTGAACGTTGCCCGACAGAAGATTGCATCTGGATTCGCGACATGCAGGAACAGGCCTTCTCTATCGCGGGTGAAGCAGATCGCCGCAATGCAATCGCGCTTTCGAGTAATTACGCTACAAACAGCGATTAAAGCGCATCCCGAAAAGTGTGAAACGGTTTTTGGATAAGATGCGCGTTAAATAAAGCGCATCCCGAAAAGTGTGAAACGGTTTTTGGATAAGATGCGCGTTAAATAAAGCGCATCCCGAAAAGTGTGAAGTGGTTTTCAGATAAGACGCGCGTTAAAATATATGATTAGACCGCCAATGTTACCGTAACCGGAACGTGATCTGACGGTTTTTCCCACGCTCTGACGTGTTTTTCGATGTCTGTTGCAACGAAATGGTTGGCCGCTTCTGGTGATAGCATCAGATGATCGATGCGAATGCCATTGTTCTTAGGCCATGCTCCGGCCTGATAATCCCAGAAAGTATAAACGCCGACATCGTCGGTTGCCGCACGCACGGCTTCGGTAAAGCCCATGTTTTCAAGTCTGCGCAGCGCCTGACGCGATTGCGGTTGAAACAACGCATCGCCCAGCCATTGCTGTGGGTTTTTTGCGTCGTAGGGTTCAGGGATGACATTGTAATCGCCTGCAAGAACCAGAGGCTCTTCCAGTTCAAGCCTTTGCTTCGCCCATGTTTCCAAGCGCTGCATCCATGAAAGCTTATATGGAAATTTTTCGGTATCGATTGGATTGCCGTTTGGCAAATACAACGACACGACACGAAGAACACCCTTATCAGTTGAGAACACAGCTTCAATGAAGCGGGCCTGTTCATCGCTGTCATCACCGGGAAGACCGCGATTGACTTCGTCAGGCGATTTCTTGGAAAGAATCGCGACGCCGTTGAAGCCTTTCTGGCCATGAGTCTCGACATGATAGCCAAGCGTTTCGATCTCGAGCCGCGGAAACAGATCGTCCACCGACTTAATTTCCTGAAGGCAGGCGATGTCGGGCGATGATTCCTTCAGCCAATGCTGGAGGTTTTCGATACGCGCCTTGACGCCATTAATGTTCCATGTCGCGATTTTCATGTTCAAATGATTAGGCGTAAGACGCCGCAAGGGCAAGCGTTGCCCGCTCTCCATCACAGAATTTCCGCTTATTCAGATAATTATCGAATAGCCATTTGTATTGTGGCTTTTGCGTTCCTATCTCCCGATTAGAGTAGCCAAATTAGGAGATTTGAATGTTTGACGCCAAAAAGCTTCTTGATCAGTTTCTGGGATCGCAAATTCCGGGCATGTCCGGGAGCGTTCGCGACAAGGCAGGGCAGGCGACTGGTCTCGCCAAGAAAAATCCTTTGGCTACTGGCGCAATTGCTGCCGCCATCCTTGGCACAAAGACCGGACGTAAGCTGGCTGGCAATGTCGCAGCCGCAGGCGGTATCGCTGCAATCGCTGGTCTCGGCTATCTCGCTTATAAGAATTACAAATCCGGTCAGTCCCCGCAGGCTGCCGAGCAGCCGGTAACAAAAGAACCGGAATTGCTTCCACCGCCACCTGTCGATTCTCCGTTTCACCCGCAATCACCCGCCATGAGCAATAGTTTTGCGCTCACACTCGTTCAGGCTATGATCGCTGCTGCAAAAGCTGACGGTCATATCGATGCGAGCGAACGCGCGCATATCATGGAAAAGGTGCAGATTTCCGGGCTTGATGAAGAAGCAGAAGCTTTTTTCGAGAAGGAACTGGCTGATCCTATCGATATTGATGCGCTGGTTGCAGCTGCTCAGACAGAAGAGCAGAAAGTTGAGCTATATACTGCTTCGCGCCTGACCATCGATCCTGATAGCCGCGCAGAGCGTGGTTATCTCGATATGCTGGCCGGACGCCTTGGTTTGCCGGATGCGCTGGTCGATCATATTGATGCGACGGTTTCGTCCGTCAAAGCCTGACAGAATAAATAGATAGAGCGGTTTCAGTTAAACTGAAACCGCTCTCATCAGCTGTTTTCGTTTTAGATCATAGGTTTGATCAGATAGCGAAGCTTGTGCCGCAACCACATGATGCCGTGGCATTGGGATTGCGAATCTGGAACGATTGTCCCATGAGGTCATCGACAAAATCGATTTCTGAACCGTCTATATAAGGAACCGAAATCGAGTCGATTAATACCTTTGCGCCCAGCCTTTCGATAATGATGTCATCATCCGACTGTTCATCGACAAGTTCATATTTATAAGAGAAGCCAGAACAGCCGCCGCCTTCGACAGAAACGCGAAGTGCAGTTTTGCCGGGTTCGGAATTGATAATCTTTGCAATCCGCTTGGCTGCGGATTCAGAAACGGTAATATCTGTCATCTGCCTTGTTCCGCTTGCAATTGCGTTTGTCGAGTTGGAATTTTCAATAGCCACACCCCAACGCATACTTGCTTTCATGTTTAGCTGATAGCTATGAACGCGAGGTGTGGAAGTCAATGACTACCTTGATTGAGCGTAATCATATTACAGTGAGGAATGCATCGCAATGTCCCCGGAAGGAATTGGGTCACTTGAAGGAATAGGCTTCGGTTATCGCGAACGTGCGCCCTATGCCTGTAACCCGTCTTTGAGCCGTGGGCGACTGGTTCCGGAGCCAGAAAGCGCCACACGAACGCCGTTCCAGCGTGACCGCGACAGAATCATTCACTCCACCGCATTTCGCCGCCTCAAGCACAAAACGCAGGTTTTTATCGCCCATGAGGGCGATCATTATCGAACGCGTTTGACCCATACGATAGAAGTGGCACAGATTGCACGCGCTTTGGCGCGAGCCTTGCGGCTTGATGAAGACCTCGCGGAAGCTGTGGCGCTTGTGCATGATTTTGGCCACACACCGTTTGGCCATACCGGTGAAGACGCGCTTAACGAGCGTATGAAAACCTATGGCGGCTTCGATCACAACGCGCAGTCCTTGCGGATTGTGACCAAGCTTGAGCATCGCTATGCTGATTTCGACGGGTTGAACCTATCATGGGAAACACTCGAAGGATTGGTGAAGCATAATGGTCCGCTGATTGGTCCTTTTGCGACCCATTCGGATGAACCCGTGCCACAGCCGATTCTCGATTTTAATGAACGCTACGATCTTGAATTGTCGCGTTTCGCAAGCCTTGAAGCGCAATGTGCGGCGATTGCCGATGACATTGCCTATAACGCACACGACATCGACGATGGACTTCGTTCTGGCCTGCTGACGCTTGATGGTCTTGATGAAGTACCATTGACCAAGCGACTTCTTGATATTGTCAGAACCCGCTATCCCGCACTTGATCCGGTGCGCACGGGCCACGAGCTTGTGCGCAGGCAAATTACCATCATGGTTGAGGATGTCATTGCTGAATCGCAACGCCGTATCGCAAGTGCCAATCCGAAGAAACTTGAAGATGTGCACGCTCAGCCGCGTGCGCTTGTCGGCTTCTCAGAGACCATGCGTGATGAAGAAAAAGTGCTGAAACGTTTTTTATTCAAGAACCTTTATTTTCATGAAAGCGTCATTGTTCGCAGACATGCGGCAGATAAGATCGTGCAGGACTTGTTTGATATTAGCTTCGATGATCCATCACTCATGCCTGCCGAGTGGCAATCAGGCTGCGAAATGCTGGATATGGTCGCGCGCGCGCGCCGTGTTGCCGACTATCTCGCCGGCATGACTGACAATTATGCCGTGCGCGAACACCGACGATTGTTTGACCATACACCCGATTTAGCTTAATCGGGTCCCTACGAAGCGGGTTTTGGCGCTCAAATGCGTCGGAATCTCCGCTATTTTTATGACGAGCCAACGCCGGAAACGACAATAATTGCCGGACGGAAGCCTGACAGGACGAACCATGAATATCTTTGCAGATTTCGACGCACGTATCAAAAAAACGTTGCAAGATATTGATCTGAAAGCGAAAGATGGCGGCGAACTCGATTTGTCGCGTATCAGCGTGGAACCTCCGCGAGACGCGACGCATGGTGATATTGCAACCAATGCTGCCATGGTGCTTTCCAAGGCCGTGGGTCAAAATCCGCGTGAGCTGGCAACGGCTATTGCCGATGCACTCAAAGGCGATTCAGACGTTGCAAGTGTCGATGTTGCAGGTCCCGGCTTTATCAATCTGCGTTTGAAAGATGTCTATTGGCAGCGCGAATTGGCCACGATGCTGAACGAAGGCAGAGACTTCGGTCGCTCGAAGCTTGGCGCAGGCACCAAAGTCAACGTGGAATATGTTTCCGCAAATCCGACTGGTCCGATGCATGTCGGCCATTGCCGCGGTGCAGTCGTCGGTGACGTGTTGGCAAATCTGCTCAAATTTGCAGGCTTCGACGTCGTAAAAGAATATTATATCAACGATGCTGGCGCACAGATCGATGTGCTGGCCCGTTCAGTGATTCTGCGCTACCGGGAGGCACTCGGCGAAACCATCGGTGATATTCCTGCCGGTCTTTATCCCGGCGATTATCTTGTTCCGGTAGGTGAGGCGCTTGCCAAGGAATTCGGTAATAAGCTTCTTGAAATACCGGAAGAAGAAGCGCTGGCGCTCGTGAAAGAGCGCACAATCGACGCTATGATGGCGATGATCCGTGCCGATCTCGAGGCGCTCAATGTCCATCATGATGTATTCTATTCAGAGCGTAAGCTTCATGCCGATCATGCGCGTATAATTCGCGCCGCAATCAATGACCTGACCTTGAAGGGGCACGTCTATAAGGGCAAGCTGCCGCCGCCAAAGGGACAGTTGCCGGAAGAATGGGAAGATCGTGAACAGACGCTGTTCCGCTCGACCGAAGTTGGCGACGATATTGATCGTCCGCTGATGAAGTCCGACGGCACATTCACGTATTTTGCGGCTGATGTTGCTTACTTTAAAGACAAATATGATCGTGGCTTCAATGAGATGATCTATGTGTTGGGCGCCGACCATGGCGGCTACGTCAAGCGTCTTGAAGCTGTTGCGCGTGCTGTCTCCGATGGCAAGGCCAAGCTTACCGTGCTGCTTTGCCAGTTGGTCAAACTGTTCCGCGATGGCGAGCCGGTGCGCATGTCAAAACGTTCAGGTGAATTCATCACGCTTCGCGATGTGGTGGAAGAAGTCGGGCGCGATCCTGTTCGTTTCATGATGCTTTATCGGAAGAACGACGCGCCGCTCGATTTCGATTTTGCGAAAGTGACAGAGCAGTCCAAGGACAATCCGGTTTTTTACGTGCAATATGCTTCTGCGCGTTGCTATTCGGTTTTCCGGCAGGCGGTTGACCAGCTTGGACTGACGGATCTGGATCGTGTTTCGTTGGGTGCGCATCTTCACAAACTGACCGATGAGAGCGAAATTGCGCTTATCCGTAAGCTTGCTGAATATCCGCGTTTGATCGAATCGGCTGCTACCCATCAGGAGCCGCATCGCCTGGCTTTTTACCTTTATGATCTCGCCAGTTCGCTTCATTCGCAATGGAATAAGGGTACAGAAAACCCAGACTTACGTTTTATTAAGGTTAACGATCCAGAATTGACTTTAGCAAGGCTAGGGTTGGTACAGGTGGTTTCCGATGTGCTGACGTCCGGTTTGACAATAATCGGTGCAGATGCTCCGACGGAAATGCGCTAAGACAGTTTCGTTACCCGCAAGATCAATCAAGGTTTTATGCGGGTGCGGATAAGTCAAAAAGATGGAAGATCAGCGAATGTATAAGTCGTCGATCTTCCTTCAGGTGCAAGAAACTTCCGTCAACTTTTGCCCACATTGCCTCGCTACAATGTAATGTATCGAGACGTCTTGCGGCGTCCAGGGTTTGAGTTAGGAACACACCATGACGGACAGCAGTGCTAATCCCCGTAATTACGGCGAGCGTCCGCTGCACGAAGACGATCCGCTGATGGAACTTTCGCGGATCATGGATTTCGGCGCGTCTGCTGATAACAACGTTGCGCCAGGCGATCATCATCGTGAACCGAATTTTGATTCTCGCGATGATGCGCTTTCCTTTGATCTTGAACGCGAGTTACTGGGCGATTTTGGTGAAGATTTGCAGCCGGAAACGCGCGCAGCGCCTTTTGCGCATTCGCCATCCTACGATGGGCATTCCTATCAGGCCGCAGAGACAGAGCTCACAGAAGACGATCTCGCATTTACGCTGGACGAAGAGCTTGATCTTAATCTCGATGCAAACGAGCCGCTTGCAGCCGTCGAATCTTATGAGTTTGTTGAACCCGAGCGTTTAGATTCCAGCACGGCTTATGTTTCTGAACCTGTTGCGCAGGACTATGCGGATTATCGCCCTGCTGCCTATCAGCCGTCAGACAACCTTTATAGCGATGCATATGCAGGCGAACCGGAGCCTGAGATTAATACAGCTTTGGGCGATGACTGGGAAATCCAACCCGCTGAGCCGTTTGAACATAGCGCTGCGAACGCCCCTGTTCACCAGTCCTTGTCGCTGGAAGACGAGCTTGAAAACCTGCTTTTCAGTGATGAGCCACGGCAAACCTATCAAGATCAGCCGGAGCAAGCCGCATCTTTCGCGCCTCAATATGAGGAAAATGTCGCTGAAGTGCCGTTTCATGCAGCGCCAGCGCAATATAACGAAGCAGAGCCTGTTTTCGATAATTTCCAGCTTGAAGATCCGCAAGCTTATGAGCCCGTGGAACGGACAACAAGTTTCGCGCCTGAAACTTATGATGTGCCTCAAACGGCATCTTCAGAAGCTCCGATCTATCCGCACTACACGCTGAGCAATTTTGCGCCTGGTGGTGCAACAGCGGGTGTGCTTTCGGCCGAACCTGCTCAGGTCAACCATGCTAGCTATGAAGATGAGCAAACCGAGCTGAATGATGACTTCTCGTTTGGGGATGATTTCTCTCTGGAGAGTGAAACGGCTTTTGCACCTGTGGCTGCGGAAGCAACGGGGGACGAACTATCCGGCCTCGACGAAATCTCGTTCAATGAAGATGACTTCGGATTTGAGGCTTCCGGTGATGTTTCGTCATCACCGGCAGTAGACGATGCGAACATCTTCACTGAAGAAGACTTCTTCATCGAAGACGATCTGGACTTGTCACCGGAAACCGCTGAAGAGCCCGTCTATGCGCATGCAACGTATAACGAACAGGAACAAACGACGGCTCCATCCTTTACAAATTATGCCGATCCGCGTTCGGCTTTTGCCGCTCCTGCTCCTGAAATCGAAACATTGAGCGTAGCTGACAGCAAGGTCGAGCAAACCCATTCGCTTGATCTGCCTGATGTGAATTACGGCGAAGAAGACCCCGCCGCTTCGTTGACTGATCTGGAAGCCGAGTTTGCGGAAGTTTTCAGCACCATCAATGTCGATGACACAGCTGCGAAAACGGAAGTTCAAAGCGAGGCAGATCGAGCTTTTGAAGATATTTTCCGCGAAAGCGCGTCGTCCTATCTCCCGAATGCGGGTGTAGCAGCGGGTGCAGCACTCGGTGCCGGAGCTGCAGCAGCAGCTTACGGGCGTTATTCGTCTCCAACTCAACCGTCTGCTCCACAAGCCTCGGTTACGGAAACAAGTGCCAGCCAAGATGATTTCTATAATCATTGGGCCGCACAGGGCGCACAGACAATCGAAAACGCAGACTTGGGCACACGTGCTTCCATGCAGCCGGAAGACGATCTGGGCAAGGCTTCGGAAGCCTATCTCAATCGTCCAGTGCGTGGTCGTCGCGGTCTAATTCTGGCAAGTGTTGCTGGTCTCGTAGTGCTTATCGGCGGCATCGGTTACCACTTCCTTGGTGGCAGCGGATCAGGCGAGCCAGTGGTGATTCGCGCCGATAACCAGCCGATCAAGGTCCAGCCTGAAAATCCGGGCGGCGCTACCGTTCCTAATCAGGACAAAGCCGTCTATGATCGCGTTGCAGGTACATTGCCGAACAACCCTGAACAGAAGGCTCTGATTTCGTCCGGTGAGGAGCCTGTGGACCTCGGTGCACAGGATAATGACGTCGGCACCAATGACTTCCAAGAGCCCGGTCAGACGGCGGAGACACCTGCGGCTTCCGGTCAAAACGCGCCTTTGATCCAAACGCGTGAAGTTCAAACAATGATCGTTCGCCCAGATGGCTCCATTGTTCAATCACAAGAACCAGCGAGTGCGCCACAACAGGCGGCGGCGGCAGATGATTCGTCCTTAATCGCACCACCTGCTGAAACCGATGAAATTGCAGCCATTGCCGCAGGAAATGAACCACAGCAATCAACTGTCAATACACCAGCAGCACAGCCTGAACCGGTCGCCCAAACGCCGGCAACGCCTGCAGTACGTGCGCCAGTGGTTCCGTCACGTCCGGCTGAACAGCCGACAAACATTGTTGGAAATGTACCACAGCGTACGCAGACTCAGACAACCGCACCAGCAGCACAGGTCGCTTCGGCCGCAGGTGGTGGATATTTTATCCAGATCGCTTCGCAGCCTTCTGCTGAGCTTGCACAGCAGTCCTATGCCAATATGGCACAGCGCTATGGCAGCGTAATCGGTGGTCGTGCAGTGGACATCAAGCGTGCCGACATTCCAAACAAAGGCACGTATTATCGTGTCCGCGTTCAGGCAGGCTCTAAAGAGGATGCAAATGCACTTTGTGGTCGCTTCAAGGGCGCTGGCGGTAGCTGCTTTGTGACGCAATAAGTGTTGCTAAAGATGATATTTGAAGAGGGCGGCATTGGCCGCCCTTTTTCATATGCTACCATGCGGTGGATTTTTAGTTTAAATCGCTAAAGACCCAAGCGCAAACAGATCAAGGAATGTTGCATGAAAGAGTGCAAGGCGTGGATTGCCGGTGTAGCTGGAACAAAACTGACGCCCGACGAGATAGCCTTTTTCAAAGATGAAAAGCCTTGGGGCTTCATTCTCTTTGCACGCAATGTCGAAAGTCTTGAGCAGGTCGCTGATTTGACAGCGCAATTGCGCGATGTGACAGACCGTCCGCAAACGCCCATATTCATTGATCAGGAAGGGGGGCGCGTTCAGCGTCTTCGTCCGCCACTTGTGCCGAATTATCCTGCGGCTGCTGAAATTGGTGCGATTTATGATCGGGATGCCGAGGCTGGTCTTCGCGCCGCATGGCTTCATGCGCGTCTTCATGCCTTCGATCTTTTAAAAGTCGGCGTCAATGCCGACTGTCTGCCGGTTCTCGACGTGCCGATTGAAGGCGCACATGATGTTATCGGAACGCGCGCCTATTCCAAAAACCCTTATAATGTGGCGGCGATGGGCCGGGCTGCCGCCGAAGGGTTGCTTGCAGGCGGTGTGCTACCAGTGATCAAGCATATGCCCGGTCATGGCCGTGCGTTTAGCGATACGCACAAGGAACTGGCGCGTGTGGATGTTCCGCTTTGTGATCTCATCGCGCATGATTTTGTGCCATTCAAGTCGTTGAATGATCTGCCAATGGCCATGACGGCGCATGTGATCTTCGATTGCATCGACCCGAAGCGCCCATCAACCCTTTCACCAACTGTAATCAACACCATTATTCGCGATGTCATTCAGTTTGATGGACTGGTCATCAGCGACGATATTTCGATGAAAGCTCTCTCGGGCGATCTTGGAGATATAGCCGAAGGCATCACCAATGCAGGCTGCGACATTGTTCTTTATTGCGCAGGCGTGATGGAAGAGCTGGTGAAGGTTGCAGCACGCGTACCGGTGCTCGAAGGGAAACCACGCAAGCGCGCAGACCTTGCAGAAGTCTATGCTGGCGATCCTGATCTCTCAGACGAGCAAGAATTGCGCGACGAGTTTGGACAGATGTTCAACCTGGTAGCTTAATCACCAAGATTTGGTAGATTAGAGTGCATCCCGAAAAGTGTGAAACGGTTTTCGGAAAAAGATGCGCGTTAAAACAAATATTTAGAGCGCTGATCCGATCCAATCAGATTGAAACGTGCTCTAACGCACTGAAATTATCAGTCAGGACAAACGGGTGGCTCAATCGGAAACCGACACAAGTGGCAAAGACGGCATCAATGTGCCGATGGATGCCTTGTGGCAGGATGAAGCCAAACGTCCCGATAAAGAGCCGTCACTGCTGGTTGATGTGCAGGGGTTTGAAGGACCGCTTGATTTGTTGCTGCATCTGGCGCGCAATCAGCGGGTTGATCTTTCGCGCATTTCGGTTCTGGCACTGGCCGAGCAATATCTGGGCTTTGTTGAACAGGCGCAGGCACTCCAACTTGAGCTTGCTGCCGATTATCTCGTCATGGCTGCCTGGCTTGCATATCTCAAATCAAAATTGCTGATTCCCAAGCAGAAGGACGACGATGGAGCGACGGGCGAGGACTTAATTGCTTCGCTGCAATTTCGACTCAAGCGCCTTGAGGCGATGCGGGATGCTGCGGCAAAGCTTGTAAATCGTAACCGGTTGGGCAGGGACGTGTTTGCACGTGGCATGCCTGAATTGGTTGTCGTTGATCGCTCCAGCCAGTTTTCAGCTTCGCTTTATGAGTTGCTGACCGCCTATGCTTCACAACGCCAGCGGCAGGCGGTGTCGCATGTGCAGATCGAAAAGCGCACCGTCTGGTCTTTGAAAGAAGCGCGAGCGGCACTTGTACGCCTGATGGGAGGAAGTGCTGACTGGGTCGCGCTTGACCGCTTTCTCATCAATTATGCGCTGACGCCGCAAGAGCGGGCTTCTGCTTTGGCAAGTTCTTTTGCTGCGAGTCTGGAATTGGTGCGTGAAGGCAAGCTGGAAGTGCGACAAAGCGCACCATTTGAACCAATCTACATGCGGGCATCGGTTGAAATCAGTGAATTTGATGAGGACGACAATGTCTGACATACAGCCGCAAATCCATGATTCTGAAAATCACAACAATCATCCGACCACCACTGATTTGGTCGATGCTGCGCGAATGGTGGAAGCAATCATTTTTGCTTCATCAGAGCCGGTTTCCGAACGTGCTCTTTTGGAGCGCTTGCCGACTGATACGGATATTCCGGCAATCATGGATCATTTGCAAAAAATCTATGATGGACGGGGGGTGCATCTGGTTCAGGTGGGGGCGGCCTGGGCTTTCCGCACGGCACCCGATCTTGGATTTTTGATGAGTCGCGAGACTGTTCAGCAGCGCAAGCTTTCGCGTGCGGCAATGGAAGTGCTCGCAATCATTGCCTATCATCAGCCTGTGACACGCGCAGAACTTGAAGATATTCGCGGCGTTGAAACCTCCAAAGGCACGCTGGATGTTTTGATGGAAACAGGCTGGATAAAATTGCGTGGTCGCCGCCGCACGCCGGGGCGTCCTGTGACCTATGGAACAACGGATACGTTTCTCGATCAGTTCGGCTTGCCGGAGATCCGCGATCTGCCGGGTCTGGAGGAATTGCGTGGGGCGGGGCTTTTATCGGCGCGTATACCATCGAGTTTTTCGGTACCTGTGCCCAATTTAGACCCCGATGAATTGACCGAGGATGAGGAGCCTCTAGAAGATATTGATCTTGAAGGGCTGGGCTTGCTCGCGCCACGCGGAGATTAATAAGCATATCTCTAAAAGATTTTCGGATGGAGGGCTGCGCACAATAAAAAATGAAAGCGTTTGGTTTGGTTCGGGCAATGGGCGAAAGGCTTTCGAAAATTGAGATACAACAAAGAAATTCGTAGTATCTTGGTTCACAGTCATACTTCTGTTTGAAAGATTTGTTGAAAGCGCTTAAATCGTTATCAGCAATAAAGGAATAAGCCGTGGTTCCACGGCAATGAGAGGAATGAAATGGGTAGCTTTTCTATCTGGCACTGGCTGATCGTTCTCGCAGTTGTGCTGCTTCTGTTTGGCCGTGGCAAAATCCCTGAACTGATGGGCGACGTTGCCAAAGGCATTAAGAACTTCAAGCAGGGCATGAATGACGAAGATGCCAAGGACGATGCCAAGGCTGATTCACGTACAATTGATGCCAAGGCGGATGAAACCGTCAACGACGTCAAGAAGACGACAAAGTCCTGATTTCATGTGGAATCGGCTGCGTGCAGTTGTGTACGCAGCATTTTCTGGCATGTTAGTAGGATCCCGAAAATTACAGACCAGTTTTCGTGGTGGATCATACTCAGTATCGACAGGTTGATTGCATCGGCACTTTAATTGAGAGTGCGTTGTGAATTGGATTGCGGTTTTCCGCCGAAAGACGGGACGCGCGCATCATTGGAGCTCATCCCGAAAAGTCTGAAACGGTTTTCGGAAAAGATGTGCGTTGAAATATATGATTAGAGCGCCGATCTGATCCCAATCAGATCTCAACGCGCTCTAAGCGCGGAGTATCAAATATGTTGGATATCGGTTGGTCTGAACTGCTGATAATCGCGATTGTCATGATCGTGGTGGTTGGCCCCAAAGATTTGCCGAAGATGCTCAGGGCTTTCGGGAAGGCGACTTCGCGTATGCGCAGTACAGCCAATGAGTTTCGTAATCAGTTTAACGAAGCTTTGAAAGAAGCTGAACTCGAAGACGTCAAGAACATCGTCGATGAGGCACGCAAGCTTGATCCGCGCTCGAAGCTTACACAGGTCTTCGATCCCATTCGCAGTGCCGGTGAGGATATTCGTGCAGGCCTTCAGTCTACGACGTCTATGTCGCCGTCTGAGCCTGCAAATATTGCCGAAGTGACTATGCCGGTTGAGGCAAATGGCGCGACTGTTCCGGTTGAAGCGCCCGCTGAAAAGCCTGTCGTCAAGCCAAAGGCGATGAAGCCAAAGGTGGCGCGCAAGAAGGCACCAGCTGCTTCGGTAGAGGACATTTCAGGCTTATCTGCGCCCGAAAAAGCCAAGACGGCACCGGCTAAAACAACAAAGCCTAAAGCTACCGCTGTTGCAAAAGCTGCTGCGCCCAAACAAGCAGCTCCAGCAAAGCCATCAGCACCGAAGGCTGCGGCCTCTGCTGCAAAAAAGACCACGAAAAAGACGACTGAAAAGACAGGAAGCAAAGCGTGAAACGGGATGAGGCAGAAATTGAACAGAGCGCCGCGCCTCTGCTCGAACACCTGATTGAACTGCGCCGCCGCCTAATCTGGGCGATTTTGGCGTTTTTCATCGCCTTTGTGGTCTGTTTTGCCTTCGCAAAGCACCTCTTCAATTTGCTCGTCTTGCCTTACCAGTGGGCAATTGACTGGGCAGGAATGGATCGCTCAAAGGCAGAGCTTATCTATACGGCACCGCAGGAATTCTTTTTCACGCAGGTCAAGGTTGCCATGTTTGGCGGCATTGTGCTGGCTTTTCCGATCATCGCCGCACAGATTTACAAGTTTGTAGCTCCGGGTCTTTACAAGCATGAGCGCATGGCATTTCTGCCTTTTCTCATTGCTTCACCGGTACTGTTTCTGATTGGCGGCGCACTCGTTTATTTCTTCTTTACGCCAATGGTGATGTGGTTCTTCCTCGCCATGCAGCAGAGCGGCGGGAATGGCGAAGTTCAGATTTCGCTTCTGCCGAAGGTTTCTGAATATCTGAGTCTCATCATGACGCTCATTTTTGCCTTTGGTCTCGTTTTTCAGTTGCCGGTTATCACGAGCCTGATGGCGCGTGTCGGGCTTGTCACGTCCCAAGGCTTGAAAGATAAGCGCAAATACGCGATCGTTATCGCTTTCGTTGTGGCGGCAGTTCTCACGCCACCCGATCCTGCCAGCCAGATCGGTCTTGCCATCCCTGCGATCCTTCTCTACGAGATTTCCATCATATTGGCTCGGATGATCGAAAAGCAGCGAGAAGGGGCGAAGGATGACGTTGACGCCGAAGACAGCGCTTCCACTTCCTGATCCGGACATATGTTAAACAGAGGCTGCATGATCGCAGCCTCTCTTGTTGTTAATTTCATGAAACGGCTTTTCCCATGCTCGACATCAAATGGATTCGCGAAAACCCTGAAGCTTTTGACAATGCGCTTGCTAAGCGCGGTGCAGGGCCGCTCTCGTCCGAACTGATCGCACTGGATGAAAAGCGTCGTGAGCATGTCAGCAAGGTTCAGGCTGCACAGGAACGCCGCAATGCGGCTTCCAAGGAAATCGGCAAAGCCATGGCCGAAAAAGATGCAGCGACCGCCGATAAGCTCAAGGCCGAAGTTGGTGAATTAAAGACCTTTCTTACCGATGCCGAGGAAGAAGAGCGCCGCCTCATCCGTGAACTCAATGACGCGCTTTCACGTTTACCGAACGTTCCGGCAGACGATGTGCCGCTCGGCGAAGATGAGGCCGGAAATGTTGAAATCCGCCGTGTTGGAAGTCAGCGCAATTTCTCGTTTGAGCCCAAAGAGCATTATGAGCTTGGCGAGGCGCTTGGCTATATGGATTTTGAGCGAGCAGCAAAGATTGCCGGTGCGCGTTTCACTGTTTTGAAAGGCCCACTTGCGCGTCTTGAACGCGCGCTGGGTCAGTTTATGCTCAACCTGCACACAGAAGAACATGGCTATACCGAAACCATGCCGCCTTTGATGGTGCGTGATGAAGCCGTGTACGGCACAGCCCAGCTGCCCAAGTTTTCGGAAGACCTGTTTCGCACCACAGACGGGCGCTGGCTCATTCCAACAGCGGAAGTGCCGCTGACCAATCTGGTTGCCGATGAAATCGTTGACGTTAAGACCCTGCCGCAGCGCTATACGGCGCTCACGCCTTGTTTCCGTTCAGAAGCGGGTTCTGCCGGTCGCGATACCCGCGGTATGCTGCGTCAGCACCAGTTCCTGAAAGTGGAGATGGTGACAATTTCGGATGCCGATAGCTCGATTGCTGAGCATGAGCGCATGACGGCCTGTGCGGAAGAGGTGCTTAAGCGTCTCGGTCTGCCATTCCGCACGGTTGTTCTGTGCACCGGCGATATGGGCTTTGGCGCACAGAAGACCTACGACATTGAAGTCTGGATGCCCGGCCAAAATGCTTACCGCGAAATTTCAAGCTGCTCGATTTGCGGTGATTTTCAGGGTCGCCGTATGAATGCGCGTTATCGCCCGGAAGGCGAAAAGGGTACGCGCTATGTTTATACACTGAATGGCTCCGGCGTTGCTGTCGGACGTGCGCTCATAGCCGTGATGGAGAATTACCAACAAGAAGATGGCAGCATTCATATTCCTGAAGCACTACAGCCATACATGGGCGGGCTGACGCGCATTGAGAAAGCTGCCTAACCCAATACATTTAAAGATCTCGATCAAGGAGTGACGACGTGCGAATTCTGCTGACGAACGATGACGGTATCCATGCTGAAGGCCTCGCAGTTCTGGAGCGAATCGCACGCCAAATCTCCGATGATGTTTGGGTGGTTGCTCCTGAAACAGACCAGAGCGGTCTTGCACATTCTTTGACTCTGTCCGAACCACTCCGCTTGCGTCAGATTGATGAGCGTCATTTTGCACTGCGCGGTACGCCGACAGATTGCGTCATCATGGGTGTGCGCCATGTGCTGCCGGAAGTGCCAGACCTCATACTTTCGGGCGTCAATTCCGGTGCGAATATGGCCGATGATGTGACCTATTCGGGCACTGTTGCAGGTGCAATCGAAGGCACGCTTCTTGGTGTTAAATCAATCGCACTGTCGCAGGAATATGATTACGATGACGGGCTTCGTGTTCTGCCGTGGGAAACAGCAGAAACGCACGCGCCAACACTGATCAAGAAATTGATCGAAGCTGGTTGGCCGGAAGGCGTTCTGATCAATTTGAATTTCCCAAATTGTGCACCCGATGCAGTCCAAGGCACACGCGTCACCGCACAGGGAAAACTGAGCCATGATGCACGTCTTGATGAGCGTCGCGATGGTCGCGGTTTCCCATATTTCTGGCTACAGTTTGGCCGTATGAAAGCGGAAGTTGCAGCGGACAGCGATGTCGCCGCAATTAAAGATGACTATATTTCCGTAACACCGCTTCAGCTTGATCTGACTGCACACAAAGTTCGCGCTGAACTGAGCAAGGCACTTGGGGTTGAAGCATGAATCAGGCTGTGTCTGAACGCCCGCAGCTTTCGGACAGGGAAGGATTTGCATCCTTCGTCATGCGCATGCGAGCGCGGGGCATCAATGATGCCCGGCTCTTTGCAGCAATTGAATTGACGCCGCGCCAGAGTTTTATGGGTTCTGCGTGGGGGCATATGGCGTTTAGCCAGCGCACTGTGCCGCTTGATTGCGGTGAATATATTGAAGGCATTGACGATCAGGCACGAGTTATCGCTTCATTGAATTTGGAGCCGGGCCATCGTGTTCTGGAAATAGGCACAGGTTCCGGGTTTTCAGCCGCAGTTATGTCGATGCTGTCGGGCCGTGTTACAACGGTCGAGCGCTATCGCAAATTATGTGACCGTGCCTTGCAGCAATTTGTGACGCTCAAGCGCGAAAATATCATGGTCAAACATGCTGATGGTCGCCATGGCATGCCGGGTGGTCCCTTCGATCGCATCGTGATTTGGCTGGCTTGTGAAGATATTCCGCGTCATTTCATAGAGCTTCTGGCAACGCATGGCGTGCTGGTTGCACCCATAGGGCCGGGCGATGGTCAGCAAATCGTGACGCGCATTGCCAAGGTCGGTAGCCGTTTTGAGCAGGAGAACATCATGCCTGTACGCTACCAGCCCTTTATCGAAGGCATGTCCGCGGTTTTGTGACCTTATGGTATCCAATTGGTGAATAATTTTTCGAAGAATTAGCTCTTCTTAACGGTCGAGTAACATTAACGGGTTTTAATGAGTCCAAGTGAGTTTCAGAGTATGGGCGAGTTGAACATGCGTTTTCCAATATTGCAGCATACGTCCGAACGTCTCCTGCGGAATGCAGCGATCGTTCTGATTGCCGGTTTTGGTGCAGGGTGCAGCGCCGATACGATGCGCTTCACCGATGGGCTTTTTACCGGGTCCACATCCAACCAGCAGCGAGTTGTGCAACAGTCGGCCAGCAATAATTATCCGCCGGTTGCAGCTATTCAGCCTGCTTCAAGTGGGTCGGTTCAGCGCAACAGTTTGCCTCCGGTGGGTTCTGCACCTGTTGCTGCCACGCAGGCACAGAATCAGGTCAATCAGGCACAAAACGTTGCGGCCAATCGGGTGAATGGTGCTGTGAATAGCACGACGACCCAGGTCGCAAGTGCTGCAGGCACGGCAGTTAATGCAAATTCCAAAGTTTTGGGACAATTGCCATCGACTGCAGACGGTGTGCCACTTCCTGCTGCTAGTCATACTCCGGCACCTCAGGTGCAATCGCCAGTTGCAGCTCCACAGACTGCTGCGGCAGGTGGGGGGTACACGGTCAAGTCGGGCGAATCGCTTTTCTCAATCGCGCAGAAGCATAACGTGCCGGTCGAGCAGCTTAAGCAGGCCAATGGTCTAACCAACGGTGCCATCCGTGTCGGTCAGAATCTGGTCATCCCAACCGCAGCAGGTGCAGCTACTCAGGTTGCAGCCACGTCACCTCAGTCGGTGAAGCCAGCCGCAGCAGCCCCCGTGCAAACCGCCTCAATTGCTCCAAACGAAGCATCAAACGTGAAGCCTTACACGCCGCCGCAGGCGAGCAACAAGGTCATCGAAGATGCTGAAAAGGATCAGGCCGCAGCTCCATCCTCGACAGGCATTTCGCAGATGCGCTGGCCGGTGCGTGGTCGGGTGCTCACAAGCTTCGGTCAACGCGATGGCACATCGGTTAATGACGGCATAGACATTATGGTGCCGGAAGGCACGGCCGTTAAAGCTGCCGAAAATGGCGTCGTCATCTATGCCGGCGATGGTTTGAAGGAATTCGGTCAGACTGTTCTGATCCGCCACGACAATGGCCTTGTGACTGTTTACGGCCACAACAGCCAGATCTTGGTGCAGCGTGGCCAGAAGGTCCGCCGCGGCGAGGATATTGCGAAGTCCGGCATGAGTGGCAACGCAAAATCACCGAAGCTGCACTTTGAAGTGCGTAAGAATTCGTCGCCGGTCAATCCTTCCAAGTACTTGGAAACCTGATCGAATTGAAATCTAAGAAGTAAAAAAAGGCGGGTCTCAGACCCGCCTTATTTGCATTAGAACGTTTGCCGCGCGTCTGATCCGAAAACCGCCTCACACTTTTCGGGATGCGCTCTACATCGCCTTGCCAAGTCGGCCAGCGAGATCCTGAATATATTGCCACGCAACACGTCCCGAACGGTTTCCGCGTGTGGTAGCCCAGGTCAGTGCTTCTGCATGAATTTTCTGCGGGTCATAGTCGAGCTTGTAATAGGTGACATAGCCATCGACCATGGCCAAATAGTCATCCTGACTGCACTTATGAAAACCGAGCCACAGGCCAAAGCGATCTGACAGCGATACTTTTTCTTCAATCGCTTCTGATGGATTGACCGCCGTTGAGCGTTCATTGTCGATCATATCACGTGGCATCAAATGCCGACGATTGGACGTTGCATAAAAAATCACATTGTCTGGGCGACCTTCGACCCCCCCTTCCAGCGCTGCTTTAAGCGATTTGTAGGACGTGTCATCATGATCGAATGAGAGATCATCGCAAAACAGGATGAAACGATAAGGCGTTTCCTTAATGAGGTTCATCAGGGCAGGCAGGCTGTCGATGTCTTCACGATGAATTTCGACAAGCTTGAGAGGCAGTTTGTCGACCTGTTCGGCATTGACGCTAGCCTGTGCGGCTTTGACGAGCGATGATTTGCCCATACCGCGTGCGCCCCAGAGCAGAACATTGTTCGCTGGAAAGCCATTGGCAAAGCGGCGTGTATTATCGACAAGCTGGTCTCGCACCAGATCGACGCCGCGAATAAGCCCAATATCGACGCGATTAACACGTTTAACGGCATCAAGCGTTAGTCGCTCCGGCGCCCAGACGAAGCAATCAGCCGATTCAAGATCGGGTACGCTCGGTTGTGGCGGTGCAATACGCTCAATTGCTGCGATCAGGCGGTCGAGTTTCTGGCTGAGTATGTTTTCGGTCGTCATTCCATCCCCTCATATAATGCGGAGGAGGGCTTAACATGCCACAGCTGGCAGGAAAAGTGTGCGACCTTGGCGCAGGAGTGGCTTCGCCGGTTGCAATTGGTTCACTAACCATTGTAATGCCATGAAGAATTTGTCTTCAAGACTTCAGAGGAGTTCCTAATGTTTGTAACACCGGCTTATGCACAAGCCTCCGGCGGCCTTGGCGGGCCAGACATGCTCATGAGCATTCTGCCTTTCGTTCTGATTTTTGTTATCATGTATTTCCTGATCATCCGTCCACAGCGGACTCAGATGAAGAAGCGTCAGGAGATGCTCGCAGCAGTTCGTCGCGGGGATACGGTTGTGACGGGTGGTGGCATTGTGGGTAAGGTCCAGAAGGTCCACGAAGACGGCGAACTCGACGTTGAAATCGCTGAAGGCGTTAAGATTCGCGTTCTGCGCAGCGCTCTTTCGGAAGTGCGCGTTAAGGGCGAACCAGTCGCCGATAACAAGAATAAGTAATTTTTTACCATAAAACGAGCCCCGGTAAGGATTCCATAACCGGGGCTTGTTCATTATCGTGATGCAAATTCGAAGCGATTTGCATTCATTAGGGTCAGATGGCGTCGAATAGCGATGCAGTCAGACATGCGTTCTTCCAGCCAAAACGGAATTGCTGCTCGATGCTTTATTTTTCACGTTGGAAATCGGCTCTGATCTGGTTGGCAATCATCGCCAGCTTCATCATCGCTTCGCCTAATTTTTTCTCGCGTGAAACACTGGCAAATCTGCCCGGATTTTTGCCAACGAAGCAGGTGGCACTTGGGCTTGATCTGTCCGGTGGTTCCCGGCTTGTCCTTCAGGTGCAGACTGCTGGCAGGGGCGACCTTGATCGCACCAAAGAAATTATGCGCCAGCGCCTTGAAGAACTGGGCTATGGCGATCCGATTGTTGAGGAAGAGGGACGCAACCGCATTCGTGTTGAAGTACCCGGCCTTTATGATGCGCAGCTTCTCAAAGATATTCTCAGTATTCGTGGCAATCTTTCGTTCCGTGCGGTTGATGACAGCATGTCACCCGACGACGCGATCCGCGGTACACCTCCTGCTGATAGCACCATCATCTATTCCTATGATGATCCGCCTGTCGGCTATCTCGTTAAAAACGAGCCTGTTTTCACTGGTGAGGATGTCACCGACGCTAAAGCCACACTAGCCGAAGACGATAACGAGCCCATCATTACGCTAACGCTTGATGAGAAAGGACGCAGTGCACTTGCTGCTGCGACCGCTCAGGCGACAGAAAAGACATTTGCAATTGTTGTCGATAACCAGGTCGTATCGGCCCCGGTTGTCAATGAACCGCTTGATACCGATGAATTACAGATTTCTGGTGCGTTCGACCTGCAATCAGCCAACAATATGTCGGTTGTTTTGCGTTCGGGTGCGTTGCCCAAGGCAGTAACGGTTCTTGAGGAACGCACAATCGCGTCGGCCCTCGGTGATGATTACGCAAGTGCAGCCGTTTCTGCAGCGCTTCTGGCTGCGCTCCTTGTCGGCCTGTTCATGGTGCTGTCGTATGGCATCCTTGGCGTGATCGCCATGGTCGCACTCGCAGTCAATATGATCATTCTGGTCGCGATCATATCGCTGATCGGCGCATCCATTACACTCGCAAGCGTTGCCGGTATTGTACTGATCATCGGCATGGCAGTTGATGCGAATATCCTGATTTATGAACGCGTGCGCGAAGATCGGCGCAAAGGCTATTCCGTTGTTCAGGCGATGGAATCAGGCTTTTACCGCGCGCTTTCAACGATTGTTGACGCCAATCTCACAACGATGATTGCGGCATTGGTGCTGTTCCTGATGGGGTCTGGCCCGGTTCATGGCTTTGCACTCACCGTGACGATCGGTATTCTGACAACGCTGTTTACAACGCTTACCTTCACACGCTTGCTGATCGCGCAATGGGTGCGCACGGCAAAGCCAAAGGAAATCCCCAAGCGTCGCCTGAAATTGGTGCCAACCGTCACACATATTCCGTTCATGCGTCTTCAATTCGTAACGCTTGGTATCTCGGTTCTGGCTTCCGCAATCGTTGTCGCACTTTTCGTCAATATTGGCTTCAATTACGGCATTGATTTCCGTGGTGGTTCGATGGTCGAATTGCAGGCGCGTAGCGGCGATGCAAATCTGCCCGATATTGAAGAACGCATGAGCGAACTCAATATCGACAGCGCGCGCGTTCTGCCCGCCAAATCGCCACGCTCTGCCCTTGTCATCATCGGCAGTCAGGAAGTGGGCGACGATGCCGAACAGACGGTTGCAGTGAAACTGCGGGGCGAGTTCGAGCAGGATTATTCGTTCCAGCGTGTTGAAGTGGTTGGCCCCACGGTTTCAGAGCAGCTTTCACAGGCCGGGCTTCTGGCGCTGTTCCTGTCGCTTGCCGGTATTTTCGTCTATGTCTGGGTGAGATTCCGCTGGCAACTGGCACTTGGTGCGGTGCTATCCACTTTGCACGACGTTATTATTCTGGCTGGCGTTTTCATTGTTTTCCGAATGGAATTCAATCTGTGGAGTGTCGCAGCTGTCCTCACGATTATTGGTTATTCATTGAACGATACCATCGTGATCTATGACCGCGTGCGTGAAAATCTGCGCCGTTATAGCAGTGCGCCATTGCCCGCGATTATCGATGCCTCGATCAATCAGACCCTGTCGCGTACCTTGCCGACAGCCTTTGTGACTTTCATTGCGCATATTCCGCTCTATATGTTTGGTGGAGCCGATATTCGGATGTTCGCGCTCGCATTGAGCGTCGGTATTATCGTTGCGACTTATTCTTCGATCTTTATTGCAGCACCTCTGCTTGTGCAGTTTGGCCTCAAGCCGCGTGTAGCCGATGGAGATGATACGATGGGCGATGACCTTGCGCAGTCGCTCAATCTGGAAAATTAGAGCGCATCCCGAAAAGTGTGAAACGGTTTTCGGATAAGATGCGGGTAAAATCAAAGCGCATCCCGTAAAGTGTGAAGCGATTTTCGGACAAAGATGCGCGCAAAACAAATGGATAGAGCATTTCTAATGACTCAATCTAAACTGGAAATGCTCTGAGATGGCCAAAGGCATAGAAATCCGCGAAGCCCATTTTCCGGGCCGTGCACCCATTGATGCGTATGGCAATGGCGGTTTTCGCTTTGCCGATATGTCGCATATTGGGTCTATACTTTGCCTGCCGTCTGGCATTCATGGCTGGGAGCCGCAGACACCACCGATTATTTCGCGTCACGACCTTGGTGCTATTTTAGAACAGGCAAGTGACATCGAAATTCTGTTGGTTGGCACTGGCATGGATCTGCGACGCATCCCGGAAGATGTACGTGCTATCCTTCGCGAACATCGTATTTCGTCTGATCCGATGAGCACGGGTGCAGCAGTGCGCACTTATAATGTGCTGCTCGCAGAAGATCGCGCGGTTGCGGCGGCACTGATTGCGGTAGACTGATATTCATGAACCAGAATGAGGAACATTGCCTTGCGCTTCTGCGCGAAGCGGACAAGGATCGTTATCTTTCAGTGCTTTATGCGCCGGAAGAGAAACGCGGCGCGCTCGCAGCCCTTTATGCATTCAATGCAGAAATTGCCCGCATTCGCGATCTTGTGCACGAACCATTGCCCGGCGAAGTGCGTTTGCAATGGTGGCGCGATCTCATCAATGGTGAAGAGCGTGGAAGTGCGGATGCCCATCCGGTTGCAGCAGCGTTGGTTGAGACGATCACCCGTTATGAACTGCCACGCAACGCTTTCGACAATTATTGCGAAGCACGCATTTTCGATCTCTACGACGATCCAATGCCAAGCCGCAACGATCTTGAAGGTTATTGTGGTGAAACTGCTTCTGCTCTTATCCAGCTTGCGGGCTTTATTCTCGACCGCGATGCAGCACAATCGCATACCGAGACGGCAGGTCATGCAGGGGTTGCACAATCTGTGACGGGTCTGCTGCGGCTTATGCCAATCCATCGTCGCCGAGGACAGGTCTATGTTCCAGCCGATATGTTGCAGGCCGTGGGCGTCACGCGTGATGCGTTTCTCACCAATGATGACAAGTCCGCGCATCAGCGTGTTATCAGCGTTATGACGGCTTTAGCGCGCGAACATCTTTCGGTTTTCGAGACGGCCAAAAAGGATTTGCCAAAAACTCTGGCACCGGCCTTTTTGCCAATGGCGCTTGTACCGGCATATCTGAATGCGATCGAACGAATGGGCGAAAAAGCAGTCGATGAAGTGGCCGATCTCTCGGCGTTGCGCAAACAATGGCTTATGTTTAAGGCTGGATTCTAAAAAATAGGGCCGATTTCTCGTTTAAGGAAACGGCCCTATTTTATAAATCATGATTCACTTTCAAGCCATTGCCTGAAATCTGCTAGCGCACGTGCAGACAGAGCGCGCTTTTTCGCAATCGTCTTTTCCTTGCCGCGAAGACGCTTACCTTCGGTCTTAGGAACTTCGATTGGCGGGAACAGGCCAAAATTCACATTCATCGGCTGGAACGAACGCTTGCCAGGTTCGGCATCGTCGGCAACGATGTGACCGCCAGTAATGTGGCCGAGCAGTGCGCCAAAAGCAGTGGTTACCGGTGGTGCAATTGGTGTTTTGCCAAGCTTTTCAGCCGCTGTGAAGCGTCCAGCCAGAAGACCAATGGCTGATGATTCGACATAGCCCTCGCAGCCCGTAATCTGACCTGCAAAGCGCACGCTCTCACGTGATTTGAGACGGAGCACATTATCAAGCAGCACTGGTGAGTTGAGGTAGGTATTGCGGTGCAATCCACCGAGACGCGCAAATTCTGCATTTTCCAAACCGGGAATCATCTTGAAAATGCCGGTCTGCGAGCCGTATTTAAGCTTCGTCTGGAAACCGACCATATTATAGAGCGTGCCCAACGCATTATCCTGACGCAATTGCACGACCGCATATGCTTTCACTGTAGGATTATGCTCGTTGGTGAGACCCATCGGCTTCATCGGACCATGACGCAAGGTTTCAGCCCCGCGTTCGGCCATCACTTCAATTGGCAGACATCCATCGAAATAGGGCGTACCTTCCCATTCCTTAAACTCGGTCGTGTCGCCCTCAATGAGGGCAGCAACAAAAGCCTCATACTGCTCCTTGTCCATAGGGCAGTTGATATAATCCTTGCCAGTGCCGCCCGGTCCGACCTTGTCATAACGCGACTGGAACCAGCAGACATCCATATTGATCGAATCAAAATGCAAAATCGGTGCAATAGCATCAAAAAATGCCAGCGCATCGGCGCCGGTTTGTGCCTGAATTGATTCTGCCAGTGACGGAGCGGTCAAAGGGCCGGTCGCGACAATCGACGTGCCCCATTCTTCCGGTGGCAGGCCGGTCACTTCCTCGCGCTCAATGGTGATGAGCGGATGCGCTTCGAGTTTCGAAGTCACTGCCTGCGAAAAGCCTTCGCGATCAACTGCCAGAGCACCGCCGGCCGGAACCTGATGCGCATCGGCACAAGCCATGATCAGCGAGCCTGCTAGGCGCATTTCGGCATGCAACACGCCAACGGCGTTGGTTTCAGCATCATCCGAGCGGAAAGAATTCGAGCAGACAAGCTCGGCAAGCTGCTCTGTCTTATGCGCATCGGTGCCGCGAACGGGGCGCATTTCATGCAGAATGACCGGAACGCCGGCTTGCGCGATTTGCCATGCGGCTTCCGAGCCTGCAAGGCCGCCGCCAACGATATGTACGGGGGAGAGATTTGTATCTTTTAACATGGCAAACCCAATACCGTTTTTGCCTGTCGCCTTCAATGGGAAGAGAAGCACAAAAACAAATGGCATCCGGCGCGGGAGGAGGTGCGACGGATGCCATTATTGTCAGACCGAAACTTGGGAGGGAATCCGGTCTTGTTACCGCAAAGCTTGGGAGGAGGAGTGCTTTGCGATAAACTAGGCCTGATGGGAGGAGGATTCAGGCCTAGCAAATCTGAATTTCGTTTAGCGTCCCTTGGACTTAACGACCTTTAGACTGGCGCGCTACATATGGAATGTCTGCGCGGGAAATGCCAAGGTCGTTGAGTTCGCGAGTCGAGAGCTGGTTCAGCTCGTTGACAGTATCGCGGTAACGGCGCCAGTTGTTGTAAGAGCGTACGAGGTTCATGGTATTATTCCTTCATCGTTGAGGAACTGGTTGTTCAATTCATCTTGTCTGCTGCACATTATATAACCCATTGTTTTCGCTACTTGCAGACACGAGTTTGCATAGCTGCCTTGCGGGTTCTGCACGACACGTTAAATCGATTAGACTAGTCGAGCACAAAATTGCCTTAAACTGACTTGAGCTAACTCTTTGCCGGCTGGTGAGTTTCCTATATGTTCCCAGCAACTTAAGTTTGCCTTGGTGTCAACGGATAGATTGATCGGGAGTTGTTTTGTCGTTTTCAGTTTCTGTAGAGCGCTTGGTTAAGCGTTGGCAGCAAGAAGGCCTTATCGATGCTGAAACCGCATCACGGCTGAATGCTGATCTTGAAAAACGTGGCCCCCGGTTCAGTCTGGGCTCGGTTCTTGCAACCCTTGGCGGCTTGTTGTTGGGGGCTGCAGTTATCATGCTGGTCGCTGCCAATTGGCAGGATATGCCGCGCATCATGCGCATCGGTTTAATCTTTGTGCTGATCTGGGGCTGTTATCTGGGGGGCGCGTGGCGCGAGCTGCGCGGCGACAAGGTGCTCCCACAAGCGCTCTATATAGTAGCAGCAGCATCGTTTGGTGCGGGTATTGCACTCGTGGGGCAGATGTATCACCTGTCAGGCGACGTGCATTCCGCAGCCCTTGTGTGGGCTGGTGGCGTTTTGGCCTCTGCCTTTTTGTTGCGTTCTCCGGTTTTGGCGGCTTTCGGAGCAGGCGTTGCGTGCTTTTACCTCTCCACCTTTGCATTTGATAATGATTATGGCGACATGAGCTACCGCTGGATTGCACCGATATTGGTGCTGGCTGGCGCCGGGGCTGCACGATTTACAAGGTCACGGAACGCGGCACATATCTGGTGCCTGTTCGTTCTTGGCTGGGCTGCTCTTCTTTATGCTGAACATAACAGTCGAGAAGTTCTGGGAATGATGCTGGTTGTCGGCATAGCTTTGATGCTGGCAGATGCATTCGCCCATCAAGCGCTGCAAAAGCTAACGCGTTTTGCGCATCCGCTCGCTTCGTATGGACTGTTGCTGGCATTGCTTGCGCTTGGCATTTTGCAGGTGGATATTATGGTCTCATCCGTTTTCGACCAAAATATCGCCCATGACGTTATCTATGGCATTCTCATTCTGGCGCTTTCAATCGGCGCACTTGCAGTCTGTGGGCGCGATAATGGTAGCTTGCGGGCAATCGCTTATATCGCATTCTCATTTGAGGTGCTTTATCTCGCATTCTCCACCGTTGGTTCGATGATCGGCACTTCCGGCTTCTTCCTGACAGCTGGCGTGCTTGTGCTGCTGCTTGCAGCCTTTGTGCGCCGTATGGAAAACCGGTTTGGTAAAAAACGCGGCTTGGAGGTGCGGCCATGAGTTTTGTCAAAAGCAAATGGCTCTATGCTGGTGCCGTCGCTGCTGCCGTACTCCAGACTGGTGTTCTGTATGCAAGTATCGAAAAACGCGCTTCGGTGCTGCGATCCGGTCATGAAGTCGTCCTGCAGACGCGACCGATCGATCCTCGTGATCTGATGCGCGGCGACTATGTGATCCTTGGCTACGATATTACATCAATTGACCGCAAAGACATTCAGGGCACTCCTGAAGCTGGGTCACGCACCGTCTATGTGGCGTTGAAAGCGGATGCCAATGGCATATGGCAAATCTCGCGGGCGTCTTTTGTATCATTCCCTGATCTTGGCTCGAACGAAGTGCAGATCCGCGGGCAATCAGCTTATGCAATTTCCGATTATCCCGATGGAAGTATCAATCTCCTCTATGGGATAGAGCGCTACTATGTACCGGAGGGTGAGGGGCGAGAAATCGAAGATAGCCAGCGCGATTTTGACATTACCGCGGTGGTTTCCGTCGATGATGAGGGCACGGCGGTCATGAAAGCTTTGCGTGATAATGGTCAGCAACTTTACCAGGAACCACTCTATTAATAGGCTTATAAGAAAAGGGGCTTGGCTAAGTCGCCAAGATCGCTATATAGGGGCGCAAAGCACGGAAGCGCTTCGGCTTGAATGAGCTGGCAAATCTAAGCTGGTAAAACGAGTTTTTTCCTTTGAACCGGAAAAATTGAGTGTTATAGAGACGCGCGCTTTCGAGAAGGCGGTTCAATATCTGAGACGAATTCAGTGCGTTCGGTTGAATGCACTTCGGCTTAGAAGCGGATATGGCGAAATTGGTAGACGCACCAGATTTAGGTTCTGGCGGGAGACCGTGGGGGTTCGAGTCCCTCTATCCGCACCAACTGCCTTAAGGCAAAGAATTTTTCTCCCGCGACGAGGCATATAAGGCCGGAAACGGCGGGACAATGACAAGAAGTGAAGGTTTGAACATGCAGGTTACCGAAACGCTCAATGAAGGGCTGAAGCGCGAGATTAAAGTCGTGGTTCCGGCCGGAGATCTCGAAGCCAAGCTCTCCGAGCGGCTCGAAACTGCCCGTGGTCGCGCCAAGATCAATGGTTTCCGTCCGGGAAAAGTGCCAACGACGCACCTGCGCAAGACCTACGGTAAGTCCTTCATGGCTGAGATCGTGAACGAAATCCTCAACGATTCGTCGCGCTCGATTCTTGCTGACCGCAACGAAAAATCGGCAACGCAGCCTGTTGTTTCGATGTCGGAAGACGAAAAAGAAGCTGAAAAGGTTCTCGACGGCAAGGCCGATTTTGTTTTCTCGCTGAGCTACGAAGTTCTGCCAGCAATTGAAGTTAAAGATTTCTCCAAGATCGCTGTGACTCGTGAAGTTGTCGACATTTCGGAAGAAGAAGTTGACGAACAGGTTAAGCGCATTGCGTCCTCGACCCGCACCTATGAAGCCAAAAAGGGCAAAGCCGAAAACGAAGATCGCGTAACGATCGACTATCTCGGCAAGATCGATGGCGAAGCATTTGAAGGCGGCGCAGACACAGACGCGCAACTCGTTCTTGGTTCGAACCAGTTCATTCCTGGCTTTGAAGAGCAGCTCGTTGGCTTGAAGGCTGGCGACGAGAAGGTTATCAACGTAACTTTCCCTGCTGAATACGGCGCAGCACATCTTGCTGGCAAAGAAGCGACCTTCGACATCACCGTTAAGGGCGTTGAAAAGGCTGGCGAACTCGTTCTTGACGATGAAACCGCAAAGAAACTCGGCATCGAGTCGCTTGAGCGTCTGCGTCAGGTTGTTCGTGAGCAGATTGAAAGCCAATACGGCCAGATCACTCGTCAGAAGGTAAAGCGTCAGATTCTTGACGCGCTTGATGGCGATTACGCTTTCGAAACCCCTGAAAAGCTGGTTGAAGCCGAATTCAACAACATCTGGCAGCAGATCAACTTCGACCTGCAGCAGGCTGGTCGTACGTTTGAAGACGAAGAAACCACGGAAGAAGCTGCTCGCGAAGAATATCGCAAGCTTGCTGAACGCCGCGTTCGTCTCGGTCTGGTTCTCTCCGAAATTGGTGAGAAGGCTGGCGTAGAAGTGACAGAAGAAGAACTGCAGCGCGCAGTTTACGATCAGGTACGTCGCTATCCAGGTCAGGAAAAGGAAATCTACGAATTCTTGCGCAAGACGCCGGATGCAGTTGCTAACCTTCGCGCACCGATCTTCGAAGAAAAGGTCGTTGACCACCTGCTCGCAAACATCAACGTGACCGATAAGAAGGTCTCGAAGGAAGAGCTGACTGCAGAAGACGAAGACGGTTCGGAAGCAAAGCCAGCTAAGAAGGCAGCAGCCAAGAAGAAGGCCGCTCCTAAGAAGAAGGCAGAAGAAAAGTCCGACGAGGCTTAATTCTTCCTTTGATATGATTACGAATTGGCCGCGCATTGCGCGGCCTTTTCTGTTTGACCGCACTGAATTGACTGGCCGAAAAGCTTGCATCCTATGGGGGTTTGCTCTAGCCAGTAAACAATCAGTTTTTAGCTCAATCCGAATATTTGCGAGCCAGCATGACCCTTATTGATACGCGCACACCAGAACCGAAACGATTCATCTCTGGCGCCACCGGCGACTGGGAAGTCGTCATTGGCATGGAAGTCCACGCACAGGTCACGTCCGAATCAAAGCTCTTTTCTGGTGCTTCCACATCGTTTGGCGCCGCGCCAAATGCCAATGTCTCTTTAGTCGATGCGGCCATGCCTGGCATGTTGCCGGTCATCAATATTGAATGCGTCAAGCAGGCAGTTCGTACCGGCATTGGCCTTAACGCACAGGTCAATCTGAAGTCTGTTTTTGACCGTAAGAACTACTTTTATCCTGATCTGCCGCAGGGCTATCAGATTTCGCAGTTCAAGCAGCCGATTATTGGCGAAGGCAAGATCATGATCTCGGTTGGTCCTGACAATAAGGGCCAGTTCGAAGACGTCGAGATCGGTATTGAACGTCTCCATCTGGAGCAGGATGCGGGCAAGTCGATCCATGATCAGCATCCGACTATGTCCTATGTCGATTTGAACCGTTCTGGTGTGGCGCTGATGGAAATCGTGTCCAAGCCGGACCTGCGTTCGTCTGACGAAGCGCGTGCTTATCTGACTAAGCTGCGCACGATTGTCCGCTATCTCGGCACGTGTGACGGCAACATGGACGAAGGCTCGATGCGTGCTGATGTGAATGTCTCGGTTCGTCGTCCGGGCGGTGAGTTTGGGACGCGCTGCGAAATCAAGAACGTCAATTCAATCCGCTTCGTTGGACAGTCGATTGAATATGAAGCACGTCGCCAGATTGCTATTCTGGAGGATGGAGGCTCCATTGATCAAGAAACGCGCCTGTTTGATCCGGTAAAGGGTGAAACTCGTTCGATGCGCTCCAAGGAAGAAGCGCACGATTATCGTTATTTCCCGGATCCTGATCTGCTGCCGCTTGAATTCGATCAGGCATTCGTTGATGCACTTGCTGCTGATCTGCCGGAACTGCCAGACGTCAAGAAAGACCGTTTTGTCGAAAAGCTCGGCATCTCGGTTTACGATGCGTCGATTCTGGTGAGTGAAAAGGCGATTGCTGACTATTACGAAGTCGTTTGTGACGGTCGTGATGGCAAACTGGCTGCAAACTGGGTCATCAACGATCTTCTTGGCGCACTGAATAAGGCCGGCAGAGACATTGAAGAATCGCCTGTTTCGCCAGCGCAGCTTGGTGCGATTATTGATCTGATCAAAGACGGAACAATTTCCGGCAAGATTGCCAAGGAACTGTTCGAGATTGTCTGGAACGAAGGTGGCGACCCGAAAAGCCTCGTTGAAGAACGCGGCATGAAGCAGGTTACCGATACCGGCGCGATTGAAAAGGCTGTTGACGACATCATTGCAGCCAACCCGGAAAAGGCTCAGCAGGCCAAGGAAAAGCCAAGCATGGCTGGCTGGTTTGTTGGTCAGGTGATGAAGGCAACGGGTGGCAAGGCCAACCCGCAGGCCGTCAACGATCTGGTCAAGGCCAAGCTGGAGATTGAAGAATAATGTGGGTTCGCAGCGCCAGTGAAGCCGATTTGAAGGCCGTACATGAACTGCTGGTTTCAACCTGGCATGCGACCTTTGATGACGTTCTTGGTCGGGAGACAGTGAATGCTGTTACCGGAAAATGGCATTCGATTGCGGCTTTGAAAGCCAATCTTAAGAAGCCATATTCAGAGTTCATCGTCGCCGATAACGGCGAGGGCGGCATCAACGGCATGGCATTTGCGAGCCAGACTGGTGATGGCAAGGCCTCGCTGCATCAGCTTTATGTGCGCCCTGAAGGGCAGGTGCAGGGCATAGGCACTATGCTTCTCGCGGAAGTCGAAATGGCTTTTCCGGGTGTTAACACGATGCGGCTCGAAGTCATCGAGCGCAATGCAAAGTCTATTCGCTTTTACGAGCGTAAAGGTTATGTGCAGGTTGGCCGCAGCGAAGATTGGGGCGATCCCAATTGCAAAGAACCCGTGCTGATTATGGAAAAGTCCCTCGAAGGCTGGAGTATGTAGCAACTCTTTGCTGCTGCATCATACTCTTGTGACAGCGGCAACTTGCCCCTTGCCTTGGGCCTTTGATAGGGCCATAAGCGTTCAAAACCCGGCAGTTATTCTGCCTGTGGCAATAACGGATCTGGATAGGTCATGAAAACATTTATTACGCAAGTCTTCACATGGTGGAACAGCCAGACACTCGGTACCCGCCTGCATACCTGGCGCAAAGGCGAACGGGTTGGCGAAGACGAGTTTGGTAATATCTACTATCAGGGCGGCAAAGACTCTGAAGGTCGCACGCGCCGCTGGGTCATTTTCAACGGCTATGCGGAAGCAAGCGCCATTCCTCCGGGCTGGCACGGTTGGATGCACCATCGCGTCGATACGCCGCCGAGCAAGGAAGACTACAAGCCACGCGATTGGCAGAAGCCTCATTTGCAGAACCTGACTGGTTCGCCGCTGGCCTATCGTCCAAAGGGTGCGATTGCAATTCCGGGAACGACGCCTGGGGAACGTCCGCGCGTGACGGGCGAATATGACGCCTGGACACCGGGTAGCTAAGTTTTCTGCGAAGACCGGCATGAGTTTTTCTGCCGGTCTTTTTCTTTTGCACCATAACGCAAAAGGTTTGAGGATAGATGCGCTGCACAGACGGTTGTAAAGCATTGTTGCTTGCGACCGGGCCACGAATCGTCACAATTGATGATTAGGAATTGTTGCGGCTCTATATTTAACCAGATTATACGGATATCCGTTTTGACGAAGCATTCTCCCGGCACGGTTGTTAACGGAAAGAACTGGATTACAAGCGCTGCGAAACTCGCTTTGCTTACCGTTCTCGCCGGAACATTGAGTTTCAATTCGGCCTTTGCAGAACGCATTTCTAATCCGGTTGCCGAATTTTCCGGGCTCGACAAGATCACAGGCCGCATCACGACATTCGATGTCTATATCAACGAGACTGTGCAATTTGGTGCGCTTCAGGTTACGCCAAAAGTTTGCTACTCGCGCACCGAGAATGAAGCGCCACGTACAGATGGTTTTGTAGAGGTTGATGAGATTACGCTCGACCGTAAAATTCGTCGTATTTTCACAGGCTGGATGTTTGCCGATAGCCCGGGTCTCAATGCTGTCGAACATCCGATTTATGATGTGTGGCTGAAGAACTGCAAGCAGTCGTCTGACGTTCCGCCGCCTAATCAGCGTCAATAATCAAACTTCAGAATGTTGCGCTGCCCTGAAGCGCTTCATCAAGAAGAACTTCATATTTTTTGCGCTTCACTTCAATTGCACCAAACCGTTCAAGATGCGCTGTTGTAAACTGTGTATCCAGCAGCACAAAACCTTGCTTATTCAGATGCTCGACCAGAAAAGCAAGGCAGACCTTTGATGCGTCGCGTTTACGCGTAAACATGCTTTCGCCAAAAAAAGCTCTACCAAGTGTTACGCCATAAAGCCCGCCAACGAGTTGCCCCTCGTGCCAGGCTTCGACCGTGTGGCAATGTCCGGCATCAAAGAGCTTGCCATAGGCCTCACGGATGGGAGCATTGATCCATGTTCGCGCACGTTCGCCAGAGCCACTCGCACAGCCGTCGATGACGCCCTCGAAATCACTGTCGAGCCTAATTTCAAAAACTGCTTGTCGGATGGTTTTTTGCAGGCTTTTCGGAACGTGAAAGCCGTCAAGCGGGATGATGCCGCGCTTATCAGGTCGAACCCAGAAAATCTCGGGATCGTCTGCTTCTTCTGCCATTGGGAAAACCCCGGTGGCATAGGCCCGCAGGAGCAATTCCGGGTCGATTGTATGGTCGTCCGGGGAAGCTCCTGCGGTCACTTTATTTATGCGCCCATGTTCTTATGCATTTGGGGTTTCTGACTGCTTAGCCAGATATTTTTCCAGCCAATGGATGTCGTAATCACCATTGGCAATGTCCTGATTGGAAATCAGGTCCTGGAACAGCGGTAGGGTCGTTTTCACGCCATCAACCACGAACTCATCGAGTGCACGACGCAAACGCATCATGCATTCAACGCGGTTGCGGCCATGAACAATGAGCTTGCCGATGAGGCTGTCATAGTAAGGCGGGATGCGGTAGCCGGAATAAACGCCCGAATCCACGCGGATACCAAGGCCACCCGGGGTATGATAATGGGTGATCAGGCCCGGTGAAGGCGTGAAGTTGCGTGGGTCTTCAGCATTGATGCGGCACTCAATGGCATGGCCAGAGAAACGCACGTCATCCTGCTTGACCGAAAGGCCAAGGCCAGCTGCTACGCGGATCTGCTCGTGAACAAGATCGATGCCGGTAATGGCTTCAGTGACCGGATGTTCCACCTGAAGACGGGTATTCATTTCGATGAAATAGAACTCGCCATTTTCATAGAGGAACTCGATTGTACCTGCACCCCGATAGCCCATGTCAGCAACAGCATTGGCACATATCATGCCAATCTTGTCACGTGCTTCAGCATTCAGCGCTGGTGAATTGGCTTCTTCCCAGACCTTCTGGTGGCGACGCTGCAAAGAACAATCGCGCTCACCCAGATGGATTGCATTGCCAGCGCCGTCACCCATGACCTGCACTTCGATGTGACGCGGCTTTTCGAGATACTTCTCGATATAAACAGCATCATCGCCGAAGGCCGCGCCTGCTTCGGTACGCGCAGTTGCAAGGGCAACGGCCAGATCGTCTTCGGTCTTCGCAACTTTCATGCCGCGACCGCCACCACCGGCAGAAGCCTTGATGATGACTGGATAGCCGATTTCTTTTGCGATGCGCTTGGCTTCGTTTTCGTCCGTCACGCCGCCATCTGAACCCGGAACGACTGGAATGCCGAGGCGCTTTGCGGTGCGCTTGGCTTCGATCTTGTCGCCCATGGTGCGGATATGCGCAGAGGTCGGTCCGATAAAGGTAATGCTGTGTGCTTCAAGAATCTCAGCAAATTTAGCATTTTCCGATAGGAAGCCATAACCCGGATGGATTGCATCAGCGCCGGTTATTTCACAGGCTGCAACGATTTGATGAATATTCAGATAGCTGTCGCGTGATGGAGGCGGTCCAATGCAAACGCTTTCGTCCGCAAGGCGAACATGCATCGCATCGGCATCGGCTGTGGAATGGACTGCGACCGTCTTTATGCCCAGTTCTTTACAAGCTCTGAGCACACGAAGAGCGATTTCGCCACGATTGGCTATGAGTATCTTTTGAAACATTGCGCTTTGCTGCCCGTTCATTGAATAAGCCCGGATTCTATTGACCAGATGGTCATCTTATTCGATGACGACAAGCGGTTCGCCGAATTCAACAGGCGCTGCATCTTCAATCAGAATAGCCTTGACCGTACCGGCGCGTGGTGCCGAAATCTGGTTCATGGTCTTCATGGCTTCGATGATGAGAAGGGTCTGACCTTCTTTGACCTGCGTACCAACTTCGATGAAGTTGCGTGCGCCGGGTGCTGGTGCCAGATAAGCGGTGCCGACCATTGGCGAAGGAACTGCGTTCTTCGAAATTTCTGCCTTGGTTGGCTCTGCTGCAACAGCAGCGACAGGTGCAGCAGCGACAACGGGTGCTGCCTGCATCACGGTGGCCGCAGCCTGAACCGTTACCTTGCGCGAAACGCGAATACGCAGATCGCCATGCTCGACTTCGATGTCGGTCAGGTCGGTTTCATTGAGGATATCCGCGAGATCGCGAATAGTTTCCTTGTCGATGACGGAGGTTTTGCTGGACATATTAGGCCCCTTTTAAGCTTTGCCCGTTGTTTTCTTCTTCTTTGGCAATTGCCGCGAGTGCGCGCAGGCCGAGCTGGTATCCCTCCGCGCCAAAGCCGCAGATAACGCCCTTGGCGACTGCGGAGACATAAGAGTGATGCCGGAAAGCTTCACGCGCATGAATGTTCGATAAATGCACTTCCACGACCGTAACCTTGGCCGAGCGAATGGCATCTTGAATAGCAATCGAAGTGTGGCTGTATGCAGCCGGATTGATCAGGACATAAGCGTTTTTTTCACCCGCTTCCTGAATCCAGCTCACAAGATCACCCTCATAATTGGTTTGGCGAAATTCGACGAATAAGTCCAGTTCTGCAGCGACACGTTTGCAGCTCGCTTCGATATCATCGAGCGTCGCTACACCGTAAATGCCTGGCTCACGTCTCCCAAGAAGATTGAGATTGGGGCCATTGAGAACAAAAACCGTTTTTGTCATATTCGTCCGTGATCGATAACGGGCCTATTACGAAAGTTCAATTACACTTCGCATTTCATATAGAGGGCTTGGAGGCAAGTCGAAACCCTCTAATTCAATGCATCTGATTTACCACAGCGTTTTTCCCGCTATTCTTTGTGGAATGAACACAATTTGTGGCAAAAATAGATATTCTCAGCTTTTGCTGGCAGCGCGTGCAGCGGCGATTCTTTCAATCAGACCTTCCGCACCAATTGCACCGGGAATAAGTTCGTTTCCGATGATATAGGATGGCGTGCCGGTGATGTTGAGCTTTTGAGCGAGCTGATATGTGTCCTGAAATGAACCCGTGATCGCCGGATCCTGCATCTTTTCACGAAGCTGCGCTTCATCGGCTCCGAGCTTGACTGCATCGGCAATCGCAGAAGCTTCGGTCGCGCGTTCTGGTGCGCCAAGCAGCAACTGGTGAAACTCAGCATATTTTTCAGGCACAAGCGCTTTGAAGGCCTGTGCCACGATATGCGCGCGGGTGGAATCTGGTCCCAGGATCGGCAGTTCCTTCATCACGAAACGCACATTTGGATCATGCTTGATGATCGCCTGCATATCGGGCAGAGCGCGTTTGCAATAGCCGCAATTATAATCAAAGAACTCGAATATAGTCACATCGCCCTTTGGATTGCCGAAGACGGCATCATGAGCGGGGTTGAAAAGCTGGTCCTGACTTGAGGTCAGAACATTCTTGACGTGCGCCTCTGCTGCTTCGGCCTGCTTTGTTTCAAGCGCCGTCTGCACCTCAATCATGATCTCTGGGTTTTGCAGAAGATAGTTTCGAACAATATTCTCAACGGCCTGTTCAGACGTGGCTGTTGAGGCGGCGGCCTGAATGGGCGCTGGCTGATTGACCGTGCCTGCATAATAACCCAGAGCAAGGGCTGCGGCACCAACGATCCCACCAGCCAACGACCCCAAAATCACATTCTTCATAGTCTTCACTTTCATACGTTCTGAAAAGCCGTATCGGTATTCGCTAGTATCGCGTCTTAGAGTATTCCCTGTTTTGATTGAATCATAGGAAACGCTCTAATTATTTGTCTTTCGCATTATCCCACGCAAAAAGCACACGCACTTTTGCTGGGAATGCTCAAGCTTATTACTTTTTTGTCTTCGCATTGATAATATCTTGCGCACGTAGCCAGTCCGGCGTTCCCCGTTTTAACTGCTTTTGCGCACGTATCGCAAATATCTGAGCCTGTTGTATTTTCCCGGAATAATAGTTCATGTCTGCGGTTGCAAGGTCTGCGCGTGCCATGTCGCCCGACTGACCATAGGCCTGTGCGAGAAAACCGTATCCGCCTGGAAATTCCGGGTCGGCTGCAATACCTGCTTTCAACTCTCTGATTGCTGTTGGCATGTTGGCTTTCGTGCCGGTGAGCATCAAAGCGCGGCCATAGCTCATGCGAAGGAGCGGTGATTTGCGCGTATCAAGTGAAACTGCACGCTGAAAAGCCTTGGCCGCCCCTGCAGGATTATTTGCCTTGATCAGAACTTCTCCCATCATTTCCTGAAAATACGGGTTCTTGGGCTGCTCTTTAATCAGTGCTTCGAATTTCGGCATTGCGGAGCGTGCCGAGCCGTTCAGATAAGTTGTAATTGCGCTGCCATAACGGGCAGGCAATCCTCCGGGACTGCTTCGAGATATGCGTTGCAACGCGCCCATATTGTTGGAATAGGCAGCGATTTTAACCCGCGCCATATCATGTCTAAGCTGGAGAGCCGCAGAATCCGTCTTATTATAGTTCGGGCTTTTTCTGGCAAGTTCCTCAAGATTGGCAATACGTTCACGCGGCAATGGATGGCTTATCCGATATTGATCGATTTGTGTGCCTGACAGGGAAAGGGCTGAAGCGAAACGCTGAAAGGTGTCAAGCATGCCCTTTGTCGATTGACCAGTGGCATTAAGATAGTTCACCGCCAAACGGTCCGCAGTTATCTCTTCGGTGCGCTGATAGCTAAGCAAATTGCGCATCGCCATTTCGGTACTTCCCATGGCGATACCACCACCAGCGCTTGCAGCTGCACCGCTGCCTGCCGCAGCCCCTGCAACGCCAGCGCCGACGCCAAGAAGCATACCGATGACCGCCATGGTGCGTGCGCGGCTTAGCTGCTCGCGCAAGCGATCCTGATGACCACCTGCAATATGTCCGGCTTCATGGGCAATGACACCGATGATTTCATTAGGCGTTTCTGACTGCATGATCGCGCCGGTATTGATGAAAATGCGGCGACCATCGACGAAAGCATTGAAACTTTGAGAGTTGACGAGAATGACGCGAACACCGCGCCCACCCAATCCGGCAGCTTTGAGGATTGGGGCTGCATAATCTGCAACAAGCGCTTCAATTTCTGCATCACGAACGATGGGAACGCCCCCGCCACGTGATTGCGCCTCGGCGGGCACTATGCCAGTTATAGCAATAGTGAGGGCTGCAAATGCCGCAACCGAGCGGCGCATCATATTTTGAAAAGAAAAAGCTCTGGCCGAGAAAGTTGCAGTCATGCTTCTCATAGTGCTCCTCATCTTCCCCAAACCAGACTGACGCGAATCTTAATGTCTGCCGCCACTGTAAGGATTTTACAGCAATCTTCATCGTCGTTTTTACGAAAGCATAGGCTCAAAAATCGCTTGCGATTTTTGGAAGACACGATGCGTATTTAAACTAGTTTAGAACATCTTTTATGCGTCCAATGGGACGCTTGGTACTCTATCTATCTGTTTTGCCGCATTGTCCTACGCAAAACCGCTAAGCACTTTTGCAGGAAATCCTCTAAAGCTGTTGCTTTACCAATCCGGCGATTATAGGGCGGGGGAGTTGCATCGCATTCCCTGCTTTTTGGAGGCCAAGTTGAATACTCTTTCCAACCGTAGCGCAGTCGAACCATTTCACGCTATGGATGTTCTGGCGGAGGCCAATCGTCGTCGCGCTGCGGGCCATCCGATTATTTCTATGGCAGTCGGGCAACCGGCAGATCCTGCACCACAAATTGTGCGGCTGGCTGCGGAACGCGCTCTGAAAGATGGGCGTATTGGCTACACTGATGCGCTTGGTCTTATTGAATTGCGCGAGGCAATTGCTGCGCATTATGCGCAAAATTATAGTGTAAGCGTGTCGCCTGAGCGTATCGCAATCACCACAGGGTCGTCAGCGGCGTTTAATCTGGCATTTTTGGTTTATTTTGATCTGGGTGATCGTGTTGCAATCACGCGTCCCGGTTATCCTGCCTATCGTAATATCTTGACGGCGCTTGGTCTTGAAGTGGTGGAAATAGCCAATGAAACCGGCGCATCTGGTGCGTTGACGGCTGAAGCCTTAGCTTCGGCCCATGCCGAAAAGCCGCTCAAAGGCGTGCTTTTCGCAAGCCCTGCGAACCCAACGGGCGCCGTCATCGACAAGCCGGAATTGCAGGCGATTATCGAGACTGCACGCGATCTCGGCATTCGCGTTATTTCGGATGAAATCTATCATCGTCTTTCCTATGAAGCGGAAGATGTGACCGCATTGCAGATTTCCAATGATGTTACCGTCATCAATTCATTCTCAAAATATTATTGCATGACCGGTTGGCGTATTGGCTGGATGGTTCTGCCAGAAGCCGATGTTCGCGCTGTCGAATGTCTCGGTCAAAGCCTATATATTTCTGCCCCTGAACTCTCGCAGCGCGCAGCAATCGAAGCATTCCATGCGACAGCCGAACTGGAACTTGTAAAAGACCGTTACCGTCAAAACCGCAAAATTCTGCTTGAGAATCTGCCGCACATGGGGCTAAGCCTTGCTGCACCTATGGATGGTGCATTTTATGCGTATTGCGATGTGTCGCGCTTTACCAATGACAGTATGCAATTCGCACGCCGCATGATTGCCGAAACCAATATCGCAGCCACACCTGGACGCGATTTTGATCCAGTCGACGGGCACCGCACCATGCGATTTTCGTATGCGGGCAAGGTCGAGGAGATCGAAGAAGCGGTACGTCGTCTTGAAGAGTGGCTTCCACGGCAAAAAGCCTGAAATCATAAAGCAAAAAGAAAACCGGCGTTTCCGCCGGTTTTCTTGTGTCTCAAATGAGAGATGAGCTTGGCTTAGAAGAAGCCCTTTTTCTGCCACCAGCCGCCGCGCTTCGTCTTCTTTTCCTCAGTTTCACTTGAGGTAACAACAGCCTCGGTAACTTTCTGTGGTTCTATAACTTTTTGTGGCTCAACAACCTTTTGCGGTTCTGCAACAGGTGCAGTTTCCTCTACGGTTTCTTCCACTTCAACCTTGGTTGCAGCCTTGCGAGTACGGCGCTTTGGTTTTTCCGCTTCGGCTTCTTCCTCGGCTTGAACCGCTGCTTCCACAGACGCTTCTTCTTCAACAAGCTTCTTACGTGAGCGTCCCCTGCGAGCAGGCTTTGCAGGCTCTTCGCTCGGATCAGCCGCAACGACATCGTCGTTCGCTGCTTCTTCGCTTTTCGCGGTCTTGCGACCACGTGGCTTGCGAGCTGGCTTTGACGGCTTTTCGTCTGTCTCGACAGCCACTGGAGCCTCAATCACCTCAACGCTTGCGGTTTCAACAGCAACATCCTCCGTTACGGCAGGCTTTTCTTCTGCCTTTACCGGTATCACTGGTGTGTAACCGACGAATTCAGGATCAGGCACTTTTTTGACCTGAATTTCGTCTTCACGACGGTTCTTGCGTCCACCACGACGACCGCGACGACGCTTCTTGCGACGATCTTCTTCACTCAGCGAAGCATTGCTCTGAGGGTTAGTATCCTCATCGCCTTCGTCGTCGGTACCTTCCGAACCCGCTTCGGTATTTTCGGTCTGTTCGCCGTTTTCACGATCGCGACCACCACGACGACGACGACGGCGACGCTTGTTGCGATCACCTTTTTCGCCATTCTCTTCGCGAGGCTGTGCATCGGTTTTGATTTCCTCTTCGGCCTCGTCATCCTCTAGTGGAATATCAGGGTCGTTGAGGTCATCTTCATAAACAATAGCCTGAACCGGCTGTATAGTCACAGGACGTGTCGATGGTGCGCCCTTGTCGATGACAAAATGCTGGTGACCAACACTATCGTCAGCATCAATGCTGATGTCGAGGCCGAAACGACCTTCCAGATCAGCCAGCAGCTGCCGCTTGTTGTTGAGCACGTAAAGTGCAGAAGCAACAGGCGTACGTACGGTAATATCGTAGCCCGTATGACGCAGCAGATAATCTTCAATGCCGCGAATAATATGCAGCGCCATTGAGGAATCTGAACGGACATGTCCGGTGCCGCCGCAATGCTGGCAAACCTGCATTGTGCTTTCGAGAACGGATGCACGAATACGCTGGCGCGACATTTCGAGAAGACCGAAATGCGAAATGCGGCCAACCTGAATGCGCGCACGGTCGTCTTTCAGGCAGTCCTTCATCCTTTTTTCGACAGCGCGATTGTTGCGCTTTTCTTCCATGTCGATGAAGTCGACAACGATTAGACCGGCGAGATCGCGCAAACGCAACTGACGCGCAACTTCTTCAGCCGCTTCCAGGTTGGTCTGGAGTGCCGTGTCTTCAATCGAATGTTCACGGGTCGAGCGACCCGAGTTCACATCGATGGCAACCAGAGCTTCGGTCTGGTTGATGATCAGATAACCACCGGATTTGAGTGTTACCTGTGGCACCAACATGCGATCAAGCAGCGCTTCCAGGCCGTAACGTGTAAAGATTGGAACCTGTTCGCGGTAGGGTTGAACAACTCTGGCATGGCTCGGCATGAGCATACGCATGAATTCTTTTGCTTCGCGATAACCGGTTTCACCTGAAACGAGAATCTCGGTGATGTCCTTGTTATAAAGATCGCGGATCGAGCGCTTGATCAGGCTGCCTTCTTCATAGACGAGCGAAGGTGCCATCGACTGTAGCGTTAGTGTGCGCACATTTTCCCACATACGCATCAGATATTCATAGTCGCGCTTGACTTCGGCATTGGTTCGGTTTGCACCAGCCGTACGCAGGATTACACCCATGCCCTGCGGCACTTCGAGATCCTTGACGATGTCCTTAAGACGCTTGCGATCCTGTGGACTGGTAATCTTGCGTGAAATGCCGCCACCGCGAGCAGTATTTGGCATCAAAACCGAATAACGGCCAGCCAGCGACAGATAGGTAGTCAGAGCAGCGCCCTTATTGCCGCGCTCTTCCTTAACCACCTGAACCAAAATGATCTGACGGCGCTTGATCACTTCCTGAATATTATACTGACGGCGATTGGTCCGACCATGCGAGGGAAGCTCTTCCATGGCATCTTCAGAACCAACCGATTCAACGATGTCTTCTTCGTTCTCTACGTCCGAATCATCATCATCGTCATCATCAGAGTCAACGGCTTCCGAAATGACGTTGCCGCTCTGCTTCATCAGCGCGATGGCAGGCGTGCCCGGAATGTAGTTTTCAAACGCCGGGCCAACAGGTTCTGCCGCAGGCAAACCGTTATTGGCTTGCTGATCACCATTTTGACCATCACGGCGTCCGCGACGGCGATGACGGCGCGAGCGATCGTTGCTTTTAGCCTTTGGTTCGTCTTCATCGTCTTCCGCGCGGGCAGCTTTCGCTTCCGCTTCAAGAAGGGCTAAACGATCCGCAGCCGGGATCTGATAATAATCAGGATGAATCTCGGAAAATGCGAGGAAGCCATGGCGATTGCCGCCATACTCCACGAACGCAGCCTGAAGAGATGGTTCGACGCGGGTAACGCGTGCGAGATAAATATTACCTTTTAACTGCTTCTTGTGTTCCGACTCGAAGTCGAATTCTTCAATTTTGTTCCCACGCGTTACGATAACGCGTGTCTCCTCCGGGTGGGAGGCATCTATAAGCATTTTGTTGGACATTATAATCTTTCTTACCGGCGCAAAGACGCAAGCCGCTTAAGCCTGACGAGGCCGCGAAGGCTGTCGTTCTGGCTGGGGTGCATCTGCCGAATGATATTGGGTTCGTCGGAATAAAAGCTGCTGTCCTTGCGCGCGATGGCCTCATGGCAATCACGGTCTCCAGGCTTGCAATGGTCAGTCTTGCTTGACCCATAGCTGTTCCGAACGAAACGACCTCGTATATGACCCGAAAAAGCCGGGCCGACCTGTTTGCTCTTTCAGAGCGCTGGCGACAGCGCGTATCCATGCGCAGTCGGCCGATTAAAAAACGGAGGCGGCGGGGAGCCGTATTCCGCTGAATTCTGTGCGGGTTAATGGGTGGAGATCTTACTACGCCACTGTTTTTGCTGACTTTCCTCGCGCTCCGTTTTAAAAACCGGCAAACGATTCTGGTAGCTAATCCATAACCTACCTTAGCTTTTATGGCGTAGTTCGAACTATGACAAGTATGAATATCAGTTGACACCTTGATCGTAATTTTGCCGAAAGGTGTTTATAGAGCTTATTTGAGCTCATCGTTAGCTCGGAAAGTCGGCCGAGAAGTCTTCGTTAACCATAATTTTGTACGGATAGATTTATGAAAGACATGCAATCACTGTTCGAAGTGCAAATGTCTGATCGAAAATTATTCCCTAGAGTTTAGATCGCGATTACGGATGTCTTGCGTGAACCAGAAAAGCGGCTTCAAAAAAATATTGGTGGCACCAAAACTCATCATGCTTCTGGCAATGATGTGCGCTGCTGTTTTTCACATTGGTTCCGCTAAAGCCGAAGATACTGCTCCGCTTTCAGCATTAACATATCGCATGGCAGGCGATGATTTGCGTATGCGGGTTGTGATCATGTTTGATCGCGAACCGAAATTTTCGACGCTGTTGCTAGCCAATCCGCATCGACTAATTTTTGATTTACCAGAAACCCGTTTCGGCTTTGATGACAAAAGCCTTGAGGCGAGGGGCATTGTTTCGCGTGTGCGCTATGGGTTGGTCGGCGAAAATCGCTCCCGTCTCATTCTGACACTGCGTGGCCCATTCAACGTTGAAGATATTCAGGTGCTCAAGAATGAAACTGCGCCTGGCTACCGGCTTGTCGCTGATATAGTGGCTTCATCGGATCGTGAGTTTTCTGAAAAGCTTGCTTCTCAACATGAAGTCACAGGATCGACTGAGCGCAAACAAACTGCTGGAACGGCGGTTCGAACGCCCGGTGCCGACACTACGCATCCATTCATCGTGATGATTGATCCCGGTCATGGTGGCATCGATAGCGGTGCGGAGAGCCTGAGCGGTATCAAGGAAAAAGATCTGACACTGGCTTTTGGTAAGGAATTGCGGGATCGTCTGGCGAAAGAAAAGAACATCAAGGCTCTGATGACGCGCGATGACGATACGTTTCTGCGTCTTTCAGAGCGTGTGCGCCTTGCTCGACAGCAGTCGGCAGATCTCTTTATTTCGATTCATGCAGACACGATCAATCAGGGCGATATTCGTGGGGCGACCGTCTATACAATCTCCGACAAGGCGTCGGATTCCGTTGCTCGCGCTATGGCTGAGCGTGAGAACAAGTCGGATAGTATTGCAGGCGCTGCTCCGGAAGCATTACCCGAAGTTGCCGATATTCTGCTCGATCTGACCCGCCGCGAGACGCATACATTTTCATTGAGCTTTGCCGAAAAAGTCATCCACTCGCTTCAGGGTGAAGTGAATCTTATCAACAATCCGCATCGCTTTGCTGGGTTTCAGGTTCTGCGGGCCCCGGACGTACCGTCAGTTTTGATCGAAATTGGCTATTTGTCTAATGCCGAGGACGAGAAGCTTATCAGCAATCCGGAGTGGCGCCGAAAGCTCGCAGATCGCATAGCTCTGGCAATTCGAGCGTTTGAAATTCAAAAACATCCAGATATTTTGTCAAAAGGCTGAAATAGTGTAGATTTCAGTGGGATTTAATTTCCGCGGTTACTTATAAGATGCACGCTTGCAACAGCGTTAAGTATTTTTGTCGGCCTTTTCGTATTGTGTGGGTTTAATTGGTAAAAATTGGGAAACGATCTTGCCTTTGACGCATTTGGTGGTCACTAAACCATCTGTTGGTTAAAGGGTTTTGATCGGCGGGAGATATTAGTATTGCTCCCTTGTTTTACGGATAATCTGAAGGCGGGATTCCGGGTTCATGGTAAGGCTTATCGGATATTTCTTTGGAATTGGAACGGTTCTGGCGCTTATAGTTGCCGGAGGTGTTGCCATTTATATTGGAAGTCTCACCAAGGATTTGCCTGATTACGAGGTGCTCGCAAAATACGAGCCCCCGGTGATGACGCGCGTTCATGCGTCGGACGGTAGCCTAATGGCGGAATATGCGCGTGAACGCCGCATGTATTTGCCAATTCAGGCTATACCGAACCGCGTTAAGGCGGCTTTTATCTCTGCTGAAGACAAAACTTTTTATGAGCATCATGGACTGGATTTTGGTGGTCTCGCCCGTGCAATAGTTACAAATGTCAAGAATATGGGATCAGGTCGTCGCCCGGTTGGTGCTTCCACCATTACGCAGCAGGTCGCAAAGAACTTTCTTCTCTCATCGAACCAGACTTATGACCGCAAGATCAAAGAAGCAATTCTTGCGATGCGTATTGAGCAGGCCTATTCCAAGGACCGCATTCTCGAGCTCTATCTCAACGAAATTTTCTTCGGCCTGGGTTCCTATGGTATCGCCAGTGCTGCTCTTACCTATTTCGATAAATCCGCAGGCGAACTCAGCATTGCAGACGCAGCATATCTTGCTGCTTTGCCCAAAGGCCCGAACAATTACCACCCGTTCCGTCACCCTGAACGCGCGATTGAACGCCGCAACTGGGTAATCGATCGTATGGCTGAAAACGGGTACATTACGACACAAGAAGCAGATGAAGCCAAGAAAGAGCCACTTGGTGTTAAGACGCGCACAGCGACTCATTATCTTTTTGCGTCTGAATATTTCAGTGAAGAAGTGCGCCGCCAGATAATCCAGAAATATGGCGTTGATGCGCTCTATGAAGGTGGCTTGTCTGTCCGTACGACGCTAAACCCTACTTTGCAGGTTGAGGCGCGCAAGGCGCTGCAAACCGCAATGCTCCGTTATGATGAAGCGCGGGGATGGCGTGGACCTTTGAAGCACGTTGAACTTGGCAGCGATTGGGCCGCCGCTTTTGGCGATATGCAATCTTACGAAGATGTACCGGAATGGCAGCTTGCTGTGGTGCTCAACGTTTCTGCTGCGGGCGCTGATATTGGTCTTCAGCCCGCCATTGAGGGATCAGGATCACGCAGTAGAGAGCGTACACGCGCCTTTATATCAGCCGATGATATGAAATGGGCAATGCGCGTCACCAATATTGATGGCAAGCGCGGCAGTGCGAAATCGCCGGAAGGCGTTCTGAAAGCCGGTGACATTATTTACGTCTCGAAAGCTGGTGAGGGCGACTCGCGTTTCCGTTTGCAGCAGCCGCCAAAGCTACAAGGCGCACTGGTTGCGATGGACCCGCATACGGGTCGTGTTCTGGCAATGGTCGGCGGGTTTTCCTATGGCCAGTCAGAATTCAATCGCGCCACGCAGGCGTATCGCCAGCCAGGCTCATCCTTTAAGCCATTCGTTTATGCAGCAGCCCTTGATAACGGCTACACACCTGCCTCCGTCGTTCTTGACGGTCCGTTGGAAGTCAATCAAGGCGGCGCACTTGGCGTCTGGGCTCCGAAGAACTATTCCGGCAAATTTTCCGGCCCATCGACGCTTCGCTATGGTATCGAGCAGTCGCGTAACGTTATGACTGTGCGTCTTGCTCAGGATATGGGCATGAAGACGGTTGCGGAATATGCAGAACGTTTCGGTATTTATGACAAGATGATGCCGGTTCTGTCGATGGCGTTGGGGGCTGGTGAAACCACTGTTCTGCGCATGGTGACGGCGTACTCGGTTATAGCCAACGGCGGACAAAGCATCACACCGTCAATGATCGACCGTATTCAGGATCGTTACGGTAAAACTGTTTTCAAGCATGATGCCCGTAAGTGCGAAAACTGCAATGCTCAGCAATGGTCAAATCAGGAAGAGCCGACACTGATCGATGATCGCGATCAGGTGCTGGATCCGATGACCGCCTATCAGATCACGTCAATGATGGAAGGCGTTGTGCAACGCGGTACCGCACAGCTTTTGAAGAGCCTTGATCGCCCGATTGCTGGTAAAACTGGTACGACAAACGACGAAAAAGACGCTTGGTTCGTCGGTTTCACGCCGGACATGGTTGTCGGTGTATTCATGGGTTATGATACGCCGACCCCGCTTGGTCGTGGTGGTACGGGCGGTGGATTGGCTGCGCCGGTATTCAAGGATTTCATGAGCGAGGCTCTTGCCGGAACGCCTAAGGTCGACTTCCGTGTGCCGGAAGGCATGACGCTGATAGCGATCAATCGTAAGACTGGTATGCGCACAAACCAGGGCGATCCGAACTTGATCATGGAAGCATTTAAGCCGGGCACCGGTCCGTCTGACACTTATTCGGTTATCGGTATGGATCAGTATCGTGAAGGCTCGCCCGTTCAGCCGCAGTCGCCCCAGGCCACACGGGCTATCAACTCTGGTTCGGGCGGACTTTACTAATTTACCCCCCTTTACACTGCGCCGCGTGCTAATTATGGTCCGCGGCGCTTGGATGGCTTCACGCCAGTCCAATTCAGGGTGTGAGGTTGGCTCATTTTGAGCCTCTGTTTTCTCCACATATACGCGGAATAATGAAGGAACGATTTGCCCATGCGCGCGGAAATCGAGACGTTGGTTGACGAAATTCAGCAGGCCATAAGCCTGCTGAGGAGGCATCTTTGACTGGGATCAGGCAATCAAACGTCTGGGCTATCTGAATCAGAGAGCTGAAGACCCGACCCTTTGGAATGATGCACAGGAAGCACAGAAGTTGATGCGCGAGCGCCAGCAACTGGAAGACAGCATCAACGGCATTAATGCACTCAGGCAGACGCTGAACGACAGTATCGAACTCATCGCTATGGGCGAAGAGGAAGATGACAAGTCGATCATCGCGGACGCTGAAAACACCATTCGCGAATTGAAGAAAGACGTCGATACCCGCCAGATCGATATGTTGCTTTCAGGTGAAGCAGATTCCAACGATACCTTTCTGGAAGTACATGCCGGTGCAGGCGGTACGGAAAGTCAGGATTGGGCATCGATGCTTCTGCGCATGTATACCCGCTGGGCTGAACGCAATGCGCGCAAGGTCGAAGTGATGGAAGTGCATTATGGCGAAGAAGCTGGCATCAAGTCTGCGACCATTCTGATCAAGGGCCATAACTCCTATGGCATGGCAAAAACAGAATCCGGCGTTCATCGTCTGGTTCGTATCTCGCCTTATGATTCGAATGCCCGCCGCCACACGTCCTTTGCAAGTATCTGGGTTTACCCGGTCATTGATGATAATATTGATGTTCAGGTAACGGAAGCCGATGTTCGCATCGATACATATCGTGCGTCGGGCGCGGGTGGTCAGCACGTCAACACGACGGACTCTGCTGTGCGTATTACGCATATCGCCAGCGGTATTGTTGTGCAGTGTCAGGCTGAGCGTTCGCAGCACAAGAACCGCGAAAAAGCGTGGTCTATGTTGCGTGCTCGTCTTTATGAAGCCGAGCTCAAAAAGCGTGAAGAGGCGACGGATGCAGCCAATGCCAGCAAGACTGACATTGGCTGGGGTCATCAGATTCGTTCTTACGTGTTGCAGCCCTATCAGCTCGTCAAAGACCTGCGTACGGGTGTCGAAAGCACCAATCCGCAGGAAGTGCTTGACGGTGCTGTTACACCATTTATGGAAGCGGCCCTTGCACATCGCATCAATGGCAGCGCTGAACTCATCGAAGATATTGATTGAATTTTTTAAGAGAAAACCTAAAAAACCCGGCCGTGAGCCGGGTTTTTTGTGTGATTTTAAGAATCTTTGGACGCAGCACGCAGCTTATATGTTCGCGGTCCGGTTATAATCGGATCGACCTTCTGGATCATGAGCGCGTCTTGAGGTGTAAAAAGTTCTGGCTGGGCGGAGATGCCGGGAGGTAATTCTGAAGGCATTTCTGGCAAGGGCTGCATGCGTGAAGGTTTTTTCAGCATTGCTGCAAGCTTGCTGGTGGCTTTATCAAGGCTTGGCTGATTTTCAGGCGCCTTTTCAAATCCGATATAGAGGCTTGCTCCAACGCCGAGGAAGGCAACCATAGCGCCAAGCATTGTCATGCGTGCCCATTTCGTCAAAACAGGACTATTCAAACGCGTACTGCGTTTAGTTTTATCTGTTCTGTCCCACTTTTGCGCCATGCCAGCAGTCTTCGCATCCTGGTTCTTTGATTCGATTGCATGCTAGCATGGTTAACAAAACTTATCCGAAGCTTTCGTGCTTGAAGCGTATTTCGATCTGACTGCATCAGATCGATGCTTTAAGCCTTTGCTTTAACGTGCATCTTATCTAATCGGAGCGGGGTCGAAAATTAGTCCAGTGGACTAATTTTCCAGCGTAGGCGATTCACACTTTTCGGGATGTGCTTAGAGCGCCTGAGCTGTTTCAAGCACGGCTTGCGCATGACCGTCGACTTTTACTTTTTCCCAAACCTTGGCAATTTTGCCCGCGGAATCGATCAAAAAAGTCGTGCGCTCAACGCCCATATATTTGCGGCCATACATGCTTTTCTCGACCCAAACGCCGTAAGCCTCAAGTGCTGTCTTGTCTTCATCCGCTGCCAGATCGACTGTTAGCTCATGTTTTTTACGAAATTTGGCGTGTTTTTCTGCACTATCTGGCGAAAGGCCAACGATACGTGCGCCGATTTTGTCGAATTGTGGCTTTAGCTGGGAGAAGGCAATGGATTCCTTCGTGCAACCTGAAGTGTCATCCTTTGGGTAGAAATAAAGTATAACCGGTTTGCCTTTAAGCGATGACAAAGTGATCGTATCGCTGTTGTCGGACGGCAATGTGAAGTCAGGTGCCTGATCTCCAACTTGGGGACGAGCCATATCTGCGCCTTTCTTTTATGGATAAACGGGGAAGCTGCCTGTTACACTTACATTTAAAGCTATCGCATTCGGGCTAGGCTTGTGCAACTGTTTGAGCCCGCTCAAAAGGGCCGGACTTCATCTGACGATAAAGTATCGAACAGGGTTATCAACGGTTTGGGCGATATGCAGAAATATAATAAAAGCAGGAAGATACAGAGTTTTTATCATCTGCCTTTTAAAGGTGAGTATTTGCGGAAATTAAGTGTTCGGCTGGAATATTGACAGATAAACCACGCAAAATCCGCTTCACGAAGCGGGAGATGGACAGAATCGAGCGCCTCGCTGCCGAAGGCGGTGAGAGCGGCGTGCCTGCACTCATGAGGCCCCAACGCTCAATTTTGCGATGGTGTTCGCACGCTATTCTATCCTTATGCATCATCGTTGTTCTGGTTGGCGGCGTGGCTTTTGTTATCCTTCGCGGCGGTGTGAATAGCGATCTTTTGCGTGACGAAGCTCAAAAGAGCATAACCCGAATGCTGGGCAAAGACGCTTCTGCCACCATAGGAAGTGCCGGATTATCACTAGATCAGAACAGCCTGGTTGCGATGGAGGCAAATGACGTCTCAATTGTTGATCCGCGACAGGGCATAGAAATCAAGAATATAAAATCGGTGCGGCTCGGTCTGGCACCATTACCATTGTTGACTGGAAATGTTCGTGTTGCTGAACTGGAAGTGGATGGTGCGGCTTTCGATTTGCCAGAGCAGGAAGGTGCGGGTTTCTGGAAATCGCTACCCTACGACAGTCGTGGCTATGTTGACTTCGATGCGGTTTCGGAAGAGCTTTTTTCCGCCATGCGACGCAATCTAGAATTGTTGCAGGACCAGAACACACAGGCCATCGGACTGCTCAACACCACAATCCGCTTTAAAACAGGCGATGAGCAGCAAAGTATCGAGGTTAAAAAGCTTCGTCTTGTTGAAGATTCAGGGAAAATCTCGGTCAAAGGCAGTGTCGTCTGGAAAAACAAGACAATTACGGTTGATGGCAGCATAGATCGCAAAGGCCGTCAGAATGATCTCGATGCGTTTCAGATCAAGATCAGCAATTTGCCGATTGATATGGGTTCGCCGGAGGAAGTTGCTCCGATCATTGATGGCAATCGTGCCAATCCCGCGCATTTCGATCTAAAAGGTAATGCTAGCCTTGCTCTGTCTGGCAAGGTGGCCAGTGGGGACACGCCTGAGCGCGTTACAGCGCAACTTGCTGTCGATAACATCAACATGGAACTTGGCCGCGTTACCGATCTGCGCGGCAATGCGGTGCTGCTTATTGAGCACTCGGTTGGTAGCGGCAAGATCGAAATCAAACCATCTCGCTTGCAGCTGGGCGGATTAAACGCGGTGTTTCATGGCGCTTTCGGGCCGGAGCCAGATGCAACCAACAATTCAGGTGGTCCCGATTACCGCTTTGAAGTGGTAACAAGTTCAGCCACCAGCATGCCCGCAGAATCAATTGATCCGCAATTGGCTTTTGGCGTGAAAATTGCTGGTCATTTTCTGGCTGACCAACAGCGCCTGCAATTTTCCAACCTCGATGTTCAGACCAGCAAAGGCGAACTTTACGGGCAGGGCAGCATGGGTTTTGGCAATGGTTCGCCAGAAATGATCTTCATGCTTCGCATTCCTGAAATGCCGGTCGCGGATGCCAAGCATCTATGGCCCATCGATGTTGCAGATGGTGCGCGTGAATGGGTTCTGAAAAACCTGTTTGGCGGCACGTTGAAAGACAGCCGCATCGATATTTCGCTCGCAGGCGGGCGCTTTAATGGCCCGGGTCTGCCTCCGCCACTGACAGGCGAGGAGATCAAGGCAGACTTCAATGTGACCGATACGCGTTTCGACGTGATTGGTGAATTGCCGCCCGTTCGTGATGTTGCGGGAAACATCTCTGTGCGCGGCGCACATACGACAATCAAACTGGCAAATGGCATTTCCTATACTCCGGATAATCGCAAAGCGACGGTTTCCGACGGAACATTGATTATTCCATGGGGTCCGCAGCGCCCCGTCATTGCAAACCTTGATCTGCTTGTTTCGGGCGATGCCGCGGCAATCGCCGAGATTGCCGGTAAAAAGCCGATCGACGTTTTGAAAAACGTGCCTTTTCTTCCGGAAGACGCGACAGGTGATGTCAAAGCACGTGTGAAAGTCGGTTTTGCCGTTTCCAAAGGCGCACCACCAGGAACGCTGACATGGGATGCAGATATTGGATTTACGAATCTTGCTATTTCCAAGCCCGTTGGCGGTTCGACCGTCAGCGATGCAAATGGCAGCATCAAAGTCAATCAGTCGGTAGCGCTTATCACAGCAGATGCAAAGCTTGATGGTGTTCCCGCTAAAATCTCGATGACAGAGCCTGTTGATCGTTCTGGCCCTGCCAAACGTGAACAGAAGATCAAGCTTGAGCTGGATGACGCGGCCCGCAACAAGCTGCTGCCAGGATTGAAAGACCTGTTCTCCGGCCCGATTTCCATTGATCTTGGCATGGAGGACAGTGGCAAGCGGCACGTCGTGGCCGATCTAAATAAGGCCCAAATCGATCTACCTTGGCTCGGTTGGCGCAAAGGGAGCGGTGTTCCAGCTAAAGCGACATTCGATCTGATTGAAAGCAAAGACAGTGGAGGCAAGCTCGATATTCGCAATCTGGATTTAACGGGCGATACATTTGGCGCGAAAGGCAATCTGTCCATTGTTGGTGGTGATTTTCAGTCGGCAGATTTCAGCGATATACGCCTTACGCGTTCAGATCGCATGAGCGTGAAAGCCGCTAAGGCCTCGGGCGGTTACCGCGTTACCGTGCGCGGATCGCAATTTGATGCGCGCTCAATTATTAAACAAGTATCTGATCTGCAGAAAAAAACGGAAAACTCTGGTGGCGGCAAAAGTCCACGCGTTGTCGTCAGCGCCCAGATCGATGAAGTCAGCGGCTTTAACGATGAGAAATTGCGCAACGTGGCGGTTTCATACGAGAATGCGGGAAGCAAAATTTCCGGCGTTTCGGTCAACGCGGTCACGTCTTCTGGGCAATCTTTTGTTGCAACAAACAACGATCAAGGTGATGCCAGATCTGTATCACTGCAATCTAATGATGCGGGTGCAGTGCTGCGATTCTTTGACTTTTACGACAAGATGCGCGGTGGTAAGATCACTGTCGGTCTTGCAGGGCAGGGCAATGGCCCCTTAAGCGGCCAGATCGATGCGCGTAATTTTTCAATCATCAATGAACCGCGGCTGGCAAAAATTGTTACGAGTTCTCCGAATACCGGCGGTACCAGCCTTAGTCAGGCAGCCAAACGCGATATTGACGTGTCGCGGGTTGATATTGAGCGTGGTTTTTCTCTGATCGAAAAAGGCGAAGGCTATATGAAGCTCGCCAAAGGTGTTGTGCGCGGCCCCTCGGTTGGGACCACTTTTCAGGGAACGCTGTACGATCCGCGTGGAAATATGTCCATTACCGGCACATTCATGCCGGCCTACGGTGTGAATCGTATTTTCGGAGAAGTACCAATCTTTGGTGCGCTCTTGGGTAACGGACGTGATCGCGGTCTTTTGGGCATCACGTTCAAACTTGAGGGAACTGCCAAGGCGCCGCAGGTGATTGTGAACCCAATCTCTATTATCGCGCCGGGTATTTTCCGTTCGATCTTTGAGTTTTAAAGCGCAATAAAAAAGCCGGGCTGAACCCGGCTTTTCTTAGTTTTCAATTTCGATCACGCAGGGCGGATGAGCACATGGCGCTTCTTGCCGAGTGATACCTTGATCACGCTTTGCTCATTCAAAGCCGTTGCATTGATGCTCAGGCGCGGGTCAGTGACTATTTCATCATTGATGCGAACCGCGCCGCCTTCGATGTGACGGCGTGCTTCGCCATTGGTGGCGCAGAGTTCTGCAAGCACCATCAATGCCAAGACCCCGATGCCGTCATTAAGCGTTGCCTTATGCACGCCAACGGTCGGAAGATTTTCCGAAAGTTCACCGTCTTCGAAAGTCTTGCGAGCAGTATCAGCGGCTTCTTCGGCAGTGTCGCGGCCGTGCAGAATTGCAGTAATCTCGGTTGCGAGGATTTTTTTCGCTTCGTTGATTTCTGAACCGCCGAGCGCTGCAAGCTTCGCAATCTCATCCAAAGGCAGCGTTGTGTAGAGCTTAAGGAAGCGTTCGACGTCTGCATCTTCCGTATTGCGCCAGTATTGCCAGAAGTCATAGGCGCTGAGCATATCGGCATTGAGCCAGATAGCACCGCCCAGCGATTTACCCATCTTCTGGCCTGATGCTGTGGTGAGCAAAGGCGAGGTGAGGGCGTAAAGCTGTGGCGTACCCATACGGTGACCGAGATCGATACCGTTGATGATATTGCCCCATTGATCTGAACCGCCCATTTGCAGGCGCATGTCGTAGCGCTTGCTGAGTTCAACGAAATCGTAGGCTTGCAGGATCATGTAGTTGAATTCGAGGAACGACAATGACTGTTCGCGATCAAGACGGGTCTTAACCGAATCAAACGACAACATGCGGTTGACCGAGAAGTGGCGTCCGACATCACGCAGGAATTCGAGATAATTAATATCCCGCAACCAGTCGGCATTGTTGACCATAAGCGCGTCGGTTGGGCCATCGCCAAAGGTCAGGTAATTTGCAAAGACACGTTTGATACCCGCTATGTTTTCGGCAATGGTATCTTCAGTCATCAGCTTGCGTGCTTCATCCTTGAAGGACGGATCGCCAACCATGCCGGTCCCGCCGCCCATAAGAGCAACTGCGCGATGGCCAGTCTGCTGGAGCCAGTGCAACATCATGATCTGGATCAGACCGCCAGCGTGAAGGCTCGGCGCTGTCGGATCAAAGCCAATATAGGCCGTCACGGTTTCCTTGACCAACAATTCATCGAGGCCGCTTTCATCAGACATTTGATGAATAAAGCCGCGCTCGGAAAGCGTGCGAAGAAAATCGGATTTGAAACCGGACATGCCCTTTTCCTGACTGATTAGGCGAGAATGGAAACAACGGTAAGTAAGTGCTTACCACCTTATGATAATTTGCCTTTAGCATCATTCAAGCGGGAATAACAAGGAAACTCCGGTATGGTCGATTTGAAACGCGCAATTGGATTGATGAGCGGCACGTCGATGGATGGTATCGATATTGCGCTTGTCAACACCGATGGCGATAATTTCGTCGAACGCGGACCATCAAGTGCAGTTTCTTATTCTGATGGATTTCGTGCGCGGTTGAGGGCAGCACTTCTTGATGCGCGTAGCATTAGTGATCGCAATGAGCGTCCTGGCATTCTCAAGCAACTCGAACATGATCAGACGCTTCTGCATGCGATAGCTATTCAGGACTTTCTCTATGAACATTCGTTGAAGCCGGAAGAGATCGATGTGATAGGGTTTCATGGTCAGACCGTGCTGCATCGCCCGCGCGAGGCGCTCACGGTGCAGATTGGAGATGGAGCATTACTTGCTGCCGAAACAGGCATTGCGGTCGTTTATGACATGCGTGCTGAAGATATGCGACATGGCGGAGAGGGCGCGCCATTGATCCCGGCTTATCATGCGGCACTCGCTGCCAACTTGCCTTCAAGTCTTGAAGGTCCGGTCGTCTTCGTCAATATCGGCGGCATATCCAACCTCACTTATGTCGATGAAGCAGGTAGGCTGATGGCTTATGATAGCGGGCCGGGCAACATGCTGATTGATCAGTGGATGGAACTGCACGAGCAGGGTAGCTTTGATCCGGCCGGCATAACGGCAATGAGCGGTGTCGTCGATGAAGCTTTGGCCGCTCACTATCTCGATCATGAGTTTTTCAAAGGGAATCACCGTCGGTCACTGGATCGTGGTGATTTTATCGTGCCCGCAAAAGGCGCTACGGATTTGGCAACAGGTGCGCGAACGCTGGCTTATGTGAGTGCTGCGGCCATTCTGCGATCAGCTTCGCATTTACCGTCACGACCGCGTAGCTATGTAGTGAGCGGCGGTGGGCGTAAGAATGCAGCGATCATGGCTGAACTAAGCGCTTTGGCAGAACGCGAAGGCGCAAGTGTGCTTGATGCTGACAATGCTTGTTTTGATGGTGATGCAATGGAGGCGGAAGCCTGGGCTTATCTGGCTGTGCGTTCCATGCGCGGATTGCCGCTGACTTATCCGACGACCACCGGCTGCGATAAGCCTGTGTCGGGTGGTGTTCTGGTCCTTTCACCAAAATAAAAGCCCGACGAGGATACGCGCCGGGCTTGTATAAAGCTAATTTTGTAAAGCGTTTAACGTAGACGCTTCTGGCGCACTTCAACCAGTTCGCCAGCGAGACGGCGATCCAGATATTCGGTGCACTCATCGATCAGAAGATCACCTTGGCCAGTGAAGAAGTGGTTCGCGCCCGGCATTGTGTTCTGGGTGATCGTAATCCCCTTCTGTGTCTTGAGCTTATCGACAAGCACCTGCACATCCTTTGGCGGAGCAACCTTATCCTGATCGCCATGAATGATCAGGCCTGATGAAGGACAAGGTGCGAGGAATGCAAAGTCGTAAGTATTTGGCTGCGGTGCAACCGAGATAAAGCCCTCGATTTCTGGGCGGCGCATCAAAAGCTGCATACCGATCCATGAACCGAAGGAATAACCGGCAACCCAGCAATTTTTGGAATCTGGATGAAGTGCCTGCACCCAGTCGAGTGCGCTTGCCGCATCGGACAATTCGCCCGCACCATGGTCGAACTCGCCTTGGCTGCGGCCGATGCCGCGGAAGTTGAAGCGAAGCGTAGTAAAGCCGCGGCTCTGGAACATGTAAAACAGATCATAGACGATCTTGTTGTTCATGGTTCCACCGAACTGCGGATGCGGATGCAGGATGAGCGCAATCGGTGCGTTCTTTTCGCGGGAAGGCTGATAACGGCCTTCAAGGCGTCCGGCTGGGCCGTTGAAAATGACTTCTGGCATGTATACTCCGCTGGTGATCGGAAGGCCGGCTCTAGATTGGCGAACTTGACGTGGCAGTGCGCCGCTTCTAGAACCGATTTGAAATTTCGTTAGACTGGACCGTAGTTCAGTACCTGATGTGGCTTAATAGGCTTTTCCTGACTGAAAATTCAAGAAAATTGCGCTTAACGCCACTTAAAGGCTTCGCTTAGGAGATAGTATCGGTGATCGGAACCGGCAAGAGGCTCTATCTGGACTATAATGCCAGTGCGCCGTTGCTCGATGAAGCACGCAATGCGGTCATCGAGGCATTAGGCATTACCGGAAACCCGTCATCTGTGCACCTTGAAGGTCGCGCCGCTCGTGCACTGGTCGAATCGGCGCGGCGCAGTGTTGCTGTACTTGTGAATGCTAAGTCAGATCATGTCTTCTTCACATCGGGTGCTACGGAAGCCGCATCCACACTTCTGACGCCAGTTTACATGATGGGGCGTTCGCCGGTGCGTCTGTCGCATCTTTATGTAAGCGCGACTGAGCATCCCTGTATGCTTGCAGGTGGACAGTTTGCGCCGGACAACATCACGGTTCTTGCCGTTGATGAAAATGGAATTCTGCGGCTTGATGCTTTGGAGCAGGCGCTGAAAGCGCATGACAAGAGTGCGGGCTTGCCACTTGTGGCTGTTCAGGCAGCCAATAATGAAACCGGCGTCATTCAGCCGATCCGCGATATTGCAGCAGTTGTCAAAGCGTCCGGCGGCGTATTCGTCGTTGATGCGGTGCAGGCCGCAGGTCGTATTAAATTAGATATTACAGATAATTGTGGTGATTATCTGATAATCTCGTCGCATAAGATCGGTGGACCCAAGGGGGTCGGTGCTGTGATCACAATCTCTGATCTTATGATGCCAAAAGCGCTGGTTCGTGGTGGCGGTCAGGAAAAAGGCCATCGGGCTGGCACCGAAGCACTGCCACTTATTGCAGGCTTTGGTGCTGCCGCAGATATTGCGCATGCACGTCTGAACGGCAATGGCTGGTCGTTGGAAGCGCGAGACCGGCTGGAGGCCGGTCTTATGGAGATCGCGCCGAGTGCGACAATCCATGGCAAAGCTGTTGATCGTTTGCCGAACACGACGTTTTTCTCGCTGGATGGGCAAAAGTCTGAAACCGTTCAGATCGCATTCGACCTTGGCGGAATAGCTCTCTCAGCAGGATCAGCATGCTCTTCAGGGAAGGTCGGTCCAAGTCATGTGCTGGCTGCTATGGGCCTTGTGGAAGGGCCGGGCGCGATCCGTGTTTCGCTCGAACCGAATGCTCCAATAGAATCTGTTGATCAGTTTCTCGACGTTTTGCGCAAAATCGTCGCTCGCCATGAATGCTCCAAAGCCAGTTGAAACTGAAATCAGCCGTAAGCTGTAAATTATTCTTGAATTTTACTGGCAAATTTAAAGCTGGGCTTGAAATTGAGTTTAGAAAGGTTTTAAAGAAGCGTCACGCACACTATATTGTGGCGACGATAACAGCTATCATCGCCCTGACGTTTGCAACTGTCGGACCTTGAATTCGACGAGGATGGAGAACGCCAATGCCTGCAGTGCAGGAGACCATTGATCAGGTTCGCGGCTTGGACGTGGACCAGTATAAATACGGATTTGAAACAACTATCGAATCCGAAAAAGCCCCTAAAGGCCTTAACGAAGACATTATTCGCTTCATTTCCGCAAAAAAAGACGAGCCGGAATGGATGCTGGAGTGGCGTCTGAAAGCTTATGAACGCTGGCTTACCATGGAAGAGCCAACGTGGGCGCGTGTCGATTATCCGAAGATCGACTTCCAGGATCTTTATTATTACGCAGCGCCGAAGAATCAGACCGGCCCGAAGTCGCTCGATGAAGTCGACCCGGAACTTTTGCGTACTTACGAAAAGCTTGGCATTCCTTTGCGTGAGCAGGAAATCCTTGCTGGTGTGCGCAAGCAGGGCGATCCAAGCGAAATCGACGGCAATCCATCGGACAATGTCTATGCATCGGGTCGCGTTGCTGTTGATGCCGTGTTCGACAGTATTTCCGTTGTCACGACTTTTAAGGCAGAACTTGCAAAAGCTGGCGTGATCTTTTGTTCGATTTCGGAGGCCATCCGCGAGCATCCTGAACTGGTTCAGAAGTATCTTGCTTCCGTGGTTCCTGTTTCAGACAACTATTATGCGACGCTGAATTCGGCTGTCTTTACAGATGGTTCGTTTGTTTATGTGCCGAAGGGCGTTCGCTGCCCAATGGAGCTTTCGACCTATTTCCGTATCAATGAAAAGAATACGGGTCAGTTTGAACGCACGCTGATCATCGCGGAAGAGGGCGCTTACGTGTCCTATCTAGAAGGTTGCACAGCGCCACAACGCGACGAAAACCAGCTTCACGCAGCGGTTGTTGAACTGATCGCGCTTGATGATGCCGAGATCAAATATTCAACCGTTCAGAACTGGTATCCGGGCGATGTCAACGGCAAGGGCGGCATCTATAACTTCGTGACCAAGCGTGGCGATTGCCGTGGCGACCGCTCCAAAATTTCGTGGACACAGGTTGAAACCGGCTCGGCTATTACCTGGAAATATCCTTCCTGCATTCTTCGTGGTGATGATTCACGCGGCGAATTCTACTCGATTGCTGTTTCCAACGGCTATCAGCAGATCGACAGCGGCACCAAGATGATTCACCTCGGCAAAAACACGTCGAGCCGCATCATCTCCAAGGGTATTTCGGCTGGTAACTCCAACAATACCTATCGCGGACAGGTTTCAGCGCATCGCAAAGCGTCCAATGCCCGCAACTTCACCCAGTGCGATAGTCTCTTGATCGGCAATGATTGTGGAGCGCATACAGTGCCCTATATTGAGGCAAAGAATGCCACGGCACAGTTTGAGCACGAGGCAACCACCTCTAAGATTTCCGACGACCAGCTGTTTTACGTCATGCAGCGCGGCATTCCGCAAGAGGAGGCAATTGCCCTCATCGTCAATGGTTTTGTGAAGGAAGTTATTCAGGAACTGCCAATGGAATTCGCCGTTGAGGCGCAGAAGTTGATTGGCATTTCGCTCGAAGGCAGCGTCGGTTAACCCGACGCTTGCCTGACTGCTTTATCGCATCCGATTTTCTGGCCAGCTCTTTAACTGGCAATAGCAGCCCTTCGATGAGGCTGCGTTGAGAGACAAGGTTATACCCATGCTTGAGATCAAAAACCTTCATGCAAAGATCGCTGACACGGATACTGAAATTATCCGTGGTTTGAACCTCACCGTGAATAAGGGCGAAGTCGCCGCCATTATGGGCCCGAACGGCTCCGGCAAGTCGACACTGTCCTATATCCTTGCAGGTCGTTCTGACTACGAAGTGACCGAAGGTGACATTCTTTACAACGGCGAATCGATCCTTGAATTGGATCCTGCTGAACGCGCTGCTAAGGGCATTTTCCTTGCGTTTCAATATCCTATGGAAATCCCAGGCGTTGCTACGATGGAATTTCTCAAAGTTGCGATGAACAGCCAGCGCAAGGCACGTGGCGAAGCTGAATTGAAGATTCCTGAATTCATCAAGCGTGTCAAAGACGTTGCTGGCGGCCTTAATATTGATATGGCCATGCTCAAGCGTCCTCTGAACGTAGGCTTTTCGGGTGGCGAAAAGAAGCGCGCTGAAATTCTTCAGATGCAGCTTTTAGAGCCAAGCCTCTGCGTGCTCGACGAAACCGATTCCGGCCTCGACATTGATGCGCTGAAGATCGTTTCGGATGGCGTGAACGCGCTGCGTTCGCCAGATCGCGCGGTCATTGTGATCACCCACTATCAGCGTTTGCTCGATTACATTGTGCCGGATAGCGTGCATGTTCTTTACAAAGGACAGGTCATCAAATCAGGCGATAAGACTCTTGCAAATCATCTTGAAGAAAATGGCTATGCCGACATCATCGGCGAAGTAGCCTAAGGAGGCGGATTATGAATATCCAGACCTCAAAGCCAAGAACTCCGGCTGAAAGCGCACTGATCGACAGCTTTGCCATTCGTATGGGCGAGCTGCCGGGCAATGGTGACGTTGTCATTGCACGTGATAACGCGCTTGAAGAGTTGAAAGTTCACGGCCTTCCGTCGCGCCGCATTGAAAGCTGGCACTACACGGATTTCCGTACGCTTCTGAAAAGCGTGCCGGATTTCAATCCGACTGCTGGCACTAATGCGCTTCCAGCGTTGCTTGCAGGTTCGACAATTCTTGCTGCAAGCAATGGTGCAGCGCTTACTGCAAAGGCTCCCGAAGGCGTGACGCTGACTGCAGTGCGTGATGCGCTGGCTGATGGATCTCTCGTTTCAGGACTGGCGGTTCGTGGCACGGACGACACGATTGGTCAGATCAACGCTGCCTATGTTAGCGATGGCTGGGCTGTTTCGATTGCTGATGATGTTGAGCTTGAAGCACCGCTTGAAATTCAGAACATCCAGAAGAGCGGCCAGAGCCATACACGCTTTCCGGTTGAAATTGGCTCGAATGTCAAGGCAACTATCATTGAGCGTCAGACGGGCGGCGAGGGCGATGCTTTCTCGACTTCTGTCAGCCATGTGACCGTTGGCGATGGCGCCGATGTCATATGGGTTATTTTGCGTGATTTCGGACAGTCGACACAGCTTGCGCAGTTCAATGCAACGATTGGTGCAGGCTCCAAGCTTACGCTTTTCATCGTCAATGCTGGTGGCAAGCTGATCCGTCAGGAAGTGCATCTCAATGTTGCAGGTGAAGATTCGGACTTCGAACTCCGTGGTCTCAATCTGCTCGCAGATGATTCCCACACTGACATCACCATGACCGTTGCGCATCTGGTTGAGAACACACGTTCGACCCAGATCATCCGCAACGTGGTCAAAGATCGCGCGCGTGGTGTGTTCCAGGGCATGATCCGTGTCGCACAGATCGCTCAGAAGACCGACGCCCGCATGGCTTGCAACACGCTGCTGTTGTCTGACGATGGCGAGTTTGATGCAAAGCCTGAGCTGGAAATCTTTGCTGATGACGTGGCTTGCGGTCACGGTGCAACGGTTACTGAGTTGTCGAAAGACTATCTCTTCTATTTGATGGCCCGCGGTATTTCTGAAAACGAAGCCCGAGGCCTGCTGATTAAAGCGTTCATCGCCGAGATCATTGAAGAGCTGGAAAATGAAGCTCTGGTCGAGGCGCTGGAAGAAGTGCTTTCGAACTGGCTCTCAGCCCACGCTTGATTGAACAAGGCGGAGTGAGTTTTTCACTTCGCCTTTTCTGCCTGAATGGTAGAAGGAACGATCATGGATCAGAAGAATCCGCTTGTAGCAGCCTATGATGTCGATGCGATCCGCAACGATTTCCCCATCCTGTCACGACAGGTTCATGGCAAGCCGCTTGTTTATCTGGATAATGGCGCTTCCGCGCAAAAACCGCAAAGCGTTATCGACGCCATAAGCCATGCTTATTCAAATGAATATGCAAATGTGCACCGTGGTCTGCATTTTCTCTCCAATGCTGCGACAGACGCTTATGAAAAATCGCGCGAAACAGTTCGCCGCTTTCTGAATGCTGGCTCTGTTGACGAAATTGTCTTCACGAAAAACGCGACCGAAGCGATCAATACGGTCGCTTACGGCTATGGTATGCCGCATATCGGCGAGGGCGACGAAATCCTCCTGTCGATCATGGAGCATCACTCCAATATAGTGCCGTGGCATTTCATCCGCGAACGACAGGGCGCTAAGCTTGTCTTCACGCCGGTTGACGATGAAGGCGTGTTCCATATTGAGGAATTCGAAAAGCGTCTGACCGAGCGCACAAAGCTTGTCGCTATTACGCATATGTCTAACGCGCTTGGCACAGTCACGCCGATCAAGAAGATTGTGGAACTGGCCCATGCACGCGGCATTCCGGTGCTGGTCGATGGCAGTCAGGGTGCGGTGCATCTGCCGGTTGACGTGCAGGATCTTGGTTGTGACTGGTATGTCTTTACTGGCCACAAGGTTTATGGTCCTTCAGGCATCGGCGTTCTTTACGGCCGGGCTGAAATGCTCGAAAAGATGCGCCCGTTTCAGGGCGGTGGCGAAATGATTGAGGAAGTAACGGAGGAAAACGTCACTTACAATCATCCGCCGCATCGCTTTGAGGCCGGCACGCCGCCAATCGTGCAGGCAATCGGGCTTGGTGCTGCACTTGAATATATGGAAAAGATCGGCCGCCATGCGATCCTCGCTCATGAGGAAGATTTGCGCGACTATGCGCATGAGCAGTTGTGCAAGATTAATTCGCTGCGTATTTACGGCAATGCACCGGGCAAGGGTGCTATTATTTCGTTTGCGTTAGAAGGCATTCACGCGCATGACGTTTCGATGGTAATAGACCGGGCAGGCGTTGCTGTGCGTGCAGGCACACATTGCGCACAGCCGCTCTTGAAACGTTTCGGCGTCACCTCTACATGCCGTGCTTCATTCGCACTATATAATACACGCGATGAAGTGGATGCGTTGGCAGAAGCCTTGGAAAAGGCAAGGAAGTTTTTCGGATGACCGAGATCGAACAAAAAGTTCAGGAACAGACTGAAACTAAAGCGGATGATGCGAGCGCATCAACGGAAACGAAGTCTGCGTTCTCCGCTTCTTTGATACCGCAGGAAGAACTGCTGCGCTTAACCGATGACATCATCGCGGCACTCAAGACCGTTTATGATCCTGAAATCCCTGCCGACATCTACGAGTTGGGTCTTATCTACAAGATCGATATTGAAGATGACCGCACGGTGAAAATCGAAATGACGCTGACAGCTCCCGGATGCCCTGTTGCAGGCGAAATGCCGGGCTGGGTTGAGAACGCCGTTGGCACCGTTGAAGGTGTTTCCATGGTCGAGGTATCAATGACCTTTGATCCACCGTGGACTGCTGATCGTATGTCCGAAGAAGCGCAGGTCGCTGTAGGCTGGTACTGATATTCAAAGAAAAGCCCCGCATTGCGGGGCTTTTTATTCGACATCAGTATCCGGTGGTATTCGCATAATGCAGTGAATTCTTGCCGAAGCAGCCTTGCAGCAGGCCGACCAGCCCGCCGAGAGCCGTTGCGGCTGAAACAACGCCCTGACCACCTCTGAATGGAATCGAGAGGGATGCGCCTAAAAATTTGAACGCACGGCCAGCAATTTTAAGCGGCAGCTTTTTCAGTGTCTTGTTTGGATTTTCTCGATAACGCGCACCAAATTCAGTGATGTTATGATCGCGATTACGGCGATAATGATAGCTTAGCGTCAAACGCGACGATGGTACGGTCTCATAGACAATCGCATCACAGGCCCAGCCGGTTCGGGCACCCAGTGATTTCGCCTTGGCCCATAAGTTCCAGTCTTCGCCACCGGTAAGGCCGAAATGGGAATCGAAGCGCAGACCCGTATTGCGGAAAAAATCGAGCCGCCCCATCCAACTACCTGTAGCAACCTTGATCGAATCGCCACGACCTGCCGCACATTTGCGCTGGCATTTCTTTTCAGACTTATATCCGCTTCGCTCAATGCCAGACCAGACAAGTCGCTGCACAAGAGTGAGATTGTCGTCAAAGGGTTTTGGTCTAACAGGAGAGCCAACGATGTCGAGATCAAGCCGGTCGCGTTCGGCAAGCAGTTTTACGAGCCATTCTGGCTCTACGAACTCATCATCGTCTACATAGACAAGAAAATCAAAACCCTGTTCTATAGCGTGATTGAGTGCACGGTTTCGCGCTGCGGATATGCCTGGAATGTCTTCGACTATATAGGCTATCTGATGATCAGGTATAAGTGCGCGGAAACTCGTGACCGTTTCGTCAAGCGTTGCAGAGGCATTATTCTCAACAATAAGAAATGATACATCTGCACTGTCAGGCTTGTGAATAGTAGCCAAAGACAAGAAAAGGTTACAGAGCATCTTAGGTCTGTTTCGAGTGACGACGGAAATGCAGATGCGCCGTTGAGACATGATTTAATAAACCTAAAAAGATCATCTGATATATTTAGTATGCTTAATATGTAATTATCATGAAAGCAATAGTTGTAATATAGCTAAATAGCACTCGCAATAACTAGCAAGTACTGCTGCTATTTTAAGCCTATCACGATTTTATATAAAAAATAATACAGTGTTCATAAACGACTGTTGAAGGTGGTGCCCCCAGAGAGACTCGAACTCCCGACCCCCTGATTACAAATCAGGTGCTCTACCAACTGAGCTATAAGGGCATCACAGGCGTCGAATTAGCATAATTCTGGCGCGTGTAAAGCGAAAATTCACATTGAACGGGTGATAGTCAGCAAGTTTTGCATATGATAGCCATCAAGCCTGTGGAAACTGCACCTTTTTGGGCGCATGGGGACGGATTAATATGAGCGATATATCTTTGGCGCTTCACTTCTTATCATCGGGAACAGAAGAATCACTCGATGCTCAGAAAGAGCTGGTGAAGCGCTATGGTCATGTCGCGGCTGAGGATGCTGATGTTGTTGTGGCGCTTGGCGGTGACGGCACCATGTTGCAAGCATTACGCGATTTCATGAACAGTGGCGTACCCGTTTATGGCATGAATCGCGGTTCCGTCGGGTTCCTGATGAATGAGTTCAGCGTTGAGGATTTGCCTGCACGAATTCTCGCTGCACAGAAAGAAACGATCCGCCCGCTTGAAATGATTGCCGAGACTGAAAATGCTCCGCCGTTTAAAGCGCTGGCAATCAATGAGGTATCACTTTTCAGGCAGTCCTATCAGGCGGCAAAGGTTCGGATCACTATTGATGGCAAGATGAGACTCGAGGAACTTGTTTGCGATGGAGTCATGGTCGCAACGCCCGCAGGCTCTACAGCCTATAATCTTTCGGCACAGGGACCAATTCTGCCGCTTGAGGCGCCCTTGCTCGCGATAACGCCGGTCAGTCCGTTTCGTCCGCGCCGGTGGGGTGGCGCGCTCTTACCGAAGCACGTAACTGTGCGGATGGATCTGCTTGAAACAGAAAAGCGACCGGTGAATGCTGTTGCTGACAATAATGAAGTTAAATCAGTTAAATCGGTAACTGTGCGTGAAGACCCGGATAGTCAGGTTGCTATTTTATTTGATCAAAATCATTCCTGGGATGAACGAATTTTAACAGAACAGTTCAGGCATTAAAACGTGTTGGTTTTATCGTATTCATATCACAGAATTTAATTCTTTGTTTTTACGCATGTCTTTCACTCAAAACCGGTTTCCACTTTTGGAAGACATGCTCTCGTTATTTGTGAATTCAGTAAATTGGCTCATTAGCTTTGGGTGAAACACAATAAAATACAGCTAAATAGGTGTTTCTATATTCTTAGCGGGTATTTTAGTTGACTTTTGCACGCTGGGGACGTAGGCGATGCTACAAGAAAACGCTTATTGCGTTGCAGACGCCTTTTCCTGCCTTGGTTCCTGCGCCGATTGACGCGGCTGTCATTAACAGGATGGGTGGAATTCATTTCCAAAAAAAGAGAGCTGCGCCTCCATTGACGACATTTGCCGAACTCGGTCTTTCCCCGAAAGTGCTCGCTGCTGTTGAAGCTGCGGGATATACTGCACCTACACCTATTCAGGCTGGAGCTATTCCTCCTGCGCTTGAGCGCAAGGATGTGCTTGGCATCGCCCAGACGGGCACGGGTAAGACTGCATCTTTTGTTCTGCCGATGCTGCATCTTCTGGAAAAGGGCCGTGCACGTGCCCGCATGCCACGGACCCTTATTCTTGAACCGACGCGCGAACTCGCAGCGCAGGTCGAAGAGAATTTTGTAAAGTATGGCGTTAATCATAAGGTCAACGTGGCACTTTTGATTGGCGGCGTATCTTTTGACGAACAGGAACGTAAGCTGGAACGCGGCGCAGATGTGTTGATCGCGACGCCTGGTCGACTTCTGGATCATTTCGAGCGTGGTAAGCTACTTCTGACTGGCGTGGAAATCCTGGTTATTGATGAAGCTGATCGTATGCTTGATATGGGCTTCATTCCTGATATTGAGCGCATCTGCAAGATGATACCGTTCACCCGACAGACATTGTTTTTCTCGGCAACTATGCCGCCGGAAATTACCAAGCTGACCGAACAGTTTTTGCATTCGCCAACGCGTATTGAAGTGGCGAAGGCCTCTTCGACGGCAAAGACTGTCGCGCAGCGTCTGGTTAAATCGGGGCGTAAGGATTGGGACAAGCGTGCTGCGCTGCGCGATCTGATCCGCGCCGAAGGCGATGCGATCAAAAATGCGATTATTTTCTGCAATCGCAAAAAAGATGTTTCTGAGCTTTTCCGTTCGCTTGTTCGTCATGAATTTGATGCCGGTGCCTTGCATGGCGATATGGATCAGCGTGCGCGCATGGCCATGCTTGCCAGTTTCAAAGAAGGCAAGTTACGGCTTCTCGTTGCATCTGATGTTGCGGCACGCGGCCTCGATATTCCTGATGTCAGCCATGTCTTCAATTATGATGTTCCGATTCATGCGGAAGATTATGTGCACCGTATCGGACGTACGGGACGCGCAGGACGTTCCGGTCAAGCCTTTACGCTCGTGACGTCTTCCGACACGAAGTACTTATCGGCAATCGAATCTATGATTGCTGAAAAAATTGAATGGCACGATGGCGATCTTTCAACCTTGCCAGCAGCAGACGAATCTGACGATACGTCACGCAAAGGCAAGAATGCTCGTGGCAAAGCTAAAGACGCCAAGGGCAAGTCAAAAGATAAGCAGAAGGTCGAAACACCTGTGATTGTTCAGGCAGATGAGCCGCAGCCGGTAATTACCGAAATCAAAGAGCGCCGCGATGCGATCCGAACGTCAAATGATGATCGTCGGGGCAGGCCGCAAAACGATCATCACAAGCGTCGTCGTGATCGTGATGACGATGATGGTCCGGTACCGATTGGCTTCGGTAACGATATTCCAGCATTCATGCTGATCCCGACAGGGGTATAATTTTAAACAAATAATCAAAACGCCGATCTGATTACTCGGATCGGCGTTTTACTTTTTGGGTTGATGTTCTAAAGTATTTCCAGCAAAAGTGCGAAGCGGTTTTGCGTAGGATAATGCGCTCAAACAAATAGATAGAGCGGTTCTTAAAATTCTATTTAACGAGAACCGCTCTAAGACTTGCAGCAAATGCGAGACGTGCCCAATCCGTCATGATTTCAGGATCGTCATAGGCATTATCCGGTACGCTCCAGTAAGGCATTGCAACAGGTTTTCCGGTTTTTTTACCATTATATCTCCATTGCCTTGAACCAGCTTCCATGAAGGCCGGTGCGGATTCAGCATCGGCCTTCAGCAATAGCTCATCCTGAACGACAAGCGCTATGATCAAACCCTGATGATAAATGCCTTTGCCGCCAAACATGCGGCGAATGCTGATTGCACCCAAACCTTCAAAAAGTTCTCGAAGTGATTGGTCGTCCATTTATATTTAGAGCGCGTTTCGATCTGATTTCACCATATCGGCGCGTCTCAACTCCTTTTACTTTAAGCATAATCTTATCGATCCTCGTTTCACTCCGGTCGGATTATGCTCTAAGCTGCACCCTGAATATGACGCAGGCTTTCGGCGGATGCAGGCTGTATCTCGACAGATTCCCCGCAACCACAAGCCGATGTCTGGTTCGGATTGTTGAAAACAAATCCGGTGCGCAATGTTGTGACTTCAAAGTCCATTTGCGTGCCGAGCAGAAACAACACGGCTTCCGGCGCGATATAGACCTTAGCACCGTCTTTTTCGACGGCATCATCACCGGCTTTTGGCTCTGTGACGAGGTCAATCGTATATTCCATACCGGCGCAGCCACCTTTTTTCACGCCGACGCGAATGCCCAACGCGCCCTCACGGGAGGCCATGATTTCGTTAACGCGCGCTGCGGCTGCATCGGTAAGCGTCAAGACGGAGAAACGGCCCATTTTTATATCTTCCGGTGTTATGCTGGTTTGTGACTGCAGAATCATTCAGTCTGTCTGCAGCAAAGCGCTTTTGTTCGCGATTGCCACGTTTTTACTATAGTTAGTGTTGTAACATCATTACTGCAAGACGCCAAATCGGAGTGCCGCCGTAACGGGCTTACACAACTTGGTGTGCTGCAACAAAAAATTGCTGGAAGAGGAAAAGCGAATGTCGATAAAGCGCATGAAGCCTTTGATACGTGCCGGAGTTGCGGGCGTTTTCAGCACGATTGTTTTGATGTCTGCTGCTTCAGCACAGGATGCGCCGAAAAAGGCGGCTCCTGCTCAGGAACAGGTGAAGCCTGTCGAGGAAACTAAACCATCGGAGCAAACACAGGACGCTTCGGATGGCGTTATAGTGCCTGATTATCGCGATGATCGATCAACACCGCAGGCACTGATCGAGTCCTATTACAATGCGATCAATCGCAAGGAATATACGCGCGCTTACGGATATTATTCGGAAGAGGGGCGGGAACCGGACTTTAAGACATTTGCCAAAGGCTATGAGGGTACCAAGAGTGTTAAGGTAGCTGTGCGCAAGACGGATCCAGATCCGGGTGCAGGACAGATTTACTGGAGCCTGCCAATCGCAATTGAGTCTGAGAGTGAAGATGGCAACAAGCAGGTGTTTACCGGCTGCTACACGATCCGTATGACCAATCCGGGGATGCAGGAAGAACCACCATATAAGCCTATGCAGATTATGACCGGCTCTTTGACCAAATCGCCTATGGAAATCGAAAAGAGTGTGCCGGAAAGCTGCGAAGCTCCTTAGAACCCGTTTCGATCTGATTTTATCAGACCGGCGCTCTAAAGTCTTTTGCGTTGATCACATTCGTGTTGATCCTCGTTTCGCTCAGGTCGGATTATACACCAATGAAAATGTCTGCTTGACCTTACCACGATGGAAAGCTGCATAGTGGCTTCCGTTCAAGCAAGGAGTAATTTGAATGGTCGTTTTTTCTGTTCCTAAGATGAACTGCGGCGGCTGCGCTAAAAGCGTTACGAGTGCTTTGCATCAGATTGATAAAACAGCGTCGGTCACGATTGATCTCGACAAGAAAGAGGTCGCCTTCGACAGCGTTGCGTCGCAGCAAGACGCACTCAATGCGCTAGCCGCTGCGGGTTATTCGGCGACGATCACGCGATAATGTGATTTGTAAGATAGACACTCGAAGCATAATTGCCGGGCTGATAAATGGTCCGGCTTTTTGGTAAAGATTATACGGGACAGGCGACCAAGTGTTGCAGTGCCCAATGGGTTTCTTGTGTTTGATTGACTGCAAGGCTGATTTTTGCCACATCATCGGCAAATCTCATTTATGGTGCTCGTAAAGGGGACCAGATCAAACTCATCGCATGGTTGCGATAAAGAAGGATGTAAGGCATGGCTATGGTAGCCGATTTCCAGGATCTTCGCACGAAGATGGTCGATAATCAGATACGCACCACGGATGTTACGGACCTCCGGGTCATTGATGCTTTTCTGACCGTTCCGCGTGAAGCTTTTGTGCCGGTCAACCGTCAGGTTCTCGCCTATATCGACGAAGATCAGCTGCTTGAAAGCGAAGGCACCGCTCCACGCTATCTGATGGAACCATCACCTTTTGCAAAGCTGGTACAGCTTGCAAAAGTGAGCAAGAACGATGTCGTTCTCGATGTTGGTTGTGGCACAGGATACTCTTCGGCAATCTTTTCTGAGCTTGCAGGTTCGGTCATTGGCCTGGAAAGTGATTCCGCATTATCGGCCGTAGCGACGTCTCGTTTGCAGCAACTCGGTCATGACAATGTTGTGATCGTTTCAGGTGCTTTGAATGCAGGCTACCCTTCGGAAGCGCCTTACGATGTAATTTTCATTGAGGGTGCAGTTGATTTTGTCCCTGAAGTACTTTTCAATCAGCTCAAAGAGGGTGGCCGTCTGGTCGTCGTCGAAGGGCGTGGAAATGCCGGAATTGCGCGGATTTATGTAAAAGAAAACGGGATTGCTTCGGGGCGTACTGTTTTCAATACGGCAGTTCGTCCGCTCCCTGGTTTTGAGCGAATTGAACAGTTCGAGTTTTAATCCAGCGCGTGGGGCAATTCTGCAACGATGCGGAAATTGTTTGTGAAAGCACTGGCGGGAAAGATGGAAATAACGGAATTTACACGTTATTAAGTCTTCCCGAACCGGCTGGTTCGATTATAGATTCGTTTGTTCTGATATGAGGTATACGGTGTTCAAAGCGTGCAAAGGACTTATGGCAGCGGCAATCCTTCTGTCGGGCACCGTATTATCGGGACAGGCTGCTTTGTCAGAGACGCTGACCGGCGCTCTTATCAAGGCTTATAAAAACAATTCCACGCTTAACTCTTCGCGAGCAGGCGTGCGCATTCAAGATGAAAATGTTGCAATTGCAAAATCGGGCTATCGTCCGCAGGTCACCGGCAATTACAATGTTGGTCGTGGCAAAACACCTGTAGGTGGCACGCGAACCACTGGTACTTATGGCATTGAACTAAACCAGATGCTGTTCGATGGCTTTCAGACGAAGAATAACGTCGCAGCTGCAGAAACAACCGTTTTTGCGCAGCGAGAAAATCTTCGCAATGACGAGCAAAACACACTTCTGGAGGCTGTTCAGGCCTATATGAATGTTTATCAGCTTCGTCAGATCGCAGCCCTTCGTGAAAAGAACCTTGCAGCGTTGAACGAGCAAGTGCGTGCGTCTCGTGCGCGCCTTGACGTTGGTGAAGGCACGCGGACCGACGTCGCACAGTCTGAATCGCAACGCTCGACCGCTGTCGCACAGCTTAATTCAGCACGTGCAGACGTGAAGTCAGCCGAAGCAACCTATGTTCAGATTATTGGCGCTCAGCCGGATCGTCTTGCTGTCGCGCCTGCTGCAAAAAACCTGCCACGTTCTCCTGATGCAGCTTACGCAAATGCGGTTTCGATCCATCCAGGCATTCTGGCTACACAATATGCAGTTAATGCGCAGGGTTACAACGTGAAGGCTAAGGAAGGCGCTTTGTTGCCAACTGTTGGCCTGACGGCAAGTGCCAGCCACCTTGATACCTATGCTGGCACAAATGCTGGCGATGGTAACTCTGCTTCGGTTGGCGTAGGCGTAAGCATTCCAATTTATACGGGCGGTCGTTCATCGGCGCAGGTGCGTCAAGCGAAAGAACAGCTTGGTCAGGCGCGTATCGAAGTTGACATCATTCAGGACCGTGTCCGTCAGGCAATTAGTTCCGCCTGGTCGCAGCTTGAGGCAGCGCGCGCTTCCGTCAAGGCAAACCGCGACGCAATTTCTGCAGCACAACTGGCTCTTGATGGTGTCATTGAAGAACGGAAAGTTGGTCAGCGCACCACGCTTGATGTATTGAATGCACAGAATGAACTTGTGACCGTTGAGATTGCACTTGTTCAAGCTGAACATGACTCGATTGTTGCAAGTTATGCTCTTCTGAATGCAAGTGGCCGTATGACTGCGCAGGATATGCAGTTGCAAGTTGCACAGTATAAGCCTGAAGAGCATTACAATGCTGTCAAAGACAAGTGGTTCGGATTGCGCACGCCAGATGGTCGTTAAGGCACAGGTGTGATGAGCAATACAAATACGGCGCCAATGGCGCCGTTTTTTGATTCGTACGGCAACTGGCAATTCTTAATAAAATGATAAAGCTGTGGGTTCGGATTGCACATGCCTGTGCAGGGATTCTCAAATCACCGAAGGTTCTGTACCCTTAATCCATTGATTCTTTGCCTGTGTAGGCAATTGACAATAAGGGAAGACGGACAGCTATGGCACAAACATCGAGCGCAGCGCGTGAACCGTCAATGGAAGAAATTCTTGCTTCCATTCGCCGTATCATTGAAGATAGCGACGTCTCGCGCCATCCCCTTGTTGCTCCGCCTTCGTTTTCGACACGTAGCGAAGTTGCAAAATTTCGTAAGCCCGTAACTGTTCAGGACATTCAGCCAGATACGGGTATCTTCTCTGGGGAAATGACATTGCGCGGCCCGATTGAAGAGCCAGCGCTGAAGGACGTCCTCACAGACGAAGTACCTGAGGCAGATGAAGAAGAAGACGATTTCGTTCTCGACGCACAAAATGACGACAATCGCAGCGAAGTTTTGGAACCTGTGGCGGGAGCTGATAATCCGACGACTCTTGAAACGGAGATTGCATATGAAGCTCCGCAGCCTGATGACATGCGCCAGCAACAAGTTGAAGCCAAACCTGCAGACTTGAAAGCACATATCGCGGCACATATTTTGTCGGAAGGCACTGAGCGCAAAGTTTCTGCAGCATTTCAGGATTTAAATCACGCAGTTCACGCAGAACCGCGTCGTTCTTTTGATGAGATCGCTTCTGAACTGCTTCGCCCGATGCTGCAAGATTGGCTAGATAGCAATCTGCCGCCGCTTGTCGAAAGACTTGTTCGCGAAGAAATCGAACGTGTGGTGCGAGGCGAACGCTAGTCCATCTGCATCATATTAAACCAATTGACCCGTCTGTCTCACAGGCGGGTTTTCACTTTTTGGGTGATTTGTCGGCTGTTAGTTGCTATTGAGCCGTCAATCAATTCATTCCGCATAATGACCGGATATTTCCATGCTTGAGAAGACTTACGACGCCGCGGCCGTGGAGCCGAAAATCGCTGAACGCTGGGAAGACGCTGGGGCGTTCAAGGCGGGTGCGGGTGCAAAGCCTGGCGCTGATCCTTTTGCTGTTGTCATTCCACCGCCAAATGTAACCGGTTCGCTGCATATGGGCCACGCGCTCAACAATACGGTTCAGGACATTATGGTCCGTTTCGAGCGTATGCGCGGCAAAAACGTTCTGTGGCAGCCCGGCATGGATCATGCGGGCATTGCCACGCAGATGGTTGTAGAGCGCCAGCTGATGGAAAGGCAGGAGCCGAACCGCCATGCCATGGGGCGTGAGAAGTTCATTGAGCGTATCTGGCAGTGGAAATCTGAATCGGGCGGCATGATTTCCAATCAGCTGCGTCGTCTTGGTGCGTCTTGCGATTGGTCACGTGAGCGCTTCACAATGGATGAGGGGCTGTCCCGTGCAGTTCTCGAAACCTTTGTCTCTCTCTACAAGCAAGGTCTGATTTATCGTGACAAGCGTCTGGTGAACTGGGACCCGAAGCTTCTGACCGCGATTTCCGACATTGAAGTCGAATCCCGCGAGATTAAAGGTCATCTCTGGCATTTGCGTTATCCTCTGGAGAATATTCCTTTCGATCCCGAGAATCCGCATACCTTTATCGTCGTTGCAACAACGCGTCCTGAAACCATGCTTGGTGACACAGGTGTTGCGGTTAACCCGAAAGATGAGCGTTATCACGCCTCGGTTGGCAACAACATTGTTCTGCCGCTCGTTGGCCGACGAATTCCTATTGTTGCCGATGATTATGCTGATCCTGAATCGGGTTCTGGTGCGGTTAAGATTACACCTGCGCACGACTTCAATGACTTTGAGGTCGGCAAGCGCAACGAACTGCGTACAATCAATATCCTGACGCCTTCGGCTGCAATCACGCTGAAAGACAATGTTGATTTCCTGGAAGGTTTGGAACTGACACAGGAGCTCAATGCTGTCATCAAAGAGTTTGACGGACTTGATCGCTTTGCAGCGCGTAAGCGTCTTGTCGAAATTCTTGATGAGCAGGGTTATCTGGAAAAGATTGAAGATCACACGCACGCGGTCCCGCACGGTGATCGTGGTGGCGTACCGATTGAGCCATATCTAACCGATCAGTGGTATGTGAACGCTGCCGAGCTTGCAAAGCCAGCCATGGCTGCTGTTCGTGATGGACGCACGCAGATTGTCCCCAAAAACTGGGAAAAGACCTATTTCGAGTGGATGGAAAACATCCAGCCGTGGTGCGTTTCGCGCCAGCTCTGGTGGGGACATCAGATTCCGGCATGGTACGGCCCGGACGGTCAGTGGTTTGTCGAAAAAAGCGAAGAAGAAGCCAAGGCGGCAGCGTTTACCCATTATGGCGAAGAAACGACTCTCGAACGCGATACCGATGTTCTGGATACATGGTTCTCGTCTGGTCTATGGCCATTCTCCACGCTTGGCTGGCCGGATAAAACACCGGAACTGGCGACTTATTATCCGACCAGTGTTCTGGTAACAGGTTTCGATATTCTGTTCTTCTGGGTTGCCCGCATGATGATGATGGGCATGCATTTGATGGAGGAAGTTCCCTTCCATACAGTCTATCTCCATGCTCTCGTGCGCGATAAGCACGGCGCCAAAATGTCGAAATCCAAAGGCAATGTCATTGATCCTATCGAGTTGATGGATGAGTATGGCGCGGATGCTCTGCGCTTCACGCTTGCCATCATGGCGGCACAAGGGCGAGACGTTAAACTCGATCCGGCACGTATTGCCGGTTATCGCAATTTCGGCACCAAGCTTTGGAATGCGACACGTTTTGCGCAGATGAATGGCGTAAAGCTTGATCCGAATTTCAAGCCTGATGATGCAAAGCTTGCGGTCAATCGCTGGATTTTGACGGAACTGACGAAGGCAACAAAATCTGTAACCGATGGCATTGTGACTTACCGTTTCAATGATGCGGCCAGTGCTGCCTATCGTTTCGTCTGGAACCAGTTCTGTGATTGGTATCTGGAGTTGCTAAAGCCGATTTTCATGGGCGATGATGAGCTTGCTAAGGCTGAAGCACAGGCAACTGCAGCCTATTGTCTGGATCAGGTCTATAAGCTTTTGCATCCTTTCATGCCATTCATGACCGAAGAGCTATGGACGCTGACCGCAGGTGAAGGAACAAAGCGCGCTACGGTTCTGGCGTTGGCGCAATGGCCGGAGTTGTCGTTTGAGGATGAGGAATCGGCAACTGACATCAACTGGTTGGTCGATCTCGTGATGGGCATACGCTCTGTCCGCGCAGAAATGAATGTTCCTGCGGGAGCTGTGGCTCCAATCGTCGTTCTGGAAGCGAATGCTACGACTGTTGATCGTTTCGCGCGTCACGACGCTGCAATCAAGCGTCTTGCGCGTGTGGAAACTGTGTCGTTTGAACAGGAAGCGCCAAAAGGCTCGGCGCAACTGGTGCATGGCGAAGCAACGATCTGCCTTCCACTTGGCAGCCTGATTGATCTTAAGGCTGAAGCAGCGCGCATGGCCAAGGAAGCAGGCAAGATTGCTGCCGAGATGGAAAAAATCGATAAGAAACTCTCAAATGAGAAGTTTGTGGCTAACGCCAAGGAAGAGGTCGTTCAGGCTGAACGCGAACGTCTTGCAGAGCTAAAAGACGCTGCTGCACGCGTCGCGACGGCTGAAGCGCGTATTCGCGAAGCAGGCTGATTTAAGTCTTCGAGTTGAGAGCATATCGAATCATGCGCCCGGCAATTTTGTATTGCCGGGCGTTTTTAATTAACGCGCCGACAAATATCGCAATTTATAGTTCTCAGGCGCTGATCGAACTGCTGTTTCGATTGTTTTTTAGCGTTGTTGCGCTTTGGCAACAAGCTCCAAAACAGGCTAAAAAGCGGCAAAAAATGGCCTTAAATTTGGGAAGTCAGCTTAGAAAATTAGAAGAATTGGAAATTGTACCTATCTTTTGGGGATTTTCGAATAAACGTGGGTTCTTTACCCATCTGCTGGTCAATTAAAGCATCTTGCAGGGTGCAACATTCCTGTCTTACGTTTGCGTCAAAGTAAAAATAGCGGGTTCACTTTAATTTGTTCGGGAGGACGTTTCATGATGGCTAAGAGCCTGAAAGTAGCAGGTATTGCAACCGCTCTGCTGGGGAGCGCCATCGGTGCGCATGCAGGTGGCTTTGAGCGCAGTTCACAGGACTTCGATATACTGTTTGAACAAGGCACAGTCATCGACACGACGGGCACATTCGTATCACCACAGCGTAAGCTGAAAAATATTCGTGGTCCAATTGGTACCGCGACGGGTGGCATCAACCCGATAACAAGGCAGCCCTATGCTACTGAAGTGGATGAGGCAAAAAGCTATTGGGTACCAAAGTTCTCTGCCAAAGTTGATCTGACAGATGATCTTGCCTGTGCTGCCCAGTATCGCCAGCCTTGGGGCATCGAGACAGATGTTGGCACTGACAACATTCGAATGTTCACGGCCATTGAGCAGAAGATTTCATCGCATGACTATGGCTTGAACTGTTCTTATCGCTTCAACGCGGGCGAAAAAGGCTTTTTTCGTATTCTTGGCGGTGTGAGCTATCAGGAGTTGAAGGGTGAACAGACCCGTATGATTCCAGGCGTAAACCCACTTAATAATCCAACAAACTTCCCGTTCCCAGGTAATTTCCGTATTGCTTCGCTCGATGTGGAAGACAAGGCTGTCGGTTGGCGCCTTGGTGCAGCGTACGAACTTCCTGAATATGCAATTCGCGCGAGTATCGTTTACCAGTCCGAGGTAAAGTACAATCTGTCAGGTAGCATTGACAACCTCGCAGTCAATCCTTTCACCCAGCAGTCGATTTCGATTCCGGTTGAAAGCGACGTTGCGACGCCGCAGTCGGTAGAACTTAAGCTCCAGACCGGCATTGCACCTGATTGGCTTGCTTTTGGTTCGATCAAGTGGACAGATTGGTCGAGCATTGAACGCGTTTCGTTTAATGCTTCGAGCAATGTTCAGGTCGTGCCGGGTAGAGTTGTCCCGCAGGGAGCTAACATTACCAATTTGAACCTGTACTATCAGGATGGCTGGACTGTTAGTGGCGGTGTTGGACATAAGTTCAACGAACAATGGTCGGCTGCTGGAACCATTACGTGGGATCGCGGAACAACCACAGGTCTAACTTCGCAGACTGATATTTGGCTGTTCGGACTGGGGACGAACTATAAGGCTACCGAGAACTTCGAAGTTCGTCTCGCCGGTGCCGCAGGTTGGCTGACCTCTGGCGAAATGGATGATACCGTGATCAATGGCGTACCAAATGCCACTGGTTCTAAAGGTGAATTCGGCAATGACTTTGTAGGCGCATTGTCGCTGACAGCCAAGGTCAAGTTCTGATCTTATAAACAAGATGAGAAAAAGCCCGGTCTCCCGACCGGCTTTTTCGCTTTTTTAGAAGATTATTTCTCAAGACGTTTAAGCAGTGACGAAGTATCCCAGCGTCCGCCGCCAATCGTCTGAACTTCCTTATAAAACTGATCAACAAGGGCTGTTACGGGCAAAAGCGCACCATTGCGGTCTGCTTCATCGAGGCAAATTCCCAGATCCTTGCGCATCCAGTCGACAGCAAAGCCAAATTCATATTTGCCTTCATTCATAGTGTTATGGCGATTTTCCATCTGCCATGAACCTGCTGCGCCCTTTGAAAGAACGGCAATCAGCTTCTCAATATCAAGACCTGCTTTTTTACCGAAATGAATGCCTTCGGCCAGTCCTTGCACAAGACCGGCAATGCAAATCTGATTGACCATCTTTGCCAATTGGCCTGAACCGGCAGGCCCCATCAGGCCGACGGACCGTGCATAGGCGTCTATAATCGGTTTGGCGCGATCAAATGTTGCTACATCTGCACCAGCCATCACGGTAAGAACGCCATTCTCCGCACCGGCTTGACCTCCGGATACCGGTGCGTCGACAAAGTGAAAGCCACGGCTTTTTGCTTCTGCATAAAGTTCACGCGCAACCTCAGCAGAGGCTGTCGTGTTGTCGATGAAAACAGCCTCTTTTTTCATCGTTGAAAATGCACCATCTGTGCCGATTGTCACTTGTCTCAGATCATCATCATTGCCGACACAGCAGAAAATAAAATCTGCATCTCGCGCGGCTTCTGCTGGCGTGGCGGCATGCTTGCCGCCGAATTGTTCTGCCCATTTTACAGCTTTTGCCTGGGTTCGATTATAGACCGTAACGTCGTAGCCGCCCTTATTTTTAAGGTGACCTGCCATGGGATAGCCCATCACGCCGAGGCCGAGGAAGGCCACTTTAATTGTAGTCATTGTCAGATGCCTCCGGAGGAAATGCTTATGCTTAAGAACAGACAAGGTCGCTGTCAGCGCGTGTTGCAGGTGAGGAGAGTCACGATAGCCTGTGCTATAACTCCATATATTTAAAGCAGATCGCCCCCGGTCGCTGCAAGGCTGCTGGGGGCGATAAATTTTCTTTTATTTGCCGAATTCTCAGACCGATTTAACGGATGAGATGTCGTGTCAGCCGCCGTTCGAGGAAGTCCCAGATATGTCTCAGGCATTCGACAATCAGCAGATAGATGACAGCTGCCCAGATATAGGTCTGGAAGTCGAATGTGCGTGAATAGGCACGGCGCGTTTCACCCATCAGATCAAGCACGGTGATAATGGCAACAATTGCCGATCCCTTGATCATCAGAATGATTTCATTGCCATAAGGCCGCAAGGCAACGATGAGTGCCTGTGGCAGGATAACTTTCCAGAATGTCACGCGCTTTGAGATGCCAAGTGCCGCAGCACCTTCCCACTGGCCTAATGCGACGCTCTGAATGGCTCCGCGCAGGATTTCCGCCTGATAGGCTGCAGTGTTGAGTGAGAAGGCAAGAATTGCGCAGTTCCAAGCATCGCGGAAAAATACCCAGAGGCCGACGCTCTCAAGAAACGGTCGGAACGTGCCAAAGCCGTAATAAATCAGGAATGTTTGCGCAAGCAGTGGCGTTCCACGAAAGAAATAGACATAGCCGAATGCAATACCACGCAAGACGGGATTGTGAGACATACGCATCGCTGTGATCGGGAGCGATAACAATGCGCCAATCACGATCGAGATCGCGACCAGTTTTAATGTGACGAGCAATCCGGACCAATAGCGCGGTCCATAGGTCTCAAAGAGATCAATGCGCCAGGTGTTGTAGAGATAAATTGCAAGTCCGACAAACATCAGGGCCCAGAAGGCAACGATGATATGACCGGCAATTCGTGTGCCAGTCCACGCTCGTCTGACGGGAGGCGGTGCTAAAACTTTTACAGAGCTCGGAGAGATTACTTCACTCATGATCAGGCTCCCCGTGACGCATTATTACCGGCATCAGCCCAGCGAGCGATGCGGTTAATAAAATAAGAGGAGATGATTGCAAGTGACAGATAAAGCAGGCAGGCGACGCCAAAAAACAGGAATGGTTCTTTGGTGACGCGTGCAGCAATCGATGTCTGACGCAGAATATCCGAAAGCGTGATTACCGAAACCAGCGATGTGTCTTTGAGCAGAACCAGCCAAAGATTTGCGAGACCAGGAAGCGCAATGCGGATCAGTTGGGGCAGGACGACTTTGAACATTGTCTGCCAATATGAAAGACCAACCGCATAACCGCCTTCATATTGTCCACGCGGGATAGCGCGGAAAGCCGACAAGAAGACTTCGCTCGAATAAGACGAAAACACGAAGCCCAGCGCAATCATGCCTGCCACAAAAGCATTGATCTCGATATTCGCATTGATATTGAAAAAGCTCAGCAATTGCTGAAGCAGGAGCGAGGCACCGAAATAGACAAGAAAAAGCGTCAGAAGCTCCGGTAGGCCGCGAAAAATTGTCGTGTAAATATTGCTGGCCAGTCGCATCGAGGATTCGCTTGATTGCTTACCCAGAGCAACAATGAAACCCAGAATCAGACCTAAGGGCAACGTTGCAAGCGCTAGGCTAATTGTAACGACAAGCCCCCAAGCAATACTTTTACCCCAGCCCTCGGGACCAAAGCTTAATAATGTGGCGTAGTGTTCCATGCGCCTAATCTCTTCCTGAGGGCTTCAAATCGATAGCGAAAACGCGATTTGATAAGTTTTGAAAGTTTCTCATTATAGCCCAAATAATTACGCCGGTTTACGTGGGAGTAAACCGGCGCTTAAATATTAAAAACTCTTAGTTTTCCGCGCCATAGGCATCGAAATCAAAGTACTTGTCGTTGATTTCCTTGTACTTGCCATTCGTGCGGATTGCCTTGATGGCTTCGTTGAACTTTTCAACCAGCTCAGGGCGCCCCTTTTTGAAGGCAACACCTGCACCTGGACCGTGAATCTCGATCACTGGTGGGAATGTGCCAACCATTTTGCAGCATGCGCCATCTGGCGTCTTTAGCCATTCGCCCAGCGTCACGCTATCGTCGTTGACAGCATCAAGACGACCATTTGCGAGATCAAGACGATATTCTTCTGCCGTTGGATAAGACTTGATCGTGCTGTCGGTAAAGGTCTTTTCCGAATAATTGGCATGTGTGGTCGAAACCTGTACACCAATCGTCTTGCCTGCGAGGTCTTCTTTGGTCACACCTTTAATGTCGGTGTCCTTGGGAGCGACAATGCCGGGAGGCGTGTTATAATACTTGTTCGAGAAATCGACCTGCTTCTTCCGCTCATCCGTAATGGACATAGAAGCGATGAAAGCATCGAACTTGCCGGACTGAAGCGCAGGGATTGCACCATCCCATTCTTGTGTCACAAATTCACACTGTGCTTTCATTTCGTCGCAAAGTGCCTTGGCAATATCAACGTCAAAACCGGTCAGCGTGCCGTCGGGCTGGATCATGTTGAAGGGAGGGTAGGCACCTTCGGTACCGATTTTGAGCTTCAGAGGTTCCTGAGCATTGGCAATGCCCGCGTTCATGCCGCTCAGTGTGATTGCAAGTGCTGCTACAGATGTCGCCGCAGCGATACGCTTAATAACGCGCATTCTTAGTCCTCTCGTTTTGTTTTTGGCTGGTTCCCTGATTATTCTTCTGGTTCAGCCGCATTTAAGGAACACTATCGACGTGGAATTTTCGGCCGCAGGTCTGATAATGTGTTCCCTGATTTCTACAACTTATATGAGAGCTGACAACGCGCAATATTTTTTCTCGTCTATGCCCATTCATCCGCCCGTAAAGCTATAATCCCACCATTTTTTACCGAATGGCAAGATGCTTTGCGTAATTTAATTGTGCATGTTGAAAGGGTATTTTCAAAGAAAAGGCTTGATCAAAGCAGGCTTAACCGTGCTTTCTGCGCTCATACGAGCAATCAGTAGTGAAACCCTCAAAGTGCCATGGTTTGTTCAACGAAGTCTGCAATTTTCTCAATTTCGTCGAGTTGAAATACCGGCAATCTTTCGTGGCTCAGTATATGATCACTGGCAATGGCGACAATGTTGGAATCATCATTGCAAAGCAGTGGGCCGTCATGACCACCAGACCGCCTAAGCTCAATCTTCTTATGAGATTCGCGCTTGTAACCTTCAATCAGAACCAGATCACAAGGCGCTACCTTGCCGACAATCGCTTGCAGTGAAGGTTCTTCTTCGCCCAAATTTTCGTGCATGATGGCGTAGCGCGCTGATGAGACGATTGCGACTTCTGCAGCACCTGCATTGCGGTGCCGCCAGGAATCCGTGCCGACGTGATCAATGTCGAAATTATGATGGGCGTGCTTAACCGTCGAGATGCGATAGCCTCGTTTGGTCAACTCCTGAACAAGCCTCTCAGTCATTGTGGTTTTGCCGGAATTTTTCCAGCCGGTGATCCCGAATAGCTTTTGGGTCATTTGATTGCCTCATTTAGCAGCTTTGCTTCAACAAGATCGTCGGGTCTATTGATGTTGAAGAACGGGTCATAGGTTTTGCCATCAGGTGAAATTTCCACCAGTGGAAACTCGACCTCCTCAAATCCAACATGGCGCGCAAAAGCAAATACACTGGCTTTTTCGCTTTGTGCCAGCCAATCAATAAGTGGTTGCAATAGTTCCGTTTTCCAAAGGCCAAAAATTGGATGCACGCGACTATTGGAACTGGCAAGCACAATGCTGGCATTGGTTTTCTCTTGCTGTTCATGAAGTCGCAATACAAGATTGAGCGGCAGGAATGGACTATCGGCTGCAACACTTGATAGCAGCGGAAAATCAGCTGCATATGCGAACGCGGTTTTCAGTCCTACAAGCGGTCCGCCATGCGAAGAAATGGAATCTGCGACCGTTGTGATATTGAGTTTCGGGAGACGCTCATGATGGCTATTGGCATTGAGAAAGATCTGGTCGACCTGCGGTGAAAACCGCTTTGCAACATGCTCAAGGATTGTTTGAGAGCCAAGCTTTTGCAGAAATTTATCACCTGACAGGCCGCCCGCTTGCATGCGGCTGGATTGACCTCCCGCAATGATGACACCAGCGATGCGGGGCATCTTTTCTGTCACGACGGCTCTACTCCGGTCGGCGTGGTGGCTAAGGTGCTCTTGTTGCGCTCACGCTTTTTTAGAATGTTTTCGCGGTAAACCATATAGATACCGCTGCCCACGACAAGAATTGATCCGACGATTGTGTAAGAATCTGGCGCCTCACTGAAAATCACAGTGCTCAAAAGGATCGCCCATAGCAGGCTCGAATAGCGGAATGGCGAAACAAATGATATTTCGCCTTCTCGCATCGCCATGATGATGAAATGATAGCCGATCAACAAAAGCGCTGCCGCTAAAACCATGAACAAAATCGGCTCGATGCCAACGGGTTGCCAGCCGCCCATTGGTATGGTGAGCGCTCCACCAGTAAGTGCAATCGCCCCGGCGGTAAATGTCGAGAGATAAAGTGTTGGGACGTGAGCCGGCACACGGCGTGTTGCAATATCGCGCATGGCTGCAAAGCAGACGCTGGAAAGCAAAATCCCTACGGCTGCAATGCTTGTAGAGGTATCTGCTCCCGGTCGAATGATAATCAAAACTCCGATCAGGCCAAATGAAATGCACATCCAGCGCCGCCAGCCGACCTTTTCGTTCAGAAAAAGCACCGCACCAAAAGTCACGACTAGCGGCGTTGCCTGAAAAACGGCGGAACAGAATGCCTGCGAAAGATGTCCGAGCGAATAAATATATGTGACGGTTGCCAGCACTTCGCCAAGCACACGCAACAGCGTCATCTTATCCATCGACAGGTTACGCAGCGCTCCGTTGCGCCATGCGAGCAGGCCGATTGCAATCGTTGCAAATATTCCGCGAATGAACATGTACTGGCCACTGTTCATATGGATCAGCAAATATTTGGTAATGGAATCGCCAATGGTGAATGTGCCCATGGCGAGAAGCATGAAAACGCTTGCACGAAAATTTGCTGACTGCGGCACGATATAGAATCCGATTTCGAGCATTTCCAGCAAAAGTGCGAAGCGGTTTTGCGCAGGATAATGCGTAAAAATAAGGAGATAGAGCGTTTCTAATGATTCAATCAAATCGGGAAGCGCTCTATTATCCCATATCGCTATCGTATGATTTGGATGAGGTCCAATTCATATGTGTTGCCAATAGATTTAAATTATTTATCCGCCTGTAAGGCTCATGTGGCGCGCAACAGCCGGGCGATTGTGATCGCGGTCGATGATGAAATCGTGGCCTTTGGGCTTGCGCGAGATAGCCTCATCAATGGCAGCGCTCAGCACAGTGTTGCTCTCGCTTGAACGAACAGCACTTCGCAGATCCGCATCGTCATTCTGGCCAAGGCACATGTAAAGCATGCCGGTACAGGTCAGGCGCACGCGATTACAGCTTTCGCAGAAATTATGTGTAAGCGGCGTTATAAAGCCAAGACGTCCACCAGTTTCCTTAATCGTGACATAGCGGGCAGGGCCACCAGTGCGGTAGGAGTTATCAGACAGTGTGAACTGCTTGCCAAGATCAGCGCGAAGCTGTGAAAGCGGTAGATATTGATCCGTGCGATCAAAGTCTATTTCGCCCATCGGCATGGTTTCGATGAGCGTCATATCCATGTCGCGGCCATGCGCCCAACGGATCAGCTCGGGTATCTCGAATTCATTGAAGTTCTTGAGCGCAACTGCGTTGATCTTAACGCGAATGCCAGCCTTTTGCGCCGCTTCAATCCCTTCAATGACGCGATTAACATCGCCCCAGCGGGTTATGGTGCGGAACTTATCAGGATCGAGCGTATCAATAGAGACATTAATTCGCCTCACGCCGCATCCGGCCAACTCATCCGCATAACGCACAAGCTGTGAACCGTTGGTGGTGAGGGTGAGTTCTTCCAAAGCGCCGGTTTTGAGGTGACGCGCCAGTCCGCGGATCAAATGCATGATGTTCTTACGAACCAGCGGCTCACCGCCTGTCAGACGCAATTTACGAACACCCTTGTCTATAAATGCGCTGCAAATCCGATCAAGCTCTTCCAGCGTCAGAAGATCTTTCTTTGGCAGAAACGTCATATGTTCTGCCATGCAATAGGTGCAGCGGAAATCGCATCGATCGGTCACCGAAACGCGCAAATAGGTGACAGCGCGCCCAAACGGATCAATCATTTCTCCGGTTTGAGAAACAACAGGCAGTGTTTGAGAACCTTGCATTAAATAAGCCATTGTTTCCACACGATACAGAGCCCATTCTGCACCTTGGTTATAGAGATAGGTTTCCTTGAACGCTTTGTCCAGTTTATGCGCTTATGAAGCAGCTTCAACCTTTTTGACTTCTCTTAACCGCTGAAGATCAATATCTCATTGATTTGACGCAATTCTGAAGCGTGCAAACGTGATCTATTATTGCGCAAGTCATAGCCGCCCAAATGACGGAGAACAAATATGAGTGATGTCTGGCCGACCGAGTTGCGCGTTTCCAAAGACCGCAGACTTTTGACGGTGGCCTTTGATAGCGGCGAGAGATTTGAACTCACAGCCGAGTTTTTGCGTGTACTGTCCCCATCTGCAGAAGTGCAGGGACATTCGCCCGAACAGCGTGTGACCGTGGGCGGTAAACGCAATGTCGAAATCATGCGCATGGACCCGATTGGCAATTACGCCGTGCGCATTACCTTTGACGATATGCATGATACCGGCCTGTTTTCATGGACATATCTCCACAAGCTTGGCAGCGGCAAAGACGCACTTTGGCAAACCTACCTTGATGAACTTGCGGAAAAAGGTCTGAAACGCGATCCGAGATAGAGAAAGGGGCGGTTTTAGCGCATCCCGAAAAGTGTGAAGCGGTTTTCGGATTAGATGCGCGTTATAATAAAGTCGCCCCTTTTTAGTTAGCCAAGATTGAGTTCTTTGAAGAAGTCATTGCCTTTGTCGTCGATCACGATGAAGGCAGGGAAGTCTTCAACTTCAATGCGCCAGATGGCTTCCATGCCAAGTTCCGGGTATTCAACCACTTCGACCTTCTTGATGCAGTCCTGTGCAAGACGCGCTGCCGGGCCACCGATAGAGCCGAGATAAAAGCCACCATGTCTGCCACAAGCTTCGCGCACCTGTCGTGAGCGATTGCCCTTGGCGAGCATCACCATTGAGCCGCCAAACGACTGGAACTGATCGACATAGGAATCCATGCGGCCAGCCGTGGTCGGTCCGAAAGAACCCGAAGCATAACCGGCGGGTGTCTTGGCCGGTCCTGCATAATAGACCGGATGGTTTTTGAAATAGTCCGGCATGGCTTCGCCGTTTTCCAGGCGCTCGCGAATTTTCGCATGGGCTATATCGCGTGCTACGATGATCGAACCTGTCAAGGATAGCTGTGTCTTTACAGGGTGTTTTGACAGTTCCTTAAGTATCTGCTCCATCGGTTGATTGAGGTCGATTTTGACCACATGCGATGAGAGTTTTTCTTCGTCAATCTCTGGCATATATTGTGCCGGATTGGTTTCAAGCTGCTCGAGGAAAATGCCTTCCTTGGTGATTTTACCCTTTGCCTGACGATCTGCAGAGCAGGAAACACCAAGACCGATTGGCAGCGATGCACCATGGCGCGGCAGGCGAATGACGCGCACATCGTGGCAGAAATATTTGCCGCCGAACTGTGCGCCGACGCCAAGTGACTGTGTCAGCTTATGGATTTCGGCCTCCATTTCCAGATCACGGAAAGCATGCCCCGCTTCCGAACCCTTGGTGGGGAGATTATCGAGATAGCGGGTGGATGCCAGCTTCACCGTCTTGAGGTTCATTTCAGCAGAGGTGCCGCCGATAACGATCGCCAGATGATAGGGCGGGCAGGCCGCAGTACCGAGGCTCAGGATCTTATCCTTGAGGAACTCGATCAGGCGGTCATGCGTCATCAGCGATGGCGTGCCTTGATAAAGGAACGTTTTGTTGGCGGAACCGCCACCTTTGGCTACAAACAGAAACTTATAAGCGTCTTCGCCTTCTTCATAAATATCGATCTGCGCGGGTAGATTGTTCCTGGTATTCTTCTCCTCGAACATCGACAGCGGCGCAAGTTGCGAATAGCGCAGGTTCTTCTTGTTATAGGCATCCAGAACACCAGCAGCCAGAGCATCGGTGTCACCACCTTCTGTCCAGACGCGACGACCTTTCTTGCCCATAATAATCGCAGTGCCTGTATCCTGACACATCGGCAAAACGCCGCCAGCTGCGATATTGGCGTTTTTCAGAAGATCATAAGCCACGAAACGATCATTATCGGTGGCTTCCGGGTCTTTCATGATATTGGCAAGTTGCTGCAAATGGCCGGGGCGCAGCAGGTGATTAATATCGGCAAAGGCGGCTTCCGAAAGAATGCGCAGGCCTTCAGCATCGACGCTTAAAACTTCCTGCCCCTTGAATGTATCGACCGACACGTGATCCGAAGTCAGTTTGCGATAAGGGGTATTGTCTTCGCCAAGTGGAAAAAGATCGGCGGCGCTTGCTTCTGCCATTCCGGTACCTCGCTTGCCCGTAATATAATCTGCGGGGCTTTTAGCGTGATGCAGAAGCGATTCCACTGCGGCACTTTGTGCAGATCGGGAATTAATCGTTTCGTATGTGTCCTCAAAAACGCTTTTCAATAAAAATTGATAAAAGCGCATCCCGAAAAGTGGTTACCGGTTTTCGGATTAGATGCGCGTTAAAACAAATGCTTGCGACGCGTGATCTGATAAAATCAGATCGAAACGCGTCTGAAGCAACATAAAAAAATTGGGAGATTGCGTTAACGTTAAAAGATTCTATACGAGATTCATCAATTCTATGGGCAAAGATTGACGCGACTTCGCGGTCGCACTGAATTGGCGGTTAGAATGCAGTTCTCCAGACATTTCTATCGAGATTTGAATAATCATCGCAAAAGCGGTCCTTATCTGCGCAATGCGTTAGCATTTGCACTCGCTGCATCGACGCTTTTCTCAACAGCGCAAGCGAACGCCGCAAATTCTCTGCTAGAATTGTTTCAGCAGCGCCGTCAGCAACAGGTTCAGCCGCCCGCACAGCCTCCGGTTCAGGTTGCTCCTCCAGCACCTGTCACGAACACAGTGTCTGTTCCGAGAACTGTAGCGCCCACTCAGCGGGTTACTGTCAAAGGACCGCAGGTCTATGATTATAAACCCGATACGCTGATCAAAGTCGATTTCACAGCTCTTGATATGCAGGTGACGGCAGCGGTTGAACCCACGCAGATTGACCCGCTGACATCTGGCATGTCGCCAATCCGTGTGGCAAAAAAAGCGGACGAAACAGAAGGTCGACGCGCCTTTGATGCCGCAATGGATTATCTCAAGAATGTCGATGTGAAGGCCGAAAAGCAAATCGCTGAAGCCATCGTCAGTTTCTATTCTGAAAACCGCGCATTCCTTTGGTCAGCCGATAACAAGGCCGTCGATAAAGCGCGCAATGTCGCTGCCTTCTTTGCGCAGTCGGATGAAGATGGTTTAAATCCCGAAGAGTATGCTGTTTCCATTCCCGGTGATCATTTTGATGAAGCACAGCTTGCAGATCGCCAGCAGAAACTAACAGATTTTGAAATCCGTATGTCGGCGCGCGCTTTGCGTTATGCCATTGACGCAGGCGAGGGTCGTATTGTTGCAGACCGCCTGAGCGGTTTCCACGATCTTCCCCGCAACCGCATCGATCCAAAGGCCGTGCTTGCAAAGCTTGCATCTGAACGCGATCCTGTTGCTTACCTGAAGAGCCTTCAGCCAAATAACGAAGCTTATGCCGCTTTGAAGCGCGAATTGGCCAATATAGAAGCACCAGTGGGCGAGCCGATCCGCATTTCGCTCGACAAGGCAATTCGTCCCGGCGATACCAGTGATCAGCTTTCCAAGATTGTAGCCCTTATCACGCGTCACGCGCCTTCGAGCTACATTGAGCAGCATCGCGGTGTGTTGCAGGCGCATGCCGATCGGAATATTTACGATCCCGAACTGGCAGCAGCCATCAAGGATTATCAAACACTTTCGGGTAGTACGCCTGATGGGATCATCGGTAAGAATACAATTGCAGCGCTTCAGGGCGAACAGGATTCAATCAAGCGAGATCGAATTCTCTATTCGATGGAACGTCTGCGCTGGCTACCGCATGATTTCGGTTCGCGCTATGTGCTGGTCAATCAGCCATCCTATCGCGCTGAATATTTTGAAGATGGCAAAGAAAAACTGGCGATGAATGTGGTGATCGGTTCACCGACACATCAGACCTATTTCTTCTACAACAAGGTGCAAACTGTTGTCTTCAACCCATCCTGGGGCGTGCCGCGTTCAATCATTCTGAACGAAATGCTGCCCAAGGTCATGCGCGATACCAGCTATCTCGACCGCAATGGCTATGAAGTCTATGTCGGTGGCAAGAAGGTTTCGGCCAGTGCAGTAAACTGGAATGCTGTTGCCGCAGGCAAGGCGCATGTTGGCATCCGGCAGAAGCCGAGCCTTGATAATGCATTGGGCGAGCTTAAGATTTTGTTCCCCAACGAGCATGACATTTATATGCACGATACACCGGCGAAATCCTATTTCAGCCGCGATATGCGCGCCTTGAGCCATGGTTGTATTCGTCTGGAACGTCCGCGTGATATGGCAGCCGCAGTTCTCGGTAAACCGGTGGAAGAGTTGAGCAAATATTTCGGCAAGAATGAACGTGGACTGAAAGTTGCCGATCCAGTTCCGGTCTACATTGCCTACTTCACTGCATGGCCTGACGCGTCAGGAACTGTACGTTTTTTTAATGACGTATACGACCGTGATTCAGGCCTGCAAAAAGCATCTGACAAAACCGCTGCATCTCGTTTGGCTGCGCTTTAATATTAGCCGTTTAAAATGGCCTGCTTTGTGTAATCACAGCGCAGGCCATTTCGCTTTTTGACAGCACGAATAGCATTCATAGAATTCAGAATATAAACGGCTGCTTGCGCTAACGCGATAATAGCCCCCGCCTTTATTTTACTTTGTTATTCCCTTTTTCGAGTGAATCCGCAAAAGTGCGCTCGAATATTTATCGTCAGCAAGGTCGTTTGAAATGCATGGTGAATATAAGGTCCACGGTGGTAAGCTCGTCGTTATCGATCTGGAGGTTCAGGACAACAAACTAACCAACGTTCAGGTTGCCGGTGATTTTTTTCTTGAGCCGGCTGAAGCCCTTGACGATATTCGCGATTCACTGTTCGGTTTGCCAGCAACCGCATCCGCTGAAGAGATTGCCGATGCAGTGCGTAAAGGCTTGCGAACTGATGCCTTCATGATCGGTTTCAGCCCGGAGGCAGTAGCAATCGCTGTTCGTCGCGCTCTCGGTGTTGCACGCACATGGCGCGATTACGAATGGCAGATCATCGATATTCCGCCACTAAGCCCTACAATGCATCTTGCACTTGATGAAGTGCTGGCACGCGAAGTTGCTGCCGGACGTCGTGCACCGACTTTGCGTTTTTGGGAATGGGAACGCCCTTCGATCATCATTGGCGCGTTTCAGTCGCTGCGCAATGAAGTGGATATGGAGGCGACTAAAGAAATGGGCGTTGAAACTGTGCGCCGCGTGACCGGTGGTGGCGCCATGTTTGTTGAGCCGGGCAATACGATCACTTATTCGCTTTATGCGCCGGGCGATCTCGTCCGCGATATGAGCTTTGCCGATTCCTATGCATTTCTCGACGAATGGGTGCTGAAATCGCTGAATTCACTCGGAATTGATGCCTTCTATAAACCATTGAACGACATTGCGAGCTCAAAGGGCAAGATTGGCGGCGCGGCGCAAAAGCGCTATTCCGGCGGAACTGTGCTGCATCATGTGACCATGGCTTACGATATGGACGCTGAGAAAATGGTGAAGGTTTTGCGCATTGGGCGTGAAAAACTCTCCGACAAAGGCACGGCAAGTGCCGTCAAGCGCGTTGATCCCGTGCGCAGTCAGACCGGCTTGCCACGCCGCGAAGTCATTGATCGGATGACGGAGACGTTCATCTCACTCAATGGTGGCGTCAGCGGCACCATCACGCCAGAAGAATTTGCAGCCGCTGAGCAACTTGTTGAGGAGAAATTCGCAACGGAAAAGTGGCTGCATCATATTCCGTAAGCAAAGAATGGCCGCAAGCTCCACACCTCTGCGTGACAGCGGCGTCAAGCCATGCCATAGGGAGGCCAAGTTTTCACAAGGCCTCCAGCGCACATGATCCGTATCGACAACGTTAGTAAGTCCAACAGCCATCGCATTTTGTTTATCGAAACCTCTGCCGCTTTAAACCGTGGCGAGAAGATTGGCCTCGTTGGTCCGAATGGCGCTGGCAAGACCACGCTTTTTCGTATGATCACTGGCGAAGATTTGCCGGATGAAGGGCAGGTTACTGTCGAAAAAGGCGTAACGATTGGCTATTTCAACCAGAATGTTGGTGAGATGGGCGGCCGGTCCGCTGTTGCAGAAGTGATGGACGGGGCAGGGCCTGTTAGTTCTGTTGCGGCTGAATTGCGTGAACTCGAAGCTGCCATGTGCGATCCGGATCGTCTTGACGAGATGGATGCCATCATCGAGCGCTATGGCGAGGTGCAGGCGCGCTATGAAGAGCTGGACGGCTATGGTCTGGATGGTCGTGCGCGTGAAGTTCTGGCCGGTCTGAGTTTCAGTCAGGAAATGATGGACGGCGACGTCGGCAAATTGTCTGGCGGCTGGAAGATGCGCGTGGCGCTTGCCCGAATTCTGCTGATGCGTCCCGACGTCATGCTTCTCGACGAGCCAAGCAACCATCTTGATCTCGAAAGCCTGATCTGGCTCGAAGCCTTTCTCAAGAACTACGACGGTGCACTGCTTATGACTTCGCATGACCGCGAGTTCATGAACCGTATCGTGACAAAAATCATTGAAATTGATGGCGGTTCGCTTAATTCTTACAATGGCGATTATGGTTTTTATGAAAGCCAGCGTGCGCTCAACGAAAAACAGCAACAGGCGCAGTTCGAACGCCAACAAGCAATGCTTGCTAAGGAAATCAAGTTCATCGAACGTTTCAAGGCGCGCGCGTCCCATGCATCGCAGGTGCAGAGCCGCGTTAAGAAACTGGAAAAGATCGACCGTGTTGAGCCGCCACGCCGCCGCCAGACGGTAGCTTTCGACTTTGCGCCGGCACCGCGCTCTGGCGAAGATGTGGTCAGCCTCAAGGGTGTCAAAAAAACCTATGGTAGCCGCACGATCTATGACGGCCTGGACTTTATGGTTCGCCGCCGTGAACGCTGGTGCATCATGGGCGTGAACGGAGCAGGCAAGTCGACACTGCTTAAACTCGTGACCGGCGCGACCGATCCCGATCAGGGCATTGTAAACCTTGGTGCGAGCGTAAAGCTTGGCTATTTTGCCCAGCACGCCATGGATATTCTCGATGGTGACAGCACCATTCTTGAGTGGCTGGAACATCGCTTTCCAAAGGCCGGACAGGCACCATTACGCGCATTGGCTGGTTGCTTTGGCTTTTCAGGTGATGACATTGAAAAGAAATGTCGCGTGCTTTCCGGTGGTGAAAAAGCGCGACTGGTGATGGCGGCAATGCTGTTTGATCCACCGAACTTCCTCGTGCTCGACGAGCCTACCAACCATTTGGATCTCGACACCAAGGAAATGCTGATCAAGGCGCTTTCAGCCTATGAAGGCACAATGCTGTTCGTGTCGCATGATCGTCGTTTTCTGGCTGCCTTATCCAACCGCGTGCTGGAACTTACACCCGATGGCATTCAGCAATATGGCGGTGGGTACACTGAGTATGTGGAGAGCACCGGGCAGGAAGCCCCGGGTCTGCATGCAGGATAAAACAAAGGCGGGACATTCCCGCCTTTTCTTTTGCGCCTTTATCCAGAGATCGAAACGGCTCTAACGCAATGGCCTTTTCATTATGAGAGGGCCTTCCGATTTCGGTTCCACATAACGCATGACAATACGCACCGTCCGGGAGCGAACAGAAGTGTTGCTGGCACACTTTAAAATCGCATCTTGAGCCGACACGGCGAAGTCTTCGCCTGCTTTCCTGACCGGCTGAAATTCAACAGTTATAATGCGTGTGAGTTCGCCCTGTCCGTCGTAAGTAACTTCGAACGTTGCGGAGGCTCGGCTGTAGTTCGTGCCTTCCGGCAATTGCCAACACTTTGTCGCCATCTCTGTTACAATTTCGGCGTCAGTTGCCGATCTGGCAATTGTTGGAGTAAGCCAAAGCGCGAAAACTACAAATCCGATTAACTTTTTCATCAGTCTCCCAAGCGGTTAAGTCTCAGCCCTTGATTTAAGATAGGTCTTCAGAAGATAAAATGCCAATTTCAGGCACGTATTTGTTCCTCAGCGGCGAGATAGCATTCGCGCTGGTGAGACCAAGAAGAATTAGTTGATCTGAAAATAAATGATCGCGCTCCCTTGGTTCGTCGCTAGCCGTAAAAGCATCGTTGATTTCACTAATGTTTCACGGCCACCATCGCAAAGGTATCTGCATAGTGATGGCATGCAGATGATGAACTAGGACTTCATCACCCGTATGGCCGTTGCTCATGCGCATTTCGAGGGGTGCATCCGTTCCGCGATGGCAACGGTCGTGTCGGTCGTCTGCTGCTTCCCGTGATGATGGCGGACGAAGGCCACGAGCCCGTCTACCTATCCTCCTTCATTGAGGAGAACAAGCAACGGTATTACGATGGCCTTAAAGCAGCACAGCAGCGCATGGACTACTCACCTCTTGTCGTGTTCATGGCCAACGCAATCAAGGAGTCGGTCTACGAATTGAAGCGACTTCGAAGCGATCTCGCTGAATTGCGTGACGACTGGCTGCAGCGCGACAAGTGGCGCGCAGGATCAACCGCCGTCCGCGCATTGGAAATTCTGCATGAGTACCCTGTTCTGACCGTCGGTCGCCTGGCTTCGCTCCTCGATGTCTCTTTCCAATCGGCCTCAACTGCCATGAAGAACTTGGTCGATACGGGAATTCTGTCGGAGAAGACCGGGTACACGCGTAACCGCGTCTTCACAGCGCCCGAAGCCGTGGCCCTGCTGAACAGACCGTTCGGAGAGTACGAGCCCGATGGTTATGACATGTAGGGTGTCGGACAAATGCGTTGACAACACCGTCATATCTGTTATTCTGGATATATGGATAATACGTCAGCAATCACCGCGCTTTCTGCGCTAGCCCAGACCACACGATTGGAAACCTTCCGGCTTCTGGTACGGCACGAGCCTGATGGCGTCCCCGTCGGTGAATTGGCAAAGCTGCTCGATGTGCCGCAAAATACTATGTCCGCACACCTTGCCACGCTTTCCCGGGCAGGCCTTGTGAAGGGCGAGCGGCAAAGCCGGTCGATCATCTATCGCGCCGATCTCAGTGGGCTCCGGGACCTCACTCTCTTTCTGGTAAAAGATTGCTGTGGCGGCTCAACGGAGCTTTGTGCGCCGCTGATCGCCGAGCTTACAGCATGCTGCACTCCAGTGGAGACGCTGTCATGACATCTGTTCGCTTGGAAAGCATCTCCAGTGACCTCAGTGATCTGACACAGGCGCTATCTTTGTCTGGTTTGCCGACAGAGGATATCACTGAGCCACTCCGGAGGTTCTTCCGAGCGGTCGGGCCAGACGGCAACACGGTCGGTTACTCGGGTGTCGAACAATGCGGCGAGGACGCTTTGCTACGGTCATTGGTCGTGCTGCCGGGTTGTCAGGGAAAGTCGTTCGGTAGGATGATCGTCGTCGAGACTCTCCGGTCGGCTCCGGTAGCCGGTACCGTCTACCTTGCGACGACAACGGCAGCACCATTCTTCTCTAAATTCGGAATTGACGTGGTTGACCGCGTGGAGGTGCCGAGCGCGGTTCTTGCTACCCGCCAGCTTTCGGGCATCTGCCCCGCATCCGCAACAATCATGAAACTGAACAAACCTCCGACCTAACAACGGACGATCACCATGACCGCGAAAATCTACAACGTGCTCTTTTTGTGCACGGGCAATTCCGCTCGCTCTATTCTTGCCGAATACATCCTGAATAAGGAAGGACTAGGGCGTTTCAAGGCGTTCTCGGCCGGTAGCCATCCAAAGGGCGAGGTCAATCCGCATGCCTTGAAGGAGCTTCAGGCACTGGGGTATCCGGCGACAGACTTTTCGTCGAAGAGCTGGGATGTCTTTTCTGAACCTGGCGCTCCCGAAATGGATTTTATCTTCACCGTCTGCGACAGCGCGGCTGGAGAAGCGTGCCCGGTGTGGATTGGCCATCCTATGACCGCACACTGGGGTGTTGAAGACCCAGCAGCCGTCAGTGGTTCCGAGGTCGAAATCCAGCGCGCCTTTGCTCAGGCTGCAAGATTTTTGAAGAACCGCATTACTGCATTCCTCAGCCTTCCCACGGAATCCATCGACCGGTTGGCACTGCAAACCAAGCTCCGACAAATCGGGGCGATGGAAGGTTCTACCAAACCACAGGATCGGAGCGCCTGATGTCGACGTTCGAGCGCTACCTCACGATTTGGGTCTTCCTGTGCATCGTCGTAGGCGTTGCACTCGGTCACCTGATCCCTGGCGTGTTCCAGACTATCGGTGCTGCCGAGATCGCCAAGGTCAACATTCCCGTCGCGATCCTCATCTGGCTGATGATCATCCCGATGCTGGTCAAGATTGATTTCCGTTCGTTGAGCCAGGTCAGCACGTTTTGGCGAGGCATCGGCGTTACGCTGTTCATCAACTGGGCGGTGAAGCCGTTCTCGATGGCGCTGCTTGGATGGCTGTTCATTGGATACCTGTTCAGGCCGTACCTGCCCGCTGATCAGATCGACTCCTACATTGCGGGCCTTATTATCCTGGCGGCAGCACCGTGCACTGCGATGGTGTTCGTCTGGTCCAACCTGACGAAGGGAAACCCGCTTTTCACATTGTCCCAAGTTGCGCTGAACGATGCGATCATGATTGTTGCCTTCGCACCTATCGTCGGTCTTTTGCTCGGCCTCTCTGCAATAACAGTCCCTTGGGATACACTGGTCATATCGGTCGGTCTCTACATCGCGGTGCCCGTGGTGATCGCTCAGGTGCTGCGCAGCAGGCTTACCGCTGACGGAACCACCGACGGGCTCGACAGGATATTGGAGAAGCTGCAGCCGATCTCCCTTCTGTCCTTGCTTGTCACACTGGTCCTGCTCTTCGGCTTCCAAGGTGAGCAGATCATCGCCCAGCCGACCATCATCGCGCTGTTGGCCGTCCCGATCCTGATCCAGGTCTATTTCAACTCCGGGCTCGCCTATCTGTTGAACCGGATGTCAGGTGAGCAGCACTGTGTTGCTGGTCCGTCAGCATTGATCGGAGCCAGCAACTTCTTCGAACTCGCCGTCGCTGCCGCCATCAGCTTGTTCGGATTCCAATCTGGAGCGGCGTTGGCAACCGTTGTCGGGGTCCTCATCGAGGTCCCCGTCATGTTGTCCGTCGTCTGGATCGTGAACCGCTCGAAGGGTTGGTACGAGTCCGCCCCCTCCGTCTCCCAAAACACCGCCACCGAAAGACGCTGAAATGAACGTCACCATCTATCACAACCCCGCCTGCGGAACGTCCCGCAACACGCTCGAACTCATCCAGCACGCTGGCATCAAACCGACCGTGATCGAATACCTGAAGACACCGCCTTCACGTGAGCAGCTCGTCAGAATGATTGCGGGTGCCGGTCTGACGGTTCGTCAAGCGATACGGGAAAAGGGCACGCCCTACGCCAACCTCGGTCTCGACAATCCAGCCCTGACCGACGACGAACTTCTCGACGCCATGCTCCAGGACCCGATCCTGATCAACCGTCCGTTTGTGTTGACGCCCATGGGTACGCGCCTATCCCGCCCATCCGAGGTCGTGCTCGACATCCTGCCTGCCGATGCATTCAAAGGGCCGTTTACAAAAGAATACGGAGAACAGGTTCTTGACGAAAAGGGGCAGCGCATTGTCTGAAACATTTCCTGCGGCATCGCCGGCGCATTTTCGCCAGCCCGATCTCGACGCCCTTCGCCCGACATTTTCGACGCATAAGCCGCGCATCCTGATCCTGTACGGTTCGCTGCGGGAGGTATCCTACAGTCGGCTTCTGGCCCATGAAGCTCGCCGTCTGCTGGAGCATTTCGGGTGCGAGGTCAGAGTATTCGACCCGGCAGGTCTGCCGTTGCCCGATGAGGCTCCCGTCAGCCATCCAAAGGTTCAGGAGCTGCGCGATCTTTCAGCGTGGTCGGAAGGTCAGGTTTGGGTGAGCCCGGAGCGCCACGGCTCGATGACCGGCATCATGAAGGCTCAGATTGACTGGATTCCGCTTTCCCTTGGCTCGGTGCGCCCCACTCAGGGCAAGACTCTGGCTGTCATGGAGGTTTCCGGAGGCAGCCAGTCCTTCAATGCCCTCAACCAGATGCGCATTCTCGGTCGCTGGATGCGCATGATAACGATTCCAAACCAGAGCAGCGTCGCTAAGGCGTTTCAGGAATTCGATGCCGACGGCCGCATGAAACCGTCTTCCTACTACGACCGCGTCGTCGACGTCTGCGAGGAGCTGGTGAAGTTCACGCTGCTGACGCGCGATGCCTCCTCGTATCTGACGGACCGCTACAGCGAGCGAAAGGAAGAGGCAGTGAAACTCGAACAGCGGGTTCAGTTGAAGTCAATCTGACCTCATGTATGCCGCCAGACCTTGACCGCCGAAAGCAGAAGGATGACCGCGAGGGCTGGCAGTAGAAAACCAGTCTGCACAATGCCAAGCAGCCTACCGCCGATGAAGGTTCCTAAGATTGACCCAGCTGCCATGACGACGACAAACGCCTTATTGCGGCCGAGAACAGAGAAGCTCTGATCTCGGCTGTAGCGCGAGAAGCCGACGAGCATAGTCGGCAGGCTTACAGCCAAGGAACGAGAACCTGCCAATTTGATATCCGCGCCAAAAAGCAGAACCAGCGTCGGGATGAGCAACTCTCGCCCGCTACGCCCAACAGGGATGCCACGATCCCGATAATGAAACCCGCGATAACGCCTGCGGTGCGCTGCGCTACGCCGGTCAGAAGAGGCTGTCCGGCACTGGCATCGTGACCAATAACCAAAACCACCGCTATAGTGACGAGCAGCACGGATATCACCTTGTACAGGGTTTCCGACTTCAGACGAGTTGCCCAGCCTGCACCGAACCATGCACCGGCAAGGCTACCTGCCAACAGGTTCAAATATGATCGGCCAATGAGCCGCAATCTCTTGAAAAGGCACGGTCGCAGCGCGGAACGGCAAGGCGGACGCGACCACGACTAAGCTCATTGCTTTGTTGAGGGTTACCGCCTCCAAAGCAGCAAAATTGACGACGCCGATTAAAAGCGGGAGGCGGAATTCCGCACCACCCAGGCCGATCAATCCGCCGAGGGCTCCAATGGCCGCTCCACCGGAGAAAGCGGCGGGCTTGTTGCGCGACAATGGAGCATTCGCAGAAATTGTCATGACCGATGTATTTCCTCGAACATCACGAAGTTGATAGACTTATGCTTGTGATACCGGTCGATGCAAGTGGCAAGGCCCTGCTGATGTGAGTTGCTTGGCAGAGGCTTTCCCCAAGTTCAGTAAACGCAACGAGTATCTCAGCGCCCATTCAAGATCGACGTGGCGCGATGGACTGCCCCTGCGTCATCGGTCGACAATATTCCCTGAGGACTTCAACTCCCTGACCGCGCTTGAAGCTGACATCTTGATCACGCATGAAGCATCGTCGACCCATAAATATGGGCACACTGAAATCGATGACCTCGCGGAGGTGCTGGGCGTAAAGACCATTGTACATGGTCACCTTCACCAGGACTATCGCGCTACGCTTTCCAACGGCATCAAAGTGATCGGCTTGCCGAAAGCGGGCGTTCTCGTCACGTCGTTCTCAGCGCTGATCGGGTAGCAGAAGAGCCATCATCCCCCCTTCGGCTATTGCGACCTGGCCCCGGATTTCAACACCACCATCTGCGAAGTAGCGCTGAACTGGGCAGTCAGCGAACAACCATGTGCCCAAAACCTAATGACGCCGTCAGCCTCTCGGGCCACGTGATCCGCAACTCGGAAATTTCTATCAGAGCGGATAGCCTACGCCAGCGCTCATAGCGACGAACCAAGGGAGAGCAATCAATAAAAGGACGAGATTTTCGTCTAAAAATTGATTTTATGGCGCACCCGACTGGATTCGAACCAGTGACCTCTGCCTTCGGAGGGCAGCACTCTATCCAGCTGAGCTACGGGTGCATCGCCGGGAGGCATACCGCCTCAATCAATCGCGTTTCTAGCCGAACCATGCCATGTCTTCAATGGCTTATTTGGTAAAACAGCCATGAAAAGTCCAAGCCTTGCTATCTGCGCTGTGAAACGCTCTCGATAAATTGACAGCCTCGTGCTTGACCGGTAAATTTTGACTTAATTGAGCCTGTATCTGGGCGCAATATTTCCTCGCGGGGACAAGAGCCAGGCACAGTAAGTGCCGCTATCCTAATGAGGAGGACTTGTCGTGAAAAGAATACTCGCTTCGCTTGCTATATTGGCTTTCACTTCCGTCAGCGCGCTCGCCGCTCAACCTGCAATGATGGGCGATTCTTCGGCGGGCAAAATGCTTGTCACGTCGAAGGGCATGACGCTTTACACCTTCGACAAGGATATGATGGGTAAGTCGGAATGTGATGCGAAGTGCCTGAAAATGTGGCCTGCATTCTATGCCGATAAATCCGCAAAATCTGACGGTGATTTTACGGTCGTAAAAGCTTCTGATGGCAAGAATATGTGGGCTTATAAGGGCATGCCACTTTATCGTTATCATGATGATAAAAAAGCTGGCGATATGATGGGTGATGGCAAAGGTGGAGTTTGGCACATCGTGAAATAAACACACGTTTAATTTCCACATTTTCAATAACGAGCGGCCCTGACAGTTAGTGCGCCCGAATAGTAAGCGCGCAAAGGGCCGCTTTTCTATTACAGAAGCAATAAATCCAATAGCTGAGAATGAAGGAAATTTCGGTCACAAGCATTCCTCTATGAAGAGAGGAATGGCGCGAGTGACGGGGCTCGAACCCGCGACCTCCGGCGTGACAGGCCGGCACTCTAACCAACTGAGCTACACCCGCGCATTGTTCCGATGTCTTTCGACTGGGAACGTTGCTCATGTATGCGGGAACGTAGTCAGCGTCAATCGTTTCCGCACATAAGACGATAAAAAAATCGGATAATTCTAATTTAAGTCCACAACTGTGGAAAACGCTCGGGTTTTGCTGATTGTTGCAATGAAAAGCGGCACCTGAGAGGAGAGTGCCGCTCATTTTGAGTTTCGTTAGCGAACAGATTCGCCGGTCTTAGGATCGATTTTAATTTCGACCTTCGCGCCATTTTTCATGAAATATTCGATTTCATAATAACCACGATCATTCCAATCGACTTCGTCAATATATTGAATGTCCGGTGTTTGTTCGATCTTGGCAATTATTTCCGAAAGCTTCGTCCCTTCCGGCGCGGCGGCAAGTGCGCCTGCGGAAGTTGCGGTGAGAAGAATGGCGGCTAACACTGTGCGCATGAAGAACTCCTTCCATTGTTGCAGCTTTTACTTAAGGCTACAAAACCGGAGATCAAGGTTACGCATTGCTAATATTCTCTATTGCCATGCACCGAAATGCGTCTGCAAAAAGCAGCCGAATACAAGGAAGGCAACGATGGCCAAGGCGAACAAGAGAATCTTCATATTATGATCATCTGCATTATTGAGATCACAAACAAGAAAACTCTATGTGATCTCAACCCGCACAAAGGCTGATATTTTCGTAAGAATCGCAGCGCGTTGCCACCAGAACATTAAAAGCGTTAAAAAGATTTCATAAGCGTTCCCATTGATATCCGAAATTCCATCGCCATTTGCGATGTTCAATATCTCAAATTTAATGTCTCAACGGGTACAAATGGCAAAACCCTCTAAACGCCGCGCTTTGCTGATCGTCAATCCGAAAGCCCGCAATGGTAAAGGGTTCAATTCGGATATGCGCTCAATACTCGAAAACGGAGGCCTCTCTCTCGTAGAAAAGACAGCCAGCGGCGATGAAACTATATCGGATGTCATTCGTGCGAACACCGATGTGGATATGGCTATCGTTGGCGGTGGCGACGGTACGTTGAATGCAGCAGCACAGGGGCTTGTCGAAACAAAGCTGCCGCTAGCCATATTGCCGCTTGGTACTGCCAATGATTTCGCGCGTACGATTGGCATTCCTGCCGATCCGACAGAAGCGACTAGGCAAATGCTGACATATGACAAGCACCCCATCGATCTGGGTGAGGTCAATGGCCATCTCTATTTCAATGTTGCAAGCATTGGATTTAGCGCAGAACTTGCGCAAAAACTTAGCGCTGATGCCAAGAAAAAATGGGGCAAGCTCGGATATGCAATTGCCGCAGGCCGCATTCTCATGCGTTCGGAATTGTTCACGGCTTATCTTGAACACGATGGCATTACAGAGCAGATCAAGACACTTCAGGTCTCGGTCGGAAATGGCAAGTTTTACGGTGGCGGCATGGCTGTCGAAAAAGACGCCGCAATTGATGACGGCAAGCTTGATTTTTACAGTCTGGAAGTTGATCACTGGTGGAAATTGCTGCGTCTGCTGCCAAGCTTGCGTCAAGGAACGCAGTCAAAATGGGATGATGTTCGCGCTTTTCCTACAACGGAAGTGATCATTCGGACAAGAAAGCCTCGTCCTGTCAACACGGATGGAGAGCTTTCCACTTGGACGCCAGCGCATTTTCGCCTGCATCGCGAAGTTATCAGCGCCTATCGCCCTTCTTCTTTTTAAGAACATAAAAAATGGCCCGCTCTGAAAAGAACGGGCCCAATTCATGACGTTAGGTGAGTGGCTCGGAGGTCATAAGAGCCGTATATGTAACGGGCGAGGTGCCCAAACGTTCCATCATCAGAAGAAAAAGTACCAGATAAATAGTACTGCGATGAATGGTACGCCAAGAAGCCAAAGAATGAGTGCGCGGAACATGTTGTCTCTCCTTCATGTTGTAATTTCAACGCTCTGGCGAGATTTTGGTTCCCGAAATTTCATAGATTTGCAGCCGGTCCGGCTCGACTCATTTCAAGCAATTTGCAATACTTTAATGATCCGTCAATAATTCGGTGACATCACTATTTTCTAAAAGATAAGTTCGATCTCTCGATCATAGAAGAATTGCGGGCGTGTGGCGTATGAGTTCTAACGGGTGGCGAAACCGTGCTGAAAGTGCGGAACTGTCGATGAAGCGCGATAAACGCGCACCGGCAGCTATGTTGACTTTTCTGGCGCTGGCTTTGGCGCTTGCGGGTTGTGCAAGTGCGCCGCAGCCAAAATCGAAGAAAAAGCACCCGAAAGAATATTTTGCTGAATCCAAATATGGCGTGAAAGCCAGTCCGCGCGTGACAAATGTACAGGGCAAGCCTTTACCGCGTGGTGGCGGTCGTAATCAGACCGGCAAACCTTATAAGGTCAAAGGCAAATGGTATTACCCAAAAGAAAATAAGAATTACGCCTCAAGAGGCCGCGCCTCCTGGTATGGTAGCGCCTTTCATGGACGCCTGACCGCCAATGGTGAAATTTACGACATGACGCATTTGACTGCTGCGCATCCGACAATGCCGCTTCCAAGCTACGCACGCGTCACAAACATGTATAATGGCAGCTCGGTTATTGTTCGTGTGAATGATCGTGGCCCGTTTGAACGTGATCGCGTTATTGATCTGTCGCAGAAAGCTGCTGAAATGCTGGACTATCAGCATCACGGCACTGCCGATGTTAAGGTCGAATATGTCGGTCGTGCGCCACTTGATGGACAGGATGATGCTTATTTGATGGCATCCTATCAGCCGGGCAATGCTGATCCGATTGGGCAACCCGCCACGGGCGTTATGATGGCGATGAATGCACCAACGCCGACACCGGCGGGCATTGCAGCAATGCCGGTTCCGCAAAACTCACCGTTTGAAGTCAATCCGGCCTATGGTGATGGTGAAGTGCCTCTGCTTCCTGCCAATGTACCTATTCCTTCTCGCCGTCCCGCAGACAGTTTTGGCGTTGCCAATGCTGCCAATGTCAGAGGACTTGCGGGCTACGCGTCTGATCGTCTCGCAGCGTCTGCCTATGCGGAAGAGCGCACCTATGGCAGTATTTTGACTGAAAGTGCTATTTCGGACGCATGGAAGCGCAGAGAAGCAGAAGAACAGCGTGAATATGTCGAGCTCGGCATGTTCAATACGCTTGAAGATGTTGCAAAGCTGGAAAAGGCTCTGTCGCACTTTGCGCGTTTTACACGAACAAAGATTCCGACAGAAAATGGCGATGTTTTTGAGCTGACGGCCTTCGCTGAAAAAGGCAATAATGACGATCTACTGCGCGCGGCATGGAAAGCCGGAGCGACTGATGCTTTTGTCGTTCGTGCGGACTGATTTTCGCGGGAGTTCAGTCCAAGCATCACGGGTGTAACATGGGGCGTAGTTCAATCAGCATAAAATTTGTAGCGGCTGTTTTCGTTGCTGTTTCGTTTGCTATGCCGAGCTATGCACAGACACTGCAGGCAGCTTTCGCCGCCAAAGCGCCACAGGTTCTTTTGCTGGATGATAAAAGCGGCACTGTTCTTCTTTCCAAGAATCCTGACTTAAAAATTCCGCCCGCTTCCCTGGCAAAGCTGATGACTGCGGAAGTCATTTTTGAAGCGCTGGAAAAGGGCGAAACGACACTAGAAACAACTTATCCGGTGACTGAATATGCCTGGCGCACTGGCGGTGCTCCTTCCGGCACGTCGACTATGTTTGCAGCCATCAAATCAACGCCAACGGTTGCTGATCTTCTGCAAGGCATGATCGTGCAGGCTGCAAATGATGGCGCGATCATTCTTGCCGAGGGACTTTCCGGCAGCGAAGACGCTTTTGCAAAGAAGATGAATGAGCGGGCGAAGGAACTGGGTTTGACCAGCTCGACCTTTGTCAACTCAACCGGCTTGCCAGCAGCGGGGCAGGCGGTAACACTGTCCGATCTTATAAAACTGGCGCGTCATATTCATAGCGCGCATCCACAACGCTACAAATATTACGCACAGGACGCGTTTACCTGGAACAAGATATTTCAACGCAATCGAAACCCGCTTCTGCGGCTCGATATTGGCGCAGATGGCATGGGGACGGGATATACGGAAGCATCCGGTTATGCTCTGGTTGGCTCGGCGGAGCAGAAAGGACGCCGACTTTTTCTCGCAATGAGCGGTCTTACCAGTATCAAGGAACGCGAGGAAGAAGCCAAAAGGCTTATCCAGTGGGGAATGACAGCCTTTGATGGGGTAAATATTTATTCGGCTAATGAAGATGTCGGCGCAGCACAGGTTTTTGGCGGTTCGCAGTCGAGTGTGCCGTTGAAAGTCAGGGATGAGGTGGAGTTGCTTCTGCCAAAGGACGGGCGCGATAAGTTGAAAGCGCGAATCTCCTATGAAGGTCCATTGACTGCTCCCATTCAGGCGGATACGCAAATCGGAACTCTGGAATTTGAACTCAATGGCAATATTGTCCAGCAATTTCGGCTTTATACCGCGCAGTCCGTTCCTGTCGGTACACTTTCGCAGCGCGCAATGGGCGCAGTGTTCGAACTTTCGACCGGTTGGTTGAGGAAATATCTTTAAAGTGCTTACCCAAAAAAAGGGGGGCGGTTTTTCGATAAGATGCTCGCTGAAAAATATCCGGAGCGCCGTTCTGATGTAATGAGATCGAAAAGTACGCCAGATACTCGACGTTCCGCATAAACGCCGATAAACAGAACAAAGATTGTTTTATCGGAACTCAATTTTTCGGAAGCCAGTGTGTCTGGATTATTCATTACATTCGAGGGTGGGGAAGGCGCTGGCAAATCAACCCAGATCGCCTTGCTGGCTGAGCATCTGCGTGCGCTTGGCTTTGATCCGCTGATAACCCGCGAACCGGGTGGTTCTGCGGGTGCTGAGGCTGTTCGGCATGTGATTCTCAGCGGCAATGCCGAAAGCTATGGCCCCGCGATGGAAGCTCTGCTTTTCGCTGCTGCCCGCGCCGATCACGTCGATCAGTTGATCCGTCCGGCGCTTGCCGAAAACCGTATAGTGCTTTGCGACCGCTTTATCGATTCGAGCCGCGCCTATCAGGGCGTAACTGGTAATCTCGATGCCATCTATATGGCAGCCATTGAACGCATTGCGATTGATGGCGCCATGCCTGATCTCACCATCATTCTCGATATTCCTGCCGAGAAGGGGCTGTCGCGAGCGAACAAGCGACGCGGGAGTGATGTGGCAGATCGTTTCGAGAAAGAAGCGATAGCGGTACATGAGGCACGCCGCCAAGCTTTTCTCGCTATCGCCAAAGCTGAGCCTGATCGCTGCAAGGTGATCAATGCTGATCGCGATCTAGACGCTATTTCCGCTGATATGATTGCTGTTACTGATGAAATTTTGAAGAAAAGGGGACTTCTATGATTGAAGAACTCGACGTCCCCAAAGCCCATGATTCCATTGAAGGCGTAGCCGAACCTTCCGCCAGTGATTACCTCGCAGGTCACAGTGAAATTGCTTCGTTCCTTGCGCAGGCCTATCGCGAAGGGCGCATGCATCATGCGCTGTTATTTGAGGGTGAGCAGGGCATCGGTAAAGCAACGCTGGCCTTTCATCTGGCTGGCCACATGCTTGCGAATAGTGATCATGTATCCGCGCCTGAAACCATCAGTGCACCTGATTTCAGCAAACCGCTGTGGCGACAGATCGCGGGCGGTATGCATCCAGCAGTCCTGCATATAAATCGTCCGTTTGATCAGAAGACGGGTAAGTTCAAAACTGGCATTCCGGTTGAGGAAATTCGTCGCGTCACGCATTTTCTGACACGCACGGCATCGGACGGCGCATGGCGTATTGTCATTGTCGATCCTGCCGATGACATGAACCGCAATGCTGCCAATGCGCTGCTTAAAACGCTGGAAGAACCGCCAGCGCGCGCGATGTTTATTCTGATTTCGCACTCATCGGGGCGGCTTTTGCCAACGATCCGGTCACGCTGCCAGAGCATACAGTTTAAACCGCTTGGCGATGGGCCACTCACAGATGCGCTTACGCATATCGGGCTAAGTATCGGTCTGGGTGTTGGGGAAATAACGCCGTCTCTTCTCCAACGTTCGGAAGGCAGTGTGCGCAAGGCTTTGCTACTGGTTGCACATGGTGGCCTTGAAATCTCCGATACGGTCGATAAAATTTTGCAAGGTCAGACATTCGATCTTCCGAAAGCGCAAGCGCTTTCCGGTGTTCTGAATGGCCGCGAAGCGGAAGTTCAATATGAGTTGTTCCGCGATTATCTGATGGGGCTTATCGCCGATGAAGCGCGTCGCTATGCAGATTCGGGGCAAACGCGCGAAGCCGACCAGTGGTCGCGCTATTGGAGCGAGCTTACCCGCGAAATTACCAACGCTGAAACCTATAATCTCGACCGCAAACAGGCAGTTATGATCCTTTTGGAAAAAACGCATCGCGCTTTTCGATCTGGTAAGCCTACGCTTACGTGACATGCCGCCTGACATGCGTTATGTCACCGCTAACGTTTTTTGAAAACCACAGTTGAAGAAGCCGGATTTCTGATGAGCCGCGAAAAATTCTACATCACTACCGCAATTGCTTACCCGAATGGAAAGCCGCATATCGGTCATGCTTATGAGTTGATTGCGACCGATGCTATGGCGCGTTTTCAGCGTCTGGATGGTAAGGATGTTCACTACCTCACCGGCTCGGATGAACATGGTATCAAGATGTTGCAGAGCGCGCGTAAGGAAGGCATCACGCCACGTGAGCTTGCAGATCGCAACACCGCTGCTTTTCAGCGTATGGGCGAGTTTCTGAACAGCTCGCACGACGATTATATCCGCACCTCCGAAGAGCGCCATTACAAGGCCAGTCAGGCGATCTGGCAGGCGATGTCGGCCAGTGGCGACATTTATAAGGGCGGTTACGCGGGCTGGTATTCGGTTCGTGACGAAGCCTATTATGGCGAAGAAGAAACCGAAGTCCGTGCCGACAATCTTCGCTATGGTCCACAGGGAACAGTGGTCGAATGGGTTGAAGAAGAAAGCTATTTCTTCCGCCTATCAAGCTATCAGGACAAGTTGCTTGAACTTTATGAAAACAATCCCGGCTTCATCATGCCTGCGGAGCGTCGCAACGAGATCGTCAGCTTTGTGAAATCTGGCCTGAAAGATCTGTCGATTTCGCGTACGACATTCGACTGGGGCATTCCTGTTCCCGGCGATGAAAAGCACGTCATGTATGTGTGGGTCGATGCGCTGACCAACTATATTACTGCGCTCGGTTATCCTGATATGACCGACGAGAAATGGGCTTACTGGCCAGCCGATGCACATATTATCGGCAAGGATATCTCGCGTTTCCATGCGGTTTACTGGCCAGCATTTCTGATGTCTGCAGGCATTCCGTTACCAAAACGCGTCTTCGCGCATGGCTTCCTGTTCAACCGCGGCGAAAAAATGTCGAAGTCTCTCGGCAATGTCATCGATCCGTTTGAACTGGTCGAACGCTACGGCCTTGATCAGCTGCGTTACTTCCTGATGCGTGAAGTGCCGTTCGGTCAGGATGGCAGCTACAGCCACGATGCAATCGTCAACCGCACCAATGCCGATCTCGCTAATGATCTTGGCAACCTCGCACAGCGTTCGCTGTCGATGATTGCAAAGAACTGCGAAGGCAAGGTTCCGGTTCCGGGTGCATTTTCAGATGCCGATAAGGCCATTCTCGATCAAGCTGATGCTGCATTGGAAACCGCGCGCAAGGCCGTCGGCGATCAGGCATTGCATATTGCACTTGGCAGCATTTTTGCAGTTGTTGCCGAAGCTAACCGTTATTTTGCAGGGCAGGAGCCTTGGGCGCTGCGCAAGACCGATCTGGAACGTATGGGCACGGTGCTTTATGTGACGGCAGAAGTAATCCGCCGCGTTGGTATCATGGTGCAGCCGTTCATTCCGCAGTCAGCTGAAAAGCTGCTCGATATTCTGGCAATCCCGGCAGATCAGCGTCAGTTTTCTGACGTGAGCGCGCATCCACTTGTTGGCGGTGCAGAACTGCCAGCACCACAGCCGGTTTTCCCGCGCTATGTGGAACCAGAAGAGCAGAACTGAGTCGAATATGCTTGTCGATAGTCACTGCCATCTCGATTTTGCAGATTTCGAGCCAGAGCGCGATGCGATTGTGCAACGTGCGCTTGATGCTGACATCAAACGTATGGTCACGATCTCAACGCGTGTGCGCAAGTTCGATACGATCCTCGCACTCACCGAGAAATACGAGAGCGTTTATTGTTCGGTTGGCACTCATCCGAACAATGCACATGAGGAATTGGATGTAACAGCCGACGATCTGGTGCGATTGGCTGAACATCCTAAAGTCGTCGCCATAGGCGAGGCGGGGCTTGATTATCATTATGATTATGCGCCGCAGGAAGCCCAGCGTCAGGGTTTCCTTGTTCATATTGAAGCCGCCCGCCGCACACAATTGCCATTGGTGATCCATGCACGCAGCGCGGATCAGGATATGGCTGATATTCTGGAAAATGAGACGGCCAAAGGTGCATTTCCTTTCATCCTGCATTGCTTCTCATCAGGCAAAGCACTGGCTGAAAAAGGCGTCGAGCTTGGCGGCTATGTGTCGTTCTCCGGCATTCTGACGTTCAAGAACTCAGCCGATATTCGCGAAATAGCGCAGATTGTTCCGCGTGAGCGTTTGTTAGTTGAGACAGATGCGCCTTATCTCGCGCCCATGCCGCATCGCGGTCAGCGCAATGAGCCGTCATTTGTGCAACACACGGCGGCGGTTCTGGCTGAAACGATTGGTGTGAGCAGCGACGAAATCGCTGACATTACCAGCGAAAATGTCTTCCGGCTTTTCTCCAAAATGCCAAAGCCAGCCGGGGAGTAGTCATCGTGAGTTCTCCTCGCAATTGTCTGCGGTTTACAATTCTTGGGTGCGGTTCTTCGCCCGGAACGCCGCGCATCAATGGCGATTGGGGCAATTGCGATCCGCAAAACCCTAAGAACAAGCGCCGTCGTGCTTCACTGCTTGTCGAGCGCTTTGATAATACTGGCAAAAGCACGGTCGTCGTCATTGATACCGGGCCGGATTTCCGCGCCCAGATGATTGATGCAAATGTGCGTTCACTTGATGCTGCCGTCTATACCCACCCACATGCTGACCACATTCATGGTATCGACGATCTGCGCACCTATGTTGTCGAGAACAAGCGGCTGATGGATGTCTATGCCAACCGGCTGACACGCAATCGACTTTATGACGCTTTCGGCTATTGTTTTGAGACGCCAGCGGGATCGAACTATCCGCCGATCTTGTCAATGCACGACATCATGGCTGAAACGGCATTCTACATCACTGGTGCGGGTGGACCGATCCACTTTGAACCATTTAGTCAGGTGCATGGCGATATTGAATCGCTCGGCTTTCGCATCGGCAATGTCGTCTATTGCACCGATGTCAGCGCGTTTCCCGACGAAAGCCTTAAACATATCCGCCATGCGGATATTCTGATTATCGATGCGCTGCAATATCGCCCGCATCCGAGCCATTTTTCGCTTGAACAGGCGCTTGAGTGGATTGAGTTTTTTGGACCCAAACGCGCAATCCTGACCCATATGCATGTGCCGCTCGATTACGACACGGTCATGCGTGAAACGCCCGATCATGTCGAACCCGGCTATGACGGGTTAAGCTTTGAAGTATCGATGGCATAAAAAAGGCCCGTTTCGGGCCTTTTTCTTTATTGGTTAGCTCGATTAGGCAACTGAACCCTTGACCGGGAACTGCATGACATTGCTTGCTTCAGCTTCTTCCTCGTCAGCTTTTGCTGACTTGTCTTCAAGCTGCAAACCGCCAGCGCGAAGCAGGTCTGAGAAGCGTCCACCGCGCGCAGCCAGTTCATCGAAGCTGCCGCGCTCGACCAGATGCCCCTTGTCCATGAACAGCACAATATCGGCAGAACGGACAGTCGACAGACGGTGCGCAATGATAAAGGTTGTGCGGTTTTGGCTCAGATCATCGACAGCCTGCTTGACCTTTTCTTCGGTCTCGACGTCGAGCGCACTGGTCGCTTCGTCAAGCACGAGGATTGGTGAGTCTTTCAGGATAGCACGGGCAATCGCCAGGCGCTGACGTTCACCACCCGAAAGCTGCGAACCGCGTTCACCGACAACTGTATCGTAGCCATTGCCTTTGGCGAGAATGAAGTCGTGGGCAGCAGCAGCCTTGGCTGCGGCATGAACCATGTCTGAAGAAGCATCTTCGTTGCCGACACGAATGTTATCTTCAACCGAACGATTGAACAGACCAGCATCCTGAAACACGGTTGCAATGGCGTGACGCAGCGAACGACGGCTGATGGTGCGTGTATCGGTGCCATCGATCAAAATGCGACCAGCTGCCGGATCAAATACGCGCTGAAGAATATTGATCAGCGTGGTCTTGCCCGCACCTGTTGGCCCAACAATAGCGACAGTCTGGCCGGGCTTCACTTCAAACGACACGTCATAAACGCCCTGACCCGAATTCGGGAACTCAAAAGTCACATTGTCGAAAACAATATCGCCCTTGACGTTTTCAAGATCGGTCGCGCCCTGTTGTTCCTGACGTTCAGCGGTCGCATCTTCCATCTCGAAGAATTCTTCAAGCTTGGCACGCGCGGTTACTGTCTGGTTGATAAAGGCGCTGATCTGGTCCAGACGACCGATCATAAGCTGTGCGAAGCCGATAAAGGCAATCACGTCACCCACGCGCATCTGACCCTTGGTCACAAAATATGCACCGAGCAGCAGCACAATAACCATCGACAGTGTCGAGGCCATGCGGTTCAAACCGCTGGCGAGCGCCCACCAGTTAAGGACTGGAAACTGAACATTTTCGAGGTTCTTGGCATATTCACGCAGCGACTTCGTTTCTGATGAAATGCGATTATAGCTCTGTACGACCGAAACGTTGCTGATTGTATCGCTTACATGCTCGAACAGCTTATGATGATGCTTTTCGACAGCGGCCTGACCGTCCTTGGTCTTGCGCATGACGAGCTGGCCAATCATCACATAGATGACGCCAAGCACGATCAACACCATGGACATGCGCATATCCATCGTCATCGCGACAGGAACAAGCGCAACCAGAGCCACAACAGTGGTCAGGTGCTGGCGCATGAATTCGAGCCACAGCGTAAAGAGCGAGTCTGTTGCACGGATCAGCGTGTGCAAGGCATTCGATGTGCCGCGCTTCTGATGCCACGATAAAGGCATGGTGATGATGCGCTCATAAGAGTCAATCATCACGCCAAGACGGCGGCGATGGGCGAGGCGGTCAGCCCCACGCGCCACAAACACCGCTGCAATGATGTTAAATCCACCAAGGGCTGCCCACATAGCGAGCTGCGTAACAATATCGCCCTTATCCGAGATAGCCTGAATGACCTGACCGAAAAGGATCGGCTCAGCCAACATAACAAGGGCAACCAATACGCTTGCAATACACATGGTGATCGTTGCAGCTTTCTCCGCCGCAAGATATTCCATGGCACGCCAGTAGATTTTGAGCAATGACACCTTAGCACTCCCGCTCGTTCTATTTCAGAAGACTACATGGTGCAGTCACCTTATTCTATCAATATGCAATGATGGCAAGAAGTGGCGAATAGGTGACAAGGTTGACCATAAATTAAAAACAGATGTAACCGAGCGTGAAGATTACAGGGCGCTTTTGTGACTACCCCTTATGCTTTTATGCCTAGTAATCCGGCGTTGGCACGTCTATTGACAGTCATAAAAGAGCGGCACGCAAGGCTTGTGCCCCAAAAAAGTATCGATCGGGTTTTTCCATGGCAGGCATTGAACAAAAAATAGTGGCTACAGACGAGGCGGGCATGCGTCTCGATCGCTGGTTTAAAGTCCATTTGCCGGGATTGGCTTTCGGTCATTTGCAAAAGCTGCTGCGTTCCGGTCAGGTCCGCGTTGATGGCGGTCGTGCAAAGTCAGACACACGCTTGCAAGCCGGACAGTCAGTTCGTATTCCGCCCATTGGTGTAGAAGAAACACCATCTGGCCCAATGACGGCTCGCACCATCCGCAGTCAGGATGACGGTGACGTTCTCAAACAGATGCTGATCTATGAGGACGAGAAGGTTTATGTTTTTAACAAACCTGCCAGCCTGGCAGTGCAGGGCGGATCAGGTCTTGTCCGCCATGTAGATGGCATGTTGGAAGCATGGCGCAATAAGCGTGGTGAAAAGCCACGGCTGGTTCATCGTATCGACCGTGATACGTCGGGATGTCTTGTTGTTGCGAAAACACGCGGCGCTGCACAGGCTTTGACCGCTTCGTTTCGCGAGCGAAGCACCAAGAAAACATACTGGGCTTTGGTGAAGGGCGTTCCGCGCAAGCGCGAAGATAAAATTTCGACGTGGCTTGTTAAAGAGCAGACACCTGACGGTGATCGTATGCGCGTCTGCCAGCATGGTGAGCCGGATTCGGATCACGCTGTGTCTTATTATAAGATCATCGAAAAAAGTGGTAATAGCCTGACATGGCTTGAGATGGAGCCATATACAGGACGCACCCACCAGCTTCGCGTTCATGCTGCCCATATTGGTCATCCGATCCTTGGCGATCCAAAATATTTTGAAGCTGACGACAACTGGGATTTCCCCGGCGGTATTCAGCGAAAGCTGCATCTGCATGCACGCCGTATCCGCATTCCCAATCCGGCTGGCGGCATCATTGATGTCACAGCGCCACTGCCGCCGCATATGGTGCAAACGTGGAACTTGCTGGGCTTCGATGAGACTGAAACGGAAGATTAAAAATGTCAGGCATGGCGGGAGGGACGACTCAAGGTCGTGCTGCATTTGATGGTTTTGCCATCGCGCTTGTCATGTTCATCATGTTCACATGGGGGCTTAATCAGGTTGCCATCAAGATAGGCAATCGTGGTTTTAATCCCATGCTTATGGCCGCCGGGCGTTCTGCGTTGGGCGGACTTTGTGTTTTCCTTTGGTGTTATTGGAAGCACATTCCGCTTTTCAGGCGCGACGGAACATTAAAGCCGGGCATTCTGGCTGGGCTTTTGTTCGGCGTTGAGTTCGTTCTGATCTTTCTGGCGATGGAACTGACAAGCGTCGGTCGCGTCGCGCTTTTGATGAATGTCATGCCGTTTTGGGTGGCTATAGGCAGCCATTTTCTCTTGGGCGAGAGGATGTCGATGCGCGCCTTCATCGGCATGTGTGTTGCATTCTTCGGTGTCGTTATCGTGTTCGCCGACAATAGCAGCCGGCCCGGACCTTACGCGCTCTATGGTGATATTCTGGCTCTGATATCAGGTATATTATGGGGCATGACAACGATTGTTATCAAACGCTCGAAGCTTGCAAGTGCTGCACCTGAAAAGACCTTGCTTTACCAGTTGGCCGTGGCTGCAATCGTGCCGTTGCCATTCATGTTTCTGAGCGGCCGATTGATCCGCGAACCTGATTTGCTTTCGGTTCTGTCATTTCTGTTCCAATCGATGTTCGTGGTGGCTGTTACCTATCCGCTGTGGTTCTGGATGATAAGTCGTTACCCCGCTTCCAAATTGTCAAACTTTGCATTTCTGACACCTGCGTTTGGCGTGTTGTTAAGCGGACTGCTACTCAATGAAACACTCGGCTGGAAAATCTTTGCAGCACTGGCTCTGATCGGACTTGGCCTTATTATTATCAACCGACGCGCAAAAGCCGGAGCAACTTAATGAAACTCGTTCTGTTTGATTGCGACGGCACGCTTGTCGATAGTGGCGACACTATCCATCATTGCATGGCTGCAAGTTTTAAAGATGCCGGACTGACTCCGCCGGAAATTGCGCAGACGCATTCGATCATTGGTCTTTCATTACCCATTGCTATTGCGCAATTGCTCGGTCGCGAAGTTGACGAACAGGCGCATTGGCTAACACAGCGTTATAAAGAAAATTTTGTAAAATACCGCCAGAACCCCAATTTTGCCGAGCCGCTTTATGACGGTATTCTGCCACTTCTGACTGAGCTTGGTAGCCGCGACGATCTGTTACTGGGTATTGTCACAGGCAAGTCGCAGCGCGGAGTACGTTCGATCTTTGAACGTCATGGGATTGGGCATCATTTCATGAGTGTTCGTACTGCCGATGATTGCCCGTCCAAGCCGCATCCAGCCATGGTGCTTGAATCCTGTGCCGAAATGGGGATAGAACCAGAGCGAACAATCGTAATTGGCGATGCGATTTACGATATGCAAATGGCCCGTTCAGCGGGTGCGCGTGCCGCGGGTGTTTCGTGGGGCTATCATAAGCCGAACGCACTGAAAGATGCAGGCGCTCATCATGTCATGAACAAGCCTGAAGAACTCCATGCGATTCTGCATGAAATGGATGCTATCGCATCCTGATCTATAACAATTGGACATTATTATGCGCGACACACTGAGCGATCCCCAAGCTGAAATGCCGATTTCGCAAACCGACCCGGTTAAGCGCTCACAGGAACTGATGCGCACACCTTTGCCGAAGCGTTTTTATGAAAAGGCCGAAGTGGCTGAGACCGAAGGCGGTTTCACTGTGCATTTGGATGGTCGCCCGGTTAAAACGCCAGCGCGTGCTGTTCTGCTTTTGCCAACAGCGGATACCGCTGAAATCATCGCTGAAGAATTTCGTGCGCAGGTAGAAGTTATCGACCCTTCCAAAATGCCTGCAACGCGTTTGGTGAACACAGCCATTGACGGCATTGCACAAGACCCACAGGCTGTATTTGAAGATATTCTGCGTTTCGCTGGCACGGACATGATCTGCTATCGCGCTGCAGGCCCGAAAGAACTGGTTGCTCGCCAGACCGAACAATGGGACCCGCTGATCGACTGGGCCGAAGGCATTGGTGCGCGTTTTGCACTCGCTGAAGGCGTGATGCATGTCGAACAGTCCCGCGAAGCAATCACCGCTTTTGGCGTGCACCTATCGGCTTTCAATAATCCAATCGCTCTGGCGTGTCTTCATACGATGACTACATTAACGGGGTCCGCATTGATCGCATTGGCAATTGCCAAAGATGAAATTACAGTTGAAGACGGCTGGAATCGTGCGCATCTCGATGAAGACTGGACGATTGAGCATTGGGGCGAAGACGCAGAAGCACATGCTCGTCGCGCGAAGCGTCATATCGAAATGACGGTGTCTGCACGTATGTTGCAGACGCTCTAATTTTTGATTAGCTAATAAATATAATATATTGATATTAATAGAAAACCCGGCTTTCGCCGGGTTTTCTTTTGCGCGCCTTATGGCACGTCGTTCCCCTCGGTAACTTGCATAAGCAGAAGGGGTGGCAATCTTTGAATGCCACCCGCGATCCTGATTAAACCGAGTAGTACATGTCGAATTCGACTGGATGTGGCGTTGTTTCGTAACGCAGCACTTCAGCCATCTTGAGTTCGATGAAGCTGTCGATCTGATCGTCTTCGAACACGCCACCAGCCTTGAGGAACTCGCGATCCTTGTCGAGCGACTGAAGGGCTTCACGAAGCGAACCGCAGACGGTTGGGATCTTCTTGAGTTCCTTTGCAGGCAGATCGTAAAGATCCTTGTCCATAGCCTGACCTGGGTGAATCTTGTTCTTGATGCCGTCAAGACCAGCCATCAGCAGGGCTGAGAAGCAGAGATATGGGTTTGCCGATGGATCAGGGAAGCGAACTTCAAGACGCTTAGACTTCGGCGACGAGCCGAAAGGAATACGGCAGGAAGCCGAACGGTTACGAGCCGAGTAAGCCAGCAGGACAGGAGCTTCATAACCCGGAACCAGACGCTTATAAGAGTTGGTCGATGGGTTGGTGAAAGCGTTTACAGCCTTGGCATGCTTGATAACGCCGCCGATAAAGAACAGGCAGTTTTCCGACAGACCAGCATATTCATTACCCGCGAAGGTCGGCTTACCGTCTTTCCAGATCGAGAAGTGGACGTGCATACCCGAGCCGTTGTCACCGAAGATTGGCTTTGGCATGAAGGTTGCAGTTTTGCCATAGGCGTTAGCAACCTGATGCACGACATATTTCTGGATCTGCATCTTGTCGGCATTGCGTACAAGCGTGTCAAATTTCGTGCCCAGCTCGTGCTGCGCCGAAGCCACTTCGTGGTGATGCTTTTCAACGGTCACGCCCATTTCGGTGAGAACGGTGAGCATTTCAGAACGCATGTCCTGAAGGCTGTCTACTGGTGGAACCGGGAAATAACCGCCCTTTACGCGTGGACGATGGCCCATATTGCCGGTTTCATAATCGGTGTCGTCGTTCGACGGCAGTTCGGTCGAGTCGAGCTTGAATCCTGTGTTGAATGGATCAACCTTGAACTTCACGTCGTCAAATACGAAGAATTCAGCTTCCGGGCCGACATAAACAGTGTCGCCAATACCAAGCGACTTCATATAGGCTTCAGCCTTCTTTGCAGTCGTGCGTGGATCGCGGCCATAAGCTTCGCCCGAAATCGGATCAAGAATGTCGCAGAGAATGACCAGCGTTGACTGAGCGAAGAATGGATCGATATGTGCGGTTTCTGGATCAGGCATCAGAACCATGTCGGATTCATTGATGGCCTTCCAGCCGCCAATCGAAGAACCGTCGAACATGACGCCGTCTTCGAACATTTCTTCGTCTACGAGGCCAATATCCATCGTAACGTGATGCAGTTTGCCCTTAGGGTCTGTGAAGCGGAGATCAAGAAACTTAACGTCGTTGTCTTTGATCTGTTTCAGAATGTCATTGGCAGTCGTCATTTTAATATCCTGTTTGCACGACGATGTTCGGTAGGCTGGTTTTATCAGATCGCATCCACGCCGGATTCACCGGTACGAATGCGGATAACTTCTTCGATATTGGAAACGAAAATCTTGCCGTCACCAATGCGCCCTGTCTGGGCTGCCTTGCGAATAGCTTCAATGGCGCCATCGACGGTTTCATCGGCGACGATAACTTCGACTTTCACCTTGGGAAGAAAATCGACGACATATTCCGCACCGCGGTAAAGCTCCGTATGGCCTTTCTGTCGGCCAAAACCCTTGGCTTCAATTACAGTAATACCCTGCAAACCAACTTCCTGAAGGGCTTCCTTCACTTCATCGAGCTTGAAAGGCTTAATGATGGCTTCGATCTTTTTCATCAGAGAATGGTCTCCGCTCTTGTTCGGAAATGGGCATCGTGCCCGTTTCGCTGATATAGAAGCATGAACTGTGCCAACTCGATAAGTGCTGGCCATTTTTTTTTAAGTTCTGCATAGTTTCAGGCAAATTTTCCCGAAATTTATGCATAAAACTTAGTGTGACGCCCGCTAATATGGACGCTAGCGCATTTTAAATGATTTCAGAAGTCCAACTTTCTTTGCCACAGAGTGGCATTTTTATTGGCATTCAAGCAAGGCGGTCTGCATGAAAGATTTTCGATAGAGCTTTGACAGGATGTCTGGTGATTAAAAAATAGACAAAATGCCGTGAACTTAATCAGACTTGCATCTAAGTGAATGGCGCGCAATTAATCACGCAACGATTAAGGGGAAGGGTGAGCCATGCTGGAACTGCTGACACCGGAGCAAATGTCACGGGCAGATCGAATAACAATCGATAGCGGCGCGCGTGACGGCTTTTCCCTGATGTTGGCAGCGGGCCATGCGGTGGCAGATGTCGCCCAGCGTATGTTTAAGGTCAAAGGCTCTATAGCTGTTCTTTGCGGCCCCGGAAATAACGGCGGTGATGGTTATGTGGCAGCGCAATTGCTTGTCGAGGCTGGGTACAGTGTCATGTGTTTCGGCACAGCCCAGCCGCGTCAGGGAACTGACGCGATGCGTGCACTGCTTTTTTATAAAGGCGAGGTGCGGCGCATCAGTGCATTTGCCGCCAAAGACTTCGTTGGCATTATTGATGCAATTTATGGTGCGGGTCTGGCGCGACCAGTCGAAGGTGCTGAGGCGCACGCGATTGAATCCGTTAATGCATTGAATATTCCGGTGCTGGCGGTCGATTTGCCAAGTGGCATATCTGGCCGGAACGGGCAGGTTTTAGGCACCGCAATTGCTGCGACATCAACCATAACTTTTTTCCGCAAAAAACCGGGACATCTTTTGCAGCCGGGCCGAGCGCGTTGCGGCGTGTTGCATGTTGCCGAAATTGGTATTTCCGATGATGTGCTTAAACAAATCGCTCCCAACACATTTCAAAATGCACCAGAGCTTTGGCGCGAGCATCTGCCAACGCTTTCAATCAATGCGCATAAATATAGCCGTGGCCATGCGGCAGTCTTCTCTGGACCAGCGCATTCAACGGGTGCGGCACGCTTATCGGCAAGGGCAGCGGCGCGCAGTGGTGCGGGGGCGGTGACATTGCTTTCGCCACCCGATGCAGTCCAGACCAATGCTGCGCATCTGACCAGTATCATGCTGCGTGAAACACGCAGCATGAAAGATGTCGAAGCTTTTTTGATTGATAGAAAAGTGGCGGCTTGCGTGCTTGGGCCCGGCTATGGCAGTCCATCATTCGCCAGAGATCATGCCTTGATGCTGTTGACAGCTGTAAATGGTCGCGCGGAACACTTCAAAGGATTAGTTCTGGATGCTGATGGCATCACGGCGTTTGAAGATAATCCAGAAAAGCTTTTCACAGCGAACAGAAATACTGATACCGCACTGGTGCTCACGCCTCATGAAGGCGAGTTTAGACGTCTATTTCCTGATATTGCAGCCGAAAACGGCACATCAAAGGTTGATAAGGCACGCAAAGCGGCAAACCGCGCCAATGCGATTGTGATCTATAAGGGGCCGGATACGGTTATTGCCGCTCCTGACGGACGCGCTATCATCAATGCGAATGGCTCACCATTTCTGGCGACAGCAGGATCGGGCGATGTGCTTGCTGGCATCGTCTGCGGATTGCTTTCACAGGGAATGCCAGCTTTCGAGGCGGCGAGTGCCAGTGTCTGGATCCATGCCGATGCGGCTCGGCGCTTCGGTCCTGGGCTTATTGCTGAGGATTTACCGGAGCAGTTGTCCGCTGTATGGAGTTCGCTCTAAGGCATGTCGCGGAAAAGTGGGAACCGGTTTTCCGATAACGATATGCGTAAAAACAAAAAGTTAAAGCGTGTTTTATGAAACGATAAAATAACAAGCGGTGGGTTCTAGCGTCCGGAAATCCGACTGTTGCCACTTCCCACATCGACTGTAACACTACCTGAAACCGACACGTCCGTATTGCCGACGCGAAAACTTTTCCAGCTCCCTGCTGGCTGACTATTGGGTTCAGGCGCAGGCGGTGGTGCTGACACGATAGGCTTTTGCGGTTTCACGCCCGGAAGTCCCGTTGGCGACGGTTCGTTTGCAAAAGCGCCTGCTGATAATGCCATTGAGAAAACAGCGGTAAACATAAGAAATTGCTTCATAATCATATTACCTTGTTTCAGACTTTATCTGCAACGGCTTCCAAAAGCTGATCAGCCATTTCAAGCGTGAATTGATCGTAATGCGAAATGACGCGGCTCGGTTCATAATGTTGGACCGGCAAATCAGTATAACCGAAATCAACCGCAACGACAGGAATGCCTGCCGCCTTTGCCGTATCAATATCCGTGCGGCTGTCTCCAACCATAATTGCGCGGTCACGGTTACCGCCTGCCTTGGCGATTGTTTCAGTCAGATGGCGCGGGTCAGGCTTACGGAATGCGAACGTGTCCGCACCACAAATTGCCGCGAAGCGATGCGCTTCACCCATTGCTGTCAAAAGCTTGACAGACAGCGCCTCAAATTTGTTGGTGCATACGGCAAGAACATATCCATCTGAAGCAAAGCGATCCATAGCCTCTAAAACACCAGGATAGAACGTTGAATCGCCAGGCATGTGCGCTGCATAATGCTCAACAAACTCCTTAACCAAATGATCGAGCTTTTCATCGTCAACCTGTCTTTGCTGTGCAGCAAAAGCCCGTTCGATCATAACGCGACCACCCTGACCGACAAAACGGCGAAGCGAATCGCGATCTGCGGTCTGCAGTCCGGAAATCGCGAGGCAGTGATTTAAACTATCCAGAAGGTCCGGTGCTGTTTCAACCAATGTGCCATCGAGGTCGAAAACAATAATGGGCTTGGAATTCGCAGCGGACATTTGGCTTCCTTCGGGAATTGATCAGTTGGGCAGCATTGCTACCCGATCTTTCAGATAGGCTCAAGTTTATGCCTTCTCAAGACGATTATGAAATAAGAGTTCATCGCAAAAATAACGATAATTTGTATTGAGAGCTTTGTCGCGCTGCTTACGCATGCTAGAGGCGTTGCCGGAGGCAGATGCAAATCTGCGGAGAAGACAGGAATTCGGGCATGGATGAAGCGCGTAAGCTGAAGATCGCCGCTGCCGCCGAGGCGTTGACACACGTCAAGGATGGAATGCGTCTGGGAATTGGTACAGGCTCCACGGCAGAAGAATTCGTACGTTTGCTCGCTGAAAAAGCGAATGCTGGTTTTAAAATTATCGGTGTTCCGACATCTGAACGCACCGCCGAGCTTTGCACCGAATTGGGTGTTTCACTTACTACTCTGGACGAAACACCGCATCTTGATCTGACCATTGACGGTGCGGATGAGGTGAATGCGGATCTGACCCTCATCAAAGGTGGCGGTGGCGCCTTGCTGCGCGAGAAGATCGTTGCGGCAGCATCCGACTCAGTTATCGTTATTGCAGACGGATCGAAGGTCGTTGAAACGCTTGGCCGTTTTCCGCTACCCATTGAAGTCAATGGTTTTGGTCTTGGCGCAACTTTACGCGCTATAGAAATAGCCGCATCACAATGCGGTCTTGCAGGTCCGTTGGTCCTGCGGTTAAAAGATGGCTCGCCATTTGTAACGGATGGTGGACATTATATCGTGGATGCATCTTTTGGCCGCATTCCCGATCCAAAGATTCTATCTGACGCTCTCTTCGCCATACCGGGCGTTGTCGAGCACGGACTTTTTATCGGACTGGCACGCGCGGCAATTATTGCAGGCGCTGACGGTATCCGAACTATGACCCGGCCTTAATCCGCCAATAAGAATTGTTTGAACGGAGTACCGACCACATGATCCCGGCAACTGGCTTCCGCCGTCTGATTGCACCGTTTTCCGCACTCGTCCTGCTCTCGGGCGTTCATGCGGCTCTCGCACAGGAAATTTCTGCTTCGCATCTGGATGCTGCCCGCGCGGCCATCGCGTCCATTCAGGCGACTGAACAGTTCGATGAAATCTTGCCAAGTGCCGCTCGTGCGCTCAAGGGTGAGCTTATTCAGAAAGACCCCAATCTCGAAGCACTCATCACCAAAACGGTTGATGACAAGGCGATTGCTTTGGCTGCACGTCGTGCAGACCTCGAAACTGAATCTGCCCGCGCTTATGCCAATGCATTTAGCGAAGATGAACTCAAAGCAATTTCAGCTTTTTACACGTCGGAAGCAGGCAAGAAGCTTCTTGCTGAGGGCCCGATTGTAACGCGCGAAGTCGTCAAGGCTGCAAATATCTGGCAGAATGGCATTGCTCGTGATCTGGCCACATCGGTTGCAGAGGTTCTCGCGGCACAGTCAGGCGCTACAGCTACTCCTGAGCAGCCTGCTCAGTAATATTTGCTATTATCACGCAGAATTTAAAAGCCCGGCAACTTGGCCGGGCTTTTTCTTTTGGTTACATACATATTAGACAGCCCAGCTAAACGGAGAATCCCATGGCCGAATATGATTATGATCTTTTTGTTATCGGCGGTGGCTCCGGTGGTGTGCGGGCAGGGCGTCTAGCAGGCGCTATGGGTAAAAAGGTCGGTTTGGCCGAAGAATATCGCATGGGCGGCACCTGCGTCATTCGTGGTTGCGTCCCTAAAAAGCTTTTCGTTTACGCATCGCAATTCCCAGAACATTTTGAAGATGCAGCCGGTTATGGCTGGGATGTCGGCAAATCGAGCTTTGACTGGACGAAGCTGATTGAAGCGAAAGATAAAGAAATTGATCGACTAGAAGGCCTTTATCGCAAAGGTCTGGAAAACTCGAAGGTCGATATTTTCGCAAGCCGCGCAGAGCTGATCGATGCACACACAATCGAACTGAAGGTTGATGGTCGACGCGTGACTGCCGATCAGATTCTGATCGCGACAGGCGGACATCCGAGCACACACGATGCTTTGCCAGGTGCAGAATATTGCATCACGTCCAATGAAGCCTTTCATCTGGATGAACTGCCAAAATCAATTGTAATTGCTGGTGGCGGCTATATTGCTGTCGAGTTCGCCAATATTTTCCATGGTCTTGGCGTTGAAACCACGATTGTCTATCGCGGCAAAGAAATTCTCTCGCGTTTTGATCAGGATCTTCGCCATCTTTTACATGAAACCATGGAAGCCAAAGGTATTCGCATCATTTGCGGCGCGGTTTTCAATAGGGTTGAAAAGCAGACTGATGGAACATTGAATGTATCGCTGAGCAATGGCGACGCATTACATGTCGGGCAGGTCATGATGGCAATTGGGCGCAAGCCGAATACCACAGGACTTGGGCTTGAAAAGGCGGGCATCAAAACCGATGCGCAGGGCGCAATCGAAGTCGATGATTACTCCCGCACCAGCGTTTCCAACATCTGGGCGGTTGGCGATGTCATCAATCGCGTTCAGCTTACGCCGGTCGCGATCCATGAGGCGATGTGCTTCCTCGAAACAGTCTTCAAGAACAATCCGACGAAACCTGATCATGATCTGATTGCAACGGCGGTCTTCTCGCAGCCCGAGATAGGAACCGTTGGCCTTGCCGAAGATGAAGCGGCGAAGAAATACGCTGAACTCGAAATCTATCGCGCGCTTTTCCGGCCGATGAAGAACACCCTTTCAGGCCGTAATGAAAAGATGCTGATGAAGCTTATCGTGGATGCTGAAAGCCGTAAGGTCGTCGGCGCGCATATTATGGGGCCAGATGCAGGTGAAATGGCACAGTTGCTGGGTATTTCACTGAAAGCCGGCGCAACGAAAGACGACTTTGATCGCACCATGGCCGTGCATCCGACGGCAGCCGAAGAGCTGGTGACTATGTATAAGCCGACCTACCGCGTGGTGAATGGAGAAAAGCGCGAAAGCTGAACTTTCGTATCACTCCGATCCTGTTAACGATTCTTGCTGGTATAAAGTGAGCGTCTGCATTATATCAACGCGATCACGCGTGCTGGTTTGCGTTCAAAGACATTCAATTGTCTTGCTTTAACGGATTCCGGCTTTCGTGCAAGGAGGAACTAATCCGAGAGAAATCGCGCGGATAATTAAAACAGGTGTGAAATGACGAAGAACTGGACCCCGAATTCCTGGAGAAACAAACCGATCAAGCAAGTGCCGTTTTATCCAGACGCACAGGCTTTGACCGATGTTGAGGCTCGCCTTCGTACCTATCCACCGCTCGTTTTTGCAGGTGAAGCGCGAAAGCTTAAATCACAGCTTGCAGCTGTTGCCGAAGGCAAGGCATTTCTGCTTCAGGGCGGCGATTGCGCTGAAAGCTTCGCAGAGCATGGCGCGGATAACATTCGCGACTTCTTCCGCGTCTTTTTGCAGATGGCCGTTGTACTGACATTCGGTGCATCCAAGCCCGTTGTTAAGGTTGGCCGCATCGCGGGGCAGTTCGCCAAGCCGCGTTCTTCCGATATGGAAACGCTTAATGGTATTGAACTGCCTTCATACCGTGGCGACATCATCAACGGCATCGATTTCGATGGAGCTTCGCGTATCCCTGATCCGCAGCGCCAGGACATGGCGTATCGTCAGTCAGCGGCAACGCTAAACCTGTTGCGTGCATTCGCGCAGGGCGGTTATGCGAACCTTGAGAACGTGCATCAGTGGATGCTCGGCTTTGTTGGCAAAAGCCCACAGGCAGAGCGTTATGCAGCACTGGCTCAGCGCATTTCCGAAACCATGAACTTTATGAGCGCTATCGGAATCACATCCGACAGCAACCACTCGCTGCGTGAAACCGATTTCTACACCAGCCATGAAGCTTTGCTGCTTGGATATGAAGAAGCGCTCACACGCGTCGATTCGACCTCGGGCGACTGGTACGGCACTTCAGGTCACATGATCTGGATTGGCGACCGCACACGTCAGGCCGATCATGCGCATATCGAATATTGCCGTGGCATCAAGAACCCGCTTGGTCTGAAATGCGGTCCATCGCTGCAGCCGGATGATCTCATTCGTCTGATCGACCAGCTCAACCCCGAAAATGAAGCAGGTCGTCTGACGCTCATCGCTCGTTTCGGTTACGACAAGGTCGGCGATCATCTGCCGCAGCTTATCCGCGCAGTTGAACGTGAAGGCCGCAAGGTCGTCTGGTCTTGCGACCCAATGCACGGCAATACGATCACCGCAGGCGGTTACAAGACGCGTCCGTTCGATCGTATCCTCAAGGAAGTGGAATCTTTCTTTGCGATCCATCGCGCCGAAGGTTCGCATCCCGGTGGTATCCATATCGAAATGACCGGCAAAAACGTCACCGAATGCACCGGCGGCGCACGCGCTATTTCGGCGGAAGATCTGCATGACCGTTACCACACGCATTGTGATCCACGTCTCAATGCCGATCAAGCGCTTGAGCTGGCCTTTCTTCTGGCAGAGCTGCTGAAGAAGGAACGTGATTTGGGTGCCGAAAAGCAGGCGGTTAACGCCTGATCGAACAAAACCACTTTTGATTATCCGCAGGGCGGAGAATTCATTCTCCGCCCTGTTGTAATTCGGATAAATTCGCTTATTGATCGTCACGGAAACTCATGTTGGGGGCATCGATGAAGCGAATATTGCTAGCGTTTCTTAATTCAATGCGTGCTCTCAGACACTTGGCAAAGCATGAAAAGGCCGTTCAGCAGGAACTGGTTCTCTTTTTGCTGTCGCTTCCAATCGCGTTCTTGATTGCCCCAAGCTGGCTGGCATTTCTTCTCATGACAGGATCAATCCTGTTCCTCATTCTGGTTGAAGTGCTCAACACGGGTATTGAAGCCACGTGCGATGCGGTCTCCCGCGATTTCCATAAAGAGATACAAATTGCCAAGGACTGCGGTTCGCTGGCAGTGTTGATCGCATCTATTTTTGCCGCCACAGTGTGGGGTTATATTCTTTTTACAACCTATCTGATCTGACAAAGAACGGCAGTTCTTCAACACCATCCGTTGCAATTAATTGCACAAGCGCGCTAAAGCTTGAGCATGATCAGCGTTAGCGAGAATCTTGATATGCTTCGTATAGCCGTTGCACAGCTCAATCCTATTATGGGCGATATTGCCGGAAATCTTGCAAAGGCGCGGGCGGCGCGTGCAACAGCCACCCAAATGAACGCCGACCTTGTCATGTTCACCGAGTTGTTCATTGCTGGCTATCCGCCTGAGGATCTGGTTTTAAAGTCTGCTTTTGTTGCCGCGTGTGAAAAGGCCGTTGGTGAACTTGCCAAAGATACCGCTGATGGCGGACCGGGCGTCATTATCGGCACACCCATGCGACGCGACGCTGGCCTGCATAATGCAATTGCCGTTCTTGATGGCGGCGAAATCATTGCGGAACGCTTCAAGGTTGATTTGCCCAATTATGGCGAGTTCGACGAAAAGCGTGTTTTTCAGCCCGGCCCAATGCCTGGACCTGTTAATTTTCGCGGCATTCGTATCGGTATTCCGATCTGCGAAGATATTTGGGGCGAACTTGGTGTTGCAGAAACGCTTGCCGAGAGCGGCGCTGAGATTTTGCTCGTGCCCAATGGCTCGCCCTATCATCGCGACAAGATCGACCGCCGTTATCAGGTTGTCTTGAAGCAAGTCATCGAAACTGAACTTCCCATGCTTTATGCCAATCAGATGGGCGGGCAGGACGAACTGGTGTTTGATGGTGGCTCATTTGCATTCAACGCTGATAAAAGTCTTTGTCTGCAAATGCCGCAATTTGTAGAACAAATCACGCTGACGGTCTGGACGCGCGAAGGCGACGGCTGGCGCTGCGAAGACGGCGAGAAAGCAAAACTACCGCAAGATCTCGAAGCTGATTATGCGGCGTGCATGTTAGGCTTGCGTGATTACGTCAACAAAAACGGCTTCAAAGACGTGGTGCTTGGTCTTTCAGGGGGCATCGACTCGGCTATCTGCGCAGCTCTGGGCGTCGATGCGCTTGGCAAGGATCGTGTGCGCTGCGTGATGCTGCCTTATCGCTATACATCGGAAGAATCGCTCAAAGACGCTGCTGATTGCGCCAAGGCGCTCGGCGTGCGTTACGATATTGTGCCAATTGCAGAACCCGTCGAAGGTTTCCTCTCAGCACTCAAGCCACTATTTGAAGGCACTGAAACCGGCGTTACCGAAGAGAACCTGCAAAGTCGCGCACGCGGCACCATCCTCATGGCTATCTCCAACAAATTCGGCTCCATGGTTGTGACAACAGGCAACAAGTCGGAAATGTCAGTCGGCTATGCAACGCTTTATGGCGACATGAATGGTGGCTTCAATCCCATCAAGGACGTCTACAAAATGCAGGTCTATGCATTGTCGGAATGGCGCAACAGCCATGTCCCGACAGGCAGCCTCGGTCCTTCTGGAGAAGTGATTCCACAAAATATCATCGCAAAAGCGCCATCCGCGGAATTGCGCGAAAATCAGACCGACCAGGATAGCCTCCCGCCTTATCCGGTGCTTGACGATATTCTGGAATGCCTCGTCGAAAACGAGATGAGCAATGCCGAAATTGTTGCGCGTGGCCATGTTCTGGAAACAGTACAACGCATTGAGCATTTGCTTAATCTGGCTGAATATAAGCGCCGACAATCGGCGCCGGGTGTCAAAATTACCAAGAAGAATTTCGGACGTGATCGTCGTTACCCAATAACGAACCGCTTCCGCGACCGCTGAAAGATTTATAATGACCGTTACAGTTCGTTTTGCACCGTCACCGACGGGTTATATTCATATTGGTAACACGCGCACCGCGCTTTCAAACTGGCTCTACGCCAAGAAGAACGGCGGGAAATTCATTCTGCGTTACGATGATACGGACGTTGAGCGCTCGAAGCAGGAATACGCCGATGCCATCGCCGTTGACCTCGCATGGCTCGGCGTGACACCTGATCGCGTTGAATATCAGTCGAAGCGTTTTAATGTTTATGCAAAAGCTGTCGTGAAGCTGAAAGAGGCAGGGCTTCTTTATGCCTGCTATGAAACAGCCGAAGAGCTTGAGCGTCGTCGCGGGCTGCGACTGGCTCGTCGCCTTCCACCGGTTTACGGGCGTGAAGCGCTTAAGGTGACAGATGAGGAAAAGGCAGATTTTGAAGCCGAAGGCCGCAAGCCACATTGGCGTTTTCTGCTGCCGAACTTCGAGAGCAATCCATTTGTAACCACCCGCACCGAAGTGCATTGGGACGATCTGGTTCGCGGCCCACAGACCGTCGATCTTGCCTCAATGTCCGATCCTGTACTGGTTCGTGAAGATGGAACTTACCTTTATACGCTGCCATCTGTCGTCGATGACATTGATCTTGGTATCACGCATATCATTCGCGGCGACGATCATGTCACCAATTCAGGCGTTCAGATTGCAATCTTCAAAGCGCTGGGTGCTGAGCCGCCTGTCTTCGGTCACCACAACCTGTTGACCACGGTTTCTGGCGAAGGTCTTTCCAAGCGCTCTGGCGCATTGTCTGTCGGCTCACTCCGCGAAAGCGGTTATGAGCCGATGTCGGTTGCTTCACTGGCTATTCTGATCGGAACCTCTGAATCTGTTTCTGCAGCAACCGACATGGATGCGCTTGCAGAACGCTTCGATCTCGCTGCGATTTCAAAATCATCGGCAAAGTTTGATCCATCAGAACTCGATACGCTCAATCGCACATTGCTGCATGAAATGCCTTACGAGACGGCGAAAAACCGCCTCGAAACGTTAGGTATCAGCGGTGATCAGGCAGAGCAATTCTGGCTGTCCGTGCGCGGTAATCTTGAACGCTTCAATGATACAACCCACTGGTGGCAGATCATCAATGGTGATTTGCCCGAAAAACCTGACCTGTCTGAAGAAGATCAGGCTTTCGTGAAAGAGGCCTTCACATTACTCCCCCAAGCCCCGTGGGACAATCAGACGTGGAAAAGCTGGACAGACGCGGTCAAAGCTGCAACTGGCCGCAAGGGCAAGACGTTGTTTATGCCCTTGCGTTTGGCTCTTACGGGGCAGGCGCATGGTCCGGAACTTGCGGACCTACTGGTTTTGATTGGTCCGGAAAGAACGAAGAGCCGATCACTCTAACCTTTGCACTGTGCGAATAAACCCGTTCAAGAGGCGGTGTCGCTGCAACTGGCGCTATGTACTTTGGAGCTAGCGATACTGGCTGATGCGATGGTGTATAAGCAACAGGTTCTGGCGTGCTTGACCGGTAAGACGAATAGGCCGGCACCACGTAATCCTCGACGGGAAGACCTGCGGTGTGCGGAGCCTTAGTCGCCGGCTTTGCGGCGGCCTTGACCGGCACTTTGACCAATTTTCTGGCTGGTGCCGGTTTTTGCGCACTTCGTTTCGGCAACCAGCTTGCCGAGCATGATTTCACATGCTGCCCGGCATGGGGCTTTCCGGCAATGGCTGAGTTTATTTCTACAAGTCTCTCCGAAAGAGTTTGGCTGTCCGACACAAGCTTTTGTTCCTGTGTTTTCAGTCTCTCGCATTGAGAAGATTTACTTGCTGGCGAAAACAAACTTCCATTGCAACGTTCTTTTGCCAGATCAACTCGAATACGAGAAAGTTGGTTCTGGTTTCTGTCAAGTCGTGCCTTTGTAGGCGCGATATGTGCGTTCAATCGTGCAGCTTCCTGAGTGCTACAAGGTTGTAAAGATTGCGTTGTTGTGCATCCACTCAATAAACCAACTGTCGCGACAGTGAATAATGCTGCAGGTAAATTTATAAATGTCTTAAAAACAGTCATCATAGAACAAGCCCATCCCGTTGTTCGTATGTGTGAATGTTTATTTATTACAGTTAAAAAATCGTAAACGCCAAGTATTATTTAAATACTTGGCGTTTTCATTATCCTTATATTACTTATATATTTGTTTCTTAATTACGCTTTCTGGTTGATTTCACCTGATCTTTGCAGTGCTTCAACAACAGCAAGTGCCGTCATGTTGACCACGCCACGCGAAGTAACAGAAGGTGTAAGAATATGTGCAGGGCGTGCTGTACCTAGCAGGATAGGGCCAACATGCAGCGCATCTGTGACGGTCTTGACCACGTTAAGCGTGATGTTTGCCGCATCAAGATTAGGGAAAACCAGCAGATTGGCTTCGCCTTTCAAGCGCGAATTCGGGAACACACGGTCCCGAAGCGCTTGTGACAGTGCCGAGTCACCATGCATTTCACCATCGGACTCAAGGTCCGGTGCCTTCTCTGCGAGAAGGGCTGCGGCTCGGCGCATCTTCTCCGCGCTTGCAGATTCCTTTGAGCCGAAGTTCGAATGTGAAACCAGTGCAACCTTTGGTTCAATACCAAAACGGCTGATTTCTTTTGCGGCCAAAATTGCCATTTCGGCAAGGTGTTCGGGTTCTGGTTCCACGTTCACATAAGTATCGGTTAGGAAAAGTGCGCCGCGCTGCGAAATGAGCAGGCTCAATGCGGAATAATCGCTGATGCCCGGCAACTTACCGATAATCTGCTTTACAACGCGCACATGGCGCTCAAAACGGCCTTCCAAACCGCAGATCATCGCTTCCGCTTCATCGCGCATCACAGCCAGGGCTGCAATTGCGGTCGAATTCGTACGAACGATTGTACGTGCTGCTTCAGGCGTTACACCCTGACGACCGGTATAGGACAAATAAAGATCAACATAATCACGGTAACGCGGATCGTCTTCGGGGTTGATCAGTTCGAAATCCTTGCCCGCACGAATTTTCAAACCATAGCGATTCAAACGTGTTTCAATAACATTCGGACGACCAACAAGGATTGGCGAAGCGATACCTTCTTCAATAACCACCTGTGCTGCGCGCAATACGCGTTCATCTTCACCATCAGCATAGATCACGCGCATCGGCTTTTTCTGTGCACGCGCTGCGGCAAAAACTGGCTTCATGATGAGGCCCGAGCGGAAAACAAAACGATTGAGCCTGTCCATATAGGCTTCCCAATCGTCGATTGGACGTGTGGCAACGCCGCTTTCCATTGCAGCCTTGGCGACGGCAGGCGCTATGCGCAGAATCAGACGCTGATCAAACGGCGAAGGAATAATGTAGTTTGGTCCGAAAGTCGGTGTATCTCCGGAATAGGCGCGGGCAGCAACATCCGAAGGCTCTTCGCGAGCAAGCGATGCAATAGCGCGAACAGCTGCAAGCTTCATTTCCTCGTTGATCGCAGTCGCACCCACATCAAGCGCGCCACGGAAAATATAAGGGAAGCAGAGAACGTTGTTCACCTGGTTTGGATAGTCTGAACGCCCGGTGCAGATCATCGCGTCGGCACGTACTTCGCGTGCGGCTTCCGGCATGATTTCAGGATTCGGGTTGGCAAGCGCCATGATAAGCGGCTTGTCAGCCATCTGCTTGAGCAGTTCAGGCTTGAGAACGCCAGCAGCAGAAAGTCCGAGAAACACATCTGCACCACCGATAACATCGGCAAGAACGCGCGCGTCAGTCTTCTGTGCGTAAACTTCCTTCCAGCGGTCCATAAGCGTGTTGCGGCCGTCATAGACCACGCCTTCGAGATCGCAGACCCAGATATTCTCGCGCTTTGCGCCGAGATTAACCAGCAAATTGAGGCAGGCAAGGGCAGCAGCACCCGCGCCAGACGTTACAATCTTTGCATCCGAAATAGTTTTACCAGCCAGTTCCAGACCGTTCAAAACGGCCGCGGCAACGATGATTGCGGTTCCGTGCTGGTCGTCATGGAAAACCGGAATATTCATCTTGGCGCGAAGCTGTTCTTCAACTTCAAAACATTCAGGTGCCTTGATGTCTTCAAGATTGATTCCGCCGAAAGTCGGCTCAAGTGCCGAGACCACATCGACCATACGATCGATTTCAAGTGCGTCGATTTCAATGTCGAATACGTCGATGTCTGCGAACTTCTTGAAGAGGACTGCCTTGCCCTCCATCACTGGCTTTGATGCAAGTGCGCCGATATTGCCAAGCCCTAAAACCGCCGTACCGTTGGAAATGACCGCAACCAGATTACCGCGCGCCGTATATTCGGCAGCGCATGCAGGATCATCGTGGATCGCAAGGCAAGGGGCTGCAACGCCGGGCGAATAAGCAAGTGCCAAATCGCGCTGATTGCCAAGAGGCTTTGTGGCCTGAATTTCCAGCTTACCAGGCTTTGGATAGCGGTGAAAGAACAGGGCCGCTTCATCAAAATCTGAACGCGTTGAAGTGGAGGGGGTCTTCTTGTTGGTCATTTTAGCATCGCTTTCCAATTCATACGCGCAGTCGGAGTCAAACCGCGCATTGACGCTTATTCGCGCCTTTTCAGCCAATATCGTTATTATCTCAATCTATCAAATCACTATAGGCCCGATTTTGAGAAGCAGTTGTTCCGCAATTGAACAGCATTTCGAACGAAACTGCTCTTTTCATGGCGGTAGACATGCCATCAAGCCAATGCAGCAATCAACTGGATTCTGGTTGACGCGCGGAAATGTCCAACAGTTACTCACTCCCCAAAGCCCGTCATATGCCTGTGACATGAATCGGGTTTTCTGCGCTCAAATGCGGGTTGCCAGACGAAAGGACAACCAAATGAGCGAAGAACCGATCGAACCAAACAAATATCGCACTCTGTTTATTTCGGATGTGCATCTTGGTTCCAAAGCGGCTCAGGCCGAACTTCTTCTGGATTTTCTGCGCTGCCATGAGGCCGAAACGATCTATCTGGTTGGCGATATTGTCGATGGCTGGCGTCTGCGTCGCAACTGGCACTGGCCGCAGGAACACAATGATGTTGTGCAGAAGCTGCTGCGCAAAAGCCGCAAGGGCGCAACGATCATCTATATCGCCGGCAATCACGATGAATTTCTGAGAAATTTTCAGGGTACGCATTTTGGCGGCATAGAAGTGATGAACCGAGCGATCCATGAAGCCGCCGATGGTCGCAAATTTCTGGTCATCCATGGCGACCAGTTCGACGTGGTCGTGCGCAATGCACGCTTCATCGCCTATCTCGGTGACTGGGCCTATGACACCGCAATCTGGATCAACACGGTCATGAGCCGTGTGCGTGCGATGTTCGGATTGCGCTATTGGTCCTTTTCGGCATGGGCAAAGTTTCGTGTCAAAAAGGCTGTTAATTTCATCGGGAAATTCGAAGATGTAGTTTCCGAAGAAGCACAGCGCATCGGTGTGGATGGTGTCATCTGCGGTCATATTCACCACGCAACCATCGGCAAGATGAATGGCGTTGAATACATCAATACAGGTGACTGGGTTGAAAGCTGTACGGCCGTTGTCGAGCATTTTGATGGGCGGATGGAACTACTGGAATGGACTGAACGTCTCGGACAAAAGCCAGCTGTTCCGGCTGTGCAGGAAAGCGGCAGAATAATCAGGCTTCCCAGAGCAACCAGAAAAACGGTGAATGGCAGCAGATGAAGAAACTCGTCATCGTTACCGATGCCTGGCATCCGCAAGTCAATGGCGTGGTCAGAACGCTGGCGAAATGCTGTGAACTGATGACGGCACGCGGCTATGAGGTGACTGTTGTCTCGCCGCAGGATTATCGCTCCGTTCCTTGCCCAACCTATCCTGAAATCCGTCTGGCAATGACGACACCGTCCGCTTTCCGGCGAAGGCTTGTTGAGTTACAGCCCGATTACGTACATATCGCCACCGAAGGCCCACTTGGCTTTATGGCGCGCAGGGCATGTCTCAAAATGGGCTGGAGCTTTACGACAAGCTTTCATACGCGTTTTGCAGAATATGTCAGGGATCGCTTCCCGATTCCGCTCAGTTGGACCTATAGTTTTCTCCGCCGTTTCCACAATGCTGCGTCGCACACACTGGTTCCGACCCAATCCATTCTCGACGACTTGCAGGACCGTGGATTTACGGGACTGGAACTATGGACGCGAGGGGTTGACCGATCGCTGTTTTATGCACGCAGTGAAGTGGAAAGCGAGCTTCCCAAACCGGTTTTCATCTGCGTCGGACGCGTTGCAACGGAAAAAAACCTGCCAGCATTTCTGGAGCTGGATTTACCGGGCACCAAACTGATCGTGGGCGATGGCCCCGCACTTGAAAATCTGAAAGCACGCTTCCCGGAAGCCGTATTTGTCGGCAAAAAAGAGGGAAAGCCACTGGCACAAGCCTATGCATCAGCCGATGTCTTTGTTTTTCCGAGTAGAACCGATACTTTTGGTCTCGTTTTACTGGAAGCGATTTCAACTGGATTACCAGTCGCGGCCTTTCCCGTGCCCGGATCGAAAGACGTTATCGGTGCAACCGGGGCAGGTGTTCTTTCCGAAGATTTGAGGGCTGCAGCTTTGCAAGCCCTTGAAATGTCGGAATTTAATCCTGAAGAGCTTCTGAAGCCTTTCACATGGGAGGCTTGTGCAGATATTTTTGAGAATGTCCTTGCCTCAACGCACAGCGTTAGTAAACAAGGCTATAGCGCGAACGCTCAGCCCCAAACGGCAGCTTCTGGTGGATAAACAAGCGCACCATCATATCGGAGGTTTGGAACCCGATCTTGCGCCAAGAGGAGCGGGCCGTCGAGATCAACAACATCAGCTTTCTGTGCGAGCAATACGGCAGGCGCCATGCCAAGCGATGTTCCGACCATGCAGCCAACCATGACCTTTAGGCCAAGCGAAATGGCCTTTTCGCGCATGATCAGCCCTTCGGTCAGCCCACCAGCCTTGTCGAGTTTGATGTTCACAGCATCATAACGTTTCGCGAGGTCTTCAAGACCAATCGACGTGTGCACGCTTTCATCGGCACAGATGATAACCGGACGCTTGATACGGCTTAGAATTTCGTCTTTTCCGGCGGGCAGGGGCTGTTCGATCAGAACCACACCAGCCTTTGCGGCAGCACTCATGTTTTCTACAATATTATCATCGGTCCAGCCTTCATTGGCATCAATGATGATACGGCTATTGGGGGCTGCATCTGCAACCGCCTGAATACGCGCGATGTCATTATCTCCACCCATTTTGACCTTGATCAGCGGGTAATGCGCAACTTTTGCAGTCGATTCCGCCATTTCTTCGGGCGTACCGAGCGACACTGTGATGGCCGTTTCAAGTGGACGCGTTGATAGTCCGAGTAAAGCCGCAACAGTTTTGCCGGCTAACTTTGCCTCCAGATCCCAGAGAGCACAATCAACTGCATTGCGCGCGGCACCCGCGGCCATAATCGTCTGAATTTCCTGACGCGTTGCACCGTTCTCGATGGCACCGCGCACCGCCTCGATCTGCGCACTTACACTGTCAATTGATTCGCCATAGCGTGCATAAGGCACACATTCGCCACGCCCCAGCTTGTCTCCTTGGGCGATCTCGCAAACGATCACGAAAGCTTCAGTCTTGGAGCCGCGGGAGATTGTGAATTTCCCAGCAATAGGGTAGCGTTCAGAGATGATTTTCAAGTTTTTGTGCATGGCTATGGCTTCCAGTACGCAGTATTTCGGTCGCGCAACGACTCGTTTAAGAGGTTAGGCCATGTTGACCGACGCTGACGACAAAACAAGTGGGAGCGCCAATGTTGCGCCAAAGATTGATTTGGCCGAACAGGATGGCGCACGCCATATCAGCCTGAGCGGACGCTGGATTTCGCAGAACGTTGGCATCGTCGACAAGAAAATGCGCGAGCTCGAAAATATTGGAGGCTCGCAAGCAGCGATCATCAATGCATCTGGTGTGGAAAGCCTTGATACGGCTGGTGCCTGGTTGATAGAACGCCTGCGCCAACGCCTGCTGTCTCACAAGATCGATGTGCAGCTTGAAGGCATTAAACCGGCATGGCTACCGCTTGTGGAAGAGGTCGGAAATTCCGTAGAACGCACATTGGATGTGCAGCCAACTCAGAAGCCATTTTTCCTCATAAAAATGCTCGATTCTACCGGTCGAGGTGTTGCATCAGTCTATCAGGATTTCCTGATGGCAATGCATATTCTCGGTGCGACTATTCGCGGTGCACAGCTTAAAGCAGGGCGTGGCAGCGGCATTCCATTCCCGGCCATCGTCAAACAGATAGACCGGATGGGCGTGGGCGCGATTCCGATTATCGTCCTCATGTCGACAATTGTGGGTGCCATTATTGCGCAGCAGGGTGCATTCCAGCTTCGTTACTTCGGTGCTGAAATCTTCGTCGTCGATCTGGTCGGCATTCTTGTTCTTCGTGAGCTCGGCGTGCTTTTGACTGCCATCATGATCGCAGGTCGATCAGGCAGTGCGATCACGGCTGAAATTGGCTCGATGAAAATGCGCGAGGAAACCGATGCGCTCACAGTCATTGGGCTTAATCCGGTCGGCGTTCTGGTCTTCCCTCGGCTTGTCGCCCTGGTCGTGATTCTACCGCTTCTCACGATCATTGCCGACTTGTCCGCTCTGGTGGGTGCCGCCGCCGTCACTTATTTTTATTCGAATATCTCGCCGGAAGCATTTGTCAGCCGTTTGCACGACGCAGTCGCACTTAACACTTATTTTGCAGGCCTTATTAAAGCGCCTTTTATGGCAATGATTATCGGCATACTTGCTTCTGTTGAAGGCATGAAGGTTGGCGGCAGCGCAGAATCACTTGGCAGTCGCGTGACTGCTTCTGTGGTTAAATCAATTTTCGTCGTCATTGTTGTCGACGGTATGTTTGCGATGTTCTACGCAGCAATCGATTTCTAAGCCCTATATATAAGAAATTGTGGGGTCTTTCGGACACAGTTGCAGACAAAACCTATACAGTTTTATTTCATACTATTCTGTTGAAGGTCATGCTCGGATAAACAATAAATATGGAGAATATCATCGATAATCAGCAGCCAGCACAGAACGCAGAAAGCAGCAGTACACCTGTACCGATCATTTCGGTTCGGGACGTTACCGTTGGTTTCGGCGGTCGCGCGCCTGTGCTCGATAATCTCTCACTTGATGTTTATAAGGGTGAAGTCCTTGGCTTCATCGGACCTTCAGGGTCAGGTAAGTCTGTGCTGACCCGCACTATTCTGGGTCTGAACAAGAAGCAGTCCGGCCAGATCGAGATTTTGGGAAACAATATTGATAAGCTGACCGATGTTGAAAAAATGGCCATTGATATGCGTATGGGCGTTTTGTTTCAGCATGGTGCATTGTTTTCTGCGCTCAGCGTTCTTGAGAACATTCAGGTTCCGATGCGCGAATATCTGGACCTTCCTCCAAAACTGATGGATGAACTGGCACGTCTGAAAATAGATTTGGTTGGTCTCAATCCCGATGCGGCAGATAAGTTTCCATCTGAACTTTCAGGCGGCATGATCAAGCGCGCAGCATTGGCCCGCGCTTTGGCTCTCGATCCCGACATCGTATTTCTTGATGAGCCGACATCTGGTCTTGACCCGATCGGTGCGGCGGACTTTGACGAATTGATCGCCAATCTAAGCGATACTATGGGTCTGACTGTTTTCATGGTAACGCATGACCTCGACAGTCTTTTTGCAATTTGCGACCGGATTGCAGTTCTAGGCAATAAAAAAATTCTGGTTAGCGGTTCCATTGAGGACATGCTGACTGTAGACGATCCGTGGGTTAAATCCTATTTCCGAGGAAAGCGCGCGCGTCAAATTGATACTTCATCGACGAGCAGAAGACGGCCTGACAGCCGTTTGCAGACTGGATAAGATATGGAAACTAAGGCCAATTACGTTGTGGTAGGAGTTTTCACGTTAGTCGTCAGCCTGCTGGCTTTCGCTTTCGTGTATTGGATTGCGCGCTACGGCGAAGCGCGTGATTCCGTAGGGCTCGACGTTCGCATTCCCGGATCTGTGACCGGTCTTAGCATCGGCAGTCAGGTTCTGTTCAACGGTATCAAGGTTGGCGATGTTCGTCGTCTGCACCTTGATGAGTCCAATCCAAGCATGGTTATCGTGCAAACCCGCGTCAACGCGTCCACACCGATCACCCGTTCCACAAAGGCAACGCTCGGCTTCCAAGGCCTGACCGGTCAGGCCTATATTGAATTGAATGGTGGTAGCCTCGAAGAACCTAATCTGCTCACAGAAGCAGCCAAGGAAGACACGATTGCCCGAATTGATGCTGATCCTTCATCGATAAACAATCTCCTTGCGACGGCGCAGGATATTTTTGGACGCGCAAATTCCGTTTTGGGCGAGTTGGAAGGCTTTGCGAAAGAAGCTCGTGGGCCATTGATTGACACCATCAACAATACAAAGACCTTTACAGACGCACTGGCAAAGAATGCGGATGTTATTGATGAGCTTGGCTCCAATGCCGATAACATCAATCAGATCGTTGCGGAAGCAAAGCAGATGATGGAGCGTCTCAATGCTGCTTCTGCCCGTGTTGAAAATGTTATTGCAAAGGCAGATCAGCTTCTCTCCAGTGATGATAAAAATGGCATTGTTGCACAAGCCAAGGCTACACTTGAATCCATTCGCCAGCTTTCCAGTAATCTGGATAAGCGTATCACCCCGATTGCAAGCAATCTTGAACGCTTCTCCGGTCAGGGGTTGAGTGATGTTCAGGCGCTGATTGGTGATAGCCGTCGCGCTGTACAGCGTGTAGAACAGGCTGTAACCGATATTGAGCGTAATCCGCAGCGCTTGTTTTTTGGTGGCCCCGGCAGTGTACCGCAGTATAACGGAAGGACGCGTCATTAATGTCCAATACAGGTTCTGTCGTGACAAAATCCCACTATCGTTTCATTCTGCCTCTCCTGCTTGTAACTATGCTTGCAGGCTGCGGAACAACAACCCCACTCGATACATTCAATCTTTCGGCACCGCAGCAAACGCAGTCAGCGTCAGCAAACCGCAAGAACCTCCAAATTCTGGTTCCGGCACCAAGCGCTTTGAAGGCGCTTGATAGCGAGAATATTGTTGTCAACACCGCACCCGGCTCAATTGAGTATCTCAAAGGCGCACAATGGGGCGACAGGCTGCCGAATATCGTGCAATCACGTCTCGTTCAGGCCTATGAAAACACTGGCGCTTTTGGCGGTGTAGGACGTCCTGGCGATGGTCTGGCTATCAATTACCAGATACTCAGTGATCTGCGCGTATTCAGCATTCAGGCCTATGGCGCTCAGAGAGCGGCAGTTGTGGAAATTGCCGTCAAGCTGATGAACGACAAGAATGGCGAAGTCCGTGCAACGCGCGTCTTCCGCGCTACAACACCAGTATATGGCACGTCCAATGGCGAATATGTCAAAGCGCTGGATGGTGCATTCGAACGCGTAGCCAGTGAAATTGTCGGCTGGACCGTCTCGTCGCTCTGAAAGCTGATAAATCAATAATTCGAGGCAGTTTGGTGTTATCCGAACTGCCTTTTTTATTGACTTAAATTCAGCCTTATAGCTGATCAACAAATTTCAATGAAGATGCAGAGGACTACCGGCGAGCCATAATAATAAGAATACCGCTGCTCAATCTTACGAAGCCAGTGACTTTGAAACACATTTGTCGATATTCGAAAACAAGCTATCGACCTACCTTGCAATGGAAGAGCGCCAAGAATTTATGGGCAGCTTTATTTGGCTCTGACACTTAAAGCACATCCCGAAAAGTGTGAAACGGTTTTCGGACCAAGATGCGCGTCAAAACAAACATTTAGAGCGCCGATCTGATTCAATCAGATCGTAACGCGCTCTAATGGTTCAGTCGCTAAATGTGGCGAACCGACTGCTGACGCAAAAAATCGGCAAATATCTCGGTCTTGGAGAATTGTTTTGAAATCGATGCCGCGACGTGGGTTGGGTAAGCAACTGACAAATATCCAATTGGATCAAGCATGTTTATTGGCGAAATTGGATGAACCGGTAATTACAAAGACCCAGCCTGGTTCAGGATTTTTTCAGCAATTAGAGCATTCCCCGCAACAGTGCATAGCGGCTTTGCGTAGGATATTGCGTGAAAAAATAGAAAGAGTGGCTCCAGCGATTCCCGTCAAACATGAACCACTCTAGGATTCAAGGTTTCAGGAATTACTCCTAACGTATACGGACCGGCTTTAGATCGTCGGGACATTAAAATGCCGATCTCTTAGGCGATAACAGACATCTGCTTAACGTATCATGTGCCTGCAACGAGACAAAAAACGCGGCCCGAAAGCCGCGTTTTTTCTCATTTATGTATCAGGGATTAGCGCAGACGACCGCTTGCATGGGCGAGCATCGTGTATACTTTGCCGGTATCCGAAGTCAGATACGTGCGCGTTACCATGTTATCACGATCGTTGCGGGCAACGTCTTCAAGCAGGCGCTGGAAGTCGTCCATGTAACGATCAACTGCGCGGCGGAACTCACCATCCGTCTGATATTTGCGCTTGATGTCGTCAAAGGTCTGTTGACCTTTCAGCGTATAGAGACGGCGAGTGAAGACATTGCGCTCACCACGGCGATAGCGGTCCCAAAGTTCAACCGAAGCTTCATGATCAATTGCACGCGCAATATCGACCGAGAGCGAGTTGAGAGATTCAACCACATGACTTGGCGAACGCGGAGCAACAGTTGGCTGAGCCTGTGAAGGCGCTGCAACTTCTTCTTCGCGTGAAGCGCGTGCCAGAAGATCAGAAACCCAGCCGCGTGGCTTTTCATCCGATGCCGCAGTCTGTACGGGTCTCGGTGCTTCTGCCGGACGAGCACGGACAGCTACATCAGCCTGTGGGCGCGGTGCAGCCGGAGCCTGAACCGGAGCCGATACTGGGGCAGGTCGCTGTGTTTGAACCGGACGAGAAACCGGGCGGTCTGCACGGCTTTCGCCGACATCGACCAGACGTCCCGATTTGTTGACGATTTCAGCAAGCTCCTTAAGAGCATTGATCTGTTCACCAACGGCCTTGCGCATAGCGCTTGTCGTTTCCTTGGCTTCAGCCGGCATATCAAGTACGCCTCGCTTGAGTTCGCCACGTGTCGTGTCGAGTTCGGTGCGGATTTCCGTTGCAGTCCTACGAATATCATCGGTTGCAGCAGAGAACTTCTGCGATGCCTGTTCAACGATCTCGGCAACGCTTTCGCGCATCTTCTCAGCTGAAGTGCGTGTCTGCCCCTCAGCGCGCTGGAAGGCGGAAGCCACGACCGTTTCAAACGACTGCATCAGCTTTTCGATGCCTTCCGACTTCTCGACCAGACCTGCAGCCAACTTATCCAGCGCCAGATGGCGATCTTCAAGTGTACCAGTAAGACCATTCTGGGCAGAGCTGATCATGTCAGAAGCCGAAGAAAGAACCTTGCCATGCTCCTCAAAGCGCTCGGCAATATCGGCAATCTGCGACAGTGTACCATCGGACAGCGCACGCAGTGTGCCGATATTGTTGTCGATGAGGCCGGTTGAGGCCTGGAACATCTGTGCTGCACGGTTGGCATTTTCGACGAAGCTGCTTGTTGTCTCAACCAGACGGCCATCAATGCTCGTTAGGTTACGTGCAGCAACTTCAATCAACTTGCCAAGTTCGCCATTGGAAGCGGCGAGGCGGTCGATCAAATCACTTACATTGTCTGAGAGACCAGATTTTGCCTGCTGAACGGCCGCAATGGTTTCAGCCGTGCGGCTGGCCAAGGCATTAACCAGTGCCGCATTTTCGGCACGAAGACGGTCAGTGGCAGCGTGGGTTGCTTCTTCTAGCTGCTCTGCAAGGCCGCGACCGCTATCCGCCAGACGCTGCACGAGAGGCTCGGCAGTGTCGTTGAGGATCTGGGTGATTTCCTGAGAGCGAGCTGCAAGAACTGCATTGAGTTCACGTGTGCGTTCTTCAAGCGTAACAGCGGTTGTGTCCGTCACCTGAGCGATGCGCGCTTCAACAGAACCCAGTTCCATCGTGATTCGCGAACCGATGTCGCCAAGACGCGTGGCAATTGCATCTGCGCGTTCAGTGAGGCGAGCCTCAGTGCCCGACAGATTTTCGGTAACGCTTGAAGAGAATGCTTCGCTGTGACCGGCCAGTGTTTCACTGGTCTTGGTCGCAGTGTCGGCAATCCGTGCTTCAATTGCCGAAAGTTCCCCGGTGAGGCGACTTTCGATGGCTTCGAGGCCACCAGCAATCGCACTAGCACGCTCGTTCAGGCGAGATTCGGTGCCAGCCAGATTATCGGCAACGTTTGTAGCAAATGCTTCGCTATGGCCAGCAAGCGTTTCGCTTGTCTTGGCAGCTGTATCAATGATGCTGCTTTCAATCTGCGACAGACGCGATGCAATCGCATTGGCGCGTTCACCAAGACGCTCTTCCGTGGCGGAAAGATTGCTGGTGAGGTCTGCACTGAAGCTTTGACCGAAACCGTCGAGTGCTTCGCCAGCCTTGGCAGCTTCTGCTGACAAGACAGTGGCTGCTTCTGTAATCTTTTCACGCAGCGAACCTGCAACAACACCGGCACTGTGTTCCAATGCGCGACGAACATTGTCGACGCCAATGGTCAGCGCTTTTTCCATAGTCTGAGTGCGTTCTTCGATGATGCCAGTCTGGCCTTCGAAAGCACGGGTAATGGAATCGCTGCTGTTTTCAATTGCGTTATGCAGATTGGTGGTGCGCTGTGAAAGAATATCGCCATGATCCTGAAGCGTCTGGCTTAGCGATGCAGTGCTTTCTGTAAGGGTTTCACGAATTGCGGCGGTACGACCTTCAATGGTCTGCTCATGTCCATCAAGAATATGGGCAAGGGTGCTGTTGTGATCGTTGAGAACCGAACGGAGACCGCTTGTGCGTTCTTCAACGCGCTGCACATGATCGGTAAATGTCGCTTCGAAAGCATCGCGGCTTGCGCCGATTGTTTCGCTGATCGCCTGCGAACGCTCATCAAAGACACGTGCGAGTTCTTGCTGGTTATCAGCAATAAGCGCCTGGAGTGAGGTGACGCGCTCATCAAATGTGCGTGCCAGAACTTCCCGATTTTCATTGAAGTTATCGCGCATTAGGCTCGTGCGTTCATCCATCAACTGAGCCAGCATGGCCTGATTACCAACAATAACGCTGTTGAGCGAAGCAGCACGTTCATCAAGCGAACGGGCGTGATCTGCAAATGTCGCATCCAGACGCGATGCATTGTTTGCCATTTCTTCCTGCAGAACATTGGTCCTGTCAGCAAGGATTGCGGCATGCTGTTGCGCAGCAGAATTAAGAGCCGAAGCACTGTTGTTAATGGCATTTTCAATGTCGCTCGTGCGCGCAGTCAGCGTGTCTGCATGACCACGAATGACGGCAGAAACGCGCTCGGTCTCACCTTCAAGCGAGGAGGCAAGAACATCGCGGCTTTCTGCAAGCTTCCCGGCAAAGGCGGAAGCTTTTTCGCTGAGAACGTTACCGACGCTTTCACTGATCGAATTCAGCTCATCGCTGATCTTCGTCTTGGTTTCATCGATCATGCCACTCAGCGCGCTGCGTCCACCAGAAAAAGTTTCTGCAATTTCACGGGTACGGGCAATGAGGTTTTCATTGATCTGACGCGAACGTGTTTCAAGCGCTGCGTTGAGCTTTTCTGTGCTGCTGTCGAGCGCATGGGCGCGTGTTTCAAACTCGGTGAGAAGCGAGCGACCACGTTCATTGAGCGTTGTGTCGAGCTGTGTCAGACGCGCATCAAACTCGCTGATCATCGACTGCGTTGCGCCGCCGAGCAATGTTGCAATTCCAGCAGTACGCTCGTCAAGTGCCGAGCTAACGCGTTCCGAAATCTCACGCGACTGCTGGTCAAGCGTTGTAATGCGGCTATCGAGTTCGCTTGAGAAGGCTTCACCAGATGTGGTGATACGGTTTGCAATATCGCCGGTACGCTTTTCAATTGCTTCGGCAATCGCACCACCGCTTTCATTGATGCTGCCGATCAGGCGTTCGCCAGAATCGCCCAAAAGCGAGCTGAGCTGTTCCGATGCAGAGGCAACATTATCGCGTATGATATTGGCCGCACTCGACAATTCTTCCTTGAGCTGCTCATGAGCGCCGGTAATGGAAGAGCGAACACGTTCGGCATGGCTGACGACAGCTTCGCGTTCATTGCCAAGATCGCTGACAAGCGAACGAATGCGAACTTCGTTATCGCTGTAAGCACGTTCAAGCTGATTGACCTCAGACTGAACAAGGGTCTCAAGTTCAACAGCGCGTGCGAGCGTACGCTCAATGCCTTCGTTCATCGCAGCTACTTCGCGACGAACAGCCTGGCTCAGCGTGGAAACACGATCGCCGGCTGCAGCTTCAGGCTGCAAGAGCTTAAGCGCTGCTTCCGACATGCTGCGGGCTGCAACATGCATTTCTTGCGCGCGTTTAACGATGTGAGCAAAGCCCCAGAACATGGCGATTGGCAATGCGACGCCAGCAGCAACACCGATGCCGGCAGGGGATGTAAAGAAATTCGTCGTTGCCTGAAGACTTGAGAAGACATCCGGGCTGATTGCCTTGCTGATTGCAACGCCACCAGCGGCCCAAAGGACGCTCATAGCAGTCGTTGTCCAGTAAAGCTTGGACGAGCGCTCAGTTGCGCGGCGCGGCGCAGTCACGATGGAACGACCATTGCGCGAATCGTCATTGGCAGGCGTAAGCGATGTGGCAGGCGTGGCGGCTACAACAGATGGTGCAGGCGAGGCCGAAGCCGTTGCAGCAGCTTCCTGAACAACAGGCTTGGCTTTATTGGCAGGCTTTTGTGTAACATTGGCGGCTTCAGGCACGGCTGATGAAGCTGTCGCTTTGTTTGCTGGGGCGACCGGAACGATCGGAACAACCGGCGGCATGGGCGGCGCTGCAGGGCTGGCAATGACGGAAACGGTTGTGATCGCTTCAGCTTTCGCAGTTCCTTCAGTAGTAATATCGACAGGGGAGACTTGCGGTGCTTGAACCACTTTCGTGTTCTGCTCTGCGACGAGTTCTTCGGCCGCGCGCGAAATCTGCTCTTCCAGGTCATCGACTGAGAATTCTTCGTCAAGCGCACTCATATCCATGTCGATGTCGAAATCGTCACCGAAATCAATGTCGAGTGCCTGTTCAAGTGCCTGTTCAACCTCGTGGTCGAGCTTCTGCGCCTTGGATTTTGAAGCCATAGCCTTGCCTACCTCGTACTCATTACTGCGACGGCCGGATCACTACAGAGCCGTTACAAAACTCATTCCGCCATTTTTCATCGTACCGGCTCAGGCTTGTTAAGGAAATAGGCGCCTGGGCCAGATGTCTAAAACTTTAAATACAAGGTTAACAAATGCGACCTCATATGCAGAAAATCCCGGAATTCCGGCGTTTTTAAGTTAATGATCATTCTGTGGAAATCAAACAAATACGAGAAATCACTATAGCGCATCCCCGGCAAAAGGTTAACAAAAATACGCGCAGAAGGTGAACTGATAGTTTTCTTCCACCCATAGTTCGATTCAATGCCGTGCATTTTGGGTCGTGATCAGCACATTACCATTAATATGTAACGGCATATTGGCGCAGTTCTCTACGGAGCGACTTCCTGTGGTTGAAACTAGGCGCATAAGACCGTATTTGCCTTTGCAACATATCAAAGAAGCTTGTTGTGCCTTGAAGAGGGCGTTAAACGGCTATAAATCGCGCCGTCTTGGCGTGTTCAGGAACTTAAAATGACAAAGATTATATTCGTTTCCGCTGATGATGCTTCACGCATTGAAGTCGACGCCGACAATGGATCGAGCGTTATGGAAGCAGCAATCCGTAACGGTATCCCGGGCATCGACGCGGAATGCGGTGGTGCATGCGCCTGTGCAACCTGCCATGTCTATATTGATGAAGACTGGACGGACACGGTTGGCGGGCCAGATGCGATGGAAGAGGATATGCTGGATTTCGCCTATGAACCTCAGCCGAACTCACGTCTTTCCTGCCAGATTCGCGTAAGCGACGAGATCGACGGCCTCGTCGTTAAAGTCCCTGAACGCCAGAATTAATTACTTTACTGGCTCATTTTTTCGAGCTTGTAAGTCAGTAACCGCTCAAAACGGCGCTCGAAATTGATTGTTTCAACACGATCAAATCGCTCCTGCGCCTTATCATGCGCTGCCATCAGCTGTTCTGTCACCTTATCAATGTCAGCGCGAAGCGTCGCACAATCCCTGCGGCTGCGCAGCGAACGTATCTGCCGCTCCATCTCGCTCGCATGACTACGGGCGATCACAATATGACTTTCTTCGTGGCGACGAATGTCCTGATAGAGAGTATCCCAGATGAGTGCCAGTTCAGGCGAGGCTTTGCGACGCTGCTTCCAGCGCGGCAGCATCACCTTCGCGTGCACATTGACATAAACACCCTGAACCTTGCAGGCGCGGTCGCCTGTCGCGCGGCCGTAACGCACTTTGGCGTCAAAGCGGATTTCGGCAGCACCCGGATGATGTTGTCCGGTCTTTTTGAGAAATGGTCCGCTGCGCGACAATGCCTTGTCGAGATCTTCCGCTGTCTTTCCGTTCACGGTATAAAAGTTGAATGTCCGGAAAATGGAAGCCGCTTGCGCCTGTGGAACAACCACGGCCAGCGCCAAACCTATAGCCAGAACTCGTTTCTTAAAAGACATGTTCCGGCACCTCTTCATATAACCAGAAAGAAATTCGCAAATTCATTGATGAGCAACATGGCATGCAATCGTCAAGAGAACTATAACGACCAGCATAAAACGTCATACTTGTTATTTGGCTGCATCAGTTCCGACAACAAAGACAATTGGAATATTCATCAATGATGAAAGAATGGCAACTTGCCCATGATCGTAACCTTCAATTGGGTGCAAAATCTGTCATCATGGGCATTTTAAATGTCACGCCGGATTCATTTTCCGATGGCGGTCTTCATAATGATGTCGACAAGGCATTGGTGGTTGCTGAAAAAATGCTGGATGATGGCGCAACTATTATCGACGTTGGTGGCGAGTCGACCCGTCCGGGTGCAGACGCTGTGGATGCTGAAACGGAAGCGGCTCGCATTGTGCCGGTCATTCGCGCACTGACCGAACATTTCGGCTGTATTATTTCAATTGATACCTACCGTGCTTCAACGGCTCAGCTCGCGGTTGAAGCAGGCGCGCACATCGTCAACGACGTTTGGGGTCTGCAAAAAGAGCCGGAAATCGCAAAGGTTGCCAAACATACCGGATCAGGTCTGGTCATCATGCATACCAGTCGCGACCGGTATGCCAATCCCGATGTGATTGCCGATCAGTTTGAATTTCTCGATAGCTCATTGGAAATCGCGGGCAGGGCAGGCATTGAAGCCTCCCGCATTGTGCTTGATCCGGGTTTTGGCTTTGGCAAAGACAAAGATGAAGACATTGCGCTGATGGCGCGTATGGAGGAGTTGCAGCGTTTCGACTATCCTCTGCTCGTTGGGACGTCGCGTAAACGTTTCATCGGTGCAATCACCGAACAGGTCGACCCTTTGATGCGCGATGTGGGAACGGCTGCAACATCGGTAGCGATGCGTCTGGCTGGTGCCAGTATTTTCCGAGTTCATAATGTCGCTTTTAATAGGGACGCACTTGCAGTTGCTGATGCTATCCTGCAAAGCAGAGTAAATAGGTAATAGGAACAAAGCCGTGTACACCATTCGCATCATGAATTGCGCATTCTTCGCGCATCACGGCGTCTTTGACGAAGAGAACAAGCTCGGCCAGCGTTTTTATGTAGATGCTATCCTTGATGTCGATCCGAGCGATTCACTGGAAAATGACGATATTGAAGGCACAGTTCACTATGGAATCGCTTTTGCCGTCATTGAGGACATCATCACCGGACGGCAACGTTATTTGATCGAAACACTGGCGCTCGATGTCGGCAAAGCACTCACAGAGCGTTTTCCGCAAATTAAGCGTGCTGAAATCACGATTCGCAAACCGAATGCACCGGTTCCGGGTGTGCTCGATCATGTGGAAGTCACGGTGGTATATCCGCGTTGATCGAAACAGACATGCCTTATCGCGCCTGGCTGGGTCTTGGCGGCAATATTGATAATCCCGTTGCGTCCATGGCCAAAGCATTGAAATTGTTTGATGGGCGTGGCGACACGAAGGTCATCGCCGTCTCAAATGTTTACCGCACACCGCCATGGGGCAAGACCGATCAGGCGTGGTTTCACAATGCATGCGCAGAAATCACAACGGCACTTGAACCGATCAAGCTCATAGAGACATGTCTTGAAGTGGAGCGATCGCTCAAGCGCGTGCGGCTGGAGCGCTGGGGACCGCGCATCATCGACATTGATATTCTTGCGATGGAAACCAACGCGGGGGAAGCCATCGTCTTGAATGAGACATCTCTTGAACTCCCGCATCCGCGCATACAAGACCGCGCATTTGTAATTGTACCGCTCAATGATATTACACCGGAATTGCAAATTGCTGGAAAAAGCGTTTCCGAATGGGAAGCTTCCTGCGAAAGTTCGGAAATAGAAAAAGCCCGCACGGATGCGGGCTGGTGGCTTGAAACATAGATGGTTTAATTCTTGGCGATGCTGCCGACAGCCATGTTGTCAACGCGCTTCAGACTCATACCGATCACCGGAACCAGTTCCTTTTCGACGCGAACAGACACAGTAACATTCATAGTGTTTTGATCGGAAACACGAGCAAGCATGGCCCCATTGAGGTCTTTGCGATTGAGGCCTAGAACAACCTTGTTACCGGTGACGGAACCAGACGTTACATTGAGGCCTTTGCCTTCTGCACCGTCATTGAACTTGCCGGAATAGCTTGAGCCGCTGCGGGTAACTGTCGCTTTCATTGGCTGCGAAAACACGCCAACGCGGCAGGAACCATCCAGCGTCATACCGATTGAATCATCGGGCGTTGTGCCAGCCAGCGTGCAGACGAATTTCGTGCCTTTGTATTTTCCGGCAACAATCTCACCCGGGCCCGACCATTGGCCCTCGATGGTCTGGAAAAACTGTTCGTCCTTGTCAGCAGCCAGTGCAGGTGCAGCAAGGAACGATGCGGGCAGTAGCGTGAGGCATGCAACGATGTAATTTTTCATATTCAGCTCTGTCCCGGAATTTCCACCACAAAGGCCATTCCAATCGTTTATTTCAATACACGCTGGCACGAACGCTCAGCATGTTTCGAAGGCGCAGGGATCGCAGATTCGAGCACCCAATATTCATGTCTTATAATCGTCGCGAATGGTTAATGCTTCGTTGTTGCGGATCGGAAAGTCAACTCATTTGCATCAATATGAGATGTTTCTAGCCACGATTTTTGGGCTTTAGATCCTTATCGCCATTTATGCGCGCAATATCACCAATGAAGTCGCCAATACCGGGTCTTTTCTCTGCATTGAAAGGGAAGGGCCGCACGACATCCATGGCCGCAATCCCGATGCGAGCCGTCATCAAACCATTGACCACGCCTTCACCGAGCTTTGCGGAAAGCTTTGACGCCAGCCCATGACCGATAAGCTGCTGGATGACGCTGTCCCCCATGGCAATTGTACCAGTCACAGCCAGATGCGCGACAACGCGCCGCGCAAGCTTCAAAAAGCCCAGCGTTCCGGGGCGGCCACCATAAAGCTGTGACAGTCTGCGAATAAGACGCGCCGATTCAAAGATCACATAACCAATATCGACGAGCGCACGCGGACTGATCGCAGTCACAAGGGAAACACGCTTGGACGCATTGAGAATGAGCGCACGGGCTTCGCGATCCAGCGGACGCAGAATTTCAGTTTCTGCAAGCTGAATAAGATTGCGACCATCGATGATTTCATCGCTTAAGCCATCCAGCATCTGTCTTCCGCGTGCGGTTTCGGGCAGGCTTGCTGCAATGGTGCGCAATTCATCGACAGCTTTGCGCGCTGCCGCCATATCATCACGCTCGGCAGCATCAGCTGCATCCTTGCGCAGATGCTGAACCGATGCCAGCCTGCGCAATGCCAGCAACTCGCGCATAATAATCGCAACAAACGCGATGAGGGCAATCATCGCAACACCAAGCGCTGTCCAGCCAAGCCAGTCCGCACGTGAAAACAATGCCTGAATGAGGTCTTCAATCCAGATGCCAATGGCAAACGAAGCCAGGATACCCAAGGCACCGAACAGGATTTTGCTTAAAGACCATCGCCGGGAAGGTGGCGCTTCAAAGGACGGATCAAGGATCTCAAGCTCTGCCGCTTCGTCATCGCTAAGCGCAAAAACATCCACGTCAGGAACGAGCCTTTCCATATCCGTGACTGCGCGAGGACGACGGGGGACGTCTTGCGCCATGTCTGGAGACGAAACCGTATCAACAGGTTTCCTGACGGTAAACGCCGTCGGTTTGCGTGGAGGCTGCTCACTCATGCCAGACGATCTCCGATAAGAAACTGGAGTGCGCGATCAAGCCGGATGTGTGGTAGCGAAAGGGTGATGCCTTCCGCAGTGCGTTCAAGACGCGGAGGGCGAAAGCGCACAAAACGAATGGCTGGCTCTTCACTCGAAAGCGATTGTTCGAATATTACATTAGGATTTTTTGGTAAATCACCGGGAAATATAGCAGTTTCTGTTTCACCATCGAATATATCGCCGTCAATATGCTCGCCTTTAAGCGGCGTTCCGATGATGACGGGCAGTGTGTCTTTGCCTTCTTTGACTGTCGCTTCGCGGGTGGCACGAACGGCGGCCATGGCCAGCACTTCAATATCAGCGCCGGAAAAATCAGCGCGCTCAATAGCGCGTTCCACAAGGCGCCGAACGATTGCCTGCAATCTGTCATGGCTTTCATGATGCAGATGGTCGGCTTTGGTTGCCACAACCAGAATACGCCCGATACGACGCTGGATCAGTCCTGTGAGCAAATTGGCGCGTCCCGGACGGAAGCACGAAAGAATATCGGTGATTGCGCGTTCAAGATCACTCACCACGGCACCACCGGCATTCATGGCCTGCATAGCGTCAATCAGGATTATCTGGCGATCAAGTCGCGCAATATGCTCGCGAAAAAATGGTTTGATCACATGCGTTTTGTAAGCCTCGTAACGACGCTCCATCATCGCAGCCAGACTACCGGTTTTGAAATCATCCGGCTTTAAATCTGGCAGGGGGGCGAAAGTAAGCGCTGGCGATCCTTCGAGATCACCTGGCATCAGAAAACGTCCCGGCGGCAAGGTCGAGAGAGCACGCTCATCGGCTTTACCGGCGCGCAAATAAGCAGTGAAACTCTTTGCCAGTCTCTGCGCGGTCAGTTCATCGGCATTACCTGATGGCGTAACGCGCTCAGCCTCTCGAAGCCAATCCTCTGCCAGATCCACATGGGTCGGCTCATTGGCAAGCGCAAAAGAATCTGCGCTGAATTCACGATAGCTTTTGCCAAGCAAAGGGAGATCAAGCAGCCATTCGCCGGGATAATCGACAATATCAACGGACAGACGCCCCGGCGAAAGCCAGCGCCCCCATGCCGATGCGGTCTCATATTCGATGGTCAGGCGAAGCTGCGATATGGCGCGAGTTGAATCCGGCCAGATACGTTCATCAAGCAGCGCTGAAAGATGCTCTTCATATTGAAAACGCGGCACGGCATCATCCGGCTGCGGCTCAAGCAGAGAGCGGGAAATACGTCCGGATTTATAGGCTTCAAACATCGGCAGGCGACCACCATGCACCATATTGTGCACGAGTGCCGTGATGAAGACGGTTTTGCCTGCCCGCGAAAGACCAGTGACACCAAGTCTCAATGAAGGAGACATTAAACCAGTCGCACGATCTGCTAATGTATCGAGCGCGATCCGTGCCTCATCACCGAAACTGGTCAGTTTTGCCAATTGTTACCTCGTAAAAATTACATCACGTCAGAGCCATAGATAGGAACTCATGAGGCATATCAACAAGGTCGAGTTGGAATGCCTGACCAGTATCTATGATTTTGGCAGAGGAAAACTTTCCAGAATTCCTTTGCCATGAGCAATTTCAGACAGCGGCCCATCAAAGCGGATTGTGGCAAGAGCTGCGGTTGGAAAACCGGCTTCCAGTCGGGAGAGACTCGAAGAGTCACCTTCGCCGCACAGCGCCAAAGTCAAATCTTCGATACTCGGATTATGCCCCACCAGCATCAACTGCTCCGAATCGGCAGCTGCTCGAATGGCTTGCATATATTCACCCGGGCCTCCGCTATAGATAGCCTCATCGATGATTGTCTCAACCTTAATACCGAGCCGTTCGATCAAACCAGACGCCGTTTCGCGCGTTCGACAGGACCCCGAAAGCAAAACCTTGTCGGGAAAAAGCCCGGAAGCTTTCATAGCCTCTGCCAATCCGTCCAGAGCGGATATTGCTTCTTCATCCAAGGGCCTATCAAAATCATTCATTGCTGGCTTTGTCCACACTGCCTTGGCATGTCGGAGAAGGAAAAGACGACTCATAGAGTGCTCCTGGCTGCAATTTGAAAGGCGTGATCTGGTAGTGGTGCCACAATTTCTGCAAATTTGCTTTGGCTAGATATAGTTTTAGATCGTTTTTTTATAATTCACGTGAATATTCACAGGTAGTCTTGCTTTTTTATTGGGCATAAACTGGATGATCGATTGTTCTTCATTCGTAATTATGTTTCGTAAGTAGTGGCCTGACGAGGCTTTTGAAGATGTTTATAAAAATAATAACTAATAAATTGTCCACCTAAAATAATGTGCATATTTTTTCATCAAAATCATACAATTTTGATGACTTAAAAAGTAGTGAAGCGCGTGTGTTTGATGTTGTGTCCTCGTTGCGATGGACTTATATAACCGCTCGCGTCTCCTAGATGTGGGGTAATTCAGAATGAGTGAATTGATCGACCTTGACTATAGGCCCACTGAAGACGAGCCGTTCATGAATGAACGGCAGAAGTCTTACTTCCGTGCAAAGCTTGTTGCATGGAGGAATGATATTCTGCGCGAAGCGCGCGAAACTCTCGACGCGTTACAGCAGGAAAATGCAAACCACCCGGACCTGGCGGATAGGGCATCCTCCGAAACGGATCGGGCAATTGAGCTTCGCGCTCGTGACAGACAGCGCAAACTGATTTCTAAAATTGATGCAGCCATTGGCCGTATTGAGGAAGGAACCTATGGTTTTTGTGAGGAAACCGGCGATCCAATCAGTTTGAAACGACTTGATGCACGACCAATCGCAACGCTTTCTATCGAAGCACAAGAGCGCCATGAGCGCCGCGAAAAGGTCTATCGCGACGATTGATTTTCATCCAGTCGTGTATGAAATTTGAAGGCTGCGGTTTCCGCAGCCTTTTTTTCTTTGCTTAGAGCGTTTCCAGCAAAAGTGCGTAGCGGTTTTGCGTAGGATAATGCGTAAAAAATACATAGAGCCATTCGTACACTTCCACTTAAACGGGAACTGCTTCGTGTAGCGCACAAAAAAGGGTATCAGCCCATAAGGCTGATACCCTGAAACTATGGAAGCATATGATCAGAAATTGCGTGTTTCGTTTCTGGTAAGCTCACCAAGAAGCTTTTCCATCTCATCCTCGATGCTATCGTCTTGACGGAGGTCCGGCTTATTATCGTTTGGGGAAATATCGAGCGAACCAAGCAGTTCTTCTTCAAAAAGATCGACGTCAAGCATTGCTGGCTCGTTATTAGCAGAACCAGCCGCGCTTTCAGTTACCAGATCAGCCATGATTGCATCATGTAATGCGCCACCGATATCGCCGAGATCATCATCAGCAAACTCCGGCTCGGCATTTGCAGACACCATAGCTGGCTCTGCTTTAGGCTCCACATGCGCAACAACCGCCGGACTCTGCACCACATCGCTGATTTCGGGCACAGGCGCTTTTATGCTCGTCGTTTCACGTTCTGGCGTCACACTTCCAAGATCGGAAGTCGCAACCGTTGCTGTGGCAGCAATGGCACCTGCACCGAGGCCCGATGTCGAGCTTAAGACACCGCGCGATACCTGGCTCAGCGGATAGGCTGGGTGCAGACGTGGAGACTGAGGCTGCTCAGCCGGGCGAGGTGCTGCTGGCAAAACCGTGCGTGGCTGTGGCGGATAATTCGGGGCAGGGCGTGGCGGTTGAGGGCGCGACTGTACGACAGGTGCTTCTACCGTCCGTGGTGCCTGCGGCGCAACCGGCATAACCGGCGGAGCAGGAGGTGTGCGAAACTGTTGTGCCTCAACATGAGCGGGTTGCACAATTGCTTCCCGCACAGGTTCTGGCTTGCGCTGGAGCGGCGTTTCGATTGGGGAATTAAGCTGGATAGCTTCGTTTTTCTCCCCCGCCTGCGAAACTTGCTGTGAAAGCGTCGGACGCTCTGCCACTTCAGACGTGATGCTCGCCTCATGCTGGCGGAAACGCTCAATATGTTCCGGCTCGATACGGGTTGCCTGACGCGAATTGGCGCGCGATTCCATCACAATATTCTGCTCGACGACGACATCAGTCGGTCCACCAATAAGCAGAAGATGTTCGACATCATCGCGACGGATCAGAACCAGCTTACGGCGGCTGTCTACGGCAGCAGCATCCATCACTGAAAGTCTCGGCTGACGTCCTGTTCGCCCATTCGAAGCAAAACCGCCGCCGCTAAAGCGGCGGATAATACTCAGAACAACGAAAATTCCGCCTAAAATGATCGCAAAAATAAGGATGAAACCGACAATATTTGCCGCGCTTTCCCCAACAAGACCGCTGAGCCATTCCTTCATGCGGGTAACCCTCTCATACTAAAACCAATAATGTCCGGTTGACCGAAACCACAAGTTCCCCACGTTTCATCACCGCGACAACACATATTCGATAGAACACTAGTTCAATTTGCCTTGCTTGGGAATGTTCCATCCATTTGCAAGAAACATATGATCCCCAGCCAAAACAGTGCAAAACGCGGCGCTTCGTGCTGTTTTATGCGAGCCATGCTTGTGCTGTCAGGCAATTAACGCATTCTGCGAATCGGATATACCCTGCAATATGCGTCAAAATCTGGCACAAGACGTAAAGCTGGAAAGCGATGCAGGGAACGTGATTGGTTTTGCTTAATGAAAAAGATAGCGCTTGAGCTGGGAGAAAACATCATGAAAGGGCAGTGGGCCTGATGTCGCGACAGACGGACAATAATTATCCGAAACCGCTCGTGATGCCGAAGCGTGGCTCCAGCTCAGCCTTGAGGCTCCTGATTATCGGCGTTGTGCTGACAACGGCAGCCCTTGTCTATTTCCTGTTTCGCGATCAGCTTGGCGACGGTTTTGCAATCGTTCTGATGGGCATATTGTCCATGATCGGCGTTTTCTATCTTTTTGGCGCAGCCACTGGCCTGATCCAGTTCAGCCAGCGTCACGGTGGACAGGATCTGGCGCATGCTTTCATGGATACGCAGCCGGAAGGAACAGTCATTTCCGATGCACGCGGCCAGATTGTTTATGCAAACCGAGCCTATGCCGGAATGACCGGCGTTGCATCCGCAGAAGGCATACGCTCGCTTGATAATATACTGACAACGGAACCTGCTGCATCCGATGCCATTTATCGCCTGACAAATGCTGTGCGTGACGGTCTTTCAGGGCAGGAAGAAGTGCGGATTTCCGGCGGACTGTCGCGGGATAATCATGGCTCTGCCGCTCCCGTCTGGTATCGCATCAAGGCGCGTCCGGTGGATGGCGGACAGGACTTCAAGGGAACACTTGTTGCCTGGCAGATCGCAGATATTTCAGACGAGCGTGCCGAACAAGAGCGCTTCTTTCAGGAGTTGCAGGAAGCAATCAACCACCTCGATCACGCACCGGCTGGCTTTTTCTCTGCTGATCCGTCTGGCCGCATTATCTATCTTAATGCTACCCTCGCTGAATGGCTTGGTGTCGATCTGACCCAATTTACACCGGGTTCGCTCACTCTCAATGATATTGTTGCTGGCAGCGGTATGGCGCTGATCAAAGCCGTCAAAGCCGAACCCGGCACCAGCCGCAACACGGTGATCGATCTTGATCTGATCAAGCGCAACGGCCAAAGCCTTGCCGTACGCTTTTATCATCGGGTACAGGCTGCACGCGACGGAACACGCGGCACAAGCCGAACCATCGTTCTTGATCGCGCTGAGGGCGAAGATTCGTCGGCAACATTGCGCTCGGCAGAAGTGCGCTTCACACGCTTCTTCAATTCCGCTCCGATGGCAATTGCGGCAGTCGATGCACAAGGCCATACACTGCGCACCAATGCGCGATTCCTCGATATTTTCGCACCCGTTGTTGATCGCGATGCGGTCGATAACCGCGTCAAACTTGAAAACGTCGTTCACGAACGCGATCGCGAGACCTTCAACAAAGCTTTGGCTGCAGCCTTCGCAGGGCAGGCCAGCATTTCGCCCGTCGACACTGTGTTGCCGGGCAATGAAGATCGTCATATCCGTTTTTATCTGAGTGCTGTCACCGATTTGGGCGAAACAAGCGAAGAAGCTGCGATTGTTTCTGCGGTCGAAACCACCGAGCAAAAAGCGCTCGAAAATCAGATGGCGCAAAGCCAGAAGATGCAGGCTGTGGGACAGCTTGCCGGCGGCATCGCGCACGATTTTAACAATGTGCTCACAGCTATCATCATGTCGTCGGATTTGCTGTTGAGCAATTACCGCGCTTCCGATCCGTCCTTCCCGGACATTATGAATATTAAGCAGAATGCAAACCGTGCAGCCTCGCTCGTGCGGCAATTGCTTGCATTCTCGCGCCGTCAGACCTTGCGTCCTGAAGTTCTCGACCTCACAGACGTTCTGGCCGATCTGCGCATGCTTCTCGCACGTCTCGTCGGCAAAGATATCGGTCTTAAGATCGAGCATGGCCGCGATGTCTGGCCTGTTAAGGCTGATCTTGGTCAGTTCGAACAGGTGGCTGTCAATCTGGCCGTCAATGCGCGTGACGCCATGCCAGACGGCGGCGACATCACACTGCGCACACGCAATGTCAAAGCACACGAAGCTGCCAAGCTCAATTATCGCGATCTGCCCGAAGCCGACTATGTCGTCTTCGAAGTCGAAGACAGCGGAACTGGCATACCAGCCGATGTTCTTGAGAAAATCTTCGAGCCGTTCTTCACCACCAAGGAAGTCGGCAAGGGCACCGGCCTCGGTCTTTCGATGGTGTATGGCATCATCAAGCAGACCGGCGGCTTCATCTATTGTGATTCCGAAGTCGGCAAGGGTACGACATTCAAAATCTTCCTGCCGTGCCATATCGAAGAAAATGGTGCCGACAATGCGCCTGTAGCGGTCAAGGAAAAGAAGGTTGAGAAGGCGGCCGATCTTTCCGGTTCGGCAACCGTGCTGCTCGTTGAAGACGAAGACGCCGTGCGCATGGGCGGCGTGCGTGCGCTTCAATCGCGTGGCTATACGGTGCATGAAGCAGCATCTGGTGTCGAAGCGCTTGAGGTTTTGGAAGAACTCAACGGCCAGGTGGACATTGTCGTCTCCGACGTCGTTATGCCTGAAATGGATGGCCCAACGCTGTTGCGCGAATTGCGCAAGACGCATCCAGACATCAAATTCATCTTCGTATCCGGCTATGCGGAGGATGCATTTGCCCGTAATCTGCCTGCCGATGCCAAGTTTGGCTTCCTGCCAAAGCCTTTCTCTCTCAAACAGTTAGCAACTGCTGTTAAAGAGATGCTGGAGAAAGAAGATTAATGCCTGAACGCTTGGTTGCGATTTTCGGTGGCGGACCAGCAGGACTATTCGCCGCCGAACATTTGTCGGCACTTGGGCATTCGGTTACCATCTATGAACAGATGCCGACCGTTGGGCGCAAGTTCTTGCTTGCAGGAAAATCTGGCCTCAACATCACGCATTCCGAAGATTTTTCGCAATTTGCGCAGCGCTTTGGGACAAGCAATGACCATCTGTTGCCTGCCTTGCAGCAATTCACACCACAGGATTTGCGCGACTGGGCCGACAGGCTTGGTGCTGAAACCTTCGTAGGCTCATCAGGTCGCGTCTTTCCAAAGGCGATGAAAGCCTCGCCGCTTCTGCGTGCATGGCTGCGACGTCTGGAGGCGCAGGGCGTCAAAATTCTGACCCGTCACAAATGGCTTGGGTTTGAAGGGAACAAGCCTTTGGTTCAGACGTCCAACGGCATTGAAGCGATAGCGTGCGATGCAACGCTCTTTGCCTTTGGCGGCGGCAGCTGGCCCAAGCTTGGCTCCAATGGCGCATGGACCGAACTGTTTGCAGAGCAGGGCATCGATATTGCTCCTCTACGTTCTGCCAATTGCGGTTTTGATGTCGATTGGAGCAAGTTTTTTTCAGAGCGCTTTGCGGGAGAGCCGGTCAAATCAGTGACGATCACAAGTCAGGCAGCCGTGACACAGGGCGAGTTCGTCATTACGCGCAGCGGTGTGGAAGGCAGCCTGGTCTATGCGCTTTCGGCGGTCTTGCGCGATGAGCTTGAGCAGAACGGGCAGGCAAATCTCGTGCTTGATCTGACGCCGGGGCGCACGCAAGAGCGGATCGCACATGATATTTCACGTCAGGATAAGAAGATAAGTATAAGTAATCTATTGCGAAAAGGCGTAGGCCTTACGGGTGTGAAAGCAGCACTGGTACTTGAGTTTGAGCGGGAGAAAGACCCGATCAGACTTGCGCACACAATCAAGTCGCTCAAAATTCCGCTGCTGCGCCCAAGACCTATTGAGGAAGCTATCTCCTCTGCTGGTGGCATAAAATGGAGCGAGATTGACGCGCATTATATGCTGGCAAAAATGCCCGGCACATTTGTGGCCGGAGAGATGATCGACTGGGAAGCACCAACTGGCGGTTATCTTGTCACCGCATGTTTTGCGAGCGGGAAGGCATCCGCAAACGGCATTCATAAATGGCTTCAAAAAAGCGGTTAGACTTTTCATCTAAGCGTCACATGGGAGGGAATATGATACGCTTTTTGAAAGTTACAGGTTTCATTGTCCTTCTCGGTCTTGTGGGTGCCGTATTATGGCTGGGTTTCAGACCGCCGGAGCTTCTTAAAGTCGGCACCGGCTATGCCGCAAAAATCGTCTGTTCCAACGTGTTTCTGGCCCATCGCAATGCCGACGAAGTGCTCGCTATTGATGTGCAGGCACCCGGGCATCCGCTGCTCAAATATCTCAATGTATCCGTTAACAATGACGACCAGAGCGTAACCGCGCATATTTTTGGTTTCTTTGCTCCGAGCAAAGCCGTTTATCGCCCTGGACTTGGCTGCGCCAATATTCATAACGAGGATTTGCGTCCCCAAATGACCGTGCCTGCCGACGCTGCGGCCAGAATATCAGACATTCAGATCAATCCTGCAATTCAAAGCATCATCGAGAACCCAACAATGGCCGGTCCCGGAATGCGCGCCATAGCGGTGCTAAAAGACGGTCAGATTATTGCCGAAACCTATGCGCCAGGCTTTGATTCAAATACGCCTCTGCTGGGCTGGTCTATGACCAAATCAGTGATGGCAACCTTGATCGGCATGCGCATTGCCGAAGGAAAAATGGACTTGCAGCGCGATCATCTTTTGCCGGAATGGGAAAATGACGAGCGTTCAAAGATCAGACTAGCTGATCTGCTGGCTATGGAAAGCGGTCTGAAATTCGATGAGGATTACGGCGATGTTACCGATGTAACGCGAATGCTTTACCTGGAAAACGATATGTCTGGTTTCGCTGCCTCATTGCCGCTTGTAGCGCAGCCCGGCGAAAAGTTCAGCTATTCGAGTGGCACATCCACTATCCTTTCAAAGCTCTATATGAATAGCTTCGACAGTCAGGAAGAGGGCCTATCCTATGCCAAAAAGGCGCTTTTCGAGCCTTTGGGTGTAACCAATGCGACATTGGAATCGGATGCAAGCGGCGTACCGGTCGGTTCATCTTATCTTTATGCGACTGCTCACGACTGGCTTCATCTCGCAGGTTTTCTGATCGAGAATGGCCGGATTGGTGATCAGCAGCTTTTGCCAGACGATTTCGCAAGCTTCATGCGTCAGCCATCCAAAGCCTCTCAGGGACGCTATGGATCGGCACAAGTCTGGTTGCAAACCGCGGGTGTTGCGGCAGGAATGGGCGGCATTCCGGCGGACGCCTTCTGGATGTCCGGCCATGATGGACAAAGCCTGATTATTGTTCCGTCAATGGATCTGGCGATCGTCCGTCTCGGCCTCACGCCATCGCGCGCCGGATATAAGGTTTCCACGCTTCAGGAGGCCGTCATCAAGGCACTTCAGGATTTGCCTTGATGTCAACCAGATTAAGCTTACGGAAATCGCCACCACTTGGATTCTGGAATGGATAAAGACCAAATTCCGGCATCACTGCATAGAGATGATCGAAAATATCAGACTGGATTTGCTCATACGAAGCCCAGACGGTTGTATTGGTGAAGCAGTAGATTTCGAGCGGCAAACCGTCTGGTGTGGGATCCATCTGGCGCACAAGCAAGGTCATGCCGCTGTGAACGCCCGGATGGTTTTGCAGATAGGTTTGAACATAAGCGCGGAACGTACCGATATTTGTGAAACGGCGCGTATTAACCGGGTTGTTGGCCTTTTCACCCAGTTTGGAATTCCAATCGGCTATCTCTTTTTCTTTTTTCGACAGATAGTTGGTTAGCTGGTCAATCGAAGCAAGGCTGTGAAGTTCATCCTCACTTAAAAAGCGAATTGTAGCCTGATCGATAAATAAGGCACGCTTGATGCGACGGCCGCCTGATTGCTGCATACCGCGATAGTTTTTCATCGGTTCGGTGATGAGCTTGCGGATCGGAATTGTGGTGATCGTCTTGTCGAAATTCTGAACTTTGACAGTATAAAGCGCAATCTCGGTCACATCGCCATTGGCATCAAGATTTTTCATCTCGATCCAGTCACCAACCCGTACCATGTTGGAGGAAGCAATCTGCATACTGGCAACCAGTGAAAGCAGGGTATCCTGAAAAACCAGAATGAGCACTGCGGCCATCGCACCAACGCCAGACAACAGGATTACCGGCGAGCGATCCAGAAGCGTCGCAATAATCAGCACAATCGCGATGATGTAAATGATAAGCTTGCTGACCTGAATATAGCCCTTGATCGGGCGATCCTTGGATTCTTCGCGGCGACTATAGAGCGTGTCGACGACACTCAAAACAGCGCTTACCGTAAACGCTAAAGTTAGAATGATGAAGGCTGTAGCAACATTGCTGATCACAGTCAGCGCCGTATGAGGCAGCTCCGGGACAGCGGCAATGCCGGATGCAATGATCAGTGCAGGAACAATATTGGCCAGATGTCCGATGACACCATGCTGCTTTAATTCCTCATCCTGTCCGAAAGTCGTTTTTTGAACGATCCGGTTGAGAACCTTGAGCAGAACTGCCTTAACGAGAAAATTTGCTACAAAGGCTGCAAGAAAAAGGCCGCATAACATTGCAACCGTTTGCGCCCATGGATGAGCAATAAAAAATTCCGACAATAGATTTTCCCGATATTGGCCTGAATATTTTGATGATTTGTAAGAGTCCTACGTGCGTGAACCGCTGAAATCAACCTTCGGGCTTAAAAACAAACAAATCCCGGCCAAAAGGCCGGGATTTTTATCCATATATACAGAATACTTACTGAGCCGGTGCCGGGGTTGCTGGCGTGGCAGGTGCCGTCGCATCCGGTGTTGCCGGAGCAGGCGTTGCTGCTGGAGCGTTCGTTTCTGTGGCTGCATTTGGATCGGCTACACCATCCTTAAACAACACTGAACGTTCAAATGCTGGTGCTTCAGTCAACTGTTCCTTGCTTGCCTTAACCGACAGCCACTTTTTGCCGTCACTACGTGTCGCGAGTTGCAACTGATCAGGGCTGACTGCAACATCCTTTTCGCCGACACCCAAGAAGCCGCCTACACCAATCACCGCGGCCTGAACTTCACCGTCCGGGCTGACGATCAGATCATTGAGTTTGCCAACAGAGGCCGCATCGGCTGCATCACTTTCATAGACTGTCTGCCCGATAAAGCTCGAAACCAGAAGCTGCCCATCCTTGGCTTCCATGAAGCCGATCTTTTCAGATTCTTCAGCAGGTGGGCTACCAAACATATTCTGGGATGAAACCGGAAGCTCCGAAGCCGCAGGGGCCGCTTCCATTGGTGCAGGGGCTGCTGTCTGGGCGAAGGCCGATCCTCCGATAAGCAGCGCACACGTCGTTGTCAGAAGTGTTGTTCTAAGCATAACCATCTCCTTTATACGCTCGGTTTCATTAAAAGAACGTAGAGAATGGCCTTGGGTTCCAATTTTTATTATTTTTTATGCATCATTTTGAACCAAGAGGATTACATGTAGTAGAAAAAATTGGACTTCAAAATAAAACAGGCCGGAATTTTCCGGCCTGTTTTTAATACTGTATATTACTCTATTTTAACTGCAACCACTTGTGGAACCGCAGGTATCACACTTCAAACACGTGCCGTTGCGAACCATAGTGAAGTTCTGACATTCCGAGCAACTATCACCCGTATAACCTTGCATCATCGACTTGAGACGACGATCCGCTTCAAGCTTCTTGGCTACATTGGTTGTTTCCGAACGAGCAGATGCTGCGTCAGCGGCTGCTTTATCGGAGAACAGTTCTGTCGCCGCCATATTGCTCTGTTCGGGGGATGGCACTGGCTGCTCTTCAAACTCACGCTTGAATGCCGTCGCACCATCCGTCACCAGACCAACCGTGGCGGGGCGCGTCGAAGACGCTTTCAATGTCGTGACATTGGAAGCCTGCGGCGCAGAGGTTGTAGCACTTTTCGATTCATTGCCGGGCAGGGTGCCAGAAACAGTATTTGACACCAACGTAGGCTTATAGCCGCGTGTCCAGCCGGTAGACAGAAGATTGGTCTTGCCTTCCTGAATGCCTTTGCCGAGCGCCGTATTCGAGAAATCGCTCGTATCGACATGAGCGAGATCATTGCGTCCCAAATAGGAAACAGCCAGTTCGCGGAACACATAGTCGATGATCGACGTGGCTGTCTTGATGGCATCATTACCGATAACCATGCCAGCCGGCTCGAACTTCGTGAAGGTGAAGGCCTCGACGTATTCTTCGAGCGGCACGCCATATTGCAGGCCCAGCGACACGGCGATAGCAAAGTTGTTCATCATTGCACGGAAAGCAGCACCTTCCTTATGCATATCGATAAAGATTTCGCCAAGACGACCATCACCGAATTCACCGGTGCGCAGGTAAACCTTATGACCACCGACGACCGCCTTCTGCGTGTAGCCTTGACGACGGTTTGGCAGCTTGTCACGCTCACGAACGATCTTTTCGATGACCTTTTCGACAACGCGTTCGGTGATCTGCACCGCACGTGCCGCAGCCGGTGCTTCGATCAGCGCTTCAACTGCATCGTCTTCGTCTTCATCATCCGCTATCAGAGATGCATTGAGCGGCTGTGAAAGCTTGGAACCATCACGATAAAGCGCATTGGCCTTGAGCGCCAGCTTCCATGAAAGCAAATAAGCGCTCTTACAATCTTCAACGGTCGCTTCATTTGGCATGTTGATGGTCTTGGAGATCGCACCCGAAATGAATGGCTGCGCCGCAGCCATCATCCAGATATGGCTTTCCACCGAGAGGTAACGTTTTCCGATCTTGCCACAGGCATTGGCACAATCGAACACGGCGTAATGCTCTTCTTTCAGGAAAGGAGCGCCTTCAAGGGTCATCGCACCGCAAACGTGAACATTTGCCGCTTCGATGTCCTTTTTGCTAAAGCCAAGAGCTGGCAGCATTTCAAACGAGAAATCATTGAGCTGCTCATCGGTAAGCTTCAACACGTCCTTGCAGAAATCTTCGCCAAGCGTCCACTTATTGAAAGCGAACTTGATGTCGAACGCACTCTTAAGCGCAGCATTCAGCGTTTCAATCTTCTCATCGTCAAAGCCTTTGGCCTTCAACGTTGAAGGATTAACAGCCGGTGCCTGATTAAGATTGCCATGACCAACAGCATAGGCTTCGATTTCAGCAATCTGGCTTTCCGAGTAGCCAAGGGTGCGCAGCGCTTCTGGAACAGCACGGTTGATGATCTTGAAATAACCACCACCGGCAAGCTTCTTAAACTTCACCAGCGCAAAGTCAGGTTCGATACCGGTCGTATCGCAATCCATCACAAGACCTATCGTGCCGGTTGGCGCAATAACGGTTGCCTGCGCATTGCGGTAGCCGTATTTTTCACCGAGCTCCAGCGCCTTGTCCCATGCAGCGCGGGCGTGGGCAATCATATCCTGATCAGGGCAATCTTCGGCAATCAGACCAACCGGATTAACGGCCAGACCTTCATAACCGGAGTTTTCATTATAAGCTGCGCGACGGTGATTGCGGATAACGCGCAACATGCTTTGAGCATTTGGCTCATAGCTTGGGAAGGCACCGAGTTCTTTCGCCATTTCAGCGGAAGTGGCATAAGAAACACCGGTCATGATTGCAGTCAGCGCACCGCAGATCGCACGACCTTCGTCTGAATCGTAAGGAATGCCGGACGTCATCAACAAGCCGCCAATATTGGCAAAGCCCAGTCCAAGCGTACGATATTCATAGGAGAGGCGCGCTATCTCCTTTGAAGGGAACTGCGCCATCATCACCGAAATTTCGAGAACCATCGTCCACAGACGCGCTGTGTGCTCATAAGCGCTAATGTCGAACGAGCCGTCCTTGTTGCGATAGGTCAGCAAGTTGATCGACGCCAGATTACAAGCCGTGTCATCGAGGAACATATATTCAGAGCACGGATTGGACGCACGGATCGGGCCAGCCGCAGGGCAGGTGTGCCAATCATTCATCGTGGTGTTGAAATGCAAACCCGGATCAGCCGAAGCCCATGCAGCATAGCCGATCTTTTCCCAAAGATCTCGAGCCTTGAGCGTCTTCATCACGCGACCATCGCGACGCGCTGTCAGGTTCCAGTCGCCGTCATTTTCAACAGCGCGCAGGAATTCGTCCTTGAGTGAAACGGAATTGTTCGAATTCTGGCCCGAAACGGTCAGATAGGCTTCCGAATCCCAATCGGTATCATAGGTCTTAAACTCAATGTCGGTATAGCCTTGACGCGCAAACTGAATGACGCGCTTCACATAGTTTTCAGGAACCTGATTCTTCTTCGCCGCCTTGATTTCGCGCTTAAGAACAGGGTTCTTCGATGCATCGAAGCAATCATCATTATCGGCTTCGCAGTTCACGCAAGCCTTCATGATTGCAGTTAGATGCTGCTTGACGATCTTTGAGCCGGTGACGAGAGCAGCAACTTTCTGCTCTTCTTTCACCTTCCAGTCGATATATTCTTCAATATCCGGATGGTCGACATCGACAACCACCATCTTGGCGGCACGACGCGTTGTACCGCCCGACTTGATTGCGCCCGCTGCACGGTCGCCAATCTTGAGGAAGCTCATCAGGCCCGACGACTTGCCACCGCCCGAAAGCTTTTCGCCTGCACCACGCAGATGCGAGAAGTTTGAACCCGTGCCGGAACCATATTTGAACAGACGCGCTTCACGAACCCACAAATCCATGATGCCGCCTTCATTGACGAGATCATCGCCAACCGACTGAATAAAGCAGGCATGTGGCTGCGGATGTTCGTAAGCAGACTTGGATTTGGTCAGCTTGCCGGTCTGCCAGTCAACATAGAAGTGGCCCTGACCAGGACCGTCAATGCCATAAGCCCAATGCAGGCCGGTGTTGAACCATTGCGGGCTGTTTGGCGCCACACGTTGCGTAGCCAACATATAAGCAAGCTCATCGCGGAAAGCGCGAGCGTCTTCTTCCGAGTTGAAATAGCCGCCCTTCCAGCCCCAATAGGTCCATGTGCCGGACAGACGATCAAACACCTGACAAGCATCCATTTCGGAACCGAAGCGCTGTTCTTCGGGCAACTTTGCCAGCGCCTCTTCATCAGGAACCGAACGCCATAGCCATGATGGCACGTCGTTTTCTTCAACTTTTTTCAGATGTGCAGGGACGCCGGCCTTGCGGAAATATTTCTGCGCAAGAATATCGGCTGCAACCTGACTGAATTGCGCAGGGACATTGATGTCCTCAAGGCGAAACACCACCGAGCCATCGGGATTCTTGATCTCACTCGTCGCCGTGCGGAATTCAATCTCCGCATAGGCCGACTGGTTTTCTTTCGTAAAACGGCGTTCGATCTTCATCTGTCCCATCCAAACGTTCTATATATAGTAGCTTGGCTGAAAAATTCAGCCCCGGCGTGCGACCCACGCTATGTGTCTGCTTATTCACTCAAATTGTCCTCAAATTTGCCAGGACAATCATGCTGGAGGAGCAGGCTCCTCCGAGAATTCATTCAGTCGATTTAGATCATGCAAAACCAAATCAACGCTCCAGCCAAAGGCCGTTCTTATTCAAACTTGCGGATAAGGATTTCCTTATCTGGTATGCTATCATGATTACAAATACTAAATCTAGTATTAATGCGACATCAGCGCCAATAAATTCCATTCTGCTTATGTAGCTAAGTTCCTGAATTTCAGACGAAAAAAATCTCGCGCGATACACATCTTTTCGACGTAACGCCCGTTAGTAACTCGACTGATTTGAAGAAAAGGCCTACAGAATCTTTACCCTCGGCCACGCAACTTACGCAACGATGTCGTTATAAAAAACGACTCGCACATGAGCGTCAAGCTTTGGTTTACCATTCGGCCACCAACGCTAGATATTGTGATCACGCCTTGGGGGAGAATGTGGATAACGGGGAGAATGACACTTATGTGAAGGGCAGGGCATTTAATGCAAAGACACATGCCAATTCGCAACACCAGACCTGATTTTAAAAATAAGGAAGCTTACGAGGCCAATTTGCCACCCGCAAAAGCTACTCAGCAGCAATCGCGCTCGGTGAACTATCGAAATCCAGCAAAATACGTTTCAGATCAATTTCATCGACCCGTGCGGCTGCCTCGCGTGGCGAAACCCACTCGCAAACACGCTGCTCGCGTTCCGGCCAGTCTTTTGCGCGCTCGACGTAGTGCAGTGCATAAACGGCGACCGAAAACTGGTTGATGCATTCAGGCGGCAGATCATTTTTGCAATATTCAAAATTGCCAATTGGGCGAGATGAAATCTCGCCACGCACACCGGCTTCTTCGTAAGCCTCGCGTGCAGCGGTTTGAGCAAGTGTGCGGCCAACTTGTGGCCATCCCTTGGGAATGATCCAGCGGCCGGTGCCTCTGCTGGTGATAACGAGGATTTGTAGTTTATCCAACTCATAGCGGTACACGAGCGCTGCAACTTGCTGCAAACGACCAGAAGGCGTCAGAATACGCTTCTCCGTTGCCACAAATTTTTTAGCCAGTGTTTTCACCGTGAAAGTCCCACCATCTTCCATACAGAATGGATTGATTCTCCGAAATGACAATGGGTTTATTTTACAGGCTCCTTAAAATTGAAGGCAAAAAACGCCTTTGTTTTTAAGGATTTACTGAAATTATCGATCACTCCGCTTTAAATTAAAAGCTTAGTGATGCGCCTCCATCTCTTTTCGGCTGACTTTCAATATAGTGTGATTGCGGCAGCTTTACCACCACAATCACCTTTCATTTATTTTCGTTTATCCGCGTTTTCCGCCTGCAATTGGTTCCTGATAGGTGAAACCCATATCCCATGGGAAATAAATCCACGTATCCTGTGAAACTTCGGTCACGAATGTATCGACGAGCGGGCGACCTTTTGGTTTGGCATAAACAGTCGCAAAATGTGCCTTTGGCATCATTTCTCGCACAATAGCTGCGGTTTTGCCGGTATCAGTCAGATCATCGACGACGATCACGCCTTCACCGCCGTTTTCGAGAAGCGGAGCGCTGATTCCCTTAAGAACCTCCATTTCGCCCTGCGATGTGTAATCGTGATAAGATGCAACACAGACCGTTTCGATGAGGCGAATGCCCAGCTCACGACAAACGATTGCCGCCGGAACAAGTCCGCCGCGAGTGATTGCAACAATGGCACGCCATTCTCGATCCATATCTGCAATACGCCAGGCGAGTGCGCGGGCATCACGGTGGAACTGATCCCAGGAAACGGGAAAGGCTTTATCGGGCAACGACATCAAAACGCTCCATGGAAAATCCGAAAATCTCACTCCGGATCTGTCAAACCAAAAAATGCGCGACGACGACTGCCATTCGCGCTGAACTGTCTGGATCTGCGGCTTTCCATTATGCGCGCACAACATTTCAAATGCATGCTGCACAAACCAAGAAAGGCTTTCCGCCCGGCATATTCAGCGCCGGGTGATGCTGATAACCGCAAAAAAGCCTCTCATGCAAGGGCTGTGAGACACCTTATAGCGTATCACACCTCAAAATAAGCGTCGGCCTGCTGGAAACAGGCCAACATTTTAATAAAAAAATCAGCGCGAAAACAGCGTCAATATCGGCAGATCATTGAGCATCGAACGCGTGACGCCCCCGAAAACCAATTCGCGCAGGCGCGAGTGGCTATAAGCACCCATCACGAGAAGATCTGCGCGCTGAGCAATAATATGTTCGCGCAGCACGTCCTGCGCATGACGACTATGTGATTCAAGCGGCGTTAAGTTCGCTTCAATTCCGTGACGTGACAAGGCTTGCGCCAACTCGCTCCCGGCAAGCGCTTCATCTTCGCTTTCACGTTCTGGCGGATCAACCCAGATGACATCTGTGCGGCTCGCGTTTTTCATCAATGGCATGGCGTCGAAAGCTGCGCGCGCGGCCTCCCGCTTGCCATTGAATGCCACCACAATACGATCAATCGCTTCCATCGGCATGATGGGCGTATGTGGCACCAGCAAAACTGGACAGCTCGAATTGAAAACAAGCGTATCGGCGGTTTCATCATTGGTTGCCGGATCGTCAGGGTCAGGTTGACCAGCCACGAGCAGTTCAGCACCAAGGCAAGAGGTCAGAACACCATCCGCAGCCGTTCCTGTTTCGGAGCGGGTTATACGGAATTCATGATGACCGCCCTGACGACGCATTTCTTCTTCAAAAAGCAGTTTCAGGTGCTCGGAGATCTCCTTATGCTGTTTGTCATGCAGTTCGAACATGCCGGGATCGATAAATCCGTTGGGATCAGCATAAACGATAGGAGAGGGTACAGAATAAAGTCCGATAACGTGAATGTCAGGCGTCCTGCGCGTCAACAGCGCAACTGCGGACAAAACCCGCTTTAACTCGGCTTCACTACGGGCATAAGCCACCACCGTCTTATAGGACATATCGGATCTCCTTCCGGCTATTTTTCTATTTAAGTATATAATAACTCAACGTAACAAACAGGCAAAAATCCTAATCTTCTCAAGCAGCTCCCTGCGTTTGCAACGTGATGATCATCGCTTCGATTGCACTCACTGCAAGATCAATCTTCGTCTCATCGCTGCCGCGAACGACAAGCTCCGTACTAAACCTGCCATTTTCGAATTTTGGATAAGAGCCAATAATCGTTTCTGGGTTTTCCTTCTGGATCGCTGTAAGCGGTGCACCGATAACGCCTTCGCCAAAAGGACAGGAAACAGCCTTGGACAAAAGCTTGCGACCGGTTTTAAGCGTCGGCAGAACATTATCGAGCATAGCCTGAAAAACAGACGGTACGCCTGCCATTACATAGACATTGCTGATATGAAAACCGGGCGCTGTCGATACAGGATTATCGATATGGTCCGCGCCTTGCGGCATACGCGCCATCCGCTTGCGCGAATCCGTAAACTCCAGTTCACGTCGGGCATAATTTTCGGCCAGCAGCTTCATCGCCTTATCATCATAGATACAAGGCACATTAAAAGCACGCGACACGGCATCCGCAGTGATGTCGTCATGGGTTGGCCCAATGCCGCCAGAGGTGAACACATAATCATAACCCGGACGCAATGCGTTAAGTGCTGCAACAATCGCATCTTCATCGTCGGGGACTATGCGGACCTCTTTGAGATCAATGCCGGCTGCGGTCAAAACATCGGCCAGATGACCAATATTCTTGTCTTTCGTACGTCCTGAGAGAAGTTCATCGCCAATAGCAAGCATTGCGGCTGTTACAGCCTGCTGCGGGGTATTCGTCATGCCCAGACTCCATTCGATCTGCGCATAGTTAATCCCCGGCAGATGAAAGCTGCAACTGATTTTCTATATTTTTCAAACTGGAGGCCCCGCATATGATCATTCAGTTTTACAATAACTTACATTCCTCCAAATCGTTGCGAGCTATTTATTGAATAATTTCCACTGTCAGCAAAACCAGTTGTTACAAGCGTTCAAAACAGCTTGAATTTGTTTTACAAATCATGACATAGAAAATCACAAGCTGCGGTCGTGGCGAAATTGGTATACGCAACGGACTTAAAATCCGTCGCCTTTTAGGCTTGCGGGTTCAAGTCCCGCCGACCGCACCACCTATTCCATTGTGGATTAAACCTTACAGATTTAATCATGTTTGGCGTTTCAAGCTTGTTTGCAGCTTTAAAGCCATGTAGCCATGCGCAGATATTGTTATGGATGCAGAAAGCTTACCAATGACCGCCTTCGTTAAAGCCGTAGTTCAAGCTGAAACTGCAATGCGTGCGCTGTTTCCAGAAACGCCGTTGCAGCTCAATGACTATCTTTCACGAAAATATGGCGCGGAAATCTGGCTTAAGCGCGAAGACCTGACCCCTGTTCGTTCTTATAAAATACGCGGCGCATTCAACTTCATTTCGCGCGCAGTCAAAACCGCTGAAGAAAATGCAGTGTTCGTCTGCGCTTCCGCTGGCAATCACGCGCAGGGTTTTGCTTTTGCTTGCAGGCATTTTGGCCGCAAGGGAATAGTGTTCATGCCTGTGACGACGCCACAGCAGAAAATCGACAAAACCCGTGCTTTTGGTGCCGAATACATCGAAATCAAACTTATCGGCGACATTTTCGATACCTGCTATGCCGCTTCGCAAGAATATGCGCAAGCCCATGAAGGCGTGATGGTGCCACCATTCGACCATGCTGGTATCATCGAAGGACAGGCGAGCGTAGCGCTGGAAATCGAACGCCAGCTACCAGACAATAAGAAGCCAGATTTTGTTTTCCTGCCAGTCGGCGGCGGTGGCCTTTCGGCAGGTGTCACACAATATTTTGGCGCACTTGGCTGGAAAACGGCCTATCGCTTTGTTGAGCCGCAAGGTGCCGCAAGCCTCAAGGGTAGCCTTGAAGCGGGCAAGCGGATCAAACTTTCCCAAGTGGATAATTTCGTCGATGGTGCGGCCGTTGCTGAAATCGGCAAAGAAAACTTCAAGCTTCTCAAAGGCTTCAACAAAAACATTGTGATCACGGTTCCGGAAAACCGCCTGTGCTCAACCATGGTCGAAATGCTGAATATCGAAGGCGTGGTGCTTGAACCTGCCGGTGCACTTGGCATTGATGCACTCAAGAATTTCAAGAAAAGCGAACTCAAAGGCAAGCGCATCGTCATTGTGGTGTCGGGCGGCAATTTCGATTTCGAACGTCTGCCAGACGTGAAAGAACGTGCCCTTCGCTATGAAGGCCTAAAGAAGTATTTCATCTTCCGCTTCCCGCAGCGCCCGGGCGCGCTTCGATCGTTCCTTGATCTGCTTGGGCCGGAAGATGACGTCGCACGCTTTGAATACCTTAAAAAATCCGCGCGTAATTTCGGTTCTGTGCTGATTGGTATCGAAACCAGAAATGCTGCCAATTTCAAAATTTTGGAAAAGAAATTCGCTGAAGCGGGCTGGGCTTATCAGGATATAACTGACAATCAGGTACTTGCAGATTTCATTATCTGATCGCGCATCAACCAAAAAACGTTTGCATTTTTGCGCAAAACAGACCATATGGCCCTTTAGGCGCATGGACTGAACAATTTCAGTCTTCCCGGAATCGGACTTGTTGCGTCTCGCCTCTTGCAGTCAGAATGGTCTGATAGCAGGGGAGACCCGACTGGTTTCGGGCACGGCAGCGCAAGTCGACCGGAGTTTTCCGGCGTCCCGTCGTATCATCAAAAAGCTATTGTTCGGCAAGTTGCGCTTGTCCGAAGTTTTAGAGCGGACCACGATTGTGTGGTGCCGCCGAAAGAGATTGAATTGACTACTGAAAACACAGGCGGCTTTGCTGCTCTTGGTATTACAGGCGTTCTGCTTAAAGGCGTTGAAGCCGCTGGCATGACCGAGCCAAAGCCCATTCAGACGCAAGCCATTCCGCATCAGCTGGAAGGCCGCGACATTCTTGGTATTGCGCAGACCGGCTCCGGCAAGACGGCTGCATTCAGCCTGCCAATTTTGCAGAAAATCATTGCACTTGGTGACAAGCGCAAGGGCAAGACTGCGCGAGCGCTGATCCTCGCGCCAACCCGCGAACTCGCTGTACAGATCGAAGAAACAATCCGCGTTGTTGCCAAACAGGCGCATATTTCGACGGCACTGGTTCTTGGTGGCGTTTCGCGTCTGAGCCAGATTAAGCGTATGCAGGGCGGCGTTGACGTACTTATCGCAACTCCTGGTCGTTTGACCGATCTGGTGCGTGAAAACTGCGTAGATCTGTCAGAAACCCGTTGGCTGGTTCTCGATGAAGCTGACCGTATGCTCGATATGGGCTTCATCAACGATGTGAAGCGCATCGCTAAAGGCACACACAAGAATCGCCAGACTGCTCTTTTCTCGGCAACCATGCCTAAGGAAATCGCAGCCCTTGCACAGACACTGCTGCGTGATCCTATCCGGGTCGAAGTTGCGCCACAGGGTACAACTGCTGCGGAAATCACGCAGGTCGTGCATCCGGTTCCAACAAAAGACAAGCGCCGTCTGCTTTCTGGTCTGCTGGCTGACAAGGGCATGAAATCGGTTATCGTCTTCACCCGCACCAAGCATGGCGCAGATGCTGTTGTTCGTCATCTCGAACGCGATGGCTTTGATGTTGCTGCAATCCATGGCAACAAATCGCAAAATGCCCGTCAGCGCGCGCTGAACGGCTTCCGCGATGGCACGCTTCGTATTCTGGTCGCAACCGACATCGCCGCCCGCGGCATTGACGTTCCGGGCATCAGCCATGTCGTCAATTACGATCTGCCAGATGAGCCGGAAACCTATGTGCACCGTATTGGCCGCACTGGCCGTAACGGCGCAAGTGGCGCTTCAATCACACTATATGATGCAGCTACGGAAGATACGAAACTACGTGCAGTTGAACGTGTTACCCGTACGAAGCTGACTATTAAGGAAGCACCTGTTAAACTTGCTCCGGCACCTGCAGCAAAGTTTGATGACGCTGATAAGCCAGAGCGCAGCCGTAAGCCCGGTTCGCATGGTGTGCCGCAGAAGCATCGCCGTCCGGCAAATAAAATGGCTAAGTCATCTGGCGAACATCGCGCAAATCCAGCGCCCAAGCCTGCAAGTGGTGACGCTGCTGCACAGCCAAAGCGTCCATTCCATCGCAAGCGTCGTCCAGGCAACGGCGGCGGTCAACGCGCTGCATAAACGCTCGATAAAAGAATAATAAAAAGCCAATCTGATCTAATCAGATTGGCTTTTTATATGCGGTTTTTTCGTTGAAGCCTGAATACAGAGTTTGCACTTACGCTTTCACGGGGAAAATTATTCCGAACTTGCTTGAAGAGCATTGTGCTTCAACATAGTTTCCTCTCAACTAAGGGATGGAGACCATGCTCGACTCGGCACTAGACGCAATCGGCAATACGCCACTGATCCGTTTAAAGAAGGCTTCCGAAATCACCGGTTGCGAAATCTATGGCAAAGCCGAGTTTCTCAATCCCGGCCAGTCGGTCAAGGACCGTGCCGCGCTCTATATTATCCGCGATGCGGAAAAACGCGGCCTGTTAAAACCGGGCGGCGTTATCGTCGAAGGCACAGCGGGAAACACCGGCATTGGCCTCACATTTGTTGCCAAGGTGCTCGGCTATCGTACTGTGATCGTTATTCCTGAAACGCAAAGTCAGGAAAAGAAAGACACTCTTCGTCTGCTTGGCGCGGAATTGATTGAAGTGCCTGCTGCACCTTATCGCAATCCCAACAATTATGTGCGTCTGTCAGGCCGTTTGGCCGAGCAACTCGCAAAGACCGAACCCAATGGCGTAATCTGGGCCAATCAGTTCGACAATGTCGCTAATCGTCTATCGCATATTGAAACAACGGCGCAGGAAATCTGGCGTGATACCAATGGCAAGGTCGATGGCTTCGTTTCGGCGGTAGGCTCGGGCGGCACGCTCGCGGGTACAGCTTTTGGCCTTAAGGACAACAATGCAAATATCAAGATTGCATTGGCCGATCCGCATGGCGCAGCACTGCATTCTTTTTACACCACGGGCGAGTTGAAGGCCGAGGGCGATTCCATCACCGAAGGCATCGGGCAGGGACGTATCACCGCCAATCTCGAAGGTTTTACACCAGACTTTTCCTATCAGGTGCCAGACGCCGAAGCACTCGATATTGTTTTTAATCTTGTGCAAGAGGAGGGGCTTTGCCTCGGCGGTTCATCCGGCATCAATATTGCGGGTGCGATCCGCCTTGCAAAAGATCTCGGTCCGGGCCACACCATCGTGACGGTGCTGTGCGACTATGGTAATCGTTATCAATCCAAGCTGTTCAATCCAGCTTTCCTGCGCGGCAAGTATCTGCCAGTACCGGGCTGGTTGGAACAGAAAACCGACATACACATACCTTACGAGGGATAATCATGGCATACGAGACTGAAGCTCTTTTCCGCGAAGATGCATATCTTAAAAGCGCGGAGGGTTCAGTCCTTGCCTTGACGGAATCCGGCGGAATCATTCTCGATCAAACCAATTTCTACGCTACTTCCGGCGGACAGCCGGGAGATACGGGTTATTTTGAACGTCCCGACGGTTCACGCATCCAGATTGCTGCAACCGTTACCGGCGAGAGCAAAAGCGAAATCATCCATATTCCAGCCGAAGGGGAGGGCTTGCCTGATATTGGTGAAAAGCTGGTTTTGCATATCAACTGGGAACGTCGCCTTAAACTCATGCGAATGCATACGGCCTGCCATCTGCTTTCGGTCGCCTGTCCGTTCCCGATCACTGGGGCTGCCGTCGGTGAAGAGGAAAGCCGCGTTGACTTCGACCTGCCGGATGCAAGCTACACCAAAGAATTTGTCACAGAAAAGCTGATGGCAATGGTCAATGCCAATGAGCCGGTCAGCTTGCACTGGATAACCGACGAGGAATTTCTCGCCAATCCCGACATTGTCAAATCAAAAAATGTGCGCCCGCCGGTGGGAGCAGGCCGCCTTCGTCTGGTGGTGATTGGTGAAAATGGCTCGGTAGATTCGCAACCTTGCGGCGGCACACACGTTTCTCAAACGCAGGAAGTGGGTGAAATCCACATCGGCAAGATCGAAAAGAAGGGCAAGGAAAACCGCCGCTTCCGCATTCGATTTGGCAACGCACCGCAAGCTTGAGAATTTCAGGAGCAATCATGTCCGATAAAAGCGCATTTGTTATCTCCCGCGATGATCTGAAAGCCCGACTAGGCGAGCCGGGTTTGGCGATTGTCGACGCTTCCTGGTATTTGCCCACAGCCGGTCGCAATGGACGCGACGAATATGATGCAGCACATATTCCCGGTTCTGTATTTTTCGATCAGGATTTGATCGCAGATAAGGATTCCGGTCTGCCACATACTTTGCCATCGCCGGAGTTTTTTGCACGCCATGTCGGTGCTATGGGCATCACAGTTGACGAAACGGTGGTTGTCTATGACGGCCCCGGCATGTTTTCAGCGCCGCGTGTATGGTGGATGTTCCGCGTCATGGGCGTGAAAAACGTTCTGGTTCTTGATGGCGGTTTCGACAATTGGAAATCCTCCAATTTACTGGTCACCGATGAAATAACCAAGATCGCACCATCCCTTTTCACGCCGTCATTTAACGAAGCCAAAGTCGTCGACTTTAACGAGATGAGTAAGGTCGTAGGCGAACACAGCTCGCAGATTGCCGATGCGCGTGCCGCTGGCCGTTTCACTGGTCGCGATGCAGAACCACGCGAAGGAATGCGCTCTGGTCATATGCCGGGTGCGCGCAATGTGCCGGTCGGAACTCTATCTGAAAATGGCGCGCTGAAAAATCTCGACAGCCTACGTGAGATATTCGCTAACGCAGGCGTCGATCTCAACAAGCCTGTTATCACAAGTTGCGGTTCTGGCGTGACGGCTGCGGTCATCACGCTTGCTCTGACTTCCCTTGGTCATGAAGACAATCGGCTTTATGATGGCTCATGGAGCGAATGGGGCAGCAGACAGGACACGCCGGTTGTAACAGGCGAAGCAGAATAACATGGCTGAAAAGCTTACCGCCAGAGTGACACATCTGGAGATGACAGCGAGACCGTCGCTGTCAGTTCCGGTTCCGTCTGGTTTGCGCCTTGCAATCATGCGTTCGACGCAAATGCCGGTGCATTTTTATCGCTACCTTTATGAACAGGTTGGACGCCAGCACCATTGGATGATGCGACGTGTGCAAAGCGATGAAGAAGTGACGCGGGCAATCCATGCCGAAACCACGGAAATTCACGTTCTTTATGTTGATGGAAATCCGGCAGGACTTTTAGAGATCAATCTAGCCTACATGCCTGAAACGTCAGAAATTCTCTATTTTGGTTTGATGCCAGACTATCAGGGGCGGGGACTGGGGAAATTCTTTCTGAACGAAGCGATTTCAACCGCATGGTCACACGATCCACAAAAAGTGGCTATTCACACCAACACGCTCGATAGTCCGCGTGCACTGCAACTTTATCAGAGGATGGGCTTTGAGCCGGTTGGCTGGTCAGAAGAAGAGGTCATACCTTGGGAATAAGCTAGACCGGTTCTCTTAAACGGAACGGTCAGGACCGCTCTTATCTATTTATTTTTGCGCATTATCCAACGCAAAACCGCAACGCACTTTTGCTGAAAATGCTTTACCCTCGTGCAACTTCTCGTCCATTGGTGATCGAAACCACGGACGCGCTCGTAATACGACCGCTTTCTTCATCAAAGACCACACAATTGCGACCACGTTGCTTCGCCATATAAAGGCAGCGATCAGCGCGGCTTAACACCTGCGAATTCGTCTCGTTCTTCGGCGCAGACGCAACCCCGATGCTGATTGTCAGCGGATAAATCTGATATTCCGTTGCATGAAACGGGGTGTTTTCAACTTCTGAACGTATTCTTTGCGCAACCCGCATACCAGTTTCACCGGTTGCGCCAGGAAGAAACACGCAAAACTCCTCGCCACCAATACGGCCAACGAGATCACCCTTGCGCGTTACATTCTGCAGCGCAAATGCGATAAGCTTGAGTGCACGATCACCCACGCTATGCCCGAATGTGTCATTAATTGCTTTAAAATGATCCGCATCGATGACGAGAAGCGTTCCATTTTCAATACGCGAACGGCTGATTTTCATTGCATCGAAAAGTGCTTCACGGTTGAGTAGCCCAGTCATGTGATCAACGCGTGAGCGAGCTTGAAGCTCAATATGCGCCTTTTCAAGCTGCGCATATGCATCCTGAAGCTTGCTGTGATGATAAAAAATGTAAACGAGAGAAGGAAAGGCTGTAACTGTCGGGATACCGGCACTGAGACTAATAGCGGAGGGACCAGGCAGCGAGCCGGAGAAGAATCCAACGACGAAACTGGTTCCCAAGGAAAACAGGACGACACACAACGTTATCAACGCTGCTTTCCATAAAACCGTCTTCATACCTATGAAATCCCCCAACCCTACGAAGATATTTTAGGTGTCTGTTGCTGAACCCTCTATGAACAGACATGATCGTAGGCGCACAACCCGAAAACTGTAAAACACCTATGCAGGGGAACCAGTCAATTCGACTAATTTCTGTTTCCACTGCCATCAGATAAGTCATGCGCTAGAATAAATATCCGAGCGCAACCCTGCCAGTAAGGACAAAATGCGATCTCAGGGGCCTTATAAAAGGAGCGACTTAACGATGAAAGCTATGTTCCCGCATCAATGCAATTTTTTATATATGTGTGCCATTAACGACACAATCTAGAGTAGTGCAACATGAATATATTACTGATAGATTTAGCTTAAGACAACAATCTTTAAAAGAAATGACATTTGCTGTAATTTTTCACATTTATAGCACGTGCGATTTCAATTAAATCATAAGATGCACTCCAAATAGCTTTTTTACACGCATTGTACGCGGAAAAGCGTTCCGCAGTTTCAAGATGCGCTCCAAAATAAAAAAAACAGGGTCGCCTTTTGGGCGACCCTGTTTTTTGAAGTTAGATAAGCCTTAAAACTAGAAGACTGCCAGATATTTAAGAAGCGAAATGATACCAATAATGATGACAATAACCTGAGCAATTTGCTTCACTTTGCTATCAAGCGGCAGCATATTGATGAGGTAAAGAACGAGGAAGATAACCAGAATTGTTATCAGAAGACTAATGAGGATGGACATAGGCAGTCGGACCCTTCCCGGAACGGCTGTTTAACTCATTCGGCGGCTGTTCCATAGCTTTGCCGAAAGGAGCATTATAAAAATGGGAAGTGTGGCTCGTTACCGAGCTTGAAACTGTCCCCGATCCCATCATCTTTGGTTGTAAAGATGATATGCCGGTTAACGTTCCAATCAGAATAAGGTTCCCATAAATTCAACATAAAATCGGCGACTTACGTCGCCAATAAAAAATATGTTCGGCTAATTTTGCATAGAACCTGTCTGCTTGCGCCGGCTGTGCCAGCTAAATGCTTCTTCAAGCAGGTGAGGGGTGTGGCCACCTCTTGCGCATGAGCGCTCAAAATAATCGTTAAGCTGATCGCGATAATCCGGATGAGCGCAATTGTTGATGATCAGCTTTGCCCGTTCGCGCGGCGCAAGCCCGCGCAAATCCGCCAGACCTTGTTCCGTTACAAGAATATCAACGTCGTGCTCAGTATGATCGACATGCGTCACCATCGGCACAATAGACGATATAGCACCATTCTTTGCTTCGGATTTGCTGACGAATATCGAAATATAAGCATTACGTGCAAAATCACCGGAACCGCCAATGCCATTCATCATGTGCGTGCCATCGACATGGGTCGAATTTACGTTGCCGTAAATATCGAACTCAAGCGCGGTATTGATACCAATAATACCAAGGCGGCGGATAACTTCAGGGTGGTTGCTGATTTCTTGCGGACGCAAAATCAGCTTGTCACGATAACGATCGATATTAGTGAAGACGCGCTCACCACATGCAGGGCTTAGTGTGAGGGATGAGCCGGAGGCGTAGTCAAGCTTACCAGCATCGAACAGATCAAAGGTACTATCTTGCAGCACTTCGCTATACATCCGCAGATTATGGAACGGACTGTCGGCAAAACCATTCAGAACGGCATTAGCGATAGTTCCAATACCAGCCTGTAAGGGATTAAGCGTCAGATCAAGACGGCCTGTCTCAACTTCATGCAAAAGAAACTGGATAAGATGTGAGGCAATGGCAACCGTTTCGCCGTCGGCTGGCTCCACAGTCGATGCGCTGTCATTTTCATGCGTTATGACAATACCGGCAATTTTCTCCGGCGGAATAGGAATATAGGGCAGGCCGACGCGACTATCACAAGCCGTCACCGGAATGGGATCGCGGGAAGGGCGTTTGGTTGGAATATAAACATCATGCAACCCCTCAAGCGCCAGCGGCTGATTAAGATTGACCTCAACAATGACTTTTTCAGCTAGAATCGCAAAGCTTGCAGAATTGCCAATAGAGGTTGTTGGAATTATCCCGCCATTTTCCGTAATCGCCAAAGCTTCAACGACTGCATAATTAATGGGGCCAATCTGGTTGGAACGCAATTGCTCAACCGTCTCAGACAGATGCTGGTCAATAAACATAACTTCACCACGATTGATGGCAGCTCGCAAAGTTCGGTCCACCTGAAACGGCATGCGACGCGCAAGCACATGCGCTTCGGTCAGCAACTTATCGACATCATGTCCAAGCGAAGCACCGGTAATCAGCGTAATCTGAAAAGGATCGTTGAGCGCACGCGCAGCCATTGCGAGCGGAACGGCCTTGGCATCACCGGCGCGCGTAAAGCCGCTCATACCAATGATCATACCATCTTTTATCAGGCTTGCAGCTTGTTCCGCAGTGATGATCTTATCACGCAGAGACGTGTTCCTGATACGTGCTTCCAACATGCAATCTACCTTCCTTGCAGAACATTGTTCTCGGGTCTGGCTAAAGTAATTACATCGTAGAATGGCATCGGGGAAATGATTTCAATCAAACAAAATCACGAGTTCTTGAATAGAGAATAGCTCTTTGCATCGCAAAGATTCCGATATAAATCTGACCTAGCAGGCACTGTCCTTCTTTCACTCACACTGAAGCGTTTTTTCGAACAGGCACCGTCTTGTTGGCGATTTCAGCTTCTCAAACAGAGGTTATGCGATGAACAATATCGCTGATGTGATCGATCACGGACTGCCGTAGCTCATCATACCGGATCAGCTTACGTTGCTTCGAACGCCGCTCGCGGGATTTCTGCTCGGCAATCGTGCAGTAATAGCCGTTTAAATCCTTGATCTCATCATCGTGAAACTGATTGCGCTTGAGTTCACGAAAAATGGTCGAGCGGTGCCTTCCAAGCTTCTCAGCAATAACGTCAACGGAGAGCTTTGCGGTGCGCCAGCGTGCTATTCTGCGGCGTTCATCCAGATCAATATGCGCGTAGGTGCGTTCCATGACAGGTTCCTTGCATTGGATAACTCATTGTTATCATTTGCAAGTCGCACTTCAAACTAGAATCCACCCCCCGTTATACAGGTCGATCACATAATATGGATTATGGAACCTAAGACTCCGTTTTATATCGCGAAACCCCGCTCAGTGGCGTTTCGCAATATAAAGATGGCCTGGTACTGGCGCGCCTTGTTCGCTGCGAACGATAATATCTTCGCAGCGAACACAATCCATTCCGTGCTCAGACAAAAGCGAGCGAACATAAGACTGCGCATGGGCAAAGCGCTGGAAATCGCCAACCATGAAATCGCGACCGGTAAAACGTTCGTCGCTTTGCGTTTCACTGGAAAAACCAAAATATCCGCCTGATTTGAGATGCGCAGCGACACCTGCAAAAAATGCTTCGAGTTGGCCCATATAAGGCAACACATCGGTTGCGACGATCAAATCCCAGGCATTTTCCTTCGTACCTTCGAGAAACTTGACGGCTTCGCCTACAAAAAGCGCATCATAATCGCCTTTTTCATAAGCCACTTCGATCATATTTTCGGATATGTCGACGCCCGTCTTGTGATCGGCCATATCATCAAGCGCATCGGCAGAAAGTCCTGTGCCGCAGCCAAGGTCCAGCATCCTTTCCACTTGAAACCCATCATCCATTTCAAGAAGCATTTCACGTAACTGCAACGGAACATCATAGCCAAGTTGATCGACAAGGATGGTGTCGAACAGTTCTGCATGTTGGTCAAACAACGTCGACACATAGGCATCAGGAGCCTTTGGAGGAACTGAACCGCGTCCCATACTCGCCAGACGCACCGCCGCGCCACCATGATCATCGGGATCGATGCGCAACACGTCCTCATAAGCTTTGGCGGCTGCATCAAGATCGCCAGATTTTTCGAGCGAAAGTGCAAGATTATAGGCCTCTGCAAGCGCTTCCTGATCAAAAGTCTCTTTGTTCTTGTCCGCCATAAAACTTGCCTTTCCTGACACGACCGAGAGCATAATTCCCTGCACTTGGATCAGTGTAAGGAATTATGCTTTTATAATAAAGCCTTAGCGCAATTTTGGTGCATCAGATAAAGCACGCGGCTCTCTAAGAGAAATTCTCTGTAGAGTTTCTTTTACGGCATGACAAGCAAACTACAAAAAAGATAGTGAGCGCCAGCCCCCTACTTCGCAGCCGCTGTTTTAGCCGTCGCTGAGCCGGGCTTATGGTCCGCAAGCCTGCGCGCAATAACAGCGCAAGCCATAAGCTGTATCTGATGGAACAGCATCAGCGGCAATACGATACTTCCCACATCAGCGCCCATGAAAATCGCACTGGCCATAGGCGCACCACTGGCAAGGCTCTTTTTGGAGCCGCAGAACATGATGGTGATCCGGTCTGCATGATTGAAACCAAGCCATTTACTGCCGTACCAGGTGGCAAGCATCACGATAATTAGAAGCAAGATGTTAACGCCAATCATTACGCCAAGATCGTTCCACGAGACCGTGTTCCACAGGCCTTGGACAACAGCTTCACTAAACGCAAGATAAACGACCATGAGGATGGAACCACGATCAACAAGGCCAAGTGATTTGTTGTGGCGGCGCATGAAATTGCCGATCCATGGCTGAAGAATCTGACCAAGAACAAAAGGTGCAAGCAATTGCAGCAAAATTGATTCAAGCGCATCGACGGAAATTCCACCACCGCCTTTGACAGCGAAAAGCAATCCGACAAGCAATGGCGTCAGAAACATACCGAAAATATTTGATGCTGACGCAGAAACAATGGCGGCCGACACGTTGCCACCAGCCATTGATGTAAAGGCTATGGAAGATTGCACGGTCGAGGGCAGAACGCAGAGATAGAGAATGCCGAGGTAAAATGGAGATTGCGCAAGTCCCGGAATTGTCCAGCCAGCAACAAGCCCCAGCATAGGAAACAACACAAACGTCGCGCTGGCAACTGCTAGATGCAGTTTCCAATGAGTGACGCCGGCAACAACCGCTTCACGCGACAGGCGCGCACCATGCAGGAAGAACAAAAGCCCGACTGCAATCTTCGTCGCAATGGCAAACCAATCGGCGAAATCGCCCTGCACTGGAAGAAATGATGCAAGCAAAATCGTTGCGATCAACATGCAGGTGAATTTATCGGGCAGAAAACGCATTCTCTCGTCAGTCCTTTAGTGCATCCATTTGAAAGCCCAAATCCAAACTGGTCGGAGAGCTTTCACACTCGGAAATTATCTCCAGCTTGTAATAGACCGATCAAAAACAGGCACAATACCAAAGGACAGGCTTGAGTGCAGATCCGATCACTTTTGCGGGAAATTGCAACATCATTTCACCAACGCGAACGACTTTGAGAACTCAACCCACATTGTATCCGTCAGGATTCTTCGATTGCCAGTTCCACATGTCTTCACACATCTCGCGCAAATCCTTCTTGGCAGTCCAACCAAGAAAATCCCGTGCGAACGCTGGATCGGCATAGCACTCTGCAACATCGCCAGGACGACGCGGTGAAAGCTCATACTTGATCTCGCGATTGGAAACATGCTCGAATGCCTTTACCACATCGAGAACGCTATAGCCCTGCCCGGTTCCTAGATTGACCGAGAAACATGCTGGTTCATCGAGTTTCTTGAGCGCCTTGAGATGTCCGGCAGCAAGATCAACCACATGAATATAATCACGTACGCCAGTACCATCGGGCGTTGCATAATCATTGCCCCAGACATTGAGCTTCTCACGGCGACCTGTCGCGACCTGCGCGATGATCGGCATCAAATTATTCGGAATCCCCTTGGGGTCTTCGCCGATCAAACCGCTTTCATGCGCACCAACTGGATTGAAATAACGCAAGATTGCGATTTTCCAGCTCTTATCGCTGTTATAAAGATCACGCAGCATCTCTTCGATAATAAGCTTTGTCCGTCCATAGGGATTGGTCGCAGACAAGGGCTGATCTTCGGTAATCGGCAATTTTTCCGGGTCACCATAAACCGTCGCCGACGAACTAAAAACAAGCGTCTTCACGCCTGTGGCTTCCATTGCCTGCAACAGACGCAACGTACCCACCACATTACAATCATAATAATGGAGCGGCATTTCATTCGATTCGCCAACAGCCTTGAGACCTGCAAAATGAATGACGGCTGTGCATTTATGGCGTCGGATAATTTGTTCCAGCAGCGCACGGTCGCGAATATCGCCCGGCTCACGGATAGGCGCACGACCGGTAATTCTCTCCACGCGATGGAGCGATTCCGGGCTGCTATTATCGAAATTATCGACCACGACAACGTCATGGCCAGCCTCAATCAACTGCACACACGTATGCGAACCAATATATCCGGCACCACCAGTTACAAGAATCGTCATTCTTTAAATACCTGCTTGTTGAACATATCGCCCCAATGTGCGATTTCGGTCGTTGCCCTGACTATGCAAAAACCGAAGTGGACTGCAAGCCAAACCCTTCGGTTCTTGTAGATTACCCCAATAATGCCTCGTCATTTTTCATGGAGCGAAGATGGAACCTTCCCGCAATATTGACCGTCTTCTCGAAATTATGGTTGCTCTGCGTGATCCTAAAACTGGCTGCCCATGGGATGTGGAACAGACATCGCAATCGATTGCTCCCTATACGTTGGAAGAAGTCTATGAGGTTCTCGACGCGATTGAACGCGATGATGTGGACGATTTTCGCGAAGAACTTGGCGATCTATTGTTACAGGTCGTGTTTCATGCGCGCATATCCGAAGAACAGGGGCGATTTGGTTTTGGTGATGTAGTTGAGGCCATCACGCACAAGATGATCCGCCGTCACCCGCATGTTTTTGGCGATGAAGAAGCCAGAAGCGCTGGCATGGCCAAGGGATCATGGAACCGCATCAAGGCGGAAGAGAAAGCCGAACGCGCAGAACGCCGCGCCAGACTTGGCCTCGATACAGCGGAGAAAAATGGCTATCTGGACGACATTCCAAATGCCTTCCCTGCCCTGTTACGTGCGCTAAAACTCCAGCAAAAAGCTGCCAAGGTTGGTTTCGACTGGTCTGAAGCAGCACCCATCCTTGATAAAATTGCCGAGGAAACAGGCGAACTCAAAGATGCGATGGCTTCCCGTGACAAGGCCCATATTCAAGAGGAATATGGCGATCTGCTTTTTGCAATGGTCAATCTCGGCAGGCATCTGGAAATAGATGCCGAAACCGCATTGATTGCTGCCAATGACAAGTTCAAGCGCCGCTTTGATTATATCGAAAAATCGCTCGAAGAATCAGGCAGCAACCTCGAACAAGCGAAGCTTGATGACATGGAAGCAATCTGGATTGAAGCCAAGAAAAAGGGGCTGTAAACCCCTTATAGAGCGAGCGTTGTGGATACGATTAAGCGCGACACGCTCTAGTTCAAACTTTGTCTTCCCACTTTGGGCGGAACATTTGATAGACCTCTTGCGTGGTTGCATAATCCATATAGCCAAGGCGCGTCACCGGCTTGGATTTTTTGATGTCGAACAGACCATTCGTCAGCACGTTTTCATCGATATGAACGCCGACAACCTCGCCGATAACCATATAATTATCGGTTTTCCGGCCCTCTTTGTCCTGCAAATTCCGCACTTCAACGGCCACGCATTCAAGGGCCGAATAAGCCTCTTTTACAAAAGGCGCTGCGATCAATTTGCTGGGGGCAGCGGTTAGACCGGCATATGAAAATTCACTCATGCCGCGTGGGGCATTTACCGACGAAGCGTTCATGTGTTCCTTGAGGTGATCACTCACCAGACTGGCGGTAAACTCACCAGTTTCCTCAATAAACGAAACGCTGTCTTTAAAACCGCTGGATGAAAACATAATCATCGGGGGTGTGTCGCATATAGCATTGAAGAATGAATATGGTGCGAGGTTTACAGCTCCGTTTTTTGAGCGCGTGCCAATCCAGCCAATGGGGCGCGGCGCGACAATGGCCTTGAACGGATTGTGAGGCAGATTATGACCGTTTGATGGTTCATAAAACATCGGCTTTTCCATCGTTTAAGGACTTTTCTAATATTCGATATTAGGAAGACCAGGGCCCATTATAATCTGAAACAATCTTCTCCATATCCGCACGTGGGCGCTCCGGCATCTTGTTCTGCGCGGTTCCAATATGAACGAAACCCGCAACGCGTTCGTCTGGCGAAAGGCCGAGATAGGCACGTGAAGGCGCATCATCTGAATACCAGTTGGTAATCCAGTTGGTTGCATAGCCTAACGCATTGGCAGCAGCACACAGATTCATGGCGACCGCACCAGCGGAAAGAAACTGCTCCCATTCAGGGATACGCTCATGCGCCACAGGTGATGAAACGACGCCAATAACCAATGGCGCACGCGCAAAGCGCGACCGCTCCTGATCCTTGCGGCTATCAGGCAACGGCCCTTCCCGCTCTTCGGCTCGCGTGGCAAGATATTCGCCAACCTGATGGCGTACATCGCCACGATAAAGAATGAAGCGCCATGGCGTCAGACGGCCATGATCGGGCACGCGTGCTGCAACTTTCAGCAATTCGTCAAGTTCAGCACCCTGCGGAGCCGGTTCGGAAATTGCGGAAATCGGCGTGGAACTGCGCTGTGCAAGAAACTCAAAGACCGGACGTGCCACGGGGGAAACCTCATCGCTCAAATCTGCATAAATTATTCCATATGAATGGAAGCCGCTTCCTTCTCGCGCGACATCATGAAGGTGTAAAGCCAAAAATCTATGACGACACATGTCGCACGAATATAATTTTGCAAGAGTAACAGTCAGTTTAGCCTTGAATTTGCCACCCGCTTGGGTTCAAAACATCATCATGTCAGATCGTTCAGACCTGTTTCGAACAAGCCGCAAGAAATTATCGCGCAGCAAGTCACTTGCAGCGGGCATTTCGCTTGTGCTGTTTGCATCGTCCGCGCTTGCTCAGGACATCAACAGCACAATCACACTGCCCGACTTGCCACAACCAGAGCTCGACCTGCCGGCGCTCAGCCCCTATGCCAATCCTAATAGCCCGGAAAATAATCCGCTCGTCAAAACGAGCGAACTGGATTTAAAGGCTCGTCTTAATCAGGATGGGCCGGATATTTCAACCGGGCTTGTCTGGCGCGTGTTTGCACCGGAGACCGGACCCGATGGACAGTTGGCACTGATCGCGTCATCAAAAGGCGGTAGTGCAGTTTTCAATTTGCCGGAGGGCAGCTATCTGGTTCATGCAGCCTATGGCCGCGCAGGAGCGACGAAGCGTATCACATTGACCAATGGCAATCGCCATGAAGTGATGACGCTGGATGCTGGTGGCATGAAACTAAGCGCAGTTTTACCTGATCAAGGAGCGATCAAAAGCGATCTTGTTCGCTTCTCGATTTATGCTGATGAGGACAATAGCGACCGTTCGTTGATCGTGCCAGATGTAAAACCAGATACGATTATCCGATTGAACAGCGGCACTTATCACGTGGTTTCAAACTACGGCACCGCAAATGCCATTATCCGGGCCGATATTCGCGTTGAGGCGGGCAAGCTCACCGAAGCAACAGTTCAGCATCGCGCAGCCGAAGTCATCCTCAAGCTCGTTGCAAAAAAAGGTGGCGAAGCCCTCGCCGATACCTCGTGGTCAATCCTCAATGCCTCGGGCGACGTGGTTCGTGAAAGTGCGGGCGCTTATTCGTCCATGGTTCTCATCGAAGGCGATTATGTCGCCGTGGCCAAGAACAAGGATCGTATTTATCAGCGCGACTTCAAAGTGACGTCCGGTGACAATGAAGAAGTTGAAGTTATCGCAAACCGAGAGTCCGAAGCACTAACAGACGACGATGCGGCGCAGGACTGAATAATAATTTATCCAGAAATGAAAAAGGCCCGCTCGAAGCGGGCCTTTTCTTTTATGCATTGCGCAGACGCAGAAGATCTGGCGGTGTCGCTTCTTCTGTCAGACGAACAATCGCCTCATCCAGCGTCATCGACTCTTGGTCGCGTGACCCAAGGCGACGCATATTGACCGTCTTTTCTTCTGCTTCACGCATGCCGCAAACGAGAATAACCGGAACCTTCTGAACTGAATGTTCGCGAACCTTGTAGTTGATCTTCTCGTTACGAACGTCAGTCACCACCTGCAGGCCAGCAGCCTTGAGCTTTGCCGCAACTTCAGCTGCATAACCATCGGCTTCCGAAGTAATCGTCGCAACGACAACCTGAATCGGTGCAAACCACAGTGGCATGTGACCGGCGAAGTTTTCAATCAGAATGCCAAGGAAACGCTCCATCGATCCGCAAATCGCGCGATGGATCATAACCGGCTGGGTCTTTTCCGAATTGCTGTCGATATAGAACGCGCCGAAACGTTCCGGCAGATTGAAATCGACCTGCGTGGTTCCGCACTGCCATTCGCGACCGATCGCATCTTTCAGCGTATATTCGAACTTCGGACCGTAAAACGCACCTTCGCCCGGCAAAATACCGGTCTTGATGTCTTCCGACTGCTCCTTGATCTGCTCAAGAACCGTCATCATCACGCTTTCAGCGCGATCCCACAATTCATCCGAACCGACGCGCTTTTCAGGACGGGTCGAAAGCTTGATCGTGATCCCTTTAAAGCCGAAGTCCTTATAGACCGACAGAATGAGATCATTGATGCGCAAGCATTCAGCAGCCATCTGCTCTTCCGTGCAGAACACATGCGCATCGTCCTGCGTGAAGCCACGCACACGCATCAGACCGTGAAGGGCGCCAGATGGCTCATAGCGATGCACATTGCCAAATTCTGCAAGCTTTATAGGCAGGTCGCGGTAAGACTTAAGACCATGCTTAAATATCTGAACGTGACCTGGGCAGTTCATTGGCTTCAATGCGAAAACGCGGTCGTCGTCGGTATCGTCACCGGCAACAGTCACCTTGAACATGTTGTCGCGATACCAGCCCCAGTGACCGGATGTCTCCCAGAGCGACTTATCCAGCACCTGTGGTGCGTTGACTTCCTGATAGCCGTGGCTGTCGAGACGACGGCGCATATAGCTCACGAGCGTCTGGAACATGCGCCAGCCTTTGGCGTGCCAAAACACAACGCCCGGGCCCTCTTCCTGAAAGTGGAACAGGTCCATTTCGCGGCCCAGACGACGATGATCACGCTTTTCAGCTTCTTCAAGCATGTGAAGATAGGCCTGAAGATCATTATCGTTAGCAAATGCTGTACCGTAGATACGCGTCAGCATAGGATTGTTGGAATCACCGCGCCAATACGCACCCGCAACCTTCATCAGCTTGAACGAATTGCCGATCTGACCGGTAGACGCCATATGCGGACCACGGCAAAGGTCAAACCATTCGCCCTGATTGTAAATTTTGAGATCCTGACCTTCGGCAATCGCATCGACAAGCTCAACCTTGTAGCTTTCGCCCTTATCGGCAAAAACCTGCTTGGCTTTCTCGCGCGACCAAATCTGCTTGGTGAACGGTTTGTTGCGCTGAATGATTTCGCGCATCTTCTTTTCGATCACCGGCAAATCATCTGGCGTGAAAGGCTCATTACGCGCAAAGTCGTAATAGAAACCGTTCTCGATAACGGGGCCGATTGTGACCTGCGTTCCTGGAAAGAGTTCCTGCACAGCTTCTGCCAGAACGTGCGCCGTATCGTGGCGGATCAGTTCGAGCGCGCGCGGGTCTTCGCGGGTCAGAATTTCAATTGCGCCGGAAGCGCCAAGCGGATCAGACAGATCGCGCACGGTGCCATCTACGGCATAGGCCACGGCCTTTTTTGCAAGTGATTTGGAGATTGATTCAGCAAGTTCAAACCCGGTTGTTGCGGCATCATATTCGCGCACCGAGCCATCAGGAAACTGCATGGAGACATTCGACATTTTTTCTTCCTTATCCAGTCCCGCCAACGATTGCGGGTGGTTAATTCATGAGACACGTCTCTCTGGTTAAAAGAGTCGCGAATTGGTAGCTTTTAATGAAGACTGGCTATTACTGGTTTTTGCCCGCGCCGTAAAGCAAAAGCGCCATGGCAGTTATGGCAAACTGCATCACGGCGCTGTTAGAATTCCAGAAACTAAATGGACTTAGTTACGAATTGCCAAGCAAGGAACGCCCTGCTGCTTAAGCTGAACGCAGGTCTTTTGTGCTGCATCCGAATCTTTGAAACCTGTAAAGCGAACACGATAGACTTTGCGACCACGCGGCGCGGTCGAAATCTCGGCTTTGGTACCAGGTACCAAACGGCTTACCACTGGCAGATATTTGGCTTGCAATTCGTCAGCGCCTGTACGCGACGGTGTCACGCCGACCTGAACGCGCCATGCAGACATCGCCGCTTTCACCATAAAGCCGCCGTCACCCTGCTCGATCTTATTATCTTCAATCATATCCGCAACCAGATCAGCTTTTGGCTTTTCAGGCATAAGCGCTGAGATAACCGGCAAAGGTGTCTGAACAGATGCTGTAACGATGTCGTCCAAAGCCGTGCCTACGCCTTCAGTGGCGAAGCGGGTCAGAAGTTTCGCCATACGATCATCGCGCTCACGCGACGATCCTGCTCCCAGCACAACGCCGACAAGATGTTTGTCATTGATGATGGCCGATGAAACGAGATTATAACCTGACACATCGGTATAGCCGGTCTTAATGCCATCAACGCCCTGATAGCGATACATCAGATTGTTATGGCCGTTAAACGGACGTCCCTTATAGGTAAAGCTGCGCTGCGAAAACAGCGCATATTCATTTGGAAAATCCCGACGCAGCGACATGCCAAGCACAGCCATATCGCGTGCTGTTGTCAGCTGTGTCATCTTCCCGGTTAACCCGGATGGATTGACGAAGTATGTGCTCTTCATGCCAAGATTTCGGGCTTTTTGGGTCATCAGGCGACCAAACCCGTCTTCTGAACCACCCAGATATTCACCCATGACCGTTGCTGCATCATTTGCAGAAACAACAATCATGCCGCTGACAGCATCGCGGACAGAAATCGTCGAGCCCGATTTCAGGTAAAGCTTCATCCTGACTTTCGCAGCAGCATTCTTGGAAACAGGCATTTCGTCATCCCAATGAATCCGGCCCGTCCTCAGTGCTTCAAACGTCATGTAAAGCGTCATCATCTTTGCGAGTGATGCCGGTGCATGTTGCTGGGTAGACCCTTCCTGCCCCAGAATAACGCCACTCTCGGCGTCAAACACCACCCACGAAATATTTGCCATTGCATTGGTAGCGCAGAAAACACTGGCACCAAGCGCAACACCGGCAATCAGCAGGGAGATGCGGGACGACGATCTATTCATAATGGCTCGCAATTATAGAAGACCAGATGCAAATGAAGTCAAAATGCGGCGTGATAAAGACGCTCGCTCAACCTGTTTTCCTTTTTCCAATAAAACAGAATTATAATTAACGAATTCTAATCAAACCTAAAAATATCAACAGTTTTGTGTAAAACCTTAAAAAACAAAATCTTAGCTTTCAGGCGACGAAACCCGCCAATATCGCCACGGTAAATACCAGCGATAATACGCTGACAATTCTCTCGGCACTGGATCGAACCCATGTGTTCCCATTGGACCACAACGCATGATACGAAAAAGCCCCATCCAGCTACCATTCCACAGTCCGTATCGGGCAACCGATTCATAGGTATATTCTGAACATGTCGGCATATGACGGCAGGAATTGCCGATGAAGGAAGATAATGTGAGCTGATATAGTCGTATCAGACTTGTTCCGAGCAATCTGCCCGGAGTTTTCCGCCACGGATCAGTAAAATTGCGTGTCTTACGCTTCTTGATTGCAGCAGCATCACCCGAATGATCCTTCCCGCAACCACACATTAGGCGGCCTTCACCTTTTCTTCGATCTGGCAAATGCAATCGATAACGGCATCGAATGTCAGAAGCGTCGAAGCATGGCGGGCTTTATAGTCGCGTACTGGCTCGAAATATTTGAGATCCTCGAAGCGGCCTTTGGGTGCAGGACCATTTTCTTTGAGCATTCTGATCATCGCATCGCGCACGGCTCGGAGTTCTGTGGACGTACAACCCACGATATTGCGCGCCATAACCGACGACGACGCCTGCCCCAAAGCACAAGCCTTTACCTCATGCGCAAAGTCTGCAACCACACCATCTGTCATCTTAAGATAAACAGTGACTGTCGAACCGCACAATTTTGAGTGAACAGTCGCAACGGCGTCCGGATCTGCAATTCGCCCCAGGCGGTCAATATTCCCTGCAAATTCAAGGATTCGTTTGTTATAGACGTCATCGATCATAGCCAAACCTTCCGCCTTGCCGGATAAATACGTAAAATTGTCGTCCGTTAACGGTTTGAAGTTGCATTTTCCTGTCTATATAATAGGCAAGTCGCGACTACGCCATGGACAGATTATCACATGGTTTTGAGTAGCCGACGAATAACCGTCCGGCAGCTTGGTGTTGCCGGATCAATACATCGCACGTTCGCAAGACGCATCGTTGTGTTGTCCGTTTAACTCGTCTCCTCCTTGAAGGGGACTACGGGAGAATACTGATGGACGCTCGCATCCTCAAAATCGATGACGAATCCACCTCTTCTGCATATTTGCCAAAGCCAACACAGGCAGAAGCAGAAGCCGCTGTGCGCACACTTCTTCGCTGGGCAGGTGATAATCCTGACCGTGAAGGGCTTCTCGATACACCCATGCGTGTTACAAAATCATATAGTGAACTGTTTGGCGGCTATGCTGAAAGCCCGGAAGATGTGCTCGGCACAACTTTTGAGGAAGTCTCTGGCTATGACGATATGGTGCTGGTGAAGGATATTTCCTTCTTCTCGCATTGCGAACACCATATGGTGCCAATTATCGGCAAGGCGCATGTTGCTTATCTGCCTGATGGCAAGGTCCTTGGCCTGTCGAAAATTGCGCGTGTTGTTGATATTTTTGCACGTCGCCTGCAAACGCAGGAAAGCATCACCGCACAGATTGCCGGCAGCATCCAGCGTATTCTTAAGCCACGCGGCGTTGCTGTGATGATCGATGCTGAACATATGTGCATGGCCATGCGCGGTATCCGCAAGCAAGGTGCGAGCACTATCACCACGACCTTTACCGGTGAGTATAAGAGCGAAGTGCACGAACAGGTTCGCTTTATGAGCCTTATCCGCCAGTAAAAATTGAGAATCAGGCGCAACAATGAGCATTTTTCCTGCCCAGTCTTCCGACAAGAAGGCGATTGAAGAAGGCGCGGTTTTCATGCCGCGCTTTGACGCTTCCGGCCTCATCACGGCTGTCGTTACCGATGCGCATGATGGCGAATTGCTGATGGTTGCGCATATGAACGAGGAAGCGTTGCGCCTGACGCTTGAAACTGGCATTGCTCATTACTGGTCGCGATCCCGCAAAACCCTTTGGAAAAAGGGCGAAACCTCAGGCAATCTTCAAAGCGTTATTGAGTTGCGCACGGATTGCGATCAGGATGCGCTCTGGCTCAAGGTTCGCGTCGCGGGTGATGGCCCAACCTGCCACACGGGTCGTCGTTCCTGCTTCTATCGTCAGGTGCAATCAGAGAATGGTAATGTGAGCCTTTCGCTTGAAGGCACTTGCGGCCATAACCACTGACTTTTCATTCGCGCCTTCAAATTGCAACATTTATTGTTTCGATACGGTGTTTTGATAGTATCATCGAAACAAGAGGTGTTTAGTCGAAATGCTCGCATGGGGTCAAAGGCGCAAGGCTGGCAATTCGCAACCCTTGACGCCCGAAGAAGAAATCATCGATTTGCCACAAGTTCGGCATGAACCGCGCCGAATTGCCCTTGCGCTTGGCGGCGGTGCTGCGCGCGGCTGGGCGCATATTGGTGTGCTCCGTGCGCTTGATGAAGCTGGCATCGAAATTGAAATGATCGCGGGCACGTCTATCGGTGCGCTTGTCGGTGGATGCTATCTCGCAGGCAAGCTTGACCAGCTTGAAGAATTTGCCCGAAGTCTGACACGGCGGCGCATGTTCAATCTTCTCGACATTACATTTCGCGGCAGTGGGCTGTTCGGTGGCATGAAGCTTGACGGACGTATGCGAGAACATCTCGATGGCTTGCGCCTTGAAGAGCTGGATCGTCCCTTTGTCGCAGTGTGCACGGAACTGCGCACGGGCCACGAAATCTGGCTTTCCTCCGGCCCGCTGGTCGAGGCCATGCGCGCATCCTATGCCCTGCCCGGCGTATTCGAGCCGGTGCGCTGGCAGGAGCGCGTGTTGGTCGATGGTGCGCTTGTCAATCCTGTACCCGTTTCCGTCTGCCGCGCCTATGAACAGCGCTTGGTGCTGGCTGTGAACCTTCACTATGATCAGTTCGGGCGCGCGGCCGTCATCAAACATGCGCAATCGCAGCATGAAAATCTGGCCGAAGTGATCGGCACTGGAAAAGAAAGCCGCTTAGGAATCACCGGCGTAATGATGGAAGCCTTCAACATCATTCAGGATCGTATTTCACGGGCGCGCATGGCTGGCGATCCGCCGGATGTATCACTGATGCCAACTGTCGGACAAATCGGCCTTGCAGAGTTCCATCGCGCTTCTGAAGCCATCGACATCGGCTATGCCGAAACGGTTAAACGACTTGAAGACATCAAGCGTCTTCAGGGGATCAGCGGCTGATAAATCATTATTTTTCAAAAAGATTGAGCAAAGCTCAAGAATAGGCTTGTGCCTGTCGGATCGATTTGCTAGATGCCTCCTCGCTGACAAGTTCAGCTTCTACCACGTGCGGTCGTGGCGGAATTGGTAGACGCGCAGCGTTGAGGTCGCTGTGGGGCAACCCGTGGAAGTTCGAGTCTTCTCGACCGCACCATTCTTTCCCAACAATTATGTTGTCTTGCAAAGCATCTCTGCAATCTGGTTACGACTAGATGAAGTGGAGTTTTTTGCGTTTTAAAATCAAACATTTAAAGGTTTTATAAAATAATTTCATACAATTGTGATGAACTTAAAGAATAGCCTTGTGTAGTCGATTTTGATTTGCTAAATGCCCTCTCGCTGACATTGTTCAGCTTCTACCACGTGCGGTCGTGGCGGAATTGGTAGACGCGCAGCGTTGAGGTCGCTGTGGGGCAACCCGTGGAAGTTCGAGTCTTCTCGACCGCACCATTCTCTTCCAAAGAAAATTTTTTGCGCCTTTTTGGCTGCACCTAGTTATCTTGAAAGCCTAAAGAAAACCCCGCTCAACGCGGGGTTTTTGTTAAATATCACTGCTATGCTCACCAAGATTAGGCGAGCGCTTATTCAGTTTCAACTCTGAATCCGAGAATCGGATTGGAGTCCGCAGTCCCGGCACTCCATCGGGATCAATTCTCATCTGGCGCGCGATAAATTGCGGGTCAGAGAAAACATCTTCAACCGTATTGATCGGCCCAGCGGGTACACCAGATTTAGCAAGTACTGCCAGAAGATCGTCGCGCATCCATTGTTTCGTGCGCTCTTCCAGCAGGGCTGTGAGCGCATCGCGGTTGGAGACGCGCGCGGAGTTCGTAAGGAAGCGAGAATCGCTCGCAAGCTCACCAATTCCCAGCAAAGCCGTCAGTTTTGCAAACTGCCCGTCATTGCCACAGGCGATGATGAAATAACCATCTGATACAGGCAGCGTCTGATAAGGCGCGATATTGGGATGCGCATTGCCCATACGCTTTGGCGATACGCCTGACGCCAGATAATTCATCGCCTGATTGGCAAGAACCGCCGACATACAATCAAACAGCGCCATATCAATGTGCTGACCTTTGCCTGTGCGCTCACGCATGATGAGAGCCGACTGAATAGCAATGACGCTGTAAAGCCCGGTAAAGATGTCTGCGAAAGCCACACCTATCTTCTGAGGCTCACGATCTGGTTCGCCAGTCAGATCCATGATGCCGCCCATGCCCTGGATCATGAAATCATAACCCGCACGTTCCGCATAAGGCCCGGTGTGGCCGAAACCCGTGATTGAGCAATAGATGAGGCGTGGATTGATCGCTTTCAGGCTTTCATAGTCGAGGCCGTATTTATCAAGACCGCCGAGCTTGAAATTCTCAATCACCACGTCCGCATCGGCAACCAGCTTGCGTACAAGCTCCCTGCCCTCATCAGAGCGAAAATCAGCTATGATCGATTGCTTGCCACGATTACAAGCGTGGAAATAGGCTGCCGACTTTTCGCCTTCAACCTCGATAAATGGCGGTCCCCATGTGCGGGTGTCGTCACCTTCAGGGCTTTCGACCTTGATGACGTCGGCACCAAGGTCGGACAGCGTCTGTCCGACCCATGGACCAGCCAGAATGCGGGCCAGCTCAATGACTTTAAGACCCGCAAGCGGTGTATTCTGCATTTCTCAAAACCTTTCCGACGATCAGAAGAACGCCTGAATGCCGGTCTGCGCACGTCCGAGAATCAGCGCATGAACATCGTGCGTACCCTCATAGGTGTTGACGGTTTCAAGATTCTGCGCGTGGCGCATAACGTGATATTCGATTTGAATGCCGTTGCCACCATGCATGTCACGCGCCTGACGCGCAATATCGAGCGCCTTTCCGCAATTGTTGCGCTTGACGATGGAAATCATTTCGGGCGCCATTTTACCTTCGTCAAACAGACGACCAACGCGTAAGCTTGCCTGCAAGCCCAGAGCTATTTCAGTCTGCATGTCGGCGAGCTTCTTCTGATAAAGCTGCGTGCCAGCCAGCGGCTTGTCGAACTGCTTGCGATCGAGACCATACTGACGCGCACGGAACCAGCAATCCTCTGCCGCACCCAGCACACCCCATGAAATGCCGTAACGGGCGCGGTTCAAGCAGCCGAACGGACCCTTGAGGCCTGAAACATTCGGCAGGAGCGCATCTTCGGAAACTTCGACGCCGTCCATGACGATTTCGCCGGTAATCGAAGCACGCAGCGAAAGTTTACCACCAATCTTTGGTGCAGAAAGACCTTTCATGCCCTTTTCGAGTACGAAACCACGGATCGCACCATCATGGGCCGTCGATTTTGCCCAGACGACGAACACATCGGCAATCGGTGAATTGGAAATCCACATTTTGGAACCGCTGATGCGATAGCCGCCATCGATCTTGTCGGCGCGGGTTTTCATGCCAGCAGGATCGGAACCTGCATCAGGTTCGGTCAGGCCGAAACAGCCAATCAACTCGCCGGAAACCAGACCCGGCAGATATTTCTTGCGCTGCTCCTCCGAGCCATAAGCATAGATCGGATACATGACGAGCGACGACTGAACACTCATCATTGAGCGATAGCCCGAATCGATACGCTCGACTTCGCGTGCCACCAGACCATAGGAGACATAGCCTGCATTGGCCGCGCCATATTCTTCAGGCAGCGTCACACCGAGCAAACCAGCCTGCCCCATCAGACGAAACAGATCAGGATCGGTCGTTTCATCCAGATAGGCTTTTTCAATGCGCGGCAGCAAAACGTCGCTTGAGAAGGCCTGTGCCGAATCACGGATCATCCGCTCGTCTTCGGTCAGCTGTTCATCAAGCAGAAATGGATCTTCCCAGTTAAATGCGGCACGCGACATGAATAATCTCCTCAAATTCAGTTGGTGAGACTATGGCGCAGCATAATTCGACATGCAATTTACGTTTACTCATCGATCTATTCCATTTAGTAATAGATAATGATTTCACTATCGAGACGCCTGCTTCCTTCGACAAGTGCACTTGCTGCCTTTGATGCAGTCGCGCGTTATCAGAGCTTTTCGAGCGCAGCCGAAGAGCTTTCTTTGACGCAAGGTGCTGTCAGCCGTCAGATTGCTTTGCTGGAGGAACAGCTTGGTGCCGTTTTGTTTGATCGCACCAGCCGCCATGTCATACTGACAGACGCCGGAAGCGCCTATCTTCATGCAATAAGCCCTGCCCTTGCTTCCATTCGTGCGGCATCATTGCAGGTCATGTCACAAATGCGTGGGACGACGCTTAATCTGGCATTTCTGCCGACCTTCGGTACCCGTTGGCTAATCCCGAGAATCCCGCGTTTTGTGGCGCAATATCCTGATATTATTCTGAATTTTGCCACCCGCATTGGCCAGTTCGACTTTGAACGCGAAGGTCTTGATGCGGCAATCCATATTGGTCAGCCAGACTGGCCCAATGCCGATTGCACATTTCTGATGGAGGAAACGGTTGCGCCTGTTTGCAGCTCGGCTTTTCTAAAACAGCATCCGATCAACGGCCCTACAGACCTTTTGCGGCTGCCGCTTTTCAACATGGCATCACGCCCCGGCGCATGGAGCCACTGGTTCAAAAGCCTCGACATTGCGGCACCTGTTGCGGGCGGGATGCGGTTTGAACAGTTTTCCAACGTCTCGCAGGCCTGTATCGCAGGTCTTGGGATTGCACTGATGCCGCTGTTTCTGATCAGTGCCGAAATTGAGAGCGGCCAGCTTGTCGTGGCGTATGAGCACACGGTCAAAAGCCCAAGCAACTATTACTTTGTTACACCGCGGGCGCGTGCGAACACCCCTGCGGTCAAAGCATTCCGCGACTGGCTTCTTATTGAAGTCAGTCGCGAGTTTGATCCTCACGCCATCGAATTGCTGACGATCTCGTAAGAGCGTAAACGCTTCTGATGATCATGGATCATGCCCGTCACCATCAATTCATCAGCGCCTGTCCGCTCGGCAAACTCACGAATGCCTTTATCGACGGTCTCGGGACCACCCACAACTCGACATGACAGCATCTGGCGCACCAGTGCCTGTGCGGATGGATCAAGCTGCTCCTGATAACCGGCAACAGGCGCAGGCAACTTGCCCGGACGACCACTGCGCAAGTTCACAAATGCCTGTAATTGCGATGTGAAAAGATGATGTGCTTCTTCATCTGTATCTGCCGCAATCACATTGAGGCCCAGCATCACATAGGGCTTTTGCAAATATTCTGACGGCTCAAAACGCTCACGATAAAGGTCTACGGCGCGTTCCATGTCAGCCGGTGCAAAATGCGAAGCGAATCCATAAGGCAGACCAAGCATAGCAGCCAGTTGCGCACCAAACAGGCTGGAGCCGAGAATCCACACCGGAACATTCAGTCCCGCCCCCGGCACGGCTTGCACGCGTTGTGCTGGATCAGCAGGCTTGAAATAATTGAGCAGCTCCACGACATCGCGAGGAAAATCATTGGCACTGCTTTCCAGATTACGACGAAGCGCATGCGCGGTGATCTGATCGGTTCCCGGCGCTCGACCGAGACCCAGATCGATACGGCCCGGAAACAGCGAAGCCAGCGTGCCGAACTGCTCGGCGATGACCAGTGGCGCATGGTTCGGCAACATGATGCCGCCGGCACCAACACGGATAGTCGATGTGCCAGCCGCTACATGACCAATGACCACGGAAGTCGCGGCACTGGCAATGCCCGGCATGTTGTGATGCTCTGCGAGCCAATAGCGCGTGAAACCAAGCCTTTCGGCTTGCTGAGCCAGCTCCAGCGTATTGCGCAAAGATTGTCCGGCATCGCTGCCTTCGGCAACGGGTGAAAGGTCGAGAACGGATAAAGGTATCATGCTTGCTCATATGGTGTGGAACAGTTGAAATACAATTTCGTGCCAATAAAAAAGGGCGGCCCGTATGAGGCCGCCCTTAATCTGATTATTCAATACAAGTTTCAGTGATGAGAGGCCGGAGCAGGCTGACTGCCATCCTCCTTCTCTGGAACATACTCACCTTCCACGTCCTTCTCGGCAATGAACGTATAGAACATCGGCACGACGAACAGCGTGAAGATCGTACCGATGGTGATGCCGGTGAAGATAACCAGACCCATCGAATACCGTGCCGCAGCACCCGCGCCGCTCGCAAGAATCAGCGGTACAACACCAAGCGCCATAGCAGCCGTTGTCATCAGGATCGGGCGAAGGCGAGTTTCGGCAGCAAGGATAATCGCTTCACGACGCGAATGCCCATGCAGGCGACGCTGCTGATTGGCGAACTCGACCATCAGAATGCCGTGCTTCGTTATAAGCCCCACAAGCGTGATCATACCCACCTGTGTATAGATATTGAGCGTACCCAGACCCAGATTAAGCGGAACAATAGCGCCGAAGATCGAAAGCGGAACCGACATCATGATAATAAAAGGATCACGGAAGCTTTCAAACTGTGCAGCCAGCACAAGATAGATCACTATAACGGCAAGGCCGAAGGCGATCAGGATCGTGTTGCCCTGCTCCACTTCAAGACGCGACTGTCCCGAATAATCGAGGAAGAAGCCTTCCGGCATCTTGGATTTCGTCAGATCAACAAGCGTTTGCAGGCCCTGTCCGGTTGTAACACCTGGCAATGGAAGCGCCGAGATCGTAGCTGAATTAAGCTGGTTAAACTGCTCAATCGCCGCAGGAGCACCACTCTGATTGATGGTTATGAGAGCCGAAAGTGGGACCATTTCTCCAGAAAGACTGCGAACATAGAACTCACCAAGCTTTTCCGGGTTCGAACGATAGACATCCGGCACCTGCGTGATGATGTCGTAGCTGTTTGAATCGCGGTCAAATTTTGCAACCGATGCACCACCGGTGAGCAGACCCAGGGTAGAACCAATGTCGCTGACCTGAACACCAAGCGTCGCAGCCCGATCACGATCAATAGAGATCGTCGTTTGCGGCGAATTGAACGACAGAGAGTTCTGAACGATGATGTACTGGCCAGTTGCCTGCGCTTCGTTCTTGATTTCTTCAGCAAGCGCAAAAACCTGATCCGCAGGGCCAGTTGATTGCAGAGCAATGGAAATTGGCAATCCACCGCCGGTACCCGGAAGCGAAGGCGGAGCAAAGATGAACGACTGGACGCCTGCCACTTTCGACATTCGTTCAGTTAGATCCTGTTGGACTTGTTTCTGCGAGCGATTGCGATCACTCCAGTCATTCAGTACCCAGAGCGCAATCCCGGAATTGGTGCCACCATCCATACCGACGATTTGAAAGCGTGTTTTAATATCCGGCGTATCTTTGGTCAGTTCATCAATTTCACGCGCATAAAGATCGGTGTAAGCCGAAGTTGCATATTGCGGCGCATTGATAAGCGCAAACAGCGCGCCTGAATCTTCTTCGGGTGCCAGTTCACTTGAGGTTTTCGTAAAGAGGAAGCCAGTAAGAGCAACCAGGCAAATAACGATCAGTAAGGTTACGGGCCGATAATTCAGCGATCCTGAAACCATACGGTGATAGAATTTTTCAAGCTTTCCAAATGTCTTATCGATGAACTTCTGGAATCGCGTTGCTTCACCATGCTTGAGCAAGCGTGCGCACATCATTGGCGAGACTGTCAAAGCAGCAATACCGGAAATGATAACCGCACCTGCGAGCGTGAAGGCAAATTCGCGGAACAGCGAACCGGTCAAACCGCCGGTAAATCCGAGAGGTGCAAACACCGCAGCCAGCGTAATCGTCATCGCGATAATAGAGCCGGTAATTTCCTTCATGCCCTTGAAGGCCGCATCCATAGGACGCAATCCCTCCTCGATATGACGGTGAATATTTTCAAGCACCACGATGGCGTCATCGACCACCAGACCAATCGCCAAAACCATCGCAAGAAGCGACAAAAGATTGATCGAGAAACCAAGAATATACAGGAAGAAACACACGCCAATCAGCGAGATCGGAATGGTCACGATCGGAATGAGAACCGAACGGAACGATCCGAGGAAGACGATAATCACCAGAATAACGATGGCGACCGCTTCGGCAATTGTTGTGAACACTTCATCGATGGACGAACTGATCTGCTCCGTCGCATCGTAAACCAGAACAATCGTCATGCCTTCAGGCAATGAATTCTGAATTGATGGCAGCTCCTTGCGCACAGCATTGGCCATGTCGATAGGATTAGCAGCAGGTGTTGGAAATACACCCAGAAACGTACCGGCAGAACCATTGAACGCAACGATCGTATCGGTGCTCGCAGCCGCAAGCTCGACCTTCGCAACATCGCGCAATCTTACAATATCATCGCCGGAAGACTTGATTGGCATAGCACCAAAAGCTTCAGGGGTCTGCAATGTGGATTCAAGCGTAATGGAGGAAGAAACATATTCGTTCTTCGTTTTGCCTGGCGCCGAAAGAAAGTTCGAAGCCTTGATCGCAGCCAGAACTTCCGGCGCGGTTATCTGTCTTGCGGCAAGCTGGATAGGGTCCAGCCAAATACGCATCGAATAGACCTGACCACCAAGAATTTCCGCGTTTGCCACACCCTGAATGGTGGACATACGTGGCTGGATAACGCGTTCAAGATATTCGGTTATCTGCTCGCCCGTCATATTCGGGTTTTGCGCTGCGAGATACATCGTCGCAAAGTTCTGACCCGTCCCTTTCGAAATCACTGGATCATCAGATTCATCGGGCAGTTTTCCACGAACCTGATTGACCTTGGCGATGACTTCTGTGAGTGCGGCATCCGGATTTGCACCAAGCTTCATCTGCACAGTCACCGTGCTCGATGATTGGCGGCTGGATGAGGTCACATAATCGATGTTTTCAGTGGTAGCGACGGCTTCAGCAATCGGAGCGGTGATGAAGCCCTGAATAAGCTCGGCACTTGCACCCGCATAAGTGGTTGAAACGGTGATAACTGTTTCATCCACCTTTGGATATTCACGGACGGATAGCTGCGCAATCCCCTGAAAACCGAGGAGAATGATCATGAGTGCGACGACAGTCGCAAGGACAGGTCGCCGGATGAAAATATCGGAAAAGCTCATCTCTGGCGCCTATTTCTTATCCGCTTGAGGAATCGGGTTCACAGCATTGTCGATCTTCACCGAAATACCGGCAGTAAGCTTGTTCTGGCCAGCCGTGATAACGACATCGCCTTCCTTGATACCACTGGTGATTTCAGCAACTTCGCCAAAACGGCGTCCAATTTTCACGAAGACCTGCTGTGCAACAAGGTTTTCACCTTCTTTGCTCTCTTCGCCTTCCTTCTGTTCGGCAGGTCGAACGGCAAAGACGTAATCGCCATAAAGGCTTGATACGATTGTCGTCTGTGGCAGAGTGATAATGTTGTCTTCCTTCGGAAGTTCAACACGAACCTGCACGAATTGACCCGGCGTCAACTTGTGATCGGGATTTTCAACCTCGGCACGAACAGAAACAAGGCGCGTCGATGGATCGATCTTCGGATCGATACCGGTAATTACACCTGTAAAATCGAGCGCATCCATTCCTTGACCAAGCTTTATCGTTTGACCAAGCTTGATCATCGGCAACGACAGTTCTGGAATTGTGAAGTCGACGCGCATAGTATCGACCTGCTGCAAGGTCGCAATTACTGTTCCTGGTGTGAGATACTGACCAAGATCGACCTTCGAGATACCGATGATGCCGTTAAAAGGTGCGACAACAATTTTCTGGTCCAGAACGGCCTGAGATTTCACAACAGCGGCTTTCTTTGCACTGGCCGTAGCTTCGGTTGTATCGGCATCAGAAACAGTACCAAACCCGCTGGTCCGCAAACTTTGAGCACGCTTCAGGTTCTGGTCGGCAAGAACCGATTCAGCTTTTGCCGCAGCCACGTCAGCTTTCTCGATGCTGCTTTCCATTTCAAGAAGCACATCGCCCTGCTTAACGTCCTGATTGGCTTTGAAATTTATTGTCTGGACGATGCCATTGAGCTGAACTGTCAGATCAACACCATTTTTTGCGTTCGCAGTACCAATGGCCTCAATACCCGGAGTCCATGAAGAGGGCGCTACCGTGATCGTTGAAACGGTCTGAGCAGGCTGTTTCATATTGGCAAAAAAGTCTTTAATGGCCTTTTCCCTGAACAGGTTGAAGCCAACGAGCCCTCCCACGACGATCACGAGAAAGATTATTGCCAGAATAAGGCGTTTGATCATTGCCGATGCACTCCAGGGCGTCGTTAATGTGCGTGCCTTTTGTTCCTCACAATTTGGTCGCACGTATTTTACTTGAATATCTATCGAAAATAACTGTACCGTCTGGACGGTATTGTCAACTATTGAACTGTCAGGAGACCTTGAGGAATTGTCGACAAAGAATAAGATCTCTTCGCGAGAGCGCATTTTACGCGCGGCAGTCGAACTCGCGCAAGAAGTCGGGCCGGCACATATCTCGCTTGATGCTGTGGCCGCACGTGCTGGCCTCTCCAAGGGCGGTTTGCTTTATTCGTTTCCAACCAAAGCAAAGTTGCTTGAGGCTGTTGTCGAAGAATACATGAAAGAACACGAACGCGCCATGGAGGTGCAGGAAAGTCTGCAACACGGCGACAAAAACCTTATCGCTCGCGCGTTTTTCGATGTGTTCCGTATTCAAGCTGATGACGAACCGCCAGCCAGTGGAATCTTGGCGGCTATGGTCGAAAATCCAGATTTTATGATTCCAGTACGCCATTATCATCGATCGGTGCTTGATCGGATGCTCAATGATGCGACCGACCGCGATCTTGTGCTGGTGACCTATCTTGCGATTGCAGGGCTGGAATGCAGTCGGCTGCTCGATTGTGACATCGTAAGCGATGACGAGCGGCACTCAGTGATCTGCCGGCTTGGGAAACTACTCGAAGCCGGCTGAAATCGTTAGGTTCTAACTATTTACCTTATCGCATTGTTCTATGCAAAATTGCTAGGCACTCTTGCTGGAAAATGCTCTGGCGACCACCGGAACATAGTTCTCAAGCTCTGGTGCGGGAAAATGCACTGTTTTTTCTGTTTCAGCCGAAAGGTAGAGCCCCATCATCATTTCTACCACGGCAAGACCATCTGCAAATGTTTCAATAGGTATTATGCCTTTTCTAAAACACTCGGTCATATGGCGATTTTCATCGGTGTATCCATAAACACCCGGTTCATCTTCCAACACCGGCATCAACCCCTGTTCGGCATTTTGCTTTTCAACAAGATCTTCACCCTCACCGCCCTTGACCTCGCGCGACATAAAAATGCGCAGACCCGTATTCAGCGAATTGTATTCAAGCGCATATTCAGGCCCTAAAAGTTCAAGCTGGATACGCAATCCGGCACCCACATAAGCCCATGAGGTTGTAGCTTCGATCATCAGCTCGTTGCCGTCCTCATCCTCAAGCGCCACGACACCGCGCGCAAAATCTTCGGATGGCCTGTTGCGATAATCGACGCCCGAACCATAACGCGCACGCAGCTGATCGGCATAATGCGGACGCGTCCATTTGAGATTGGCAACCGTTCCATTGACTGACTTAACCCGCAGCGTGTTGCGCTTTGCATCAGGTGGCGTCAGAAGATGCCGCGCAACTTCAAGGCTATGGCACATCATATCCGATAAAACACCGCCGCCCTGTTTGTCGCCCTGCCAGAACCATGCCTCATGCGGACCAGAATGCTCTTCGGCCGCTCGCGCCAGATATGGCCTGCCGGTTGTTGCAGCCGCTCTGCGCCAGATAATTTCCTTGCCTCGCGCCACCGGCGTACAGAAAACCTGATTTTCGAGATAGCCGTGGTTAAGGTCAGCATCTTCGGCGAGATGCAGCATCTCGCGCGCCTCGCCAACCGTTCGCGCAAGAGGCTTTTCACAGGCAACCGCAAAAACTTTCGACCGCCCTGCTTTCACTTCTGCATGAATAACGCGCATAATATCGAGACGCGTATGGTTGGGTGATGTCACCCAGATTGCATCGACATTTTCATCGGCAAGCATGCTCTCAAGCGTTGCATGCGAGCGGCAATCACCCAGTTCAAGCTCGGAAACAAGTCTGGCAAAGCGCGACCGCTTTTGTTCATCGCGACTATAGACTGCGACAACATCAATATTGCGCACACCGATCATCGAGCGGAGATGAAACTGTGCGATGAAGCCGGAACCGATAAAGCCGATCCGCAGTCGCTCTTTAGGCAATGTCGTCATGTATTCCTCCCGAATATGATCAGTCTGCTGGGGCTGGGCCTGTGGTGCCGCGAATGCTCAGCGTGGTTTCAAGCTGGCGCGACGGCAGCGTATTGGCTTCCCCGGATATGAGTTTCAAAAGCATCCGCATGGCCTCACGCCCAATCTCGTCACGCGGCTGGCTGACCGTTGTAAGCGGCGGATAAAATGTTTCGCTTAGAAAAATGTCGTCAAAGCCAATGATCGAAACATCCGATGGCACCGAAAATCCCAGCCTGCGCAATTCATTGATTGCGCCAATTGCCATTTCATCATTGGCCAGAAAAATCGCAGTCGGTCGATCTTTACGCGAAAACAATTCGCGACAAGCGGATTGCCCCCGTTCCAAGGTATAATCGCCGGGCAGATCATAGCCATCGGCAACCAAAAGTCCGGCATCGGCCATTGCTGCCTGATAGCCTTCGCGGCGCATAATGCTCATATATTCAGGCATCGGCCCCTGCACATGCGCAATGCGTCTGTGACCAAGACCAATCAAATGCTGCACAGCCTCGTAGGCCGCTTTGCGATTATCGATATGGACATTCGGCACGTCGAGATCTTCGATCAGTTCAAGCGCGACCACGAGCGGCTTGCGAACGGGTCCCTTTAGACTGCGCACGGCTTCGTCACCAAGTGCGCCCGTCATCAGGATCATGCCATCTGCATGACCATCTTGAAGCATCTCAAAATATTCAGCAGCACGCAGCGGATCATTATTGGCGTTTCCCATCAAGACCGAAAAACCCGCAGCACGCGCTTCTGCTTCCACACCCTTAAATATTTCAAGGTAAAACGGATTTGACACGTCGCGTACGACCAGCAAAATTGCCATGGAACGCTGCATACGCAAATTGCGCGCAGCAATATTCGGGCGATAATCAAGCTCTAATGCTGCGGCGCGAATACGCTTTTCAGTCGCCTCTGCCACAAGGCCGGAACCGCTCAACGCACGCGAAACTGTCGCCGTCGACACACCGGCCCGGTCTGCAATGTCCTTGATCCTCGACCGTTCATACATAGTCATATACCTACAATCAGCCTCTCATCGACCGGCTTCGGCCGTAAAACAGCATCAGAACCAACAGCGTTGCGCCGAAAATCATCTGCCGCCCGGATTCGTCGATATTCACTGTCACAAGAATGCTTTGAAGAACAGTGAGTAGAACCGCTCCCGCCATGGTGCCGGTATACCCGCCCTTTCCGCCCGAAAGCGGTGTGCCGCCGAATACGACCGCTATGATGGACGGAAGCATATATTGCTCACCCACATTGGAAAATGAGGAGCCGGAATAGCCGAGGAGACACACACCCGCAAGAGCTGCAAACATTCCCGATAAGGTAAACAGGCTGATGCGAATAAGCCGTACCGGGACACCTGCCATATAGGCTGCATGTTCATTGGAACCGATGGCAAAAATCCGCGTGCCGAAAACCGTGCGATAAAGCATGAAAGCCATGAAAAGGCCGATCACGATCCACAGCCACAAAATACCAGGCAGACCAAGCAGAAACGGCTGCGTAACGAAGGACGTGAGTCCCGGTGCGGCGCGCCCCGATGGAACACCGTTGCGGATAACCACAAGCAGACCCTGCAAAACCCCGAGCATACCAAGCGTCATGACCAGAGGTGGAATGCGCAGAATGGTAACACCGATGCCGTTGACCGTACCAAACAATCCGCCCACAAGAAGTGCTAAAAACAAGGCTGGGATGATGCCGCCATTAGCGCCATCCATCATGTTACCCGCAACAATGGCAGCAAGCGAAACCACGCCTCCGACCGAAAGGTCAATGCCTTCGCGCCCACCCAAAATCACCAGATTCTGACCCGCAGCCACAATGCCAAGCAAAGCCGCAACAATGAGCAAGCGCAAAATTTGTTGCTCGCTCGCAAAACCCGGAGAAAGCATCTCGCCCAAGGTCAGCAGTGCCACAATCAGAAGTATTGCGATCAGAAGCGGCTGGCGAAGCAGTGACATGATCGAAAGGCTGGCAGTATCTTTCTGCGTTGTCATGCATTTGCCTTTCTGGAAACGATAATCCCGACCATCAGCGCAACAAGGATCGCTAAGCCCTGAACAAGGTTTTGCCATTCCGATGGGGTACCGACGAAAAACACCAGAGAACTGATCAGTCCGATAATAAAGGCACCAATTACCGAGCCGACGACACTGCCGACACCGCCTGCAAGCGCTGTTCCGCCCAGCACCACGGCAGCAACGCTGAATAGCGTCATCTTTCCGCCGACAAGCGGATCACCGCTGGCCGTATCACCAGAAATGCAAAGTGCGGCCAATGCCGAAAAGAAACCGCAGATCACATAGCCTTTAATGCGAATGAGCGTGACCGGAAGACCCGACTGGAACGCAGCATTGGCATTATCGCCGACTGAAAGCATCTGCGTGACAAGGGCAGTGCGCGCCAGAAAACCAACAGCAAGAAGAGCCACAACCAACACGTAAAGCACAAAGGGAATACCGAAATATTCTGACGTATAGATGGTCCAATAGATTTCCGGCACCGGCGTGCCCGCAACCGGCAATATCCAGAGCGCAATTCCGGTAAAGAAAATACTGGTCGCAAAAGTTGCAACGATGGCCTGAAGCCGCAATGCAGCAATGGCGATACCGTTGAAGATGCCACAAAGAACACCGGCCCCAATCCCCACCAGACAGGCAAGAATAACCTGAAATCCCCCACCGCCCCAGCGTTCCATAAGGACCACAATCACGACATTAACCAGAGAAACAATGCTGCCAGCCGACAGATCAATATCGCCGGAAAACACCACATAAGTCTGCGCAACCGCGAGCAGCACCAAGGCCATATAGGTGCTTATAAGACCGGTCAGTGAACCAAAGCTAAGACTGTTTGGTTCAAAGAATCCATTCAGGGCCAGTAGTGCTACAAGAATAATCAAGGACGGGAAAAATGGAAAATGCGTCATCAGACGTTTAAGCGCACCGGATTGCGTGGAACTTGTCATATCAATTGACATCATGCAGCCTCATATGCAGCGCGGTAGAGGTTGAAACGCGTGCGCTCGCCTCCAGTCAGTTCGCGCGTGACAGCCCCACCATTAAACACCAGAATACGGTCCGCATTATCCAGCAATTCACTATCCTCTGATGAATAGAGAATAATACTCATGCCATCGGATGCAAGCTTGCGGATCAGCGCAAACAGATCGGCTTTCGCGGACAGATCGATGCCTTTTGTGGGGTCATCCAGCAGAAGCACCTGTTGTCGGTCGATAAGCCAGCGGCCAATGACGATCTTTTGCTGATTGCCGCCGGAAAGTGAACTGATCGGATGCGACAGGCTGGCAAAGCGGGTTTGCATTGCCTGCAATGCAGGCAAAATTTTTTCTTTGAGATTAGCAGGTCTCACCAAATGCATACGCTCGCGCAGAAAATGCACCGGCGACAGGTTTTCGATAATCGGGCGTCCAGTTATCACACCGTCGCGCACGCGGTCGCCCGACACATAGGCAAAGCCTTGGCGAATGGCCTGTCGCGGAGAACTCACCGTGATGGTCCTGCCGTTCAACGTCACCGTGCCAGCATTGATTTGCGAAGCGCCAAAAAGCGCGCGCAGAACCGCTGATTGTCCCTGACCGTGCAAGCCGCCCAGACCAAGAATTTCACCTGCCGAAACCTCGAAAGAAATATTATGAAAATGCTTGCCAGATATTTGCGACGCAGTAAGCGTCGTTTTCCCGCGGATGGCTGCTAACGCATCAACCGGCGCTTTCCCCGCCTGCATTCCTGGCGCTTCGCCCACCATCTGGCTAACGATACCAGCCTGATCGATGCTAGAGATATGCGTCGTGGCAATCGTCTCACCATCACGAATGACGGTCACACGATCCCCAATCGCAAAAATTTCATCCATGCGATGTGATATGAAAACGATAGCGCGCCCTTGCGCTTTCAGTTCACGCAGCACTTCGAAAAAACGTTCCGCCTGCGAACGATCAAGCGACGATGTCGGCTCATCAAAAATCAGGATCGCCGCTTCGCTCGCCAATGTTTTCATGATTTCGACAAGCTGCCGCTGGTCTTCACGCAAACTATTAACCGGCGCATCAGCGGAAAAATCATCGCCTGTCACGCCTTTAAATAAGGAAATATATTTTTCCGCACGTTCTTCGACAGAACGCCGATCAACCAGAATCCCGGCTTTGCGTGGCAAGTCGGCCAAAGAAATATTCTCCGCAACACTTCGATGCGCTGACAGACTAAGTTCCTGATAGAAAATGCCAATACCCAACGCGCGCGCGGCACGCGGGCCTGAAACTGTTACCGGCTGGCCATTGAGCACAACCTCACCCTCATCCGGCCGCACACTTCCTGCAACGATTTTACAGAGCGTACTTTTGCCAGAGCCATTTGAACCGATCAGCACATGGACTTCGCCCGACTTCAAATCGAGATCGCCACGCTTGAGCGCAAGTGTGGCTCCATAGGCTTTACGGACACCACGAATGATGAGTTCAGTCATATCTTTTTTCCGGTATGGCGAAGCAGGGCGCGAACAATCGAACGCCTCCAGCGTTTTTATCGCTGAGCACCCCACAATGCAGTCGCTTAAGCGATGAGGCCGGACGCAAAATGCACCCGGGCCTCACGGAATCCTATTTGAAGAGCTTTTCCGCGTCTTCGATCGACAATGTCGAGGTGTAGGAATAGTAGCCCGGCTTGCCGTCCATCGCCTTGTAGACCTCCTCGAAGTTCGTGGAATCGATGAACGGAATTTCAAGATAATGCGCGTTCTTGTACTGGCCGTCAGACGGCTCTTCCTTGAACTCTTTGCCCTGAAGCTTCAGCACGGCGACATTCAGCGCACTTGCCATCACGCCGGGAGGATTAACGGCTGCACCAGAGTTCAGCTTGTCATTCTTCCACAGATCAAGGAAGTCTTTGCGGATTTCACCGGTCGCCGCAATAGAATCCGTCTTCTTGGCATCAATGATCGACCGCCACGCGCCGGCTGCCATACCATCCTGAACATAAACGCCGTTGATGTCCGGATAGGTTGCAAGCAGGTTCTGCATGGCCTGCTGGCCCTGTGCCTGATCCCAATTGGCATTCACTTCATTGATGATCTTAATATCGGGATAGTTTTTGAACGCATCCTTATAGCCATCGACGCGCATCTGGTTTGCCGGATGCCCTGCAACGCCATTGATTGCAACAACATTGCCCTTGCCATCAAGCGTCTTGGCAAGCCATTCGCCACCCTTGCGCCCATAATCTGTCTGATCGATACCGATATAAATCGCATCTTTTGAAGACACTTCAGCATCGGTCGCAATGACCAGAATGTCTTTCTGCGCTGCCTGCTTGAAAATCGGATCAAAAGCAGTCGGGCTATTCGGGTTGATGATGATTGCATCAACGCCCTGACTGATGAAGTTACGAACCTGAGCAATCTGCCCCGGCACATCGACATTGGCGCTCTGAACCACAACCTCGACATCAACGCCGCGTTCTTTCCACTTGGCAGCGGCTTCCTTGGCTTCGTCGATCATCTGGGTGCGCCATTCGCTGCCAACCCAGCCGTTGCTCAAACCGATCTTATAAGATTCAGCGTGAGCGGAAAATGCGGTCAGTCCCAAAACAGCGACAGCCGACAGAAGTCCTTTTGTCAGTTTAACCATGCTCTCCTCCCATAGAACTTGATGAAATCGATTGTAGTCACAAATGTAATCGATTGCATAGCGTTATTTTGTAGAAATTATATTTCGTGCAGACAATAAACCGCGCCCTGATTCGAGCATGATCCGACCAGAGTGAAATGAGGATCGATAAGATTATGCTTAAGATAAAAAGCCTTAGAGCGCCGATCTGATGAAATCAGATCGGCGCTCTAAGGCGCGTTTTTTTAAACTTAAATATTATTGAAAAATCAAAGGGCTGCTATGTCGCCCCTCTCCCATCCGGCTGTCGTTTCAGCCGCGAAATCCTCAAAACGGCCTTCCGCAATGGCTGCACGAATGCCCTGCATAAGATATTGGTAATAAGCCAGATTATTCCAAGTCAGCAGCATTCCGCCGAGTGCCTCACCTGATTTGACCAGATGATGCAGATAGGCGCGGCTATAATCACGCGTCGCCGGGCAGTTTGATTCTGGATCGAGCGGACGATGATCATCGGCATGACGCGCATTGCGCAGATTTACCTTGCCAAAGCGCGTGAACGCCAGACCATGACGACCAGCACGCGTTGGCATCACGCAATCGAACATGTCGATACCGCGGGCCACCGATTTCAGCATGTCATCCGGTGTGCCGACGCCCATCAGATAGCGTGGCTTTTCTGTAGGCAGAATGGGACAAACCACTTCGAGCATCTCGAGCATGACGTTCTGGGGTTCACCAACCGCCAAGCCACCAACGGAGTAGCCTTTGAGGTCCATCGCCTTCAATGCTTCAGCCGAACGCTCACGCAGGCGCGCATTGTCACCACCCTGCACGATACCAAACATCGCCTTTCCAGCCTGTGTGCCAAACGCCACCTTGCAGCGTTCTGCCCAGCGCAGCGACATTTCCATCGCGCGTTCGGTGTTTTTTTCAGGTGATGGCAGGGCCACACATTCATCAAGCTGCATCTGAATATCGCTATCGAGCAGGCCTTGAATTTCGATAGAGCGCTCCGGCGTCATTTCATAGGCTTTGCCGTCAATATGCGAACGAAAAGTCACGCCCGTTTCATCAATCTTGCGCAACTGCGCGAGCGACATCACCTGAAAGCCACCAGAATCCGTAAGGATCGGACCTTTCCAACCGCCAAATTCATGCAGACCACCAAGGCGAGCCACGCGTTCCGCACCCGGACGCAGCATCAGATGATAGGTATTGCCAAGGATAATATCGGCACCAAGATCTTTTACCTGATCCATATACATGGCTTTGACGGTTCCGGCTGTACCAACCGGCATGAAGGCAGGCGTACGCACCACGCCGCGCGGCATGGAGATTTCGCCCTGACGCGCCGCGCCATCACGCGCAAGCACTTTGAATTCAAAATTTTCGCTGGTCATGCCGTGTCTCTAATGAATTATGGCTGAAAAGGAAACAGGTTCATGCACGTTCTAAAAGAGAAGAGTCTCCATAAGAATAGAAGCGATAACCTGTTTCGATTGCACGCTGATAAGCTTCATGCATCACGTCGAAACCGCTGAAAGCTGAAACCAGCATGAAAAGCGTCGAACGCGGTAGATGGAAGTTGGTCATCAGCAGATCAACGGCACGGAACTTATAGCCCGGCGTGATGAAGATATCGGTCGGGCCCGCCCATGTGCGGATGATACCATCTTCACCGGCAGCACTCTCAATCAGCCGCAGCGAAGTCGTGCCAACGCAAATCACGCGCCCACCGCGTGCATGAACGGCATTCAGCGCATCAGCCGTTTCTTTTGAAACATAACCAATCTCGGAATGCATTTTGTGATCGGTTGTGTCGTCGGCTTTGACCGGCAAAAAGGTGCCAGCGCCTACATGCAGGGTTACAAAATGCTCTTCGATGCCCCGTGCGCGAATTTTTTCGAGCAATTCAGGCGTAAAATGCAGACCGGCAGTCGGTGCAGCAACCGCGCCCTCTTCCCGCGCATAAACTGTCTGATAATCGCTGCGGTCGCGCTCATCCTCGGGACGTTTCGATGCGATATAAGGCGGCAAAGGAATATGGCCGACTGCGGCAATCGCCTCATCCAGCATTGCGCCCGAAAGGTCGAATACCAGCAGCACTTCACCAGCATCGCCTTTTTCAGCGACGGTTGCGTCAAGCGTGCCAAGAAAGCAGCTTGAACCGGAATGGCCAAAGCGGATGCGGTCGCCTTCCTTCACGCGCTTGGCAGGACGTAAGAATGCCTTCCAGCGATCAGGACCAGTGCGCATATGCAGCGTTGCACTGACCTGCGAAATATTGCCATCACGCTCGCGCATGCCCTCAAGCTGAGCCGGAATAACCTTGGTGTCGTTGAAGACAAGCGCATCGCCCGACTGCAAAAGATCAGGCAATTCAAATACCTGTCGATCCTCGAATGGCTGACCGGGACGAACGCGCAACAGCTTGGCGTGATCGCGCGGCTCTACGGGGCGCAGTGCAATACGCTCATCCGGTAAATCGAAATCGAAAAGATCAACGCGCATCACAAACCTCGTCAAAGCAATAGCGGCCCCGGCAATACCGGAGCCGCAATATTTTAATTTAAGCTATAGATTAGATGTCCGAAGCGATACGCGCTGTTACGATCGTGTCAGGATCGGTAACTGGTTCGCCACGCTTGATCTGGTCGACATTTTCCATGCCTTCGATAACCTGACCCCAAACGGAGTACTGGCGGTCAAGGAACGACGCATCGCCGAAGCAGATGAAAAACTGGGAGTTAGCCGAATTTGGGTTCTGCGAACGCGCCATCGAAGCCGTTCCGCGCTTATGCGATACGTTCGAGAACTCAGCCTTCAAATCAGGCTTGCTCGAACCGCCCATGCCAGCGCGCGAACCGTTGAAATCTGCACTGCCGGTTTTACCAAACTTCACGTCGCCGGTCTGCGCCATGAAGCCATCAATAACGCGGTGGAACACAACGCCGTCATAAGCGCCTTCGCGTGCAAGTTCCTTGATGCGTTCAACGTGGCCAGGTGCCAGATCGTGAAAGAGTTCGATAACAACATTGCCCTTGGTGGTTTCAAGAACGAGCGTATTTTCCGGGTCTTTATAAGCCATCGGGCCTCTCCTATTAAGCGTATCCCAAAAGTTTGAATTATTTTCGGACAAAGATACGCGTTGAATTTAAAACTTATTTCTTTTCGATCGTGGCTTTGATGATCTTGTCTGGGCTTTCAACAGAACCATTGTCGGATTCGCTACCCTTTTTGATCTTATCAACCACGTCCATACCACTGACAACCTTGCCAACAACTGTATATTGACCGTTCAGGAATGCGCCATCATTAAACATGATAAAGAACTGCGAGTTCGCTGAATCAGGCGACTGGCTGCGCGCCATACCGACCGTACCGCGCACGAAAGGTTCTTTCGAAAATTCGGCCGGGATATTTGGTAATTCAGAACCACCTGTTCCAACGCGCGAACCATTATAGCCCTTGTCCACATTCCCGAACTTCACATCACCAGTCTGCGCCATAAAACCGGGAATTACACGATGGAACGCAACGCCGTCATAAGCGCCTTCCTTCACCAGCTTTTCGATCTGCGCGACGTGCTTCGGCGCAATAGTTGGGTTCAGCTCAATTGCAACATTGCCATCTTTAAGCTGCAAATTGAGGGTGTCAGCAGCAAAGGCAGCGCCTTGAGAAAGCGCAACGATAGTAGCGGCAGCAAATGCCGAGCGAATGAATGACATGATAGAGAAACTCCCTGAATCAGGATTTGAATTTTGCTTCTAATGCTACAGCAACAGCAATTGGCACGAAGGGCTTTATATCGCCACCCATTGAGGCAATCTGACGAACCAATGTGGCGGTAATTGTGCGCACAGCCGGATCGGCAGGAAGAAAAACGCTCTGAATCTCAGGTGCCATCGTCCCATTCATGCCTGCCATCTGCATCTCATAATCAAGGTCAGTACCGTCACGCAAACCTCGAACCATCAGTTTCGCATCATGCTTTCGCGCTGCATCAATAACGAGCGCATCAAAAGAAATAACTGAAACGCGTTTTGCATCAGAACCAAGCAAAGCGACAGCACTCGCATCAATCAGCGCGACGCGCTCTTCAAAACTGAAAAGCGGCTTTTTGCCCGGATGAACGCCGATAGCAACAATAACTCTATCTGCAAGGCGCAAGGCACCTTTCAGCACATCTATATGGCCATTGGTTATCGGGTCGAAAGAACCCGCGTAAATCGCGATCGTCATTTCTTCCAGCTAGCCTTTTCTCAACATATTTTCAACAACAACCACAATTGGAAAGAAATCAGAAACCAAGAAAACAAATATGAACCACCATTTCACGACAAGTTCACAACCGATTTACCAACACAGGCGCAAGTTTGGTGCAACCTTTTTGCTTCTCAAGCGTATTTATAATGAAAGGATACCGCGATGATGATATTTCTCCTGGCATTATCCATGATGATAGCGATGGCTATATCAGCAATTATATTGCTTCTTGAAGAAAATGAAGCAAAGCGCCAACGCGTTCGTCCCGCCGCTTTCAGTTTGAGTGCCATGCGTAACTTGAGTTCGCATTAGTTAGTTTTTGAGTTCCGAGATCGCCAGTTCCCTCCAGTCCTGGCATCTGAAAAAGGCCGATGGTAAACCATCGGCCTTTTTGTTTAGCATATATAATCGCCCGATACTCCGTGCATCAGGCGAATTCTTACTCTTCGCCATTGGCTTCTGGTGCATCACCTTCAACAGCTGGCGCATCAGCCTCAACAACGCCATTCTCTTCATCGCTTTCCGTTTCGGAAATGCGTTCGACCGAAACGACCTTTTCGCCATCAGCCGTATTGAAGATTGTGACGCCCTTGGTTGAGCGCCCGGCAATACGAATACCACCGACCGGCACGCGAATGAGCTGGCCTTTGTCGGAAACCAACAAAATCTGATCGCTTGCTTCGACCGGGAACAGAGCAACCAGCTTGCCGATTTCGTCAGTCTTCGACGTATCCGTCGCGCGGATACCCTTGCCGCCACGACCCGAAACGCGGAACTCATAGGACGAAGAGCGCTTGCCATAACCATATTCGCTGACGGTCAGAACAGTCTGCTCGCGATCCTTCAGCTCCTGATAAAGCTCTTCATTCAGTTCAGCTTCGACTGCAATCTCTTCACCAACGACAACAATATCATCGGCATCATCCGCACCCTGCGCACGACGCTCGGCAATCGAGCGCTTGAGATAGGCTGCACGCAGAGAAGCATCGGCATCAACGTGATGCAGGATAGCCATCGAGATGACCTTGTCGCCATCTGCTAGATTGATACCGCGAACACCAATTGAGTTACGACCTGCAAAAACGCGAACATCCGTCACTGGGAAGCGAATGCACTGGCCACCGGCACACGTCAGAAGAACGTCATCGAATTCGGTACAGGTATCGACCGAAAGGATTTCATCGCCCTCTTCTTCCAGCTTCATTGCGATCTTACCATTGCGGTTGACCTGAACGAAGTCAGAAAGCTTATTACGGCGAACCGTGCCGCGCGTGGTCGAGAACATGACGTCGAGGTTTGCCCAGGATTCTTCATCCTCCGGCAAAGGCATAATCGTCGTAATCCGCTCACCCTGCTGCAACGGCAGCATATTGATGAGTGCCTTGCCGCGCGATTGCGGATTACCGACCGGCAGACGCCAGACCTTTTCCTTATAGACAATGCCGCGTGACGAGAAGAACAGCACCGGCGTATGCGTATTGGCGACAAACAGACGCGTTACAAAATCCTCGTCCTTCGTGGCCATGCCGGAGCGGCCCTTGCCGCCACGACGCTGCGCACGATAAGTCGCCAGCGGCACACGCTTGATGTATCCAGCATGGCTGACGGTAACGACCATATCTTCGCGGGCGATAAGGTCTTCATCGTCCATCTCAGCGCCACCGAGACCAAACTCGGTGCGGCGTGGAGTAGCAAACTCATCGCGAACGGCAATCATCTCGTCTTTGACGATGGTCATAACGCGAATGCGTGAACCTAGAATATCCAGATAATCGCGGATTTCTTCGCCAATTTTATTAAGTTCGTCCGCAACTTCATCGCGCCCGAGGGCTGTCAGTCGCTGCAAGCGCAGATCGAGAATGGCACGTGCCTGCTCTTCGGACAGATTATAAGTGCTGTCTTCATTGATCCTGTGACGCGGATCATCGATCAGGCGAATCAGTGGCGCCACGTCAGCAGCAGGCCAGCGACGTTCCATCAACTGCTCGCGGGCCGTTGCCGGATCCGGTGCACGACGAATGAGAGCAATGATCTCATCAATATTGGCAACCGCAATCGCCAGACCAACCAAGACATGCGCACGATCACGCGCCTTATTGAGCAGGAATTTTGTACGACGTGTAACCACTTCCTCACGGAAGGCAACGAATGCACGCAGCATATCGAGCAGAACCATCTGCTCTGGTTTGCCACCATTCAACGCCACCATGTTACAGCCAAAAGAAGTCTGCAACGGCGTATAACGGTAAAGCTGGTTCAGCACGACGTCTGCAACAGCATCGCGCTTCAGTTCGATCACAACACGATAACCATCGCGATCCGATTCATCACGCAGATCGGAAATGCCCTCAATACGCTTGTCACGTACCAGTTCGGCCATTTTCTCGATCATCGAGGCTTTGTTCACCTGATAGGGAATCTCAGTGATGATAATCGCTTCACGGTCGCCGCGCATTGGCTCAATTGCCACAACACCACGCATGATGACGGAACCACGGCCCGTACTATAGGCCGAGTTAATGCCAGCGCGTCCAAGGATGATGCCGCCGGTAGGGAAATCCGGACCAGGGATAATCTCCATGATTTCTTCCAGCTCAATGGCCGGGTTATCGATAAGCGCTATGCAACCATCAATGATTTCGCCAAGATTATGCGGCGGAATATTGGTGGCCATACCGACCGCGATACCGCCCGAACCATTGACGAGAAGATTTGGAAAGCGCGCAGGCAGAACCATTGGTTCGCGCTCGCGGCCATCATAGTTGTCCTGAAAATCAACGGTGTCCTTGTCGATGTCCGACAGGAGGGATTCGGTGACCTTTTCCAGACGGCATTCAGTATAACGCATCGCTGCTGGCGGATCGCCATCGATGGAACCGAAATTGCCCTGTCCGTCGACCAGTGGATCACGCAGGGAGAAGTCCTGCGCCATACGCACCAAGGCGTCATAAATCGAGGCGTCGCCATGTGGATGGTACTTACCCATCACTTCACCGATCACACCTGCCGACTTTCGGTAGGGGCGATTGTAAGCGAGGTTCATCTCGTTCATGGCATGGAGAATACGCCGATGCACGGGCTTAAGGCCGTCGCGCACGTCAGGCAGAGCTCTACTCACGATAACGCTCATTGCGTAATCGAGATAGGAGCGCTGCATCTCCTCAATAATGGAAATCGGTTCGATACCTGTAGGGCCGCTCGGGCCGCCATTCATATCTTCGGAACCGGGTGGAGGCGTTAGATCTGACACTATTCAGATATCTTTCTCAACAGAATCGATAAAGTCACTTTATAGAGCAAATTGTCGCAAAACGCCAATTTCAAGCCCAATATGAGCGGCTAATTTCATACGTCTTATCAAACACTTGAAAGATATTCACATAAACATCGCGCAATGATGTTGCCTGAACGCACGCTTTGCGTCGACCACACGCCTTTCATCGGCTACACTTAATTTTACAAATCAGGCAAAGAATAACGGCAAAAGGGATGAATTTAGCATGGGGTTCTACGATACGGTTTTCAGCGCCTTCGTCACCCTGCTCGTTACAATCGACCCACCCGGCCTTGCGCCGCTGTTCCTAGCACTCACCCCCGGCATGGATCGCCACCACCGCGGTCAGGTTGCGCTGCGCGCTTCAATCATTGGCTTTGTTGTGATGGCACTATTTGCTATCGCTGGTGCCCAAATTCTTGGAATGTTTGGCATTACAATCGGCGCATTTCGTGTCGCGGGTGGCTTGCTACTGTTCTGGATCGCTTTCGAAATGATTTTCGAAAAACGCACCGAAAGAAAAGAGAAAAGTGCCGAAGTTGCGATAACCAAGGATCATATCCGCAACATTGCAGCTTTCCCGTTAGCGATACCATTGATTGCAGGTCCGGGTGCAATTTCAGCTATCGTACTGACGTCCGACTCTTTTCAGGGACCAACCGAACATGCGCTTCTGCTGTTGGTTATATTTGCTTGTTTGCTGATCACCTATATCGTTCTGCTGCTAGCAGATCGCGTAGACCGGTTTTTGGGTGAGACAGGCCGCTCAATTTTGACGCGCTTGCTGGGCGTTATACTCGCAGCACTGGCTGTTCAATTCGTTGCAGATGGCATCAAAACTCTCATCAACGGATAGGCGCAAACACTCTCATAAATTTATATTTTACTTGAAGAAAATAAATTAGAGCGCATCCCGAAAAGTGTGAAACGGTTTTGGGTAAAGATGCGCGTTAAAACAAATAATTAGAGCGCCGATCTGATCCAATCAGATCGAAATGCGCTCTAAATTTCTGGTTTAGAAGAGACTATCATCAAGTGCTGGATGAAGGTTTCAACGGATTTCGCGACAACTCCGGAATTATCGATCATTACAACGTCATCAGCATGATTATCGAAGCGAACCTCTCGTGCCAGTCGCTTTTCGATCTCTTCGCGTGTCTCCCGCCCGCGCGAGGCCAGCCGCTCAGCCAGCACTGATGGTTGTGCTGTTATCAGAATGATCGAACGCGATTGATACTGCCTGCGAATACCTGTCAGTACCCGACGCGACACATTGGCAATAACAACGCTCCCTTCTGCGAGCCTTGCATCCATCGAACGCGGCAAACCATAGCTCAAACCATGCGCCTGCCAATGAAGCGCATAAGCGCCCTCGTCTACAGCTTTGTTGAAAGCCTCCTCATTGAGACTATCGTGATCTTCAGTGCCCGGCATCTGCGGTCGGGTAATGACACGACGAACAAAATGAAAACGCGTATCGCCTCTAAGTATCTCACGCGCCGCGTCCATAATCGTATCCTTGCCAGCCCCGCTGGGACCAACAACAGCGACAAAACATCCTTTTGAATCATGATTTGCCTGCATCACTGCACACGCTTGCGGCAAAATATCAAAGTGAAAACAGCAATGCGTGAACAGTCACGAACCAGATCGGCAAATCTGCCAAAAGCTATTTCACTTCGTTCATCCATTCTCATTGCATCGGTCATGTGCTTACTGAGCAGTCTAAATCAAAAATCAGCCAAATTACATTAAATATAATAAGTTAAAACAGAAACTTATTATATTTTCCTCATCAATCAATCCAACTAAAAAAGCGGGCGCTTATGGCGCCCGCTTTTTCATCAGAATGGAATTTCATCATCAAGATCGCGCGAGAAACCGCCGCCACTGCCACCGCCCTGATTGGATGGGCCGGACGAACCAAAGTCACCGCCACCGCCACCGCCGGAATAATCCGAAACCTGATTGCGATTACCACCACCGCCGCCGCCAAAGGAACGCCCCTCACCGCCGCCTTCGCCGCGGCTATCGAGCATCTGAAGTTCACCACGGAACTTCTGCAAGACAACTTCAGTGCTGTAGCGATCGTTGCCGTTCTGATCCTGCCACTTGCGTGTCTGCAATGCGCCTTCGATGTAAACCTTGGAACCCTTCTTAAGGTACTGCTCGGCAACCTTGGCAAGGTTTTCATTAAAAATCACAACGCTGTGCCATTCCGTGCGATCCTTGCGCTCACCGCTCTGACGGTCACGCCAGCTTTCCGAGGTCGCAATACGCAGATTGGCGATCTGATCGCCCGAGTTAAGGCGACGGATTTCTGGATCAGCACCAAGATTGCCGACCAGAATGACTTTGTTGACGCTACCAGCCATTGAAAACTTACTCCGGATCTCTCGCAAACACACAAGGAGCGAATTTTTATCCAGCTCAATGGTACCTGCTTTTAAAGAAGGGTCAAAGCCATACGCTTTGACCTGAAATTCAATTGTTACCTTACAGCAGCCACCTCGGTAGCGCTCATGCTGGGAGGGTTAATTCACGCAATGTCCACAGAACTTTGAAGGGAATTGCGCAGAAATTATGTTCTTGTTTTGTTCAAAAAACAAGTACCATTTGTAATTCTATTCAAATTCCATCCGAAAAACTAAGGAAATCGCAGAGAAAAGCCCTGCCGCTCACTGGTTCTTAGGCGCGCAGGGCTTGGGGTTGAGCTAAGCTCTTATATCGACAATGCTTCGCCGATAACTCTAATCGGAAATCTGATTTTTGCGACCAGATCGCCGCGCATTTTCTAAATTTTCTGCAATTACTCACATAAATCAAAAAAGCATCATTCCTTGCAAATGAAGCAGCTTTGACTGCAAGCAATTGTGCTTTCACCACGATGAAAGCTATGCAACGTGGTCAGGTGGACTCATGCTCCTATCTCCCTGTTACGTTTAACTCTGCCGGTCAGACCTCTTTTCGACCTCGTTTTATCCCTTACGATGCCACTCTTTCCGGTGAGCATGAATAGTCTGCACCTGTCAGCAGTAACAGTCAACGCTCTTGCGTTCACATTTCGTATCGCCTATCAGAAGGCTAGTTGTTCGATCTTTGTTCCGGTGCTAAAACGCACAAAACAATTGAACACCCCTTTCCTTCAAAAGGGTTCATCCCCATATTGTGGAACGGCGCAACGTGAATTATTCGGCGCGACACACTCCACGACATGACGAAACAGGCAGGACGCGGAATGAGCGATCAGAAATTCATTTCCATACGCGGGGCGCGTGAACACAATCTAAAAAATGTCGATCTTGATCTGCCGCGCGACAAGCTGATCGTGATGACGGGCCTTTCCGGCTCCGGAAAATCTTCTCTGGCCTTCGATACAATCTATGCGGAAGGTCAACGGCGCTATGTCGAAAGTCTTTCCGCCTATGCACGCCAGTTTCTGGAAATGATGCAAAAGCCGGATGTCGACCAGATCGACGGCCTGTCTCCTGCCATTTCAATTGAGCAGAAGACCACGAGCCGTAATCCGCGCTCGACGGTCGGCACCGTCACCGAAATCTATGACTATATGCGTCTGCTGTTTGCGCGTGTGGGCATTCCCTATTCGCCCGCAACAGGCTTACCTATCGAAAGCCAGACCGTCAGCCAGATGGTTGATCGAATTTTGATGCTTGAGGAAGGCACACGTCTCTATATTCTGGCCCCCATCGTGCGTGGGCGTAAGGGAGAATATAAAAAGGAACTGGCGGAACTTCAAAAGAAGGGTTTTCAGCGCGTCAAAGTCGATGGCACCTTCTACGAAATCGCTGATGTTCCGGCGCTAGACAAAAAATATAAGCACGACATTGATGTCGTTGTGGATCGAGTTGTCGTGCGTGCCGATCTTTCAAGCCGCCTCGCAGATAGTCTTGAAACATGCCTGAAACTCGCCGAAGGCTTGGCGATTGCGGAATTTGCCGACAAGCCATTGCTGGCCGAAGATACGTCCGCTGGCGGCGGTGCCAACAAATCCGCAAATGAAACGCATGAACGCGTTATGTTTTCGGAAAAATTTGCCTGTCCGGTTTCAGGTTTCACCATTCCCGAAATCGAGCCGCGTCTTTTCTCATTCAACAATCCTTTTGGTGCCTGCCCGACCTGTGATGGGCTTGGCACGCAACAGGCGATTGACCCGAACCTGATCATTCCCGATCATTCCGCCTCTCTGAAAGACGGCGCGGTTGCACCTTGGGCGCGTTCGTCGTCGCCTTATTACAACCAGACGCTTGAAGCACTTGGCAAAGCCTATGGTTTTAAAGTCAGCGCTAAATGGTCTGATCTGCCAGCAGAAGCACAGCAAGCCATCCTCCATGGCACCAAGGGCCGCGAAATCACCTTCAATTATGATGATGGCTTGCGCTCATATCAGACCACTAAGGCATTTGAAGGCGTCATTCCCAATCTGGAACGTCGTTGGAAGGAAACTGATTCGGCATGGTCGCGCGAGGAAATCGAACGCTTCATGTCCTCAACGCCCTGCCCGGCTTGTAATGGCTATCGTCTCAAGCCAGAAGCTTTGGCTGTGAAAATCGGCATGAAACATATTGGTGAGATCACCAGCATGTCGATCCGTAATGCCGATGCTTGGTTTCGCGATGTCGACAGCACTTTCAACGATAAACAGCGGGAAATCGCTGCCCGTATCTTTAAGGAAATACGTGAACGACTGGAATTCCTGAACGATGTCGGCCTTGATTATCTCACACTGGCGCGTAATTCCGGCACGCTCTCGGGTGGCGAAAGCCAGCGTATCCGCTTAGCCTCGCAGATCGGTTCAGGTCTCACGGGCGTGCTTTACGTACTTGATGAACCGTCAATCGGATTGCATCAGCGCGACAATGCTCGTCTTCTTGATACGTTGCGCCACCTGCGCGATCTCGGCAATACGGTCATCGTGGTTGAGCACGACGAAGATGCGATCCTAACAGCTGACTATGTGGTCGATATTGGACCTGCAGCGGGTATCCACGGCGGCAAGATCATCGCACAAGGCTCGCCAGACGACATCATGTCCAACGCAGAATCGCTTACTGGCCAATATCTGTCAGGCGCGTTGGAAGTTGCTGTGCCCGCAAAACGCCGCGAAATATCTAAAGCCAAGCGCATCAAGGTCGTCGGTGCACGCGGAAACAATCTGAAAAATGTCTCGGCAGATATTCCGCTGGGAACATTTACGGCAGTCACCGGTGTTTCAGGCGGTGGCAAATCAACCTTCCTGATCGAAACCCTTTTCAAGGCCGCGTCGCGACGCATTATGGGCTCGCGTGAGCATCCGGCAGAGCATGACCGCATCGAAGGGCTGGAGTTCCTCGACAAGGTGATCGACATCGATCAGTCGCCAATTGGCCGCACGCCGCGTTCCAATCCTGCCACCTATACCGGCGCTTTCACACCTATCCGCGACTGGTTTGCTGGTTTACCGGAAGCCAAGGCACGCGGCTACCAGCCGGGACGTTTCTCGTTCAATGTCAAAGGCGGACGTTGTGAAGCCTGTCAGGGTGATGGCGTCATCAAAATCGAAATGCACTTCCTGCCCGATGTTTATGTGACGTGTGATGTCTGTCACGGCAAACGCTATAATCGCGAAACGCTTGAGGTGCACTTCAAGGGCAAATCGATTGCGGACGTGCTTGATATGACGGTCGAAGAAGGTGCCGAATTCTTCACAGCTGTTCCCGCTGTGCGTGATAAACTCGAAACACTTGTCAAAGTAGGTCTGGGCTATGTGAAGGTCGGCCAGCAAGCCACAACGCTTTCTGGCGGTGAAGCGCAGCGTGTGAAGCTTGCGAAAGAACTTTCACGCAAAGCTACAGGCCGTACGCTTTATATTCTTGATGAGCCGACCACTGGCCTACATTTCCACGATGTGGCAAAACTTCTGGAAGTGCTGCACGAGCTGGTCGAACAAGGCAACACGGTCGTTGTGATCGAGCACAATCTTGAAGTTATCAAGACTGCTGACTGGGTTATTGACCTTGGCCCCGAAGGTGGTGACGGTGGTGGTGAGATTGTTGCAGTCGGTCGCCCGGAAGACATCACGAAGGAAAAGCGCTCCTATACCGGGCAATTCCTGAAAGACTTGCTTGAACGTCGTCCCCGGCGCAAAGCAGAAGCCGCTGAGTAGATATAAATCCGGGCATTTGAGCGCATCCGGAAAAGTGTGAAACGGTTTTCGGCAAAGATGCGCGTTGAGGAGAATATTAAAAGCCTTGATCTGATTAAATCAGATCAAGGCTTTTAAGTCCGGCTTTTTTCATGAGCGTCTATTCGACTAATCCCACAATCGGGCCAAAGCCGCCGTGCCAGGAAATGTCGTTGCGTTTCAAAGCCGCGTTGTAGATACCGACACCGTTTCCACCATCGAGAAACAATGCGTTGGGACATTTCAGCGTGTCGCGAAACAGCGTTGCAAAATCATAGAAGTTTACGGCATCTTCGCTGATCGCAAAACGCACAGAATTATCTGCACAAACGCCTACCCCACTTCTGCGGGTGCGGTCGGTTGATCCTTTTATCAAAATAGAATTGAGCTTGTTATGAATGACCAGGGTGGGTCCAGATTGCGTTGCAAAACGCATAGCAGGACGGTTTCTCAAAAACTGTTCTGTTGAAACAATACCGGCGCCGTTTTCATTGAAATAGAAAACGCCATTTGGCCTTTTGTAAAAATTCGGAACGGGGCCAGGAGAACGCACGAGCTTTTTGGTATCCACAGGAACCAATTCATGACCATTTTCCACATATAGACCTATGGGTGCGAAGTCGGTCTGATACATCCCGGCATTCATGGCAAATGTGAGCGTCTTGCCACCACGCTCCACGGCTTGTGCGACATTGGCAAAGTTGCGGTAAGGCTCACCATCCGCATTCTTCCAGAATAAGCGTAAATTTTCTGTCTTCTTCACGGTACAGATAACGTAGTTGGCATCCTGAAAGACCTGGGGTTCGCATGTCTGTGCCTCGGCCTTATCGAGGCTAAACACACCTGCTACCATGGTACTCACTGCCAGCAGCTGGTAGATTATCCGAAAGCGCACACACCACCTCCCAAAGCTACAATAAAAAAAGCCCGGTCAAACCGGGCCTTCTCGCAAAACATTCGCGATGACATCGCGTCAGTTTATAGGATTAACCGTTGACGGCATCCTTGAGGCCCTTACCAGCCGAGAACTTCGGCACGTTACGGGCAGGAATGGCAACTTCCTTGCCAGTCGATGGATTACGGCCAGTCGACGCTGCGCGGTGCGAAACAGAGAAAACGCCGAAGCCTGGAAGGCGTACTTCTTCACCAGCCTTAAGTGCACCGGTGACTGCTGCGAGTACCGCGTCAACTGCAGTTCCTGCGTCGACCTTAGTCAAACCGCCCTTTTCCGCTACTGCGGCGACCAATTCGTTCTTGTTCATAGGCATTTCCTTTCTTTATCTGCCGGCGCGAATAACGCGACCGGATTGCGTGCAGTTTATTCAAATCGGTTGACAAACCAAGCCTGTCAATACGAAAAAACCCCGGTTTTCCGGGGTTAAACACAGAAATGCCGGGCTTTTGGCCCGGCATTGTTAGTATATTAGTAACACTCTGTGATCAATGAGCCGTCGAGACACCTGCATCGTCATCAGTCGAAGCCGGTGCAACTGGCGTTTTAGGCTCTGTCCATTCGATCGGCTGCGGCTCGCGAACCAGTGCATGTTTGAGCACTTCACCGACGCGAGACACCGGAACGATCTCAAGATTGTTCTTCACATTGTCAGGAATATCCGCCAGATCCTTGGCATTTTCTTCCGGGATCAGAACCTTCTTGATGCCGCCACGCAATGCAGCAAGCAGCTTTTCCTTCAACCCACCGATTGGCAGAACACGACCACGAAGTGTCACTTCACCCGTCATCGCAATGTCCTTGCGGACCGGAATTCCGGTCAGAACAGAGACGATTGCCGTAACCATAGCGATACCTGCGGACGGACCGTCCTTGGGTGTCGCACCTTCCGGCACGTGAACGTGAATGTCGCGCTTGTCAAACAATGGTGGCTCGATGCCAAAATCAACCGCGCGGGAACGGACATAGGATGCCGCCGCCGAAATCGATTCTTTCATCACGTCACGAAGATTACCCGTAACAGTCATGCGGCCTTTACCGGGCATCATGACGCCTTCAATGGTCAACAATTCGCCACCAACTTCAGTCCATGCGAGACCTGTGACAACACCAACCTGATCTTCACCATCGATTTGACCAAAGCGAAAACGCTCTACACCGAGATAATCAGAGAGATTCTTGTCCGTGATCTTCACCGACTTCTTCTTCGACTTCAAAATCTCGGTCACGGCCTTACGTGCCAAAGTCATCATTTCACGTTCAAGACTACGCACGCCGGCTTCACGTGTGTAAAGGCGGATAACATTACGCAGCGCATCGTCTGTGACCGAAAACTCTTTCGGCTGCAAAGCATGATCCTTGATCGCCTTCGGCAGCAGGTGCCGCTTGGCAATCTCGAGCTTCTCATCTTCAGTGTAACCGGCAATACGGATGACTTCCATGCGGTCCAGAAGCGGACCAGGAATATTAAGCGTATTGGCAGTCGTCACGAACATGACGTTCGACAGGTCGTATTCAACCTCAAGGTAATGATCCATGAAGGTCGAATTCTGTTCAGGATCAAGGACTTCAAGCATTGCAGATGACGGATCGCCACGGAAATCCTGCCCCATCTTGTCGATTTCATCGAGCAGGAAGAGCGGATTGGACTTCTTCGCCTTCTTCATCGACTGGATGACCTTGCCGGGCATCGAGCCAATATAAGTACGGCGGTGACCACGAATTTCGGCCTCGTCACGCACGCCGCCGAGCGACATACGAACATATTCACGACCAGTAGCCTTGGCGATTGAACGCGCAAGCGAGGTTTTACCAACGCCGGGAGGTCCAACGAGGCAGAGGATCGGGCCTTTTATCTTGGTCGAGCGAGCCTGCACTGCGAGATATTCGACAATGCGCTCCTTGACCTTTTCAAGGCCAAAATGGTCATCGCCAAGCACGCCTTCGGCAAAGTTAAGATCCTGCTTGATCTTCGACTTCTTGCCCCATGGAATGGACAGCAGCCAGTCGAGATAATTGCGGACAACAGTTGCTTCAGCCGACATCGGGCTCATGCTACGAAGCTTTTTCAGCTCAGCCTGTGCCTTTTCGCGCGCTTCCTTGGAAAGCTTGGTCTTGTTGATGCGTTCTTCTAGCTCAGCCGCTTCATCGCGACCGTCCTCACCGTCACCAAGCTCCTTTTGGATAGCCTTCATTTGCTCGTTGAGATAATATTCGCGCTGTGTCTTTTCCATCTGGCGCTTGACGCGGCCACGGATGCGCTTTTCTACCTGCAGAACGGAAATCTCGGATTCCATGAAGGCAAGTGCCTTCTCAAGACGCTCACGCACCGAGAGAATCGACAACATTTCCTGCTTTTCAGGAATCTTGATCGCTAGATGCGATGCAACCGTATCAGCAAGCTTTGAATAGTCTTCAATCTGCGTGGCTGCACCAACCACTTCAGGCGAAATCTTCTTATTCAGCTTGACGTAGTTTTCAAAGTCAGAAACCACCGAACGCGATAGCGCTTCAACCTCAACAGCATCTTCTTCGGGTTCCGGAAGAACGGCAGCAAATGCTTCGTGATAATCTTCGCGATCAGTAAATTTGGAAACCTTGACGCGCGCAGTGCCTTCGACGAGAACCTTTACGGTGCCATCTGGTAGCTTGAGAAGCTGCAACACATTTGCAATCGTGCCGATTTCATAAATAGCATCAGGTGCCGGATCATCGTCGGCTGCGTTCTTCTGCGTTGCGAGAAGAATCTGCTTATCCACGCCCATGACTTCTTCAAGCGCACGGATCGACTTTTCGCGTCCAACAAAAAGCGGAACGATCATATGGGGGAAGACTACGATGTCGCGCAACGGCAGAACGGCATACAGCCCGTCTTCGCCATTCGCTGGGGTCTTCTGTTCAATACCCGTCATTGTTCAGTCCTTTCTCAGGTCATTCGACCCGATTGCCAAAGGTTGCGTCCCCTTTCATGATGAGGCAGCCCGCAACCAGTGCTTCGGTCCATAATTGGAGTGTCGAACTCCTAAATTCAAGCTGCATTCAAAGAATCGTCATCAATTCTGCGTATCCTGCGCCGTCCTAAGAGTTTGTACAATAACAAGCTCCAGATGTATCCAGGTTGGGCCAATAGATAGACAAGAAAAAGGCCGCTTGCGCGGCCTTTTATCAAAAGTAGGGCAAATTGTCAGGCCGACGCATTGCCTTTTTCATCCTGACGCTCTGCGTAAATATAGAGCGGGCGTGCACTACCATCCACAACATCACCGGAAATGACCACTTCCTGAACGCCTTCGAGCGTTGGAAGCTCGAACATCGTGTCGAGCAAGATCTTTTCCATGATTGAACGAAGGCCGCGCGCACCTGTCTTGCGTTCAACAGCCTTGTTGGCAATCGCACGCAACGCATCTTCATGGAAGCTCAGTTCAACACTTTCCATGTCAAACAGGCGTTGATACTGCTTAACAAGTGCATTCTTTGGCTCGGTCAGGATCTGAACGAGTGCATCCGAATCAAGATCTTCAAGTGTCGCGATAACTGGCAGACGACCAACGAATTCCGGAATGAGACCGAATTTCAGGAGATCTTCTGGCTCCAGTTCCTTAAACACTTCACCGATGCGGCGATCTTCAGCAGACTTCACATTGGCACCAAAGCCGATCGATGTCTTTTCACCACGCGCCGAGATGATCTTATCGAGACCCGCAAAAGCACCGCCACAGATGAACAGAATGTTCGTTGTGTCGACCTGCAGGAATTCCTGCTGAGGATGCTTGCGCCCACCCTGAGGCGGCACGGAAGCAACCGTACCTTCCATAATCTTCAGAAGCGCCTGCTGAACGCCTTCGCCCGATACATCGCGGGTGATCGAAGGATTATCCGACTTGCGGCTGATTTTATCGACTTCGTCGATATAGACGATGCCGCGCTGTGCGCGTTCGACATTGTAATCAGCAGACTGGAGCAGCTTCAGAATGATGTTTTCAACGTCTTCACCGACGTAGCCTGCTTCTGTGAGCGTCGTTGCATCTGCCATGGTGAACGGCACATCAATGATGCGTGCGAGTGTCTGGGCAAGATAAGTTTTGCCGCAACCCGTTGGTCCAACCAGCAGAATGTTGGATTTCGCCAGTTCGATGTCGTTGCTCTTGCTCTGATGCGCGAGACGCTTGTAGTGGTTGTGCACGGCAACAGAGAGCACGCGCTTGGCGTCCTTCTGGCCGATGACGTAATCGTCAAGAACGTCCTTGATTTCCTGCGGCGTAGGCACACCTTCGCGCGACTTCACCATTGAGGTTTTATTTTCCTCACGGATGATGTCCATGCAAAGTTCGACGCACTCGTCGCAGATAAACACGGTCGGGCCTGCAATCAGCTTACGCACTTCATGCTGGCTTTTGCCACAGAACGAGCAATAAAGCGTATTCTTTGAATCGCCGCCGCTGTTGCTGACTTTGCTCATTGCAGTTTCCTTTCAATAAACCGAAATGAACAACACCCTCATCGCGCGTTCATTTCGATCGTTTTTTCCGGTTCGGATCCATGAGGGTTAGCAAAACACCGCTCCCTTCAGGCTCCATCAGCAGCTTTTACGCACTGCTAAAGTCTTCTGGATTCCAGAGCGCCATGCATCCAATTGGACGCATAAAGGACGCTCTGCAAACCATTGAATCTACGCTTCGTACTTTCCAAAAATCAGAATCGATTTTTGGGTCGATGCGTCGTCACCGCAGGCTTTCCGACCGAATAAGCCTTAAAGGCGACTTTTGCAGAACCTCACTCGGGGAACAATTGAAAAATCATGTTCCCCATCGAGATTCGGTAGAATCTGAACGATTTTAGCGCTCCGAACCCCAACAGATGCTTAACGCGATGCGTTAACCTTTACGTACGGCCAAGAAATAAGCCGCTTTTGTGGCAAAGAGCGCTAAAATATGGAGAGGCAGAGACTGCCTCATCCAAAATCACTTGGCTTCTTCAGCGCCTACTTCACGCGATTCGATCACCTTATCGATCAAACCGAACTCCAGAGCTTCCTGCGCGGTCATGAAGTGATCGCGATCAAGCGTACGCTCAATCGTCTCATAATCGCGACCGGTGTGCTTGACGTAAATCTCGTTCAGGCGGCGCTTCATCTTGATGATGTCCTGCGCATGACGCTCAATGTCAGACGCCTGCCCCTGGAAACCGCCGGATGGCTGGTGAACCATGATACGGGCATTTGGCAACGCATAACGCTGTCCGCTAGCACCGGCTGTTAGCAAAAGCGACCCCATGGATGCAGCCTGCCCCATACAAAGCGTGGATACCGGCGGCTTGATGAACTGCATGGTGTCATAAATCGCCATGCCGGACGTAACAACGCCGCCAGGCGAATTGATATACATGTTGATTTCTTTTTTCGGGTTTTCCGATTCAAGAAAGAGCAACTGCGCGCAAATCAGCATCGACATGCCGTCTTCAACAGGACCGTTGACGAAGATGATGCGTTCTTTGAGCAAGCGCGAGAAAATATCGTAGGCCCGTTCGCCACGGTTGGTCTGCTCAACCACCATCGGCACGAGGTTCATGACGGTTTCAATAGGATCTCTCATTATGGGCCTCTGAGTATGTATGGCGTGTATGATGAATCGTATGGTTTCCCCATACATAGGGCTTACCTGCCCTGTTCCGCAAGATGCCGATCAATCCCAGTCGGAATCCTGATGAACAGGCTTAATACCGCGTTTCTCGTCGAGCATTTTGCGAGCAGTCTCCGTCAGCCGCGCACGAAGCCGAACCGAACCATCTTCAAGGTCCTCGCGTTTCACATCACTACCGTGCTGGTAAATCCAATCGAGAATACGAAGTTCTGACGGTGGCAAGACGATGTCAATCGACCCGAGCGCCCCTGCAATGCGGGTCTCGATCAGTGAAAGCAACCTGTCAACACCCTCACCCGTCCAGGCGGAAAGTGGGATAGGTCGACCTTCATCGCTACCGGCTGCCGCCAGACGAAACGCTGCTTCGCGACCGGATTCGTCAAGATTATCGATCTTGTTCCATATCTGGATCACGCGCTTGTGGTCCCGTGGCTCAACGTCAAGACCAGCCAGAATCGTTTCAACATCTTCTGCCTGTGCAGCATTGTCAGGATCCGAAATATCACGCACGTGCAGGATTAGATCGGCCTCGACGACTTCTTCAAGCGTTGCACGGAACGCGGCAACAAGATGGTGTGGAAGGTTGGAGATGAAACCCACAGTATCCGAGAGAATTACCGTTTCGCCATGCGGAAGCCGGATGCGGCGCAAGGTGGGATCGAGCGTCGCAAACAGCATATCTTCCGCCAGAACGTCGGCGCCCGTCATGCGATTGAATAAGGTCGATTTGCCAGCATTGGTATAGCCTACGAGCGCCACTACCGGATGCGGCACCTTACGGCGTTTTTGACGATGCAAGTTGCGTGTGCGAACGACCGTCTCAAGCTCGCGCTTGATCTTCAAAATCTTGTCCTGAAGCATACGTCTGTCGGCTTCGATCTGCGTTTCACCCGGACCACCAAGGAAGCCACCACCACCGCGCTGACGCTCCAGGTGGGTCCAGCTTCGAACCAGACGGCCCTTCTGATAATTGAGATGCGCAAGCTCGACCTGCAACGCGCCTTCCTTGGTGCGCGCTCTTTCACCAAAAATTTCCAGAATAAGGCCGGTACGATCAATGACCTTGACGTTCCATTCTTTTTCAAGATTGCGCTGCTGCACAGGCGTCAAAGCATGATCGACAATAACAAGACCAATAGACTTATCTTCAAGAATCTCGGCAATAGCTTCAACCTTGCCAGAACCGAGCAACGTCGCGGGGCGAGGCTGATTTACAATGATGCTTTCGGCATGGGCAATTTCGAGATTGATGGCACGCGCCAGACCAACGGCTTCTTCCAGTCGGGCTTCATTAGAGCGCTGGAACTGGCTTTTTTCGCCATCTTCGCTGGCTGTGCTCGCACTGTAGCGTTCAGGTAATACAGGAACGATAACCGCTGCACGAGTGGGTTCTGGCTCAGACAAGCCAAATCCATTGTTTTCATCGGCAGGTGATACGTTCTTATCCTTAGATTTCGACAAATATACTTACTCCGGGGTACAGAAACATCTATCCTTTCAGATAGGTGTCCGTACTAGCGGTTTCAAACAGAAGACGCCCCGGCAAAATTGGTCAGTTATAAAACTGACCAACATTAAACTGATAAGCGTCAGACTTCTTCGCCTTCGAACATCTGCACAGGCTGGCTTGGCATGATGGTCGAAATTGCATGCTTATAGACAAGCTGCGAGTGACCATCGCGACGCAACAATACGCAGAAATTGTCAAACGACGTCACGATACCCGTGAGTTTCACGCCATTGATAAGGAAAATGGTCAGTGAAATTTTCTGCTTGCGTACAGAATTCAGAAAAAGGTCTTGAAGATTTTGCGATCGTTCAGCCATTGTTTTTATTCCTTTAATCGATCAGCAGTCAGTTCGCTAAATGCCAGACGAACATGTGCGCACACATAAATCAAGCTCCCGGATCGCGCTAAACCAGGCGCTGGCCGCAATTGCTGTGGAAAGACAACTGCTTCGCTCTTAAGCTTCGGTTAACAGGCTGGGAATCTTTGCGCAACCGACAATTTCAAAAGCAGCCGCTCATTTTTTTAAATCTCTCAAAGCGATCTCTATTCGGCATAGGCTGAAAGCTGTTCATCAAGGAGCGGATTCACGCGATCTATCGCCCACATATAAAAACTCCCTTGCTGTAGAGAAACGACTTCCTTGTGCTTTTTATGAATATGAAATCCAATAAAATCAGCATGTTCTACAGGCTCCAGCCCATAGGCAGGATCATAAATGCGGATCGCTTCCTTGCCGACCCAGTAGTAAAAATTCTCCTGCGGCGCCGCATTTCTGAAAATGTCGTACTTGCGCGCAAGACGAGATATACCGTCATTTCCAAAGATCGTAATGCCAACGGCCGCAGGCGTCACTTCCTTGCCGATCAGACGATAGTATAATGGGCGTAATCGGCCGCGCCGCAATCCAAGCCATCGCGGCAATGGGTATTTGGCTGCCACATAGGCTTCAAATTCACCAATGATCGGATGGTCGTGTGGCAGATAAAGCGCCGACACACCGACGCGGAAACGATTCTCGCGAGCGAGATAGGGTTTTGATGGATCTGGATGGAATTGCTTGAGCAGGTAAACATCAGTATCGAGCCACACACCCTGCTTGTGCTTCATCAACATGATGCGAAAAATATCGCTAAACTGGACGATGGTCGTTCGATTACGAAAATCGGGATAGTGCGGATCGAGCCGCTTGAAAACCAGCTCCGGCAGAATCGTGCTTGCATCATGCAACTCGACACCGTTAGGCACATTCTCAATTGGTGCGTAAGAGAAGAGTTTAACGCGTTGCCCCGTCAAGACCATGGAGGCCAGACAGATGCGATCTACATCACGCAATCGTGGTCCGTACCAGAAAGTGCAGATATCCATTGATAACACCGGGGAGATGAAACTTCGGTGCCGTATACTACGAATATCTGAAATTTGCACAATAAATTGACAGCCTAGAAAAACTCAAGGCTGACGCGGAACATCTGTTCCACATGTTTGATGGCATCAGCAGTCGCAAAAATCACAACGCGATCTTTGGGCTTGATGCGGACATCACCATTCGGCTGAATAACCTGCCCGGCGCGATAAATCGCACCTATCCGTAAGCCTTCCGGAAAATCAAGATCACGCAAGGGGCTACCTACCAGCGACGACGTTTCAAGGGCTTCTGCTTCAATGATTTCGGCCATATCGCGATAAACGCTGTAGACGGCACGAATACGCCCGCGGCGCACATGCTGCAATATTTTGGAAACGGTGACAGCCTTGGGATCGATATAAGCATCAATCCCCACCATGTTGGTAAAATCTTGATAGGCAACCGTATTGATCAGCGCCATATTCGCCTTGCAGCCGAGACGCTTCGCCATGATGCTGGAGAGAATATTCACCTGATCCTGATTGGTCAGCGCCACAAACAGATCAGCATCCTCAATGTCAGCTTCCTGCAAAAGAGACTGGTCCAATGCACTGCCATGCAAAACCATTGTGCGAGTTAACTGATCGGCAATCGCAAAAGCACGCTCATGCTCGCTTTCGATCATTTTGATGCGCGTCTGCCATTTGCGCTCTTCAATGGCTTTGGCTACGTAAAGACCTATATTGCCGCCGCCTGCAATGACAATGCGATGCGCTTCCGGCTTCTCATGGCCGAACAAAGACAATGTGCGGCGCACCTGTTCACGCGCTGTCACCACATAGGCAAGATCACCGGCATGAAGCTGATCGGTTGAACGCGGAATGAACAGACTGCCATTGCGTACCACCCCCACCACTGTAGCAGCAAGATCGGGAAACAGGTCCGATAATTGTTTGAGTGGTGTATTGATAACTGGACATTCTTCCAGACACTCGATGGCCAGACCGATAATCTTATCATCGGCAAATCGCAGCACATCGGTCGCGCCCTGCAAGGCGATGCGCCGCAGAACAACTTCACCGACTTCGAGTTCCGGCGAGATAATCACATCGATGGGTAAATTTTCACGCAGAAACAGGTCCTGATATTCCGCTTTGAGATAAGACTGGGCGCGAATACGGGCGATCTTCGTTGGAACATTAAAAACCGAATGCGCCACCTGACAGGCCACCATATTGACCTCATCAGACAGCGTCACCGCGATAATCATATCGGCTTCATTGGCACCGGCTGCTGCCAGCACATCAGGCTGCGAGCCATGACCGACAAAACCGCGCACATCCAGCGTATCGCGCACAATCTCAATGTGACGTGCAGAAGTATCGATAACCGAGACGTCATTTTGTTCGGCTGCAAGCCGCTCAGCGATGCCATAGCCGACTTGCCCTGCTCCGCATACGATTACCCGCATTATCGTCCCGCCTGCCCTAAACCTGCATAACCGTTATACGCCGAGCGATTTCAATTTACGATGCAAGGCCGAACGTTCCATGCCGACGAACTCGGCAGTACGCGAGATATTGCCGCCAAAACGATTGATTTGTGCGATTAGATATTCCTTTTCGAAACGCTCACGCGCTTCACGCAACGGCAGAGCCATGATGTGCTGATCAGATTCGGTCGGCGCACGCGGAAGCGTATCGCCAATTTCTGCTGGCAGCAAATCGGCTGTTACCGGTGCTTCCGGGTCATCGCCCCGTGCTAGAATCATTACGCGCTCAACATTGTTTCGCAACTGACGGATATTGCCCGGCCAGCTATGCGATTGCAAAACAGCCATAGCATCAGAACCGATCTTGCGCGGCTTGATACCTGCCTGTTCAGCAATCTGCGTCATGAAATACTCGACCAGCGAGGGAATATCCTCACGTCGTGCTGCCAAGGGCGGCACATAGACAGGCACAACCGAAAGACGGTGGAAAAGGTCCTCGCGGAATGTGCCTTCGGCGATCATACCTTCAAGGTTTTGCGCGGTTGAAGAAATGATGCGAACATCAACCTTCACACGCTTGGTTCCGCCCACGCGCTCAAATTGCTGATCCACCAGCACACGCAAAATCTTGTTTTGAGTCTCACGCGGCATATCGGCAACTTCATCGAGATAAAGAATACCGCCATGCGCTTCTTCGAGTGCTCCGACCTTACGCTCGCCGCCATCCATTTCGGTTCCGAAAAGCTCAATCTCCATGCGCTCCGGCGTAATGGTTGCAGCATTGACCGTCACAAACGGACCATTGGCGCGACTTGAGTGCGCGTGAATTGCGCGCGCTGCAAGTTCCTTGCCCGCACCGGAAGGCCCGGTAATCATGATGCGGCTATTGGTTGGCGCAACGCGCTCAATCGTCTGCCGCAATTGATTGATCGCAAGAGATGCACCAATCAGCTCCATCGTTTCGCCGCTGCGCTTGCGCAGGTTGGACACCTCACGCTTGAGCTTAGAGGTTTCGAGCGCACGCTCTGCAACCAGAATAAGACGGTCTGCCTTGAACGGCTTTTCAATGAAATCGTAAGCGCCTCGACGAATTGCTGAAACCGCGGTTTCAACATTGCCGTGACCCGAAATCATGACGACTGGCAATTCAGGATGCTGCTTCTTGATTTCATCAAGCAGCGCCAGCCCATCAAGCCTGCTGCCCTGCAACCATATGTCGAGGAACACCAGACGCGGCACCCGGTCATCAATCGCTGCAAGCGCGCTATCGGCATCAAAAGCGGTCCGGGCTTCATAGCCTTCGTCGCTGAGAATACCTGCGACGAGTTCCCGAATATCCGTTTCGTCATCAACTACTAGAATATCGGCTGCCATATTAATTCACCTGTCCAATTATAGTGTTTCCGTGATTTTCCTCGTCCTTAGCGGCGGTGCCGGCAGACACTTCAGGAAAGATCATACGTATCATTGCGCCACGTCCTGTATAAAAATCCGCTGGCGCATCATGCAATTCCAGATGTCCGCCATGATCCTCTACGATCTTGCGGACAATAGCGAGACCAAGGCCGGTCCCCTTTTCCCGGGTCGTCATATAAGGCTCAAGAAGCTTCTGACGATCATCGCCCGGAAGTCCTTTGCCATTATCAATTACATCAACCACAAGATGCCCATCACTTTTGCGCGAACGAACAAGGATATGCCCCTCGCCGCGTTCTTCTTTCGGCACCGCATCAATCGCCTCACTGGCATTCTTGATGACATTGCCAAAAGCCTGCCCAAGCAGACGGCTATCGAAAGAACCAATCAGCTTTTCGGAACCATAGTCATTGGTAAACTGAATATCCTGACGGCTCACTTCAATAAGGAATGAGGCTTCACGCAATGCCTCGCGCAAGTCCATCGCCCGCATTTCAGGCTTTGGCATACGCGCAAAGGCGGAGAACTCATCGACCATACGACCAATATCGCCGACCTGTCGGATAATCGTTTCGGTGCATTGATCAAAAACTTCGCGATCTTCCGTAATCACTTTTCCATAACGACGGCGAATACGTTCTGCCGAAAGCTGGATCGGGGTCAGCGGATTCTTGATCTCATGCGCAATACGGCGCGCGACATCTGCCCATGCGGACGAACGCTGCGCTTGAACAAGATCGGTAATATCATCGACGGTCACGACATAGGAATGGTCGTCTGATTCTGCATCTTCAACCGTCACCTGAACATTGAAATTCCGCGCAACACCGCCGCGAGTCATGCTGACCTGTTCGCGATGCATCATACGATCCGTTGTACGGGCAACTTCAAAGGCCTGCCCGATCTCCGGCGCAATACTGCTCAGGCTTTTGCCAATCGCATCCTGCGAACTCACCCCAAACATATACTCGGCGGAACGATTGAGAATCGAGATCGAGCCATCTGTCTCGATACCGATAACGCCAGCCGTAACACCTGAAAGCACGGCTTCCGAGAATCGTCTGCGTTCATCGATTTGATCTTTTGCCGACAGAAGCTCATTGCGCTGGCTATTTAGCTCAGCAACCATGTTGTTAAACGTACCCGACAGTGCGCCCACGTCTCCATCCGATGAACGAACCGGCACAGAAATATCGAGATTGCCAGCAGCCACATCATCAGCCGCACCGATCAAAAGTCTGATCGGGCGTACCAGACGATCCGCAACCGCAATACCTGTCCAGATCGCGGACAAAAGAACAATCAACGTCAAACCAAAATAAAGCAGCGCGAAAGCAATCTGCGTTGGAATGCGGTTGGCATCCATTTCCTGATAACGCTGCGTATTGGCTTCCATCAGGCGCATCGATTCGAGAATCTGCTGATCGACGGAACGCACCGTATAAAGATAAAGATCCGGTATCTCACGCATCTTGATAACCGCGCCGACAAAATTACTATTGCCCGGCGGAATGATAACCGGCTTACCATCCACCGCAGTTTTTAAGGCATCTTCCGTTGGTGCCGGAAGGCGTGTTTCGACACCTGTCTCGCTTTTAACGACAATATCACCATCTTCACGCACCAGAAATGCGCCGAGCAGTCCGCGACCACCGGCCTGAAGCGTCATATAACGAACGAAGCCGCCCCTATCGAGACTGTAAAGTGTGCGTTGTGCGTCCAGCTCTTGTAACATTGAGAAAGACGTACTTTGCAGATTAAGCGCTGTTTCGCGAATATAAGCCGTGGTCAAGCTTTGAGAAGAACTGACAATGTCACGCGTATTGGTATCGAACCAGCGATCTAGCCCCAGATTAAGTGTAACCGATGCAACGATCGCCACCACGATTGCCGGGACCGCAGCAATCAACGAGAACAGCGCAACGATACGCACATGCAGTCGGGAAGCTGCCTTGCCTGACCGCCGCGCCGACATGATGCGATAAATCTCGCGGCAGATCAGCAAAATCAGAAAGATGATCAGCGCGACATTAATAATGACAAGCGCAAGTGTAACTGCACGATCAGGCGTGATCGGCGTGATACCAATGAGGATACAAAAAGACAGCGACGCGGTAATCAGCGCCAGAACAACGGTGATAATGCCCGGCAACGCAAGAAGCCTGCGCCCCTCACCGCCTCGCGATGGTCGCTCTGCCTTATCCATATCAGTCGTCAGATTCGCTGTATTCATGTTAACCATGTTACCCAATAGCGTTGCATCTATGCAACGCATTGTGGCGAAAATGCAACGATTGTTTACAGCTTATTCAGTTCGCCTTAGCGCCCCGATAAATGTTGACTCCAAGCTCTCTGATTTTCTTACGCAAAGTATTCCGGTTAAGACCGAGAATCTCTGCCGCCTTGATCTGGTTGCCGCGTGTTGCCGTGAGGCAAGCAAGGATGAGCGGATATTCGAGTTCCGCAAGCACACGATGATAAAGCCCCGGCGGAGGCAAATCAGAGCCAAAGGACCCGAAATAGCGCTGCATATTCTGCTCCACCACTTGCGAAATGGTGATATTTTCAAGATCACTGGAAACAATGGCCGGACTATCGGGCTTTGAAAGCTCCGATTTCAGCTCTGCCTCTATGATTTCAGGTGAAATCTCTTCCTGCGGATAAAGAGCAGACAGCCTGCGGACCACATTTTCCAGCTCGCGCACATTGCCCGGCCACGGATAGCGACGCATCATATCGAAGCCCATGGTGGTAATGCGCTTTTCAGGCAAGCCTTCTTCTGCGGCCTTCTTGAAGAAATGACGCACCAGATCAGGCACGTCTTCGCTGCGCTCGCGCAAGGGTGGCAGACGCAGCGGCACGACATTCAGGCGATAATAGAGATCTTCGCGGAAAAGCCCCTGCGCGATCAGCTGGCGCAAATCCTTATTGGTCGCAGCAACAATGCGCACATCGGTCTTGATCGGTGTACGACCACCAACCGTCATATATTCGCCCTGCTGCAACACGCGCAGTAAACGCGTCTGCGCCTCCATCGGCATATCACCAATTTCATCAAGGAAAAGCGTGCCGCCATTGGCCTGCTCGAAACGACCACTTGAGCGGTTCTGCGCGCCAGTAAAGGCACCTTTTTCATGGCCAAACAGTTCGGATTCGATCAGATCACGCGGAATAGCCGCCATATTGATTGCAACGAACGGTCCTTTGCGACGGCGACCATATTCATGCAGTGCACGCGCAACAAGTTCCTTGCCTGTACCAGACTCACCTGTAACCATCATGGTCAGATCAGTCTGCATCATGCGGGCCAAAACGCGATAGATTTCCTGCATCGCAGGCGAACGACCAACCAGAGGCATATTTTCCGCCTGCTCGTCGGGAGCAACCAGAACAGGCTTATGCTTTGGTTCAGACAGCGCACGACCAATAATATTAATAAGCTCAGTCAGATCGAAAGGCTTTGGCAGGTATTCATAAGCTCCCGCTTCCGAAGCCCGAATGGCCGTCATGAATGTATTTTGCGCGCTCATCACTACAATCGGCAGATCAGGCCGCATTTTCTTGATGCGCGGCAGCAGATCAAACGCATTTTCATCTGGCATATTAACATCAGTCACCACCAGATCACCATCACCGGCAGCTATCCAGCGCCAAAGTGATGCCCCGTTCGACGTAACGCGCACATCGTAACCGGCGCGCGACAGCGCCTGGTTAAGCACGGTTCGGATTGCCGCGTCATCATCGGCCACGAGTATCGTTCCTGTCGGACGACTAGCATTCATGCTTTATCTCCTGTCTTTGCAGACATGTTATCGGCAGAACTTTTCCATTGCGGCATAAGAATACGAAATGTGGTGCGCGACGGATGGCTATCGCACTCAATCACCCCACCATGATCGCCAATAATCTTGGCAACCAATGCCAGCCCCAGACCGGAACCATTGGTTTTTGTGGTCACAAACGGATCAAACAGATGCGGCAGCATATCTTCGGGCACACCCGGCCCGTTATCATGCACGCAGAATTCAAGCGGCAGGGCAACACGATCGCTCGCACCCGGCACCTGCAAGCGAATGCCCGGGCGATAGGCCGTCGAGAGCGTGATCTCCGCGCCTTCGCGATCTCCCAGCGATTCGGCTGCATTCTTCACCAGATTGAGAAACACCTGCACAAGCTGATCGCGATTGGCGAATACGGGCGGAAGCGACGGATCATAATCTTCGACAAAACGGATGTGCCGGGCAAAGCCATTGCGCGCCAGCGTCTTCACATGATCGAGCACAGAATAAATATTGACCGCTGTGCGTTCTATTGGGCGCTCATCGGAAAACACTTCCATGCGATCAACGAGCTTTACGATGCGGTCGGTTTCATCGGTAATCAGCCGTGCCAATGCGCGATCTTCATCGCCAACCACCTGTTCCAGCAATTGCGCGGCCCCGCGAATACCGGACAGCGGGTTCTTGATCTCATGTGCAAGCATTGAAGCAAGGCCTGTTACCGAACGCGCAGCGCCGCGATGCGTCATCTGACGGTCGATTTTCTCGGCCATGGTCTTTTCTTTGAACAGGATAACCACAGCACCCGGCGTTTCGATCACCGGCGCCACATATAGATCGACAATGCGTTCGGCACCGAGCTTTGGCGATGAAATATCGACGCGATACTCGTTCACCGGAACCTGAGCCGTGCGAACCTGATCGACCAGAGCCAGCAATGGGCTTCCAAAAGGCAAGAATGATTCAAGCCGGTTACGCGCAAGAATGGACGAGCCAGAGCGGAAAAACTGCTCTGCATCCATATTGGCATAGATGATGTGATTATCGGCACTCACCATAACAACCGGCTGGTTGATTGCATCCAGTATGATTGCTGGAATGCCGTTCGTTTCACCTCTAGCGCACATCATGCGACCTTTCTGTCCGTCTCATCACGCAGAAAAACACGAGCCAGCGCCGCGATAACCGCTTCGGGATCGATGAGCGTCATGATTTCAGCCTTATCTGCCTTCGAGAAGGCTTCACCCGCATGGCGATCCAGATACCAGCCAAGATGCTTTCGCGAATGGCGGACACCTGTCTTGCTGCCATAGTGGTCCAGCATATCTTCGTAATGTCTTATAATATAAGAAAGAATGCCGTCAGCGGATCGCGGTGCAAAATCGCTACCCGCAATCAGTCCTGCAAGCCAAGGTTGACCATAAGACGCGCGCCCAACCATCACGGCATCAGCGCCTGAGCGACGCAGCAATTCTTCCGCATCTTCGCGTGACGACACATCGCCATTGGCAACCAACGGAATTTTCACCACATCACGCACCGCATGAATAGCATTCCAGTCGGCTTTGCCTTCATAGAACTGACAGCGCGTGCGGCCATGTACCGTCACCATCGCAATTCCTGCATCTTCGGCACGCTTTGCAAGTTCCGGTGCGTTGATGCTGTTTTCGTCCCAGCCAAGACGCATTTTGAGCGTAACCGGCACCTTGACCGCATTCACAGTTGCCTCAATCAACGTCATGGCGTGATCAAGATCGCGCATGAGAGCTGAACCAGAATAGCCGCCCGTCACCTTCTTGGCAGGGCAGCCCATATTGATGTCGATAATATCAGCACCCTCGCCTTCGGCGATAATAGCCGCTTCGCCCATCCAATGCGCTTCACGTCCTGCAAGCTGCACGACATGCGTACCCAGCCCTTCACCAGAAAGCCGCAACATGCTTTCTTTATGCCGATTGCAAAGTTCGGCACTTGCAACCATCTCCGAAACCACCATGCCAGCGCCAGCCGCTGCCGCGCGTTTGCGAAACGGAAGATCGGAAACACCCGACATAGGCGCAAGAAATACGCGGTTTGGGAGTACCACGTCACATATGTTGAGAGGTTGATTGAGGAGAGCTATCAAGAAATGCCTATTTGATATGCACGATGCAATTAGCACAGAGTTTAATCACACAATGCGTTGAACGCAAGGAAAAGCACATGCTTGCTGTTATAAATCGATTGCCGTCTGGCAATTATTTGCGCAAGGCATTATTCCGCATGAGACAAAACGAATTATTTGGCAAGGGCGACTGACATTTCAAGAACAGCAGCAGTGATCGTTGCCGCGGGGCGTGGCGAACGAGCCGGACAAAGCACGGAAGGGCCGAAACAATATCGGCGGATCGGCGGCGAAGCAGTGCTTTCGCGCACGCTGAGGGTTTTTGCGCGGTGCTCCGCCATTGAAAAGATCATCGTGGTCATTCACGCGGATGATAGCTCTCTTTACGAAAATGCCATCCGCGAGCACTCTTCAAATGTGCGTGTTGTCATTGGCGGTCCAACCCGACAGGAATCGACGCGACTTGGATTGCTGGCACTAAAAGACGATGCTCCGCATTACGTGCTTATTCATGATGGCGTTCGTCCCTTCATCGGGCAGGATTTGCTTACACGCATATTCGACAATCTGACGCCAACAGAAGGCGTATTGCCAGCGCTTGCCGTATCCGACACGCTGAAACAAGCGGCCAGTGATGGAACGGTAAAGACAACGGTTCCACGCGCCGGTCTTTATTCCGCGCAGACCCCGCAGGCCTTTCCATACACGCCGATCTTGAATGCCCATGAACAAGCATTTCTGAGCGGTCGCTCGGACTTTACCGACGATGCATCCATTGCAGAAGCTTACGGACTTGTCGTACGCATCATTGAAGGCTCCGCCGACAATACAAAACTGACATGGGCCAAAGATATTGAATTGGCCGACAAACGCTTGAGGCAAGGCATGACTTCATTTCCAGATATCCGCACCGGCAATGGCTATGATGTTCACAGCTTTGAACCCGGCGATCACGTCACGCTTTGCGGCGTTGCCATTCCGCACAACAAAAAGCTCAACGGCCACTCCGATGCTGATGTGGCGCTTCACGCCCTCACCGACGCTTTGCTTGCCACACGTGGCGCAGGCGACATCGGTACGCATTTCCCGCCTTCTGATCCACAATGGAAAGGTGCGGCATCGCATATCTTCGTGGAGCATGCGGTTAAGATCGTGCGGGAAGCCGGTGGGCGCATCGCCAATGCGGATGTGACGATCATCGCAGAAGAGCCAAAGATCGGCCCGCATCGTCCTGCAATGACACAAGCCATGGCCACAATGCTTGGCATCTCGCATGATCGTGTTTCCGTCAAAGCCACCACCAACGAGAAAATGGGCTTTGTCGGCCGTGGTGAAGGCATCGCTGCCATCGTTACGGCAACGGTGATCTATCCCGGCGAGGTTCCTGAATGACACTGATTGCGGAAGCTTTATCCATCGACGTTCTCAATGCCTGTCGCAAACACGGCATCATGATCGTAACGGCTGAATCCTGCACCGGCGGACTTATTGCGGGGGCGCTTACGGACATTGCCGGCTCGTCTGACGTGGTGGATCGAGGTTTCGTCACCTATTCCAATGAAGCCAAGCACGAAATGATCGGCGTTCCGCTTACGCTGATCAAAACCTTTGGTGCTGCTTCAAAGGAAGTGGCGATTGCCATGGCCGAAGGTGCGCTCACACATTCGCGAGCAGGCATCAGCATTGCGGTTACAGGCATTGCCGGCCCAGGCGGTGGCTCAAGCGAAAAGCCGGTTGGACTGGTGCATATCGCAAGTGCGCACAAAGGCCATACAACGCTGCATAAAGAATGTCGTTTTGGTGAAAAATCACGCGAAGATATTCGTCATGAAACTGTGCTAACCGCACTTGCATTGGTGCTGGTGTCTTTGGAAAATCAGACCAAACCGTAAATCTTGTCGGCGCGCTTTTCAAAAGCTTCCGAAAACTTGCGGAACGCCAGATCAAACATCGATCCCATCACCATGCCGAGCATTTTGCTCTTAAACTCATAATCGATGAAGAACTCGACATCACATTCCGAACCATCATCGACGGGTTTGAAAGTCCAGCGATTATCGAGATAGCGGAACGGACCATCGACATATTTGACATCAATGACATTCTCTTCCGGTTTCAATAGCACCTGACTGGTAAATGTCTCGCGGATCAGCTTGTAACCCACGCTCATATCGGCGATCAGAAGCGTCTTACCGTCCTTCTCTTTGCGAGAACGGACGGACAAAGCCTCACACATCGGCAGGAATTGGGGATATTTTTCAACATCCGCAACCAGAGCAAACATATGCTCTGCACGATGGTGAACCCGTCTGACACTGGTAAACTGCGGCATGCGAACTTAAGCCTGTGCTGCGACCTGCGCTTCGCGCGCAGCCTTGAGCTTCGCAAAATCGTCACCGGCATGGTGCGACGAGCGCGTCAATGGGCTGGACGCAACAAGCGCGAATCCCTTGGTACGACCAATCGTCTCAAACGACTTGAATTCATCCGGCGTCACAAAACGGATGACCGGATGATGCTTGCGGGTTGGCTGAAGATATTGACCGATGGTCATGAAATCCACCTCAGCCGAACGAAGATCGTCCATAAGCTGCAGGATTTCGTTCCGCTCTTCACCAAAACCGACCATGATGCCAGATTTGGTGAAAATCGTCGGATCGAGTTCCTTCACGCGCTGCAACAAGCGAATCGAATGGAAATAACGCGCGCCTGGGCGAACCTTAAGGTACTTCGACGGCACCGTTTCCAGATTGTGATTGAACACATCAGGGCGTGCCTTGACCACGATTTCAAGCGCTCCGGGCTTGCGCAGGAAGTCAGGTGTCAGAATTTCAATCGTCGTCTTTGGAGCGGCTTCACGGATTGCACGGATGACGTCAGCGAAATGCTGCGCGCCGCCATCGGTAAGATCATCGCGATCGACAGAGGTGATAACCACATGGGTCAGGCCCATCTGCTTGACAGCCCTGGCGACATTTTCCGGCTCGTTGGAATCGAGCGCCTTCGGAATACCGGTGGAAATATTACAGAAAGCGCAGGCACGGGTGCAGATTTCACCCATAATCATGAAGGTCGCGTGCTTCTTTTCCCAGCACTCGCCGATATTCGGGCAACCAGCTTCTTCACAGACGGTAACAAGCTTGTTGGAACGAACAATGTCACGCGTTTCATTATAGCCACGCGAAACCGGCGCCTTGACGCGAATCCAGTCAGGCTTTTTCAGGACTTCATTGTCTGGCCGGTGGGCCTTCTCCGGATGACGAAGACGTTTCTGGTTCACCGTATCGAGAACTGTAACCATGCTGTTTCCTGCCTATCTGGAACAAAATGCATGCAAACATCATGATCCAATAATGGGTAGACCCTAGAATTTAGCTTGCCCTAACAATTTGAAGCATTGCTGCGCAATGCCTATTACTGCGGCTTACCGTCTCGCTGCAAATTCGATTGCTCTAAAAACCAGCGCCCATACGAGGCCAAATAAAAATCCGCTTGTTCCGAGTGCCAGCGTCAATGTCCAAACACCATACCAGCCGGCAATCGCTATTCCATTGAACGATATGGTGTTTCCGCCAAGCAAGCTCAAGATGCCGGCCATAAAACCAAGACATAAGCCTCCAGTGGTACACCATTTGATCATGGGCCAGGCGGCGCTCCGCCACGGCCCTCCATTTTCGATCAGCGGAATAAGCTTACTCCTAGCTTTAGTTTTCACGCATGTCTTTAATCCCATCGTAGCGGGATAAGAAATCAGTCCAGTGAACTGATTTCCCCGCGAAGGCGGTTCCCCACTTTTGGGAGACGTGCTTTAAGCGTTCAGTACGCGTCCATAGGCATCCAGAACGCTTTCCTTCATCATTTCAGAAAGGGTCGGATGCGGGAAGACTGAGTGCATCAGTTCTTCTTCCGTGGTTTCAAGGTTCATCGCGACAACAAAGCCCTGAATAAGCTCAGTCACTTCCGCACCAACCATATGAGCGCCAAGCAGCTGTCCGGTCTTCTTGTCAAAGATCGTCTTGACCAGACCCTGATCTTCACCAAGCGCAATGGCCTTGCCGTTTGCCGAGAAGGAATAGCGACCAACACGAATGTCAAAACCCTGTTCCTTGGCCTTGGCTTCGGTCAGACCAACAGATGCGACCTGTGGATTGCAATAGGTGCAGCCCGGGATCATCAGCTTATCGAGCGAATGAACATTCGGCAAACCAGCGATCTTTTCAACGCAGATCGTGCCTTCATGCTCGGCCTTATGAGCAAGCATCGGAGGACCGGCAACATCGCCAATGGCATAAATGCCTTCGACATTGGTCTTGCCATAGCCGTCAATAACAACGCAGCCACGATCGGTCTTCACGCCAAGTGCTTCAAGACCGAGGTTTTCGATATTGCCCTGAACGCCAACAGCCGAGATCAGACGATCAACGGTCAGCTTCTCAACCTTGCCGTCCTTAGTTTCAATGTGAGCGGTGACAGAGTCCGTGCCCTTCTCAACCTTGGTAACCTTGGCTTCGGTAATAATCTTGAGGCCGAGCTTTTCCAGACGCTTGCGTGCGAAGGTGGAAATTTCCACATCTTCAACCGGCATAATGTTCGGCATCAGTTCAACAACCGTCACATCAACGCCCATGGCATTGTAGAAGGATGCAAATTCAATACCGATAGCACCAGAGCCCATGACTACCATCGACTTTGGCAGCGCTGATGGAACCATGGCTTCGAAATAGGTCCAGATCAGCTTGCCATCTGGCTCAATACCCGGCAGCGAACGCGGACGTGCGCCAGTCGCTACGATTACATGCTTGGCCTTGTAGCTGCCCTCGCCCAGAACGCCCTTCGGCACTGGGTTCTGCGGGAGCATTGGTTGCTTCGATGATTTACCGACCGAAATCTCGGCTGGCGTGTTGCCGGAAGCACCCTTAACGAGCTTGGCTTCGCCCCAGATCACGTCGATCTTGTTCTTCTTCATGAGGTAGGCAACGCCGCCATTCAGCCGCGCCGACACACCACGCGAACGAGCAACAACGGCCTCAACATCAGCCGAGATCGAACCTTCAAGTTTGAGACCATAATCCTTGGCATGTTCACCAAGATGCAGCACTTCCGCAGAACGCAGCAGCGCCTTCGTCGGAATACAACCCCAGTTGAGACAGATACCACCCAGATGCTCACGCTCGACAATCGCAGTCTTGAGACCAAGCTGGGCTGCGCGGATAGCGGTGACATAACCACCCGGTCCCGATCCAATGATAATAACGTCGTAGATGTCGGCCATTTTATCCTGCCTTTTATCTATCAGAAAACGGGAAACGGCATCATACGCTTAATTTTATGCGGTGCGCATTCCCGGATCGCCGACTTCCTGTCGGCTTACAAAATACGAAACGCCGCGTGTCAACGACACGCGGCGCTCAACCATATCAGACGAGCATACCCATCGGGTTTTCGATGTGACGCTTGAAGGCCTGTGCAAGCTCAGCAGCCAAAGCGCCATCAACGGCACGGTGATCGGTGGAAAGGGTTACGGACATAACTGTCGCGACCTTGATTTCACCGTTCTTGACCACTGGACGCTGTTCACCTGCACCGATTGCGAAAATCGTCGCATGCGGTGGGTTGATGATGGCTGCAAAGTCCTTCACGCCGAACATGCCAAGGTTGGACACAGAGGTCGAACCACCCTGATATTCATCAGGCTTAAGCTTGCGATCACGCGCACGCTTGGCAAGGTCCTTCATCTCATTGGAGATAGCGGACAGTGTTTTGGATTCCGACTGACGCACGATTGGCGTGATCAGACCGCCCGGAATGGAGACAGCAACGCCCACATCCGCACGCTTGTGCTTGATCATGCCGCCTTCAGTCCACGAGACATTGGCTTCAGGAATGTCACGCAGTGCAAGAGCAACAGCCTTGATCACCAGATCGTTGACAGAAAGCTTGTAGGCCGGAACCTCGCCCTTCTCCGTCTTGGTGAGCGGTGCAGCAGAATTGATCTGCGAACGCAGAGCCAGAAGCGCATCGAGTTCGCAATCAATCGTCAGATAGAAATGCGGAACAGTCTGCTTCGATTCAACCAGACGGCGGGCAATGGTCTTGCGCATACCGTCGTGAGGAACGATCTCGTATGTGCCTTCTTCAAAGAGCTTGAGGATGACATCATCTGACTGAGGCTTCGGAGCCGATGCCGCTGCCTGTGGTGCTGCAGATGCAGCTTTCGTGCCGCCGGACTTGATTGCAGCTTCAACGTCACGTTGAACGACACGGCCATGAGGACCAGTGCCTTTGACAGCGGCGACATCAACGCCAGCATCCTTGGCGATGCGACGAGCAAGCGGCGATGCGAAAACGCGGTCGCCGGTTTTGGCAGCCGGAGCAGGCGCTGGGGCTTCAGCCTTTGCAGGAGCCGGAGTTGCTGCGGGTGCAGCTTCCTTCTTCTGCTCTTCCTTCGGTGCTTCTGCCTTAGGTGCCAGAGCGGCATCGCCGCCTTTTGCTGCTTCCGCAACATCCTCGCCGTCTTCGGCGAGGATTGCGATCAGCGCATTGACCTTAACGCCTTCGGTTCCCGCAGGAACGACAAGCTTGGCAACAACACCTTCATCAACAGCTTCGACTTCCATCGTCGCTTTGTCAGTTTCGATCTCGGCGATCACGTCGCCGGACGTTACCTTGTCGCCTTCTTTAACCAGCCACTTTGAGAGATTACCCTCTTCCATGGTTGGCGAAAGCGCTGGCATGGTGATTTTAATCGGCATGTCCAGTACCTCCTCAGGCGGTGTAGGTTACGGCTTTCACCGCTTCCACCACTTCAGCAACGGTTGGCAGAGCCAGCTTTTCCAGATTTGCCGCATATGGCATCGGCACGTCCTTGCCAGCAATCGTCAGGATCGGCGCATCGAGATAATCGAAAGCCTGCTGCATGACGCGGGTGGCAATTTCAGTGCCAACCGACGACTGCGGATAACCTTCTTCCACGGTGACGAGGCGACCGGTCTTCTTAACCGATTCAACAACCGTTGGAATATCCATCGGGCGGATGGTGCGCAGATCGATGATTTCGACATCGATGCCCTGTGCAGCCAGCTCTTCAGCTGCCTTGACCGCATAAGTCATGCCGATACCGAACGAAACGATGGTCGCGTCCTTGCCCTGCTTGTGAATGCGGGCCTTACCGATTGGGAGAACGAAATCATCAAGCTTCGGCACATCGAAATGCTGACCGTAAAGGATTTCGTTTTCAAGGAAGATGACCGGGTTCGGATCACGGATTGCAGCCTTGAGAAGACCCTTCGCATCAGCAGCCGTGTAAGGCATAACGACTTTGAGGCCTGGAATCTGGCTGTACCATGCCGCATAGCACTGGGAGTGCTGGGCGGCAACGCGGGCAGCTGCACCCGAAGGACCACGGAACACCATTGGCGCACCCATCTGACCACCGGACATATAAAGCGTCTTCGCAGCCGAATTGATGATCTGGTCAATCGCCTGCATGGCGAAGTTAAACGTCATGAATTCGACAATTGGCTTCAAGCCAGCCATAGCGGCACCAACGCCGACACCTGCAAAACCATGCTCAGTGATCGGGGTATCGACAACGCGGCGTGCGCCAAATTCGTCGAGAAGACCCTGCGTGATCTTGTAAGCACCCTGATACTCAGCAACTTCTTCACCCATGATGAAGACATTGTCGTCGCGGCGCATTTCTTCGGCCATGGCATCGCGCAGTGCTTCACGCACAGTCGTCGAAACCATTTCTGTACCGGCTGGAATGTCCGGGTCAGAAGCAACTTCAACCTTAGGAGCAGCTGGAACGCTATCGGCCTTCTTTTCTTCAGCCTTTGGCGCTTCTTTTGCTTCTTCTTTCGGTGCTTCTGCTTTTGCAGCAGGCGCAGAACCGATATCGGATGCGCTTTCGCCATCGCCGAGCAGAACAGCAATCGGCGTATTGACCTTCACGCCTTCAGTGCCTTCTTCGATTAGAATCTTACCGACGGTACCTTCGTCAACAGCTTCAACTTCCATCGTTGCTTTGTCGGTTTCGATTTCAGCGATCACGTCACCAGATGTGACCTTATCGCCTTCTTTTTTCAGCCACTTGGACAGTTTGCCTTCTTCCATCGTTGGGGAAAGGGCAGGCATGAGAATTTCTACGGGCATGACAATACCTTTCCTGAATTAGAGCAGAATATCCGTGTAAAGCTCGGAAACATCCGGCTCTGGATCGTTTTGAGCGAAATCAGCCGAATCAGCGACGATGTCGCGGACCTGCTTGTCGATTTCCTTCAGCTCTTCTTCAGTGGCCCAGTTATTTTCAATCAGGCGCTGTTTGACCTGTTCAATCGGATCGTGCTCGGAACGCATCTTCTGCACTTCATCCTTCGAGCGATACTTCGCAGGATCAGACATCGAGTGGCCACGATAACGATAGGTTTCCATTTCAAGAATCAATGGACCTTTGCCAGCACGCGCCCATTCGGCAGCGGCTTCAGCAGCAGCAGCAACGGCGCGAACATCCATACCGTCAACCTTGATGCCGGGAACGTTGAACGAAACACCGCGCTTGGAGAAATCTGTTTCAGCGGATGAACGCGAAACCGACGTACCCATTGCATAACGATTATTTTCGATCACGTAGATCACCGGCAGCTTCCACAGCGAGGCCATGTTGAAGCTTTCATAGACCTGGCCCTGATTGGCAGCGCCGTCGCCGAAATAGGTAACAGAGATATTGTCATTGCCGCGATACTTGTTCGCAAAGGCAAGACCAGTGCCGAGAGGAACCTGAGCGCCGACGATGCCGTGACCGCCGTAAAAGCCCTTTTCCTTCGAGAACATGTGCATGGAGCCGCCCTTGCCCTTGGAGTAACCTCCACGGCGGCCGGTCAGTTCAGCCATAACGCCACGTGCATCCATACCAGTTGCCAGCATGTGGCCGTGGTCGCGATAGGAAGTGATGATCTGATCACCTTCCTTAAGCGCGCTCTGCATGCCGACGACAACAGCTTCCTGCCCGATATAGAGGTGACAGAAGCCACCGATGAAGCCCATACCATAAAGCTGACCGGCCTTTTCTTCAAAACGGCGGATCAACAGCATTTCACGGTAGGCGTTCAGTTCCTGCTCTTTAGTGAAATCAGCTGGCGCTGGAGTCTTGGGAACATTCCCAAAAGACGCCTGCGATTTTCCAGCCGACGCCTTATTAGCCTTCGGTGCCATATTTCGCTCCCTACCGCATGCACCCAAAATCGGCATCGATTTTGAAAGCGACATGCGTCGATTCAAATTATCAGAGCACCATTCACGCACACGAAGGACGCGCGGCGATCTGCGTTTGTCGTTCCATTGTGACGTTATACGGGCAATTTACAAGATACAATATGCACGCAGCGCATAGCTGCTATGCCGCCAAGCCCTTAAAAACATATCACAAAAAGACAATTAACTGGATTTGAGTTAATTTGACTGATCTTCTTTTGAAATGATTATCGTCATTTCGTCCGCATGGGAAAGATTAAGCGCTCTGCGCGCCTGCTCGTCAAGCATATCCTTTTCGATCGATCCATCACGCAAAAGCGTGACGCGCTTTTCAAGCGCTGCCCGGTCGGCAGTCACCCTCTCAAGCTGCTCTGTCAGCAAGGTTTTTTGCTGCTCCAGCTGGAGACGGGAATAGAGACCAAATTCGCCGTGATAAGCGTGAAAGCCAAAATAACTCAGAAACGCAGCCGTCAAAATCGGCAGCACAAAGCGGCCGCGAATAGATTTACGTTTCTGTTTGGTCCACATTTCGGCTTCCTTCCCGGACGCTCGCGACGGCTTTGATTCTACGTTAAAGCCGTCAATCCGATTTCCACCATAAAACATTATTCTGCTTAACAGAGCTTTACCGCTGAACGATGACAGAACACTCTGATGCATTTTTTGCATGAACATTATCTGCGTAAAACTAGCGGATGTCTCCCAAAAGTGAGAACCGGTTTTGGGAGACATGCTTAAACACAAATGGCTGGAGCGAGCGTGTGGATACGATTAAGCGCGACACGCTCTAGAAATGGCGACCGAAGCCGCCATCTGATCAACATATCGGGTAAAAGTCACATATCAACGATTGTTGAAAAGCCACCCATGATCATCCGTTTGCCGTCAAAAGGCATCGTATCGCCCATTTCCTTCATGCGCGGGTCACTCATCATTTTTTCATTGGCAGCATCACGTGTGGCTTTATCTGGATATTCGAACCACGAGAAAACTACCTCCTCGTCATCCTTTGCCTGCACGGCGCGGCGGAAGTCAGTAACTTTGCCATCGGGCACATCATCGCCCCAGGCTTCAACCATACGCGTGACGCCAAATTCCTTAAACAATGCGGCAGCCTTCGCCGCATGTTGTTGATAAGTTTCCTTATTGGCCTTAGGAACAGCCACAACAAATCCTTCGATATATGCCATTTTTCTCTCCCTTTGCTTGCCCCCACCACATAAAAACCTGCTGAACTCCCACAGTCAGCAGAGAAGATACATAAAAAAACGTCCATCGTTTATTCAACGCAAATCTTGCAGTACTTTTAAGCGATATTCAGAATAACAGCTTACGCCTCGATTTTCCGAACACTTTTAATAACAAAGTGCTGGCGAGACCTGAAAATGCAAGAAGCACAGCGAACCAAGATATATAGGGAGTAATCGTAAGAACCCGATAAATTACCATTTTTATCTAAATCAAAAATGTAGAAATATTTCTAAATATAGAATATCAAAGACCGGCAATCACAATAATAATGAAATTATATTAGTATAATATGATATAGGGATATAATATAGTGTGTGAAAAATTAATCAAACGCCTCGCTTGTATAGTTATGGCATTATTTCCCGCATTATGGGGTTTGTTCAGCTTTCTAAATAATACAGCGGACTTTTCGGGAACAGCACAGAATGCAGTGGCACCACTTTTGTCTATGGCAGATACTTATGGTAATCCCGCACTGACATGGCGCGCCATAACATTTAGTTGGGCGCCCTATGTCGGGCTTGGTGCAATCACCACGATGGAAACGCTCGCGGGTATCCTTGCAACAATCGGTGTTCTAAAAATGGTTACGAGCATTGGCAAAGATTACTCAACATTCGCTCGTGGAAAATCCTGGGCAATGCTGGGTGCTTTATGTGCAATCGCCGTTTGGGGTATCGGCTTTATGGTTGTTGCGGGCGACTGGTTTATGGCATGGCAAGCAAAAGAAAATCCGCTCAATACTCAGTTGGGTGCCTTGCTTTATAGTCTACCAAGCATGATGGCAGTCGTTATCTTGATGGTGCACAAGGAAGAAGCCAAATAAGAATAAAGCAAAAGCGGCGGCATTTAAGCCGCCGTTTTCTATGTTTAAACCGAATGAATTTTAGAGGAACTTCAGCGCGCTGCGGCCAGCATAACGGGCCTGCTTGCCAAGTTCTTCTTCAATACGGATAAGCTGATTGTACTTTGCAGTACGATCCGAACGCGCGAGTGAACCCGTCTTGATCTGTCCGCAATTGGTAGCAACTGCGAGATCAGCAATAGTCGAATCCTCTGTTTCGCCCGAACGGTGAGACATGACAGAGGTATAGCCAGCCTTGTGCGCGGTTTCGACAGCATCCAGCGTTTCGCTAAGCGAACCGATCTGGTTGACCTTGACGAGGATCGAGTTGGCAACACCCATCTTGATACCATCGCGCAGACGTGCCGAGTTGGTGACGAACAAATCGTCTCCCACGAGCTGGCACTTATCGCCAATCAGGTCAGTCAGGTATTTCCAACCTTCCCAATCGTCTTCGGCCATACCGTCTTCGATCGACACGATTGGGTAATCAGCAGCGAGCTTTGCGAGATACTCAGCCTGCGCCTTTGGATCTCGGGTCTTGTTTTCGCCTTCATAGACGTAGTTGCCGCCCTTGAAGAATTCGGTTGCTGCGCAATCAAGGCCAATTGCAATGTCTACGCCCGGCTTGAAGCCGGCTTTTTCAATTGATTCGACAACGAAATCGAGCGCTGCTTCTGCACTCAGTAGATTTGGTGCGAAGCCACCTTCATCACCAACATTGGTGTTGTGGCCAGCATCTTTCAAACGCTTCTTGAGCGTGTGGAAAACTTCCGCACCATAACGCACAGCTTCACGGAACGACGAAGCGCCTACCGGAATAATCATGAATTCTTGAAAATCGATAGGATTATCCGCATGTGCACCGCCATTGATGATGTTCATCATTGGAACTGGCAAAACATGAGCATTAGCACCGCCAACATAGCGATAGAGCGGCAGGCCGGAAGCCTGCGCCGCAGCCTTGGCAACGGCAAGCGAAACGCCAAGAATCGCGTTTGCACCGAGATTGCCCTTGTTTGGCGTGCCATCAAGTTCGATCAGCGTCTGATCGATAAGCAGCTGGTTTTCCGCATCCAGACCGGCGACTGCATCAAAAATCTTGCCATTGACGGCTTCAACAGCCTTTTCAACGCCCTTACCAAGATAACGGCTACCGCCGTCACGAAGCTCAACGGCTTCATGCGCGCCAGTCGATGCGCCTGACGGCACAGCAGCGCGGCCAAAAGAGCCGTCTTCGAGGTAAACGTCGACTTCGACGGTTGGGTTACCGCGGCTGTCGAGAATTTCGCGACCAACGATGTCGATGATTGCAGTCATAGGGGCAAGTCCTTCCCTGTAGGTAGCCCCGCTTTGTTGCAAGGCACATTGAAGAAATTCAATTTCAGGTCTTCATTACAGACATTCAAGGCGAAGGAAAATCCCCCGCCTGTGAATTCCTGATGAAATTTTAAATCGATTTAGCAATCCTGTCGAAAGCGATCAGCTTTTCAAGCAGTACTTGCATTTTATCGATAGGCACCATGTTCGGGCCATCAGACGGTGCATTGTCTGGATCTTCATGGGTTTCGATGAAAATACCAGCGACACCAACAGCCACCGCAGCACTTGCAAGCGTCTCAACAAATTCTCGCTGACCGCCGGAAGAACCACCCTGCCCGCCGGGCTGCTGCACAGAATGGGTGGCATCGAAAATAACCGGCGAACCAAACCCTGCCATGATTGGCAACGAACGCATGTCAGAAACGAGTGTATTGTAACCGAACGATGCACCGCGTTCTGTCGCCATCACATTCGGATTGCCATTTTCGGTAATCTTGGCAAGCACGTTTTTCATGTCCCATGGTGCCAGAAACTGGCCTTTTTTGACGTTGATCACACGGCCTGTCTTTGCAGCCGCAACAAGCAAATCAGTCTGGCGGCACAGAAATGCAGGAATTTGCAGGACATCAACGACTTCGGCCACTTCTGCGCACTGATGCTCATTGTGAATGTCGGTGAGCACGGGAAAACCGAACTCTTTCTTGAGATCGGCGAAGACTTCCAGAGCCTTTTCCAGACCAATGCCGCGCTGCGCGCTGAGCGACGTCCGATTGGCCTTGTCGAAGCTCGACTTATAGACAAGACCAATACCAAGCTTATTCGTAATCTCTACCAGACGACCAGCCATCTCAAACGCATGATCACGGGTTTCCATCTGGCACGGACCGGCGATCAGAGACAGCGGCGCACTGTTGGAAAAGGTAACATTGCCGATTTTTACAACAGGATTGGCGGTCGTCATGATTGGGAACCTTCAAATATTACAAGTACCTCAGAGGCACTTTATCTGGCGTGCGAATTGATCGAAAACAAGGCGCGGATAATTGGCGCACAAATGAAACGCGCCCCAGCAGGGGCGCGTAAGAGGCTTAAACCAGTCTGCCCTGCTCCATCGCAGCTGCGATGAAAGAAGAAAACAGAGGGTGCGGTTCAAATGGCCGCGATTTCAGTTCCGGGTGGTACTGAACGCCGATGAACCAAGGATGATCGGCATATTCGACTGTTTCCGGCAGAACGCCATCCGGCGACATGCCAGAGAAAACCAGACCACTTGCTTCCAGACGATCCTTATAGTCAACATTCACCTCGTAGCGGTGACGATGACGTTCAGAAATATCGGTCGAACCATAAATCTCAGCAATACGTGTTCCAGCCTTAAGCGTAGATTCGTAAGCTCCAAGACGCATCGTTCCACCAAGATCGCCCGACTTCGTGCGCTTTTCGAGCATATTGCCCTTGAGCCACTCAGTCATCAAACCAACAACCGGTTCCTTGGTCGGACCAAACTCTGTCGAAGATGCATTTTCGATACCAGCGAGATTACGCGCGGCTTCGAGACATGCCATCTGCATACCAAAGCAAATGCCGAAATAAGGCACCTTGTGTTCGCGAGCGAACTTGGCCGCAAGAATCTTGCCTTCTGCACCGCGTTCACCAAAGCCACCCGGCACCAGAATGCCATGGACTTTTTCGAGATAAGGCGATGGGTCTTCGCTTTCAAAGACTTCCGCTTCGATCCAGTCGAGATTGACCTTGACCTTGTTGGCAATACCGCCGTGCTGCAACGCTTCAATCAACGACTTATAAGCGTCTTTGAGCTCGGTATATTTGCCGACAACCGCAATGGTCACTTCGCCTTCAGGATTGTGGAGAAGGTTGGAAATACCTTCCCAGCGCTCCATTCTGGGCTTAGGAGCCGGTTCGATACCAAATGCTGCAAGCACTTCGTTGTCGAGACCTTCCTTATGATAGGCGATTGGCACATCATAAATGGTCGAGACGTCGAGCGCCTGAATAACTGCGCTTTCACGCACGTTACAGAACAGCGACAGCTTGCGGCGTTCAGAAGCAGGAATTTCACGATCCGCACGCACCAGAAGAATATCCGGAGCAATACCGATTGAGCGCAGTTCCTTGACCGAATGCTGCGTCGGCTTGGTCTTAAGTTCACCTGCCGCAGGAATATACGGCATCAATGTCAGATGGATATAAACCGCGCTATTGCGTGGCAATTCATTGCCGAGCTGACGAATCGCTTCAAGGAACGGCATGGCTTCGATATCGCCAACTGTGCCCCCGATTTCGCACAAGACGAAATCATATTCGTCATTGCCTTCAAGGATGAAGTTTTTAATTTCATCCGTGACGTGCGGAATGACCTGAACCGTCGCACCGAGATAATCGCCGCGGCGTTCTTTTTCGATGATGTTGCGGTAAATGCGACCCGTCGTAATATTATCCCGCTGATTGGCAGGACGACCGGTGAACCGTTCATAATGACCCAGATCAAGGTCTGTTTCGGCACCATCGTCAGTGACGAACACCTCACCGTGCTGGTAAGGCGACATCGTGCCGGGGTCGACATTCAGATAAGGGTCGAGTTTACGGATACGCACGCGGTAACCACGTGCCTGAAGGAGTGCAGCCAATGCTGCTGCGGCAATGCCTTTTCCAAGGGAAGAAACCACGCCGCCTGTGATGAATACATATCGCGCCATGGGCTTATGTCGTTAGACCCTTCTTGCTGATTCCGCCACTAAAAAAATGGGAATCAATGTTTTTTCCATCAAAATCGCGCCCGTACTGCATTCCTTGTGGGAATATCGGACGCTTCCACCAAACTAGTTCTGTTCGTAGCATGTAACTCGGATTGTGACATACGCACGAAAAAGATCGGGCGCACGAAAAAAGGCCGGGAAATTCCCGGCCTTTCGGGTATTTTAAGTCCGCATCAGAGAACGACGACTTTTGCGCCCATGTTTACACGATCATAAAGATCCATGACATCTTCGTTAGTCATGCGGAAACAACCGTTTGAAGCGGGGCTACCAATTGTCCATGGCTGAGTCGTTCCATGAATGCGGATATACGTGTCCTTGTTACCCTGAAACAGATACATGGCGCGCGACCCCAGCGGGTTGCCCGGACCGCCATCCATACCATTCTTATAACGACCGTACTGCGAAGGATTACGTTCGATCATTTCCTTCGTCGGAATCCAGCGTGGCCATTCGCGCTTGGCGTTGATGTTCGCAGTTCCCTTAAACTCAAGGCCGACTTTTCCGACGGCAATACCATAGCGGCGTGCAGAGCCCGAGCTTTCAACAAGATAGAGGAAATATTTCGCAGGATCGATTACGATTGTTCCTGGTTCATAACCAGAGAATGCAACCGTCTGCGCCTGATAACGCGGATCAATATTGTGACGGTTCAGAACAACCTTCTTAGCACTTCCCGAATTTGAAGCACTTTTCTTTTTGGTCTTGGCAGGCTTTGCCTTGGCGTCACTGGCCATTGCGACCTGCTGAACGCTGTTTGCTGCGGCATCAAGCTCGGCTTCAGCGCCGGCCGCACCAGCGGCAAAACTCGGAGCTGAGAATCCAATGCAAAGGCTCGCAATACCAGCCATTAAAATGAAACGTGAAGACATGATCTGTTCCCGAAAACCCAAGCAGTGCGGAAAACACCTGTCGCAGTATCGCGTTCAGGCTTTAGCTCTCCATACTGTAAAGTCTCTCACTACTCAATTAACAGCATTGTGTGTTTGTAACGATTCAAACCAACCTATTGCCTGCTTGCAACACTCTAGAAAACCGCATTCTACAATAAGCCCACTTTTTTTGCAAAAACCGCCACAAATTTTTAGTAAGCGTTTGCCAATAAAAAACCGACCCTATAGGGCCGGCTTTTAAACTTCTGTGCGCTCAATCCAAACTTACTGCGAGCTAGGAACCTGCGGAGCCTGAGGCTGTGCGGGGGCGCTTTCTGGAGCAGGTGTTTGCGTATCGTTGTTCTGCGAAGATTCGCCACCCAACTGATTAAGAATGCCGCCACCCGTACCAGTTCCACCCGCAGGCTGAGTCTGTGTGCCGGAAGCTGCTGGAATACGATTAAGAATGTCTGTTGGCTGCTCGCCGTAACGCGCCATAATGCCAAGCGCGAGCGATGTGACGAAGAAGCCAATCGCAAGAATAGCTGTTGTACGGGTCAGTGCGTTAGCCGCGCCGCGCGCCGTCATAAAGCCCGAACCACCGCCGATACCAAGGCCACCGCCTTCGGAACGCTGGATGAGCACAACGCCAACAAGCGCCAGAACGATCAACAAATGAATGACAATGACTATGGTCTGCATAGGTTACGGTCTTTATATCTCTGGACTAAATGCGGAAGGGGAGAAACCATAAGATTTTAGCCCCAAACAGCGATGATACAAATAGATAGAGCGGCTCTTTACACGCTATTGCGTGATAATCCAAGCCCTGCGTCCCAGATAGATTAAGGGACGCAAACTATCTCACAGATTACGATAAGTTTCGCATATGGCGAGGAAGTCGGTTGCTTTCAAGCTGGCACCGCCAACCAATGCACCATCCACATCCGGCACACTCAACAACTCAATGGCATTGGACGGTTTCACCGAGCCACCATAAAGAAGTCGAAGATGCGCACCATGTGTACCAAAAAGCTCGGTCAGCGTTTCACGCATGAAAGCGTGCGCGGCACGAACATCCTGAACCGTCGGCGTCAGACCGCTACCAATAGCCCATACGGGCTCATAGGCTATGATCGTATTTTCAGCATTCACGCCATCGGGAAGCGATGCTGCAAGCTGATCACCAATTACATCAAGTGTGCGATCTGCTTTACGCTCATCAGCCGTTTCACCAACGCAGACAATAGCAACAAGACCTGCGGTCCACGCGGCTTCAGTTTTGCTGCGAACCAAATCATTGGATTCGCGGTGATCCGTGCGGCGCTCGGAATGACCAAGAATGACATGGCTTGCGCCCGCTTCTTTAAGCATTTGCGCGGAGACATCGCCTGTATGCGCGCCCGAAACTTTCGGATGGCAATCCTGACCGCCCAGCGCAACCGTTTCGCCTTCAAGTGTCTCGGCAGCGCGTGACAGCAATGTGGAAGGAACACAGATGATAGCATCGAGCTTGCGTCCGAGATCAGAACTCAGGCCCGCAGCAATAGCTCGCAATTCGGTGAGGGATTCTCCCGTACCATTCATTTTCCAATTGCCAGCAACCAGCGGACGGATTCCCGGAGTCATGTTGTTCTCCTCGCCTAGAACGACTGCAAGCCGCCTAATAAGCACTAATTTTTGCCACTGACTAAGCGTATTCGTCGCGCAATGCAATGTTCTTGGTGGTAGATCATCAATGAGAACTTGCATCGGGGGCCAGCTTAAGGTTATCCCCTGACACGGCATATCTTTATTGATGGCCGGGCTTTGTTTTGTTCTTTAAAGGGTTTCCAATGCTGGACAGTATGCGTGATGCCGCTAGATCTTGGGTTGCTAAGCTTCTTCTCGGCTTGCTTGTTCTGAGCTTTGCAGTCTGGGGCATCGCCGATGCGTTCCAGGGCGAAGTCGAAGTTGATGATGCAATCAGTGCAGGCGGTTCAAAAGTCAGCTCATCTGACTACCGTTTTGCTTATGAGCAGCAGCTCATGCGTTTGTCGCAACAGTTTCGTCAACGTTTGACCCGCGAACAGGCCCAGCAACTCGGTGTTGATCAGCAGGCTCTTGCGCAGCTTGCCGCAGGTGTCGTTCTTGATGAACAGGCCCGCAATATGCAGCTTGGCCTTTCGAAAGATGGTATTGCGCGTCTTACAGGTGAGGATCCGTCGTTTCAGGATGCCAGTGGCAATTTCAGCCGCGCACAGTTTGACGCCGTTCTGCGCCAGTCCAATATCCGCGCGCAGGATTATCTTGACAATCGCGCAAAGGTGGCACGTCGCCAGCAGGTTGTCGAAGCCACAACCGATGGCATGAAAATGCCAGCGACCATGCTTAAAGCGCTCGCTCTGTATCAGGGTGAAAGCCGAAGCGCGGATTACATCACCATACCGGCTGAAAAAGCCGATGCTGTTCCTGCACCATCAGACGAAGCGCTCAATAGCTATTTTGTAGAGCACAAGGATGAGTATAAGGCACCAGAATATCGCAAGCTCACCTATGTGAAGCTTGAGCCTTCGGATATTGCCGATGCTTCCGCTGTCACGCAGGATGAAATCAACGAATACTACGAAACAAACAAAAACCGCTTCAGCACCACCGAAACGCGCACCATTGAGCAGCTCAGCTTTGCCGATAAGGCCGCAGCAGAAGCAGCACAGCAGAAAATCGCAGCCGGTACGAGCTTTGTCGATATTGGCAAGGAACAGGGCAAAAGCGAAGCAGATCTGGTTCTCGGAACCTTTGAAAAGTCGGCCCTCCCGGATGCCGTTATTGCGGAAGCTGCATTTGCACTCAATGAGAACGGCGTTAGCAACGTTGTTGAAGGTGCATTCGGCCCGGTTATTCTTCGTGTAACGAAAGTTAATCCAGCGCATGTGAAGTCACTTGCAGAGGTCGAAGCTGAAATTCGCGACACCGTTGCAACAAATATTGCAATCAGCAGCATCAATGGCATCCACGATTCCTATGAACAGCAGCGTTCAGAAGGTGGAAGCATGGCAGATGTTGCCAAGACCCTTAGTCTCAAGGCTGTTACAATCGATGCGGTTGATGCAGAAGGCAACGATCCTGCTGGAAAGCATGTTGACCTTCCAAATGAACAGGCACTGGTTGCAGCGCTCTTTCAGGCAGAACAGGGCTTTGACAATGATGCTCTGACTTTGGGCAATAATGGCTATGTGTGGTATCAGGTTGATGGCACCACCCCTGCCCGCGACCGCACACTTGATGAAGTCAAGGACGAAGTTGTTGCCGCATGGAAGGGTGAAGAGGCTGTGAAGCGTCTTAACCAGCGCATGGAAGAGCTTAAAAAGCGCCTTGATGGTGGTGAAACCCTTGATGCAATCGCTGCCGAAATTGGCGTGGAAAAGCAGACCAAGCGCGGCATTACCCGTAATACCAATGACGCAGAATTTGGTTCTGCTGCAACCGCTCAGGTATTCCGTGGTCCAAACAACCACACGGGAACGGCTGCTGCCGCATCCAATGATGCGCAGATTCTGTTCAAGGTTGTGGAAGTCACAGAACCGACTGCATCCGGTCCGGAAGCCATTCCTGATGATCAGCAGAAGTACCTGTCCACCACCCTCACCGACGACGTTCTTGAGCAGTTGGTTGGCGAATTGCAAAAGCAGTATCCGGTCAAGGTAAACCAGAATGCGATCAAAAATGCATTGGCCTTCTGATCGGCGACAGATAAATCACAGGTAAAACAATGGCTGACTTAAAACCCTATATCGCAAAGGCTGCCTCTGGCACTCCGTTGTCGTTTGAGGATTCAAAAGCAGCCTTTGACATCATGATGACCGGTCAGGCGACGCCGTCGCAGATCGGCGGCTTTCTGATGGCGCTGCGTGTTCGTGGTGAAACCGTACCGGAGATTTCTGGCGCGGTCGCCTCCATGCGTTCGCGCATGCTGCCGGTTACAGCACCACAAGACGCGATTGATATTGTTGGCACCGGCGGCGATCAGTCTGGCTCCTACAATGTGTCGAGTTGCTCTGCCTTTGTCGTGGCTGGCGCAGGCGTTCCCGTTGCCAAGCATGGCAATCGTGCACTCTCTTCCAAGTCAGGTGCTGCCGACGCACTCGCAGCGCTTGGCGTGAACATCGAGGTGGGCGCAGACACGATTGGCCGCAGCATCAGCGAGGCTGGTCTTGGTTTCATGTTCGCGCCGACCCACCATTCGGCGATGCGCCATGTCGGCCCGTCACGGGTGGAACTTGGCACCCGCACAATTTTCAATCTGCTCGGCCCACTTTCAAACCCGGCAGGCGTCAAGCGTCAGCTTGTTGGCGTATTCTCAGCTGAATGGGTTGAGCCTCTTGCAGAGGTTCTCAAGGAACTCGGCTCTGAAACCGCATGGGTTGTCTATGGCGACGGTCTCGATGAGATGACCACAGCAGGCACCACGAAGATTGCAGCCCTTGAAAATGGCACCATCCGCACTTTTGAGATTGTACCAGAAGATGTCGGTCTGCGTCGCGTCGATATGTCGGAACTCAAGGGCGGTGAGGCCGAAGTCAATGCCAAGGCACTTCTCGGCGTTCTCAGTGGCGAACAAAACGCCTATCGCGACATTGTTCTTTTGAATTCGGCTGCCGCGCTGATGATTGCCGGTAAGGCGAAAGACTTGCAAGACGGTATTACGCTTGCAGCACAATCAATCGACAGTGGTTCCGCGCTTGCAGTTCTGCAAAAGGTCATCGCCGTATCCAATGACAAGCCGCTCTGACAGAGAGGATCAAACCATGTCCACCGACATTCTGCGGAAAATTGAAGCTTACAAGCGCGATGAAATCGCTGCCGCAAAAGCGCATCTGCCCCTCAATGAAGTGAAAGCACAGGCCAAAGACCAGCCAGCTACGCGCGGCTTTCTGAAAGCGCTCGAAGCAAAGCGCGCAGCAAACAAGTTCGCGCTCATTGCAGAAATCAAGAAAGCCAGCCCATCCAAGGGCCTGATCCGCCCAGATTTCGATCCACCGGCATTGGCCAAGGCCTACGAAGACGGTGGCGCTGCCTGCCTTTCCGTACTCACAGACACACCATCTTTTCAGGGCGCGCCGGAGTTCCTGATCGCAGCGCGCAATGCCTGCACGCTGCCTGCACTGCGCAAGGATTTTCTGTTCGATACCTATCAGGTCTATGAAGCAAGGAGCTGGGGAGCGGATTGCATTCTTATCATTCTTGCGAGCGTCGATGACGACCTTGCAAAGGCGCTGGAAGAAACAGCGTTTGAACTTGGTATGGATGTGCTGATCGAAGTCCATGACGAAGAAGAAATGGAACGGGCGCTAACACTCTCCTCGCGTCTTGTCGGCGTCAACAATCGCAATCTGCGTACATTTGAAGTCGATCTAGCCGTTTCCGAGCGCCTCGCAAAAATGGTCTCATCCGATCGTCTGCTGGTTGGAGAAAGCGGTATTTTTACCCATGACGATTGCCTGCGTCTAGAGAAATCCTCAATCGGCACTTTCCTGATTGGTGAAAGCCTGATGCGCAAGGATGACGTGGCAAGCGCTACCCGCGAACTTCTGACCGGCAAGGTGTGATCCATGACTGCCAAGCTCACCCATATCGACCAAACAGGTGCGGCCCACATGGTCGATGTCGGCGATAAGGGCGAAACAGAGCGTCAGGCGACCGCCGAAGGCGCGGTCAGAATGAAACCTGAAACGCTGGCTCTTATTCTTGAGGGTAATGCTGCCAAAGGCGATGTCGTTGGCGCAGCTCGTCTTGCAGGTATTATGGCTGCCAAGAAAACCTCGGATCTTATTCCGCTTTGTCACCCACTAATGCTGACCAAAGTATCCGTCAACATTGAACCAGACTACAATCTTCCCGGACTGCGCGTATCTGCTACCGCAAAACTCAAAGGCCGAACCGGCGTTGAAATGGAGGCATTGACTGCCGTTTCCGTCACCTGCCTAACCATCTATGATATGGCCAAGGCCGTAGACCGGCATATGGAAATCACCGATATACGCGTTTCGGCAAAAAGCGGCGGCAAATCAGGTGACTGGAAAGCCTGATTCTTTTCCGGAGTTGCGGCAGATCAATTCATAAACGCATCTAAGAGACTAGAAGCGAGTAAATTGAAATTTCCCTACCAGAGGAAGCACAATGTCCCTTCTCCCGGTCGATGAAGCACTAAACCGCATATTGCGCTCCGCCCAACCAGACGGTTTTGAACAGGTCTCACTTAGCTCTGCCGGTGGGCGCGTTGTCGCCGAAGCCGTAAAAGCAAGCCTTATGCAACCGCCATTCGACTGTTCTGCCATGGATGGTTATGCACTAATTGCGCCCGAAAATATCGACTATCCGATTGAACTGACAATCATTGGCGAATCTGCTGCGGGTGAGCGCTTTGATGGCAAGCTTGCCAACGGCCAAGCCGTGCGCATCTTCACAGGTGCACCACTGCCAGAGGGTGCTGATTGTATCGTCATTCAGGAAGATACAGAGCGATCCGCGGGCAAACTGACGATCCGACAGGGCCTAGATGTAACCCGTCATATTCGCCGCGCAGGTCTTGACTTCGCACCGGGCGACACGGTTTTGCCTGTCGGGCGGGAACTCGACCCACCGGCCCTTTCACTCGCCGCTGCAAGCGGCAACGCAGTAATTAACGTCTTCAAACAACCGAGAATTGCAATTCTTGCCACAGGCGATGAACTTGTTCCTCCCGGCATAATCCCCGGCCCTGACCAGATCGTCGCTTCCAACAGCATTGGCATCGCGGAAATCGTCCGCCGCGCTGGCGGTAAGCCGGAAGATATGGGCATCATCATTGATGATCCGAAAAAAATCGAATCGGCAATTAGTCAGGTTCTCAATGATGGCATCGACATTCTGGTGACCATCGGCGGCGCATCGGTTGGCGATCGTGATTATGTGCATGGTGCCTTGAAAAATTGCGGCGTCGACCTTGATTTCTGGAAAATCGCCATGCGCCCCGGCAAACCGCTTATGTATGGCCGCAAGACCGTCTCAGGCAAAACCATTCACGTCATCGGCCTTCCCGGCAATCCGGTTTCAAGTCTCGTTTGCAGCCTCTTGTTCCTGCGTCCGCTTGTGGCAAAACTATCCGGCAATGATTTAAACGCCGACATCCGCCCCGCACGTCTTGGTGCGGCAATGAAAGCAAACGACCATCGCCGCGATTATATTCGCGCAACCGTCGAACATGCGGCTGACGGCACACTTACTGCAACGCCATTTCCACTTCAGGATTCCTCGATGCTGTCGGCTTTGGTGGGGTCCGACGCGCTTCTGATCAGAGCAGAAAATGCCCCCGCAGCCTTAGAAGGTGACGCCTGCACAATATTGATGCTTTAACAAACATCAAATTGAACGAACCATATTAATCATTTTAAAACCATTGCAGAACAAGACTGGAACATATAGTGTTTGTTCTGGTTATGTTTTTATTTGATTCTGGTCTGGAGGGTATGCGCATGTTGACCCGTAAACAGCACGAGCTTTTGCTGTTCATTCATGAACGTATGAAAGAAACAGGCATCCCTCCATCTTTCGACGAGATGAAAGAGGCGCTCGATCTGGCATCCAAATCGGGGATCCACCGGCTGATCACAGCACTTGAAGAACGCGGCTTTATTCGCAGACTTCCAAACCGTGCCCGTGCATTGGAAGTCTTGCGCCTGCCCGATTCAATCGCCCCCGGGCTGAACGGGCAAAAGAAATTTGCACCGAGCGTCATTGAAGGCAGCTTGGGTAAAGCACCCCCTCCTTCTCAACTACGGCCGGCTCCGGTTTCAGCCAATAATGATATGTCTGCTATGGTGTCCGTCCCCATGATGGGCCGCATCGCAGCTGGTGTACCAATTTCCGCCATTCAGAATCAGACACATTCGATCAGCCTTCCACCCGAAATGCTTGGCGCGGGTGAGCATTACGCGCTTGAGGTCAAAGGCGACTCGATGATCGAAGCAGGTATTTTTGATGGCGACACGGTCATCATCAAACGTGGTGATACGGCCAGCCCCGGCGAAATCGTGGTCGCTCTCGTCGATGATGAGGAAGCAACGCTAAAACGTTTCCGCCGCAAGGGTGCATCAATTGCACTGGAAGCAGCCAATCCGGCTTATGAAACGCGTATTTTCGGACCCGATCGCGTTCAGGTACAGGGTAAGCTGATCGGCTTGATCCGACGCTACTAAAACTTTTGTGGATAATTAGAGCCGGAGGAATTCCGAGTTTCGGCTCTCTTCTGATATTCACGCTCAGGCAGGCCGCGGGCCGCGCGTGAATAAAGGCGATGAAGATGCCAAGGGCGCGTTGGCGCATCGACCGAGAAGCTTAGTTTATCGGCGTAACCCATATCATTGCGGTGCTCTGTTGAGGCAAAGCGATAGACCTTATCATCTTTGCTGAGTTCCGGATTAGACAAGCGCTTGTGATCACGCTCAATCCTCTGCCCTAGCCTTATTTCAAGCGTACCTTTCAATGCCAGTTCCTGTCGGTCGATTACCAGTGAAGATTGACGCTCACAGCTTAAATTTTTACCTGCGATTGCAAGAACAACGACATCGCCGATATTACAGGCAGTTTCCTGCATATCTTCTTCTGCGGTATAGGCCAAAGTCCGCCCGCCACGCAGTGAGATGGTACAAAGCCCCTCTTCACAGATAAAACTATCATTGCGCGAAATCGCAATCCGTTTGCTTATTATCTGCGGCGGAACAAATTCATTGATCAGATAGGCAGTCTGCCAGTTCTGCGCAGTGAATTGTGGAGGCCTGTTGCGATTGACCGCAAAACTCCCATCAGGCAAGCGAACAGCGACAAATTTGGCGTCTTCGCTAATCAGAATATCAGGCATCGGCGTGCGCATGAACACTACCAAACCTGCAACAATCAATGGCAACGAAAGCCATCGCAGTTTTGTGGTGAATGTAACGGCCATCACAAGGGCGATGGTCCATAGAATGAGCGTCATCACTGGCATCACACCAGGATTGCCATCGGGTGAGAAGCTCGCAACAAAGCTCGCTATGTACCTCACGAGCAGCACACCAAATCCCATGATTTGCAAAGGCAGCCAATCAAGCTGCAATGGCATTAGCAGCAAGCTCAGCACAGCAAATGGCATGACCAATATTGAAATGACCGGCAGTGCCAGCACATTTCCGATCATCCCCAAGGGTGCAGTATTGTTGAAATGATAGGCCGCGAATATGCCGCTTGCTACACCTGCAACAAGCGATGTCGCACCCGTGGCAACCGCGGGTATAAGCATTTTTGCAATCATTCCACGCGGCTGCGCACGACGATCTTCGGTGGCTGATTGCCTGCTTGTCCTCCTGTCGCTCCACCAGGCAAAGGCGGCAATCAGCCCAGCAGTTGCCGAGAACGACATCTGAAAGCTTGGTCCGAGTATTTCATGCGGAGAGATAGCGATCATCGCCGCCGCCGCAATTGCAAGATTGCGCATACTGATTGCCGCACGATCTGCCAGCAACGCGCAAAGCATGACGACAATCATCACATAACTGCGCTGCGCCGCTACATCAGCACCCGACATGGCGAGATAAAAAGTACAGCTTAAAAGCGAAAGAAACGCCGCATATTTCTTGACAGAATATCGCGCACTGAATGCCGGAAACAACGCGAATAACGATCTCAGCGACATCATCACAACACCGGCTGCAAGCACCATATGCAGACCGGAAATGGAAAGAATATGCGCAAGTCCCGCCTTGCGCAGATCTTCATTCGTTTCATCGCTAATACCTGCCCGCTCGCCGGCGATCAATGCGGCTGCAACACTGCCATCCTCCCCTGAAAGCACCTCTGCAATTCGCTCAGAAACATGCACACGCAGCTGAGCAATCGCAGCAGCCGTTTGTGCCGGAAAACCGTCCGGTTCCGGCACTTCTGCAATTTTCGGCGTTCCAAGGAAAAAGCCATTCGCGCCGATACCACCAAAATAGGCATGAAATGCAAAATCATAATTGCCGGGTCGCACTGGTCCAGATGGCACACGTAGTCGCGCAAAACCATTTAGTCCGCTACCAATTGTCGTGCGCGCTGGAATATCGCGTGCAGTAATCCGAATGCGTTGCGGGGCATAGCGAAGCTTTGGTCTTTGGGTTTCAAGCAGATCAAGCGTCACACGCCAACTGCCATTGTCGCGATATTCAAGTGCTGCGACCCGGCCCGTAATGCGCGTTGAAACTTCCGAGCCCAACAATTGCGTGGCGCGGCGCTCCGTTTCGAATTTTCCGGCAATCGTTCCAAGTAAAAGTGCTACAGCCAGCGTCAATAGCTGTGCTTGCAAAAAATGCCTGCGAGATAAAAAGCGAACAACGCTGAGAATAATCAATATCGAAAAGACGGGCAGCCATTCAGGCTCAAATGAGAGCGTGAAATAAACGACAGCGCCCAAACCCATGAAAATAGGAAAGAGGAGAAAAAACAGACCCCTGCTGATTTCCCGACTCATTGCATCTGTCAAATTGCACTGCATAGCCAGTCGAAGCGCAGACAGTCGTTCTCTGCGGTTCAGATAGCTTTGCCGCAAGGCTGGCGATAAATCTTCACTTACTTTTTTAGGCAGCCATGGTTCGGGCAATAAGGCGCGTTCGAGCCCGGCAGACATGTCTTTGACAAACGCCCGCTCGCTTATTTCCTGCGTTTCCCTTATGCTCGTCATGCCCCCGCCTGACTGCAAAAGTGCTCCCCGATTGCGCGAAACCCTTGCGCACTGTGCTGCCTATGCTACATGAAACCCAGTCAAAATCGAGAGGGTTCCCGCTTTAAGAATCCTCATCGCCCGTAGACGACAAACAAACGGGCACTAGATATTCAAAATTCTGCCTCACGCGCGGCGTCCTGCCGTTGTCACACGAGGCTCTGATACAGTGGAGCTGTCATGTCGAAACCGGTCGTAACCCGTTTTGCCCCTTCGCCCACCGGTTTTCTGCATATTGGCGGAGCCCGGACCGCCCTGTTCAACTGGCTCTATGCCAAACACACCGGCGGCAAGATGCTGCTGCGCATTGAGGACACGGATCGCGAGCGCTCATCAGACGCTGCAACGGCAGCAATCCTCGATGGCCTGACTTGGCTTGGTCTTGACTGGAATGGCGAAGTGATTTCGCAGTTTGAACGCGCTCCGCGTCACCGTGAAGTGGCTGAAGAACTGGTTACCAAGGGCAAAGCCTACTATTGCTATGCAACGCCGCAAGAACTTGAAGACATGCGCGAAAAGGCTCGCGCCGAAGGCCGTCCGCCGCGTTATGATGGCCGCTGGCGTGATCGCGATCCGTCCGAAGCTCCCGAAGGTGTTAAGCCGGTTATCCGAATCAAGGCGCCGCGCGAAGGCGAAACCCTTGTGCGCGATGCTGTACAAGGCGATGTGCGTTTTCCGAATAAGGACCTCGATGATTTCATCATTCTGCGTTCCGATGGCAATCCAACCTATATGCATGCTGTTGTCGTTGACGATCACGATATGGGCGTCACCCACATCATCCGTGGCGATGACCATCTGACAAATGCTGCACGTCAGACCGTCATTTACGACGCAATGGGCTGGAATGTTCCGCAGATGTCGCATATTCCGCTCATTCACGGCGCGGATGGTGCAAAGCTTTCCAAGCGCCATGGCGCTCTTGGCGTCGATGCCTATCGCGCCATGGGCTATCTGCCAGAAGCACTACGCAATTATCTCGTGCGCCTTGGATGGAGCCATGGCGATGATGAAATCATGTCCACCGAACAAATGATTGAATGGTTTGACGTCACAGATATAAACAAAGGCGCTGCACGTTTTGACTTCCAGAAACTGGAAGCCATCAACGGCGTCTATATGCGTAACAGCGATGATAAAGCGCTTTTCGATGCATTGATTGCTGTATTACCGGAAATCGAAGGTGGCAAGGAACTCGAAGCATCCCTTGATGAAAAGGGCCGTGCGCAGCTTCTTACTGCTATGCCGGGCCTCAAAGACCGCGCCAAAACGCTTGTTGAACTGGCCGATGGTGCGAAATTCATCTTCGCGAAGCGTCCACTGAAATTCGACGAAAAAGCTGCCTCTTTGCTTAATGATGAAGGACGCGCTGTTCTCAAAGCTGTGATTCCACATCTCGAAGCAACTTCGGAGTGGAGCGTTGAATCACTTGATGCAGCGGTTCGCGCCCATGCAGAGGAAGTCGGCCTGAAACTTGGTAAGGTTGCGCAACCGCTACGCGCAGCACTGACCGGTCGCGCCACCTCGCCAGGTGTATTCGACGTTCTCTTCGTTCTTGGCCGCGAAGAGTCGATTGCACGTGTAAAAGATCAAATCGTTTAAAATGTTAGCATTCACGCTGACGTGACAAAACGGGTCTAATTAGTACAAATTACGCATTGCATCACAAAATCATTGGGATAGTTTGGCGAGCGAAATCGTCGACTAATGCGTTGAAAAGCCGGTCTTCCGCAAAAGCGGAAGACATATAAATGTTGCGAGAGACAAGTTATAACGACGATTAAAATTCAGCCGCCGCACGGGCGGCAAAGTGGACACGAAAGGAAACACGATGTCAGATAAGACAGCTAGCTTTACCCTCGACGGCAAAACATTCGACCTGCCTGTACGACAAGGCACTGTCGGGCCGGAGGTCGTCGACATCGGTCCACTTTACAAGAATGCAAATGCTTTCACCTACGATCCGGGCTTCACATCGACTGCTTCGTGCGAATCCAAGATCACCTATATTGATGGTGACGAAGGTGTTCTTCTTTATCGCGGTTATCCGATTGATCAGCTCGCTGAGCATGGCGACTTTCTCGAAACCTGCTATCTTTTGCTTTACGGCGAACTTCCTACAGCAACCCAGAAGTCAGATTTTGATTATCGCGTGACCCGTCACACGATGGTCCACGAGCAGATGACACGCTTCTTCACCGGCTTCCGTCGTGACGCACATCCGATGGCAGTGATCGTTGGCTGCGTTGGCGCAATGTCGGCCTTCTATCACGACTCGACCGACATCACCGACCCGCATCAGCGTATGGTTGCATCCATCCGCCTGCTGGCAAAGGTGCCCACTCTTGCTGCAATGGCCTATAAATACCATATCGGCCAGCCGTTCATGTATCCGAAAAACGACCTCGATTTCGCAGCAAACTTCCTGCATATGTGCTTTGCTGTTCCTTGCGAAGATTACAAGGTCAATCCGGTTCTAGCCCGCGCTATGGACCGCATCTTCATCCTGCATGCTGATCACGAGCAGAACGCCTCGACCTCGACTGTTCGCCTTGCAGGCTCGTCGGGTGCAAATCCGTTTGCTTGTATCGCTGCGGGCGTTGCCTGCCTCTGGGGCCCGGCACATGGCGGTGCAAATGAAGCAGCGCTCAATATGCTCGCTGAAATCGGCACTGTTGACCGCATTCCAGAGTTCATCGCTCGCGCTAAGGACAAGAACGATCCATTTCGCCTGATGGGCTTTGGTCATCGCGTTTACAAGAACTACGATCCGCGTGCAAAGATCATGCAGAAGACCTGCCACGAGGTTCTCGGCGAACTCGGCATCAAGGACGATCCGCTGCTCGACGTAGCCCTGGAACTCGAAAAGATCGCTCTGACCGACGAATATTTCATCGAAAAGAAGCTCTATCCAAATATCGACTTCTATTCGGGAATTACGTTGAAGGCTCTCGGCTTCCCAACCGAAATGTTTACGGTTCTGTTCGCACTCGCCCGCACCGTCGGCTGGGTCGCTCAGTGGAAGGAAATGATCGAAGATCCACAGCAGAAGATCGGTCGTCCGCGCCAGCTTTACACAGGCGCTCCAGAACGCGATTACGTACCGGTCGCAAAGCGCAAGTAAGCAAAACAAAAACCCCGGCAAATTGCCGGGGTTTTTGTTTGTATAAATTCTCAGATTTTCAGCGCTTTCTGCCGTTCTCTGCAAGATCAAGCAGTACCTGCGCGCCGATCTCACCCGATGGGCGTTCTGTCGCCATAATGGATGTGACCTTATCAAACCCATCAATCTGGGCCTGGCGTGAAGCACTTTTCAGCATCAATTGCTCAACATAACGCGCAAGATTTCCAGGCCTGACAGATTCATTGAAAAATTCCGGTACGACAGGCTGGTCTGCAATGATGTTAGGCAGAGCAGCACTCCAGACTGTAATCTTGGAAATCAGAAACTGACGTGCGAACCAGTCGGCCTTATAGGAAAGCACCGTCGGAATATGCGACAGAGCCAGTTCCAGAGAAACCGTACCCGATGCAGCCAATGCGGCGTCAGCGCGTGCAAAAGCCTGCCATTTCGCTTCATCACCCGTCACGATCAAAGGTTTGACCGCCCAGTCTTTGGACATCTCGCGCACGATTTCCTCAATGCGCGGGAGGGTCGGCAGAATGACTTCAAGCTTTTCCACGCGTGTTGAAAGTTCGGCAACCGCCTTGCCAAATGGCTCCATCAGCATCTGGAGTTCACCACGACGGGAACCGGGAAGCAGCAGAAGGCAACGTGAATCGTCCGCCCAACGCGTCTTCTCCGCTTCTCTTTGCGCCGCCTGCACCGCAACAATTGGCGCATAGCTGCTCAAACGATGGCCGACATAGGTCGATTGCGGACCGTTGAGGCGCTTCATCACTTCGACCTCGAACGGCAGAACCGTCAAAACATGATCGACATAGGCGCGCATGGCCTTTGCCCGCTGCGGACGCCACGCCCAAACGCTTGGTGCAATATATTTTACAATTGGAATAGATGGATCGGCGGCACGTATTTTCTTTGCAACGCGATGGGTAAATTCCGGGCTATCGATCAACAAAATGCAATCGGGCTTTTCTGCCACAATGCGCTTCGCTGTTTGGCGGATACGCACGATAAGACCGGGCAGATTTTTGAGAATCGCTCCGAGGCCCATCAAAGCAATCTCATGCGGGTCGAAGAAGCTTTTAAGCCCGCGCGCCGTCAGATGTTCGCCACCAACGCCAATGATGTCGACCAGCCTGTCGGTCTGGCCTCGCAACGCATCAATCAGATCGGCACCAAGAAGATCGCCGGATTCTTCTCCAGCCACGATCGCTATTTTCAATGGCCGGCTGGTTTTACTCACCCTTTTATGTCCTTTGTGCTTCGACTAATCGTCTCAATGAAAAGGCCTTTTTCATTGGCCGCAGCAATCGTTTCGCCGAGGCCGAGAATAAACGTACGCCCCGCTTCAATCACAATCCCAGACAATCCAGCCCGCGCTGCATTTTCCACCGTGGATACGCCAATAGCCGGCAGATCGGCTCGCTCATCCTGACGTGGCTTAGCCATTTTGACAAGGACACCTCCGCGTTTGGAAATTCTACCAGCCTCACGAAGTGCATAGACGCGCTCGATCATCTGATCGGTGCCTTCAGCGCCTTCAAGCGCGACAACACGACCGCCAGCAGCAATTGCGCCCTGCCCAACATCAAGTTCACCAAGATAGAGAGCAGCTTCCATCGCTAGCGCAATATTACGCCGCTCTTTTGAATCGGGTGTTAGACGTGTGATGCAACGTGCCGGTTCAGGGGACAGCAGGTCCGGTACAACTTCATGTGCCCCAACCATCTTAAAGCCATAGCGTTCAAGCAGACGCATAAACGCACGCAGCAAAGCATCGTCGCCCTGCCCAAGAGCAACCAAAACATATCGCATGGCTCGCAGCGTCGGCAGATTGATCTTCAGATCACTTAAATGCGGACGATTGCGAAGGCCACCCGCCAACACCACCTGACGAACACCAGCAGAGCGCATGGCGCGAATAAGCATGCCAAAATCGATAACTGCGATTTCCTGATGCTCATATTCGTAGAGCGAAGCATCAGCTTCGCCACGCAAGGGAAGCACAAAAGGCGGATTTCCATCCGCCTTCAAAGCTTCAGCCACTTTAATCGGCAACAGTCCGTTGCCAGCAATAATGGCCGTGCGGGGGCGCTTTATCGCGCTCGTCCCACTATCAATCGTCACCGTCATCCATCGCTCCGCCTACGGATGAGCCAAGCGGCGGTGTGCAATAGGCACGCTTATTTTCTACCAGAATGAAGGAAATAAGATCAGTCACACCGTCTGATTCAGGAAATGTTTTTAGAACATCCTGCGCACGTTCGCGAACCGGCTTGGAGCGATCAAACAGCATATGCACGGCATGGCGCAGATTATGAATATCCTTGCGTTGCATACCCGAGCGTTTCATGCCGATAATGTTGAGGCCACCAAGATAGGCGTGGTTCCCAATTGCACTCCCATAAGGAATGAGATCATGCGCAAGTGCTGCCATGCCACCAACGAAGGCATGATGACCGACGCGCGTGAACTGGTGAACCGCCGAACCGCCACCGAGAATTGCATGGTGGCCGATCTCAACGTGACCACCGATCATCACGTTATTAGCGAAAGTAACATGATCACCAACGTCGCAGTCATGCGCAACGTGAGCATAAGCCAGGAACTGGCAATTATCGCCCACACTTGTGTAACCGCGGCTGCTATCAGAACCGCGATGCATCGTAACGCCTTCGCGGATCAGGCAGTTTGTGCCAACGATCAGCTTGGTTGGACCGCCCTTATGTTTTCCGTTTTGCGGATCACAACCAAGAACGGCATGCGGATAGACTTTTGCGCCAGCGCCAAGCGTTACGGCGTCGCTGATCACAACGTGGCTCATCAGCTCCGAGCCATCGCCAATGACTGCACCAGACTGAACGTGACAAAAAGGGCCCACAGAGACGCCTTGTCCGAGTTCCACACCCTGCTCTACAAGAGCTGTAGGATGGATGAAAGTTTCCTTCATTGAGGTACTTACGCCTTTTCTTCGGCTACGCCAACCATTGCGGCGACTTCAGCTTCGGCAACCTTTACGCCATCAACTTGAGCTACGCACTCAAATTTAGAGATATTTCCGCGCTGTTTGATCTTTTTCACGTGAAGGTGAAGCTGATCGCCAGGAACTACAGGACGGCGGAACTTCGCTTTGTCAATCGTCATGAAATAAACAAGGCTAGGCTTATCAGAACCGTTCTTCAGAACCGTAATAGCACCAGCTGTCTGCGCCATAGCTTCAATAATCAGAACACCCGGCATAATTGGCTTATCTGGAAAATGACCAGTAAAATGCGGTTCATTCATCGTGACATTCTTGATGCCGGTCGCAGACTGATCACCATCAATATCAATGATACGGTCGATCAGCAAAAACGGATAACGATGCGGAAGCGCACGCAAAATAGTCTGAATGTCTGCGGTTTCAAGCTTCAGATTAGCATCACTCATCTGAGGATTGCTCCTTTCTTGGTTTCCCGATGCTTCGGATATTCGCAATATCTCTGAACCATTGCTTGATTGGTCGAGCCGGGACGCCCCCCCAGCGCTCGCCATCGGGTATGTCATTCATAACGCCGCTACCTGCAGCAATCTGTACACGCGAACCGATAACCACATGATCGGCAAGGCCTACGCTGCCGCCGATCATGGTTTGATCACCGATAACGACACTCCCCGAAATACCGCAGAGTGCAGCCACAACACAAAAACGGCCAAAACGCACACCATGCGCAATCTGCACCAGATTATCGATCTTTGTACCTTCGCCGATGACAGTGTCGCTCAACGCGCCGCGATCAATCGTCGTATTTGCACCGATCTCGACATCATCCTGCAGAATAACACGGCCGAGCTGTGGCACCTTTTCAAGGCCTCTAGGACCGGGCACATAGCCAAACCCGTCTTGTCCGATACGAACACCCGGATGCAAAGAGACGCGATTGCCGATCATGGCAAACTGAACAGCCACGCCCGGCGCGATGTAACAATCGCGACCGATCTGGCAGCCCTCGCCGATAACAGCAGTCGCTGCAATCAAAGTACCTGAACCGATGCTGGCATTCTTGCCAATCGCAGCACCCGGTTCAATGGTAACGCCGTCTTCAATCTTTGCAGTTGGGTGTATAAAAGCAGCCGCTGAAATGCCCGTTTCACCGAGCCAGCTTTCAGGCCGTACAGAAACAGGGAACAGCATGCGTCCAACGGAGGAAAAATCACGCTGGGGATTTCTGGTAACTAGGGTGGCAATACCGGAAGGTACGCTATCCGCAACATCTTCCGAACAAAGAACACCTGCGGCCTTCATGCCTGCAAGCGCCAATGCATTTTTCTTGCCATCAACAAAAACGAGCGCGTTTTCACTCGCATCATTCAAAGAGGCCAAACGCGCAACAGAACGCGGTGCAAGCTTCGTGTTGCGAAGGCTTGCACCGGTAAAATCTGCAATATCACCAATCGTGAGTTCACGAGAAGGCTTAAAGAAAATGGGATCTGCCATTAAAGCACTTTCTTGCCCGGGGCATGTCTGCCCCGGGAAAAGGCAAATCTATTAGAACTTGGTCGAAACGCCGAAGTTGAAATTCTGAACCTTATCGGTGTCAGCTTTTGCAACCGGGAACGCGTAGTCGAAGCGCAGCGGACCAAATGGTGACGCCCACATCAAGCTAAGACCAACAGAAGCGCGAAGCTTCTTGTCGTCACCCAAGGCACCCGATGTATTGTTTCCATAGAGCGTTGCCGCGTCGGCAAAGAACGCACCACGAATTCCGAGGCTATCTGGAACGAGAGGCATCGGGAACTGAACTTCCGCTGTAGCATTCGCGTAAGTCGTTCCGCCTAACCAGTAACGGTTACCATTACCAGAATCCTGATATGGACCAATCCCGTTGAACTTAAAGCCGCGGATCATATCCGAATTATTCTTGAACAAATCGAAGATACGAACGCCGTCATTGCCAAATTCGTGGATATAACCACCACCTACACCCAGCATACCGACGATGTCGGCTTCCTGTGCAAGTGTCTGATAGTAATTACCCTTGAATGTCGTCTTGATGTACTTTGCATCACCGCCAAGACCTGCAAACTCCTGATTGAAGCGCGCATAAATACCGTCATGCGGATTCTTCATATCATCAATGGAGTTATAGGTCAGTGAGTAGCTGATCGAAGAACGCAACCATGGGCTGTATTCGCCAGCCTCGATAAGAGCAGGCGCGTAATAATTTGGATCAGGATTACCGGACGCGTCCTGAATATACAGGTCATACTTCTCCTGAACGAGATTGTAAGCCAGACCAGCCGAGAAGTTATCCGTGATCGGAAGACCGAAACGAATCGTGCCGCCTGTCTGTTCAACATCATAGCGACCGCCACTGTCGACGCGGTACGAACGACGGAACACGTCGAAGCCAGCCGACATACGATAGCCAAGGAAATACGGCTCGGTGAACGACAGTGCGTAATTACGCATCTTGTCCTGACCGGCACCCGCACTGATACGGATGAACTGACCACGTCCGAGGAAGTTACGTTCGGTGATCGCAGCTTCAACCTGCGCGCCCGGCGATTCACCGCCGGTCGTATAACCACCACCGATCGAGAACTCACCTGTCGACTTTTCAACAACGTCAACAACCAGAATAACCTGATCAGGCTCTGCGCCAGGAGCAGTCGATACATTGACAGTCTGGAAGAAATCGAGAGCTTCGAGACGACGCTTCGCGCGCTGAACCATAACCTGATTGAAAGCATCGCCTTCATTCATATCGAATTCACGACGGATTACGTAATCGCGAGTCTTGTCGTTGCCACGGATTTCAATGCGCTCAACGTAAGCGCGCGGACCTTGATCAACACTGTAAACGAGCGAAATCGTGTTGTTTTCAAAGTCACGGTCACCGCGAGGCTCGACCTTGGCAAATGCATAACCGCTACCCGCAACGTTTTCCGTGATAGCAGTAACCGAATCTTCGACTTCCTTGGCACTGTAAGGCTTGCCAGCACGGGTCTTGACGAGACGATCAAGAGCCTGCGTATCCACACCGTCCACGGTGCTTTCAACAGTCACATTGCCGAAGTTATAACGCTGACCTTCATCAACAGTGATGGTGATCGTGTATTCGTTCGTTGAAGGATCGAGCGTAGCATTCGAAGACAGAACGCGGAAATCTGCGTAACCGCGATTATAGTAGAAACGACGCAGCGCTTCTTCATCAGCCTGCAAACGGCCTTCATCATAGACATCGTTACGGGTCAACCACGACAGCGGGTTCGAACGCTTGGTGGAGATGACATCGCGAAGACGACGCGAACCGTAGGTATTGTTACCGACAAAATTAATATCGGCGATTTTCGTGCGACCGCCCTCGGTGATCTCATAGACCACGTTCACGCGACCCTGACCAAGATCAACAGTGCGTGCATTCACGATCGCATCGCTACGACCGATATGTGCATAAGCACCCTTGATGGCTTCCTTGTCAGCTTCCATCACTGCAGCATCATAAGGCGAACGGGCCTTGAGCTGGACAGCGCGAGCAAGGTCGGGATCCTTGATCTTCTTGTTGCCCTGGAACAGGACATTGTTGACGACTGAACGCTCATCAACATGAACAACGAGCGTGCTGCCTGACTGATTGATGCGAACATCAGAAAACAGGCCCATGGCATAGAGACGCTTTACGGCATCATCAATGTCGGTGCTGTTAAAAGCCTTACCTGGGCGAATGTCGATGTTGTCACGGATCGTCTGTGCATCAACGCGGGAATTTCCGCGCACTTCAATGCGATTGACAACAGCAGCCTGAGCAGCATTGACCGACACCAGAGAGAGCGCAGCCGAACCCGAAGCTACAAGAGCAACTGACATGGCGAGCGCTGAAGCGGCACCAAAGAATTTAGAACTTGCCGTCATGGGCTTTCCGAACCTTCGTTTCTTTCTGTCCCCGGGGCGATTTTCCCAGAAATGCACGTATAGATACAACCGTAATAGCCGGTTTTTCTATACAAGCAAGCGTCACGGTTAAAATCTGTTTACTTAAGCAATCAGCGTGGCATCCATGCCACGCGATTTAACAGTTATGGTAAACAGATCACTACGCTTTTCCGATCCTCGCACCCAATGTTCATTTCTGATTAACACCTCTGCACAGTTTTTTAATGTGAGTGGTGCTTCGTAAAAATGGTGGGCCCCGCCAGATTGGCAGCGCGACCCGGTTCCTCGTCAACCAATTGCCCAGTCATCTAGCAGGCAAACAGGTCGTTGAAAAGTACGAACCCCATGAATCCCATCACAACGAGAAATCCAACGCGGTAGAAAAGCTCCTGGGCACGGACAGATAGAGGGCTGCCTTTAATCGCTTCCACAGCATAGAAAACCAGATGCCCGCCGTCCAAAGGTGGGAGGGGAAACAGGTTCAAAAGCCCTATACCGATGGAAAGCATGGCTGTGAGCTGGATCAACCAGTCGAAACCCTGACTTGCTGCCTTACCTGCCATATTGGCAATTTTCACAGGCCCACCCAGCTGACATTTGTCTTCACGTCCAACTGCAAAGCGTTGAAAAAATTCTCCAGTGCGGCTGATAATATACCCGGTTTCCACAATGGCCTGCCCGACTGATTCGAGAGGACCATATTCAATCCGGCGAAAATTCCCGACGGCCTGAGTGGTTTCAACGCCGATTGCACCCATTTTGACTTGATTGCCAAGAGGGTCAGTTCGCTCGACCAAAGCCGGCGTCGCTTTCAGGTCGACCATCTTGCCGTCGCGCTCAACCGTGAAATCCAACTCATCGCCCGAACGCCCAGACACAATACGCTGCACATCGGAAAAAGTAGTGATCTTCTGGCCTTCGACGCTGATAAAACGGTCACCCGGTTCAAATCCTGCTGCTGCAGCCGGGCTGTCGGGTTGAACACCCGCAACGAGCGGATCAGCAATCTGTTTGCCGTAAAGCGCGAAAAACACGCTGAAAATAACGACCGTAAGAATGATATTGAATAGAGGACCGGCAAAAACTGTAGCCGCACGCTTCCAGACCGGTTGCGTATGAAAAGCCCTGCTCTGATCTTCCGCACTCAGATTGGAATTATCCACACCCACCGGCGAGCTCGTGGCACTTTCATCACCGAGAAACTTCACATAGCCGCCGAGCGGAATGGCCGAAAGCTTCCAGCGCGTGCCATGCTTATCGGTAAAGCCGATCAATTCAGGTCCAAATCCTACAGAAAAGGCGCTAGCGCCAATGCCGCACCATCTGCCGACCAGATAGTGTCCCATTTCATGCACAAAAACGACAACCGTGAGCACAAACAGAAATGGAATTATCGTCCCTACGAGCAGACTTTCGCTGCCGATGAAAAAGGCGAGAGCCTCTTGCAAATTACCACTCCTACAAATTCATACGCGGTCAAAAACTAAAAAAGATTGCAGATGGCACATCTGGCTCGGCGATTATCGCACCAAACAGGTATAGAAGTGCCGCCGCCGCGACAAGCCCATCGACACGATCAAGCACTCCTCCATGACCCGGCAGGAGACGACCTGAGTCTTTTGCACCAAACTGACGCTTTACCCATGATTCTGCGAGATCACCGATCTGCGAAACAATAGACAGAAGAAGAGCCAGCAAAGGCACGATCCAGCTACCGGGCGCAGCAACAAGTGAGGCAACAAGAATGCCGCCAGCAACGGCTGCCGCCGCTCCACCCAACGCTCCAGACCATGTCTTATTAGGCGAAAAGCGTGGTGCGAGCTTGGGGCCACCAAGAGCACGTCCGTTGAAATAAGCCGCAATGTCGGTCGACCATACGACTGCAAAAAGAAAACAGATAGCCGTGAAGCCGAACGGCTCGTCACCACGCAACAGCGAAAGCGAAATCGCTGAAAAACCGGTATAGAAAAGACCAGAAGCTGGCCAGCCACGTCCGGTCTTCCATTGCGTTATCAGCAAAACAAGCGTTCCCAACAGCAAAACGCCGATTGTCAGCAAAGCGCCGCGATCAAGAACCAGCAGCACAAAGGTGATAATCAACCAGCCCCAGCCAAAAAGTCGGGAAAAGGATGTCTGCTTTGTCGTACTCAGTTCAGTCCACTCGTAAAACATCGCCAGACCAATGGCGATCGAAAACAAAGTGAACCCCAACCCGCCTATCCAGGTCAGCCAAAGAGCTGCAGCCCCTAAAACGATTGCCGTCAGAATACGCGTTTGCAGATTTGACATTGATACCTTTCGACCATTGCGTAATTCCTAAATCGAAATCAAATTAAGAGTTATGCAATAAACTTAAACTGTTAGAGCAACCTTCATGCGCTCTAAACGGACAGGCCACGTCAGACAGCAGCACCTTTTGCCGGAGTGCATTCAGTTGTGGATGAATGTTCTTCAAGCCCGTCGCGCACTTCGACACCGCCAAAACGACGCTCGCGTTGACGGAAAACCTCAAAGGCTGCATCGAGATCGGCAGGTTGGAAGTCGGGCCAATGCTGCGGAACAAAAAGAAATTCGGAATAAGCAGCCTGCCAAAGCAGAAAATTCGAAAGCCGCATCTCGCCACTCGTACGAATAATGAGATCGGGATCGGGAATATTGGCAGTGTCAAGATTAGCGGAAATCAGCTCAGACGAAATGGAATCAGGATCCAGTCGCCCTGCAGCAACATCTCTGGCCAGGCTTTTAACAGCGCGCGCAATCTCGTCACGAGAGCCATAATTAAACGCAATGATCAGATTAAGCCCGGTATTTTTGCGAGTAAGTTGTTCGGCTTCGCCGAGCAATGCACAAATATCAGATGCCAGTCCGTCTCGCTCGCCAATGATCCGCACACAAACATTGTTACGATGAAGCTCAGCCAGGTCGCGTCGGATGAAGAGTTTCAGCAATCCCATGAGATCACCAACTTCGCCACTCGGACGCGACCAGTTTTCAGATGAAAATGCAAAAAGAGTGAGATAGCCAAGCCCGCGATTGCCAGCATGGCGCACGGCTTCGCGCAGCGCCTCGACCCCTGCCCTATGGCCAGCGGTTCGTGGCAGCCCACGCGCCTTTGCCCAACGACCATTACCATCCATGATAATGGCTATGTGGCGCGGATCGGACATATTGCGGCTCTCCCTCACTGAAAAATCATGCGAGGCCTAAACCTGCATGATCTCCCCTTCCTTGACCGAAACAATCTTGTCCATTTCGGCAATGGTTTCGTCGGTCATTTTCTGAACTTTTTCAGAAAGCCCACGACCATCATCCTGACTGATGTCTCCGTCCTTTTCGAGCTTCTTGAGCGTATCCATGCCATCGCGGCGAACATGACGCGCTGCAATGCGGCCCTGCTCCGCATATTGATGCGCAATCTTGACCAACTCCTTACGGCGCTGCTCATTGAGCTCAGGCAAAGGAATACGAAGTGTCATGCCATCGGTGATTGGGTTCAAACCCAGACCGGAATCGCGAATCGCACGTTCAACCGCACCAACCATCGTTTTGTCCCAGACAGAAACCGAAAGCATGCGCGATTCAGGTACAGTAATATTGGCAACCTGATTGATCGGCATTTCAGAGCCATATGCCGTGATAGTAATTGGTTCGAGCAAGCTTGCAGAAGCGCGGCCCGTACGCAAACCACCAAGGTCATGCTTGAGCGCAGTGATTGCGCCGTCCATGCGTCGCTTCAGGTCATTGATGTCAAAAACATCGCTCATAAGTGTTCTCCTTCAGTGCGCAGCAAGACAGTCGATTGGTATTGCGGATCAAATATTGCCGATCAATTGTCGGAAACGATCGTGCAACGTCCTTTGCCTTGCAGAATTTCGGCCAAGCCGCCGTTTTCATGGATCGAATAGACTATTATCGGAATGTTGTTCTCACGCGCAAGGGCAACTGCGGTCGTATCCATGACCGCAAGCCCACGATCCAGAACTTCCTTATGTGTAAGCGTATCTAAGCGTGTGGCAGTCGGGTCTTTTTTAGGATCAGCGGTGTAAATGCCGTCAACCTGCGTACCCTTTAAAAGTGCATCGGCTCCAATTTCCGCCGCACGCAGAGCTGCGGCAGAATCTGTTGTGAAGAATGGATTGCCTGTACCGCCTGCAAAAATCACAACCTTGCCCTCGTCCATATAGGCAGTTGCCTGCCGCTGGGAGAAGCTCTCGCAGATTTCAGGCATTGCTATGGCAGAAAGAACCACCGCATCCACGCCGATCTTGTGCAGTGAGGTGCGCAGTGCCAGCGAATTAATAACCGTTGCGAGCATACCCATATGGTCGCCAGTAACGCGGTCGCCACCCTTAGAAGCGACAGCCACACCACGGAAGATATTGCCGCCGCCAATCACCACGCCCACTTCAACGCCAAGCCCACGCGCCTGCTTGATGTCATTCGCAATACGATCAGCAACTGAGACATCAATGCCAAAACCCTGACTGCCCATCAGTGCCTCGCCGGAGGCTTTCAGAAGAACGCGTTTATAGGCGGACTTAACGGACATGGAGGCTTCTCCGCAGATTTTGATAAATGAATAGTATTGAGGTTGCGATACACGAAGGGCACCGCGTTGTCACGCGATGCCCTTCATAATCAATGGTCTTTTCAAATGAAAAAAGGATTAGCCCTTGGCAGCAGCAGCAACTTCAGCAGCGAAGTCGCTTTCTTCCTTCTCGATGCCTTCACCGAGAGCAATACGCGCAAAGCCAGTGATCTTTGCAGGAGCGCCGATCGACTTTTCAGCTTCCTTGAGGGCAGCTTCAACGGTCAGATCTGGATTGATAACGAAAGCCTGCGAAAGAAGAACAACTTCTTCGTAGAACTTGCGCATACGGCCTTCAATCATCTTTTCGATGATTGCGTCTGGCTTGCCAGATTCACGAGCCTGCTCGATGAAGATTGCCTTTTCGCGCTCGGCAGCAGCCGGGTCGACGTCAGCAGCAGTCAGAGCAAGCGGGTTGATCGCAGCAACGTGCATTGCAACCTGTCGGCCGAATGCGGTTGCAGCTTCCGCATTGCCTTCGGTTTCGATTGCAACGAGAACGCCGAGCTTGCCGAGGCCATCTGCAACGCCGTTGTGAATGTAGGTAGCAACTGCACCCTTGGAAACTTCAAGAGCTGCCGAGCGACGGAAGCTGATGTTTTCACCAATGGTTGCAACTGCGTCCTTAGCAGCCTGCGTGACCGACTTGCCGTCGATATTTGCAGCTGCAACAGCTTCAGACGAACCATCGGTCGAAAGTGCTGCCTGAGCGATATTGCGAACGAGGTCCTGGAAAGCGTCGTTGCGTGCAACGAAGTCGGTTTCGGAGTTGACTTCAACAACAACAGCCTTGTTGCCGGAAGCGGCAACACCAACCAGACCTTCAGCAGCCGTACGGCCAGCTTTCTTGTCAGCCTTAGCCATGCCTTTTGCGCGCAGATAATCAACAGCGGCTTCAATGTCGCCATTGGTTTCGGCAAGCGCTGCCTTGCAGTCCATCATGCCTGCGCCGGTCAGTTCGCGGAGTTCTTTAACCTGTGATGCGGAAATGCTCATTGTGTCGCCTTTCACGAAAGCGAAGGCACACCGAATGGGTGTGCCAACTTTTAACCGGCGCAGAGTGCGTCGGAATGAATGAAGTTATCCACCCGTCATGTGACGGATGGATGAAAATCATAAGCGCTGATTATGCGCTTGCAGCCGGAGCTTCGAGAGCTGGCTCAACAGGAGCTTCAGCCTGTGCGCCAACGTCGATGCCCATAGCGCCCTGCTGACGTGCAATGCCGTCAAGAGCAGCGCGAGCGATCAGATCGCAATAAAGCGAAATAGCGCGTGCGGCATCGTCGTTACCTGGGATCGGGAAGTCGATCTGGTCTGGGTTGCAGTTCGAATCGATGATCGCAACAACTGGAATGCCAAGACGCTTGGCTTCCTGGATAGCAATTGCTTCCTTGTTGGTGTCAACGATGAACATCAGGTCAGGAACTGAACCCATGTCCTTGATACCACCGAGAGCGCGATCAAGCTTTTCGCGTTCGCGTTCGAGCGTCAGGCGTTCCTTCTTCGAATAACCCTGAGCATCGCCAGACAGAATTTCGTCGAGCTTGCGCAGACGCTGGATCGAATTCGAGATCGTCTTCCAGTTGGTCATCATGCCGCCGAGCCAGCGTGCATTGACATAATACTGAGCCGAACGAGCTGCTGCGTCAGCAATAATGTCCGAAGCCTGACGCTTCGTGCCAACGAACAGAACACGACCGCCGCGAGCAACGGTGTCCGAAACAACCTTCAGCGCATTGTGCAGCAGAGGAACGGTCTGGGACAGATCGAGAATGTGGATGTTGTTGCGGTCGCCATAGATGTATGGGGCCATCTTTGGGTTCCAGCGGTGGGTCTGGTGACCAAAGTGAACACCAGCTTCCAGAAGCTGGCGCATGCTGAATTCAGGCAATGCCATCTGTATTTTCCTTTTCCGGTTTAACCTCCACGGGCTGAGGCGATTACTCGCCACCGGAGGCTGAGGCCGGATTTCTCCCGGCAAAAGCCCAATCCCGTGTGTGGAATAGGCGCGCTGTTAAACCAACACGCCGATAAATGCAAGTCTTGCGCTGCTTATAACGCATATAGCTTCGGCAAATGCATCACTTACAGTCAGCTTTTGAAGCCTTGTCATCATACAAATCGAGCTTAACCAGCTTGCCGCGCATCGAGAAATCACCATAGTCCATCGTCAGATCGCGGGTGATGCCGCTTTTATAGAGCTTAAAGTTGATGCGATAGATCGGCAGCCCGTCCTGCTTTTCCTTCTCATCGAAATAGGAAATCGTAACCGGCCAGACATTGTCCTTGGTGAATTTCCCCATGGCCCTGGTTTCGTCACTCTTGGATTCCTGCTGCTTTCCGACCACGACTGTCGTCGCAACAACGCGATCCGCATCTTCCGACGCGTCATATAAAGATGTTTGATAGAATTTTTCGCCCGCTTCCGCTTTGGAAATCAGCTCTTCCATATGCATGGTCGGAAACTGCGTCGCTTTGAGATCAAGCTTGTCTTCTTTTGGCTTCGACAAAGCGACGACGGTTTTACCGTCTTCGACCTTGGCGTCACCGCGCACTTCCTTGACGAGCTCCTTATCGACAAAGGTTTTGTTGACGAAGCGGAAATCCTTGCCGTTGCCGCTTTCAAACGTGGTCGTCTGCTGATCGGTCACCCGCTGCGGCTGCTCGTCCATGTCGATACGCGTTACGAACCGAAAATTCGTCGTATAGCCTTCACACGCAGACCCGTTAAATTCATAGACCATACGGCCTGTCAGTCCGCTGATTCCAGATTTTTCATCGGCACGATCAAGCGTAAGATCATAGACTGCGCGATGCGGAACAAGTGTTACCGTCGAGGCTGCATTGGCAACGCCACTCCAAACACACACTGCCGCTCCACTTGCCACGAATGCCATTCTCAAAAAACGCATACAAGAATCTCCCGAACTGTTGAGCAGCATGATAAAAAAACTCGTGGCGGAAGCGAGGCAAAAAACGCACCCTTCCCGAAAGCTTCACCGATTCTATGTATTACGGCACTAAGTTAGCAAGGATTAATAGAATGACCGACACCATAGACAGCCGCCTTAAAAATCTGGGCATATCTTTGCCGGAAGCAGCAGCGCCTGCTGCAAACTATGTGCCGTTTGCACAAAGCGGCTCGCTTTTGCTCACATCCGGCCAGCTTCCGTTGGAAAATGGCAAGCTCATTCATACCGGCCAGATTGGTGACGTACTCACTACAGCCCACGGTCAGGCAGCGGCGCGCGCCTGCGCCGTCAATGTTCTGGCACAGGCAAAGGCAGCACTTGGCGATCTCAACAAGATCAAGCGGATTGTGAAGATCACCGTCTTCGTATCCTCGACCGCAGATTTCGTTGAGCAGCATCTCGTCGCCAATGGCGCATCCGACCTGCTCGTGGGCGTTCTTGGCGATGCTGGCAAACATGCGCGTTCCGCTGTCGGTGTAGCAAGCTTGCCACTCAATGCCCCCGTTGAAGTCGAAGCGATCATTGAGGTTGCATAATGTCATCTCCTGAATGGCTCAAAAAACAGCCGATTGCGCATCGTGGCCTTCACGATCTCAATAATCAGCGTTGGGAAAACACACTCGCAGCCTTTGATGCAGCCGCAAAAGCTGGCTTTGCGATCGAATGCGATGTGCATCTGACAAAGGATGGCGGCGTTATCGTCTTTCATGACGACGACCTTGAACGCCTAACAGGGCGTAAAGGCCGCATCAGTGATTTAACACTGGCCGAAGCCTCTGAACTTCATATCGGCGGCACCGCCGATCATGCACCGACATTACGCCAGATGCTTGATCTGGTTGACGCTCGCGTCCCAGTTGTGATTGAGCTTAAAGGCATTGAGGGACGCGACGATGGTTTGGTTGCAGCTGTTGCCAAAGAACTCGCCTCTTATAAAGGCGAAGTGGCTATCATGTCTTTTGACCACCACTTGGTCCGGCTGTTTGCAAGTGATGCGCCGGGAATTCCAGGTGGGTTGACTGCCGAAGGTACGCGCACAAAGCATTTCGAAGCACACTTCTCGATGCTCGCGCATCAGATTTCCTTCGTATCCTACAATGTGCATCATTTACCGAACCCGTTTGTCAATTTCGTGCGCGAAAAACTGAGCCTTCCGGTCATAAGCTGGACAGTGCGCGATACTGAAATGAAAAAGCACAGCGACCTCAACGTGGATCAGGTCACCTTCGAAGGTTTTGATCCCCGCACATTAGTGGCCTAACAGGAAAATCAAAATGAGCGACGACGAAAGGCAGACTGAGCAAAGCTTCGCTCTTCGCGTCGTCGAAAGCATCGACGATTTTTCGATTGAGGAATGGAACCGTCTTGCGGGAACGTCACCGCAAGACGGAAACTATAATCCCTTTATCTCACGTCACTTTCTTCATGCTCTTGAGCAATCTGGCTCGGTCTCGCAAAGGGCTGGATGGCTACCGCGCCACCTGCGCCTTGAAGATGATCGGGGCGACCTCATCGGCGCAGTTCCCAATTACTTGAAAGGACATAGCCAAGGCGAATATGTCTTCGACCACGGCTGGGCGGACGCGTTCGAGCGGGCTGGCGGTCGCTACTACCCCAAGTTTCAGGCCTCAATTCCCTTCACGCCTGCAACCGGACCGCGCTTACTGCATCATGCAGACTTTGCGCCGGAAGCGGTACAACTGGCTCTCGCAAGTGGCCTTCGCCAGCTAACCGATCAAACAGGCGCATCCTCGGCACATGTCACATTCGCTCCGAAGGACGAAATCTCATTGCTTGAGAAGGCAGGATTTCTCCATCGCACCGATCAGCAGTTTCATTTCATAAACAATGGCTTTTCAGAATATAATGATTTTCTGAATGAGCTTGTTTCTCGAAAACGAAAAGCGCTTAAAAAAGAACGGCGCGATGCGCTTTCCGAAGGCATCGAAATCAACTGGCTGACCGGCAAAGATTTAACGGAATCCATATGGGACGACTTTTTTGAGTTCTATGTCGATACGGGCAACCGCAAATGGGGCCGTCCTTATCTCAACCGCAAGTTTTTCTCACTGATTAGCGAGAGCATGGCCGACGACATCCTGCTGGTAATGGCAAAGCGCAATGGACGCTATATTGCAGGCGCGATCAATTTCATCGGCAGCGACACGCTTTATGGGCGGCACTGGGGCTGCATTGAGGATCACCCCTATCTGCATTTCGAAGTCTGCTACCATCAGGCAATCGATTTTGCAATTGACCGTAAACTGCGTGTTGTCGAAGCTGGAGCACAAGGAGAGCATAAACTCGCTCGCGGCTATGTTCCGGTCACGACCCACTCCGCGCACTACATTGCGCATGAAGGTTTTCGCCGCGCCGTCAATAATTACCTTGAGCATGAGCGGCGCGAAGTCGAATCCATCCACACAACACTCGAAGAGCATTCGCCTTTCAGGCATACATGAATGCTTTCACACCACACACATATGAACCGGAGAGAACTGCATGTCCGCCACCTATGATGACAACAACATTTTCGCAAAAATCCTGCGCGACGAAATTCCGTCAACCCGCGTTTTTGAGACTGATCATGTGGTGGCTTTCATGGATGTCATGCCGCAGGGAACCGGCCACACGCTCGTCGTTCCAAAGGCACCATCACGCAATCTGCTCGATGCAAAGCCGGAAGTTCTGGCGGAAACTATCAAAGCCGTGCAGACGGTCGCCAATGCAGTCAAAAAGGCTTTTGATGCCGATGGCGTGACCGTTATTCAGTTCAATGAACCAGCCGCTGGCCAGACCGTCTATCATCTGCATTTCCATGTGATCCCGCGTTTTGATGGCGTGGACCTCAAGCCACACACGGGACAGATGGAAGATCAGGCCGTTCTTTCAGCAAATGCTGAGAAAATCCGCACAGCACTTTGATAATAATCCACTTTATAAGCTAAGAAGCCCTGTGACGAGCAGGGCTTCAGTCACCACAATACCGACAAGCAAACGCTTTCCGGCAATGAGATACGCAATAAAACCCGCCGCTGCCGATCCAACGCGCAGCCACATCGGGGAATTTGCAAGCTCCCCGTTGGGATAAAGAATAAGCTGCGCAATAACACCCGCAACAAGGGCGGTCGCCACACAGCGAACAAAGACCAGCGCTTGCGAATCCTCGCGCATGCGACCGCCAACAATCACGCCCATAACGCGGAAAATATAAGTCGGCAGCGCACCTGCAAGCAGGATAAAAAGAAGCGGCCACCACCACTCGGAGTAACTATCCCAATTCATAGATCGGGCTCCTTTGACTTGCGCGCGCGGTGAAAGGCAAATGAAATCACCCCGCCTACAACACCGGTCATCAGCAGATCATAACCGGGTACAAACTGGTGGAAGATCGGAAACAGCACAAGGCCGGAAACCATGGCAATCTGCCCTGCCCGTTCGCGTGCCGAGCGCCAGAGCGAGGTTAGAAAATACATCGGTGTGAGCATGAAAAGTGCTGCAAACACCACCGGCGGAAATGACGCCGACAGAATATAAACCAGAGCGACCACGAGCGCATTTGTGCCGACGAGAACAGTGCCAATGCCTGCAAAATAACTCGTGCGCATATCGCGCGGCACATGGCGTAACTCGTCCATCGCCATAACCCATGCCGTGACAGCCACGAAATGACAAAGCGCGGCCAGCGTAAGCTTACGCGTCTTTGGTCCTTTCAGTTCCGGCAAAAGAGCGACGACCATCGGCATCAGACGCACAGACGACAGCCCAACAGCCAATGCTGCCGCAGGGATCGAGGCCCCGGCGCTGATCGCGCCAATCAGCACCACTTTTGCAGGTAAGGCCCAGATAGTCAGCGTCATAAAGACGGCCTGCCCAACCGTTATGCCACTTTCGATTGCCAGCCCTGAAAAGCCGATGAACGAACTCATCAAAAGGATTGCAGGCACACTGATAATGCGTCGTGTGCCACGAAAGTACCAACGCAAATGGCTGGTTTTCTCTGCGGAATAATGCTCGGAACTGGGGAAACGACTCGAAGACATAGGTAATTAAAACATCTCAACCCAAAAATGCACCCAGTATAAAAAAAAGGCCCTTCTCGCGAAGGGCCTTTTCAGTTGCTATTTTTTGCGCGGTACTTTCGGCACCGATGATTTCACCGTTTGGGACTTGGTGGCAGGCTTTGAATCGACTTCATCGCCCTTACCCGCCAGAACCTTTTCCTTCTCAGCTTTTTTCGGCGCTGCCTTCTTGCGCACAGGCTGTTTCTTTTCAGCCGGAATGTCCTTCTTCGGAATCACCGGCTTGTCAGAAACAGTTTCCAGCACAAGATCGGTAGTGCCATCATCCTTGGTCGTTACATCGACACGAACCGTACCGCCATGCTTGAGCTTGCCAAACAGCACTTCATTGGCCAGCGGCTTCTTAATGTGCTCCTGAATGACCCGGGCCAGCGGACGCGCGCCCATGCGTTCGTCATAACCCTTGTCAGCAAGCCATGCAATTGCAGGCTCAGTCAACTCAAACGTAACGCCACGTTCTGCAAGCTGCGCCTCAAGCTGGAGCACGAACTTCTGAACGACCTGATGGATAACCGGAACTGGCAGTGGGCCGAATGGAACAATTGCATCAAGGCGGTTGCGGAACTCAGGCGTAAACAGCCGGTTGATCGCTTCCAAATCGTCGCCTTCGCGCCGCGTCGATCCGAACCCAATAGCAGCCTTTGCCATATCGGCAGCACCGGCATTGGTTGTCATGATCAGGATCACATTGCGGAAGTCGATTTTCTTACCATTGTGATCGGTGAGCGAGCCGTGATCCATAACCTGCAACAGAATGTTGTAGAGGTCCGGATGTGCCTTTTCGATTTCATCAAGCAGCAGCACGCAATGCGGATGCTGATCGACACCATCGGTCAGCATACCACCCTGATCAAAACCGACATAGCCAGGAGGTGCACCTATCAAACGCGATACGGTATGACGCTCCATATATTCCGACATATCGAAGCGAAGCAGTTCGACGCCCAGCGAAGAAGCAAGCTGCTTGGCAACTTCCGTTTTACCAACACCCGTTGGACCGGAGAACAGATAGGAGCCAATTGGTTTGTCTGATTCGCGTAGGCCTGCACGCGCAAGCTTAATCGCCGAGGAAAGCGCTTCAATCGCCAGATCCTGACCATAGACGACGCGCTTCAATTCAGCATCAAGATGCGCGAGTACCTGCTCGTCATCTTTAGAAACCGACTTTGGCGGAATCCGCGCCATGGTTGCAATCGTTGCTTCGATTTCCTTGACACCAATCGTCTTCTTTCGCTTATTTTGCGGCAGAAGCATCTGGCTTGCACCAGTTTCATCGATCACATCAATGGCTTTATCTGGCAACTTACGATCCGAAATATAGCGTGCGGAAAGCTCCACGGCCGACTTGATAGCATCAACCGTATATTTGACCTTGTGGAAGTCTTCAAAATACGGCTTCAGACCCTTCATAATTTCGATTGCATCTGGAATTGAGGGCTCATTGACGTCAATTTTCTGGAAACGACGCACCAAAGCACGGTCTTTCTCGAAGAACTGACGATATTCCTTATAGGTCGTCGAACCAATGCAACGAATTGCGCCGGAAGATAGCGCTGGCTTCAACAGGTTCGATGCATCCATTGCACCGCCCGATGTGGCACCCGCACCAATAACCGTATGGATTTCGTCAATGAAGAGCACCGCACCCGGATAATCTTCAAGCTCCTTCACAACCTGCTTCAGACGCTCTTCGAAGTCACCACGATAACGCGTGCCGGCAAGCAGAGTGCCCATGTCGAGTGAAAAGATTGTCGCATTCGCCAGCGCTTCAGGTACGTCACCTTCCACGATACGCTTCGCCAGACCTTCGGCAATTGCAGTCTTACCGACGCCTGGATCACCCACATAAAGCGGGTTGTTCTTGGAACGACGGCAAAGGACCTGAATGGTCCGGCTGACTTCGCTATCGCGACCAATCAGCGGATCAATACGGCCGGACTTCGCTTTCTCGTTCAGATTGACGCAATAGGCCGTTAGAGCGTCCTGCTTTTTCTTTGCGCTCTCTTCCGGCTCCACACTTGTGCGCTCCTCGCTGGCACTTTCCGCGCCGCGCGGCGTGCGTGGTTCGCTGCTCTGCGTGCGTTTGGAAATACCGTGGGAGATATAATTGACGGCATCGTAGCGCGTCATCTGCTGCTCCTGGAGGAAATAGGCAGCATGGCTTTCGCGCTCGGCAAAGATGGCAACAAGCACATTTGCGCCAGTCACTTCTTCGCGATTGGAGGACTGGACGTGAATCACCGCACGCTGAATCACGCGCTGGAAAGCGGCGGTGGGCTTGGAATCTTCATCATAGCCTGTGACAAGATTATCCAGTTCACGGTCGATATAATCGGTGACGATCTTTTTGAGGTGCTCCAGATCGACGTTACAGGCGCGCATCACTGCGCCTGCATCCTGATCGTCGATCAGAGCAAGCAAAAGATGTTCGAGCGTCGCATACTCGTGATGCCGCTCGTTCGCAATGGTAAGCGCCTGATGCAGCGCCCGTTCAAGGCTGGAGGAAAACGATGGCATATGACCTCACTTTTTCTCCATTACACATTGTAATGGATGCTGGTTTTGGCGGGCAAAATCCATGACCTGACTAACCTTGGTCTCGGCAACTTCGTATGTAAATACGCCGCATTCGCCGACGCCGTGGTTATGAACATGCAACATGATACGCGTCGCATCGTCCATGTCCTTTTGAAAGAACCGTTGCAGAACATGAATGACAAACTCCATCGGAGTATAGTCATCATTGAGAAGCAGAACGCGATAGAGGCTCGGCTTTTTGGTTTTCGGCTGCGTACGCGTAACCACCACGGTACCGTTATCCGGTTCGTTCCCGCCGTTGGTCTTGCCTTGCATAACTAAATCAGAATGCCGCATGAAAACTTTCACCCATACCCCAGTGTGCGACCCAATTGTTTGGGCCCAACTATCTGGCCTGCTTACCCTTCTTTATGTAGGGCGTCATACGGTGATTTTAAGCCCTTCGGCGACACTTGCAACCGAGACTTATTGCAAGGTGGCGCATTGGCACAATTATCTCAAAAATTTTATCAGTAAATCTAATGGAGTAAGCATCCGGCGCGTGCAATTCGCGCCAAACTCTCGTATTGGTCCGGAAACCAACGCACAATTTTTTTTTAGAATTTATGAATAATGCAGTTACCATAAACGGATTGGTAACGCTGATGACAGTAAGGTTCCTGAATTAGATTGCTGTGTGCCCTTTGTGCCGCAGTTAAAAAAAACCGGAATACAGGCAGGTCATCATCGTGCGTATAGCATTCAGTAAAGTCGCATATGCCTTGAAAAGAGCGGCGCAAGCCACCCTTCTTCTCGCTGTTGTAACGGGCTGCTCTACGGCCTCGACCACAGTCCCAGCTGTGGCCAATGATCGTTATGCTGCGATCGTGGTCGATGCAAACACGGGTAAAACGCTCTTCGCATCCAATGCAGACGCAAAGCGCTATCCTGCATCGCTTACCAAAATGATGACTGCTTATATGCTATTTGAAGCAATGCAGACCGGTCGTATCAATAAGGATACCCGTATCCCGATCTCGTCGTACGCTGCAGCACGTCCACCGACAAAGATTGGCTTCAAAGTCGGCCAGACCATTCGCGTTGAAGACGCAATTCTTGCCATGGTGACAAAGTCCGCTAACGACGTTGCGGCTGCATCTGGCGAGTTCCTTGGTGGTTCGGAAGAACGCTTTGCCCAGATGATGACAGCAAAAGCGCGTCGCCTTGGCATGAGCAACACGACATTCCGCAATGCGTCAGGCCTTCCAAACATGTCGCAGGTTACCACTGCACGCGACATGGCAATCCTCAGCATTGCGCTGCGCCAGCATTTTCCGCGTGAGTTTGCTTATTTTTCGCGCAGCAGCTTCCAGTTTCGCGGCCAGACCATCCGAGGACACAACCGACTGCTTGGCCGTATTGAAGGCGTGGACGGCATCAAGACCGGCTATACAAATGCGTCCGGCTATAATCTAGCTTCATCTGTCAATCTCGATGGACGTCGTATCGTAGCAGTTGTCATGGGTGGCAATACCGGCGCAAGCCGCGACGCTCACATGGCGCAGCTGATCAAGAAATATCTACCAGCAGCAACACGTGGTCGCGTTTCCGAACCGCTTATCGCAATGCGCAGCGAAGTGCCGCAGGTTGTTGCCTCAGCCGCCCTACCAAAAGCACGCAATGCACCGGTGCCAGTTGCTCGTCAGGTTGTTGCAGTCGCAGACGTAATCAACAATGAGGTTGGCGAAGGCGATAATGAACAGCCACAGGTTCTGGCTCTTGCCGCACCAACACAGCGTCCAGCAGCAATGGCCGCACAGGCAGCAGTTCGCCCAACACCAAAAGCTGCAATCCCTGCAGCCCCCGCACAGCACGATATTGATCCTGTCACAACCGCTTCCGCACCAGCATCCGGCGGATGGGCCATTCAGGTAGGCTCGCTGCCCAGTGAAGGCCAGGCCCGCGACATGCTAACCAAGGTTTCGTCATCGGTTGGTGCACCACTTCGTTCAGCATCGCCTTACACCGAAACCTTCGTGAAAGGTAACTCGACATTCTACCGCGCTCGCTTTGTTGGCTTTTCCTCGAAGCAAGCTGCGTGGGACGCATGTGCATCCCTGAAGCAGAAGAACTTTGGCTGCTACGCAGTCGCGAACTAATCCGAGTGGGAGGGGAAACTCTTCCACACCGCTTTAAACCCGAAATTTGTATTGCGTAGAGGGTTTCGAGATGTCGAACATGAACGAAACAATCGGACAACATGCTTTGGCACCCAGAACATGGGGGCATGAAGCACAACGCCCGTCGGCGCTCGGATCACTGTTTTCTGTTCAGGCTCTGAAACAAGCCGCCATTCGCTTAGCCGATATACGGCACGGCAAAGCTTTTCACACGCGCGATCTGGTCGGGCTGCTGATCAGCCATTCTGCTCGCAATCGCCGTATGGTGCAGCCACGCACGATGATGCGCATGACTCTGCCTGTCACGTCGGACAAAGTTTCAGTGCGACTCACTATCGAAAGCTGAGCGTATACAAATAAAGAAAAAGGCCTGTCATTTTGACAGGCCTTTTTTATTTCTGGATTAGAGCAATCCAAGAGCGGCGAGTTCCTGCCGCAGCGCGGAGGGCAAAGTTGCCCTGCCTGATTTGCCAGCAGCTTCATCGAGCGGCACTTCATTTTCATTGAGATAACGCCAGCCCTGAAAGGCACGCCTCGGTTGCCAGTCTGTCGGATGAATCTTGGGCTCCAGTACCAGATGGCAACGATTGATACCCTGATCATCTGTAAACGGACGCACATCCAGTAGACGCTGGCGGCATTGCACATTCCCTTTGATGACCCAATAAAGGGAACCGCCTGCAAGAAGCTCATCCGCACGCTTCGGGACCATGCGCGTTGTGTGGAACTGTTCGGGCACCAGCCCAGCGGCACGCTGTTCAGCAAGCCTGAAATCAATCCAGGATGCGAGATCTTCAATACTGTCGCAACCGACGCAAAGTTTTACGAGATTAAGTGGCATAGGGCTGATTTAGCCAAGCTGGATGCAGGCTTCAAGTGAGAATCTCATTCTCAACAGGCCACCACATTGACTGCAAGGCCACCCTGACTGGTTTCTTTGTAGCGTTCACTCATATCATGACCGGTCTGACGCATGGTTTCGATACAGACATCGAGCGGCACAAAATGCTGGCCATCGCCCTTCACCGCCAAGGATGCCGCAGTGACAGCCTTCACGGCACCAAGCGCATTGCGCTCGATACAAGGCACCTGAACAAGCCCGGCCACGGGATCGCATGTCATGCCAAGATGATGCTCAAGCGCAATTTCCGCTGCATTTTCGATCTGCTCTGGTGTTCCGCCCATAACGGCAGCAAGACCAGCGGCAGCCATGGCAGAGGCCGAACCAACCTCCCCCTGACAACCGACCTCTGCACCGGAAATAGAAGCATTATGCTTGATCACGCCGCCAATGGCCGCTGATGTCAGCAAAAAGTCGCGAATGCCTTTTGCGTCGGCATCGTCATGGAAATGCAGATAATAACGCAAAACCGCGGGCACGACGCCAGCCGCGCCATTGGTTGGGGCCGTCACAACACGTCCACCGGAAGCATTTTCTTCATTGACCGCCATAGCGTAAACGGACAGCCAGTCATTGGCGAGCAGCGGATTAATCTTATTGTTGCGCCAATCATCTTCCAGCCGCTCGAAAAGCTGGCGGGCACGTCGACGCACTTTTAGCCCACCCGGCATAATGCCATCACGGGTCAAGCCACGCTCAATGCAACCGCGCATCGCGCCCCATATGCGATCCAGACCTTCGTCGAGATCAAGGCATGACATATGGCATTCTTCATTGGCGCGCTTCATATCGGCAATAGATAGACCGCTCGCGCTTGCCATTTTAAGCATCTCGGCGGCATTGTTGAATGGATAAGGCACATCGGCCTTTTCCTCACGTTTGCCGCTAGTCTGCACACGGCTTAATTCTTCGGCAGTGACGACAAAACCGCCGCCAATCGAGAAATAAACGCGGCGCAACAAAAGCCGATCACTACGATCATAGGCTTCGAAGGCCATGCCGTTTGCATGCCCCGGCAAAGGTGTTTTACGATCCAGAACCAGATCAGTCTTCGGATCGAACTGGTAGGCGGGATGACCAGCAGGCTGCACGGTTCTTGCGCGCGAAACCTTATCGACTTCGCTGTCCATAATATCAGGATCGATCTTATCGGGTGTGAAGCCGCACAAGCCGAGAATCACTGCCCGGTCGGTTGCATGGCCGATGCCGGTATATGCAAGAGACCCATGCAAACTGGCTTTCAGTCGATAAACTTTTGCATTGGCTGGTTTTGGCCAGTTGCCGCTGATCAATTCCTCAAGGAACATATGCGCCGCAGTCATCGGTCCCATCGTGTGCGAGCTCGAAGGACCAATGCCAATCTTATAAAGATCGAATACCGAAAGAAACATTCTACACCTCACCAGCCTTAATCGAGGCTGTGCAATTCCATATGCCGGACCGCACGAAGCAGCCCGCACAATGATATTACACCATTAACAGATAGTGTAGGAGAGCAGCAACGCCAACAGAATGCCGAAATGCGGCATCAAATTTCCGCTTTACGCACTGCGTTTAGCATCAAACTGAGAAAAGATAAGCTACGAGAATGATAGTGGCGAGGCCAACGACTGCCCAGAGCGTAACGCCCCAGCAGGATTTTTGAACGGTTTCGTCCATGGAGATTTTTTACAACCTTGTTGTGCAACTCTTGTAAGCAGCGTCCTTCACAACGCTGTTACCAAAGATATAAGCCTGACGCAGATGAAACGCAACGATGAAAAGTGGCTGAAATGCGGCGCATTTCTCATCCTCGATTTCAGACATTTCAAAAGCTCTATTTATATCAGCACTTTAACGACAAAGATGCTTAACAAAGCCTTTAAAGACACGGCAAAATTGCGGCATCAGGGTTGAGGCAGGAGCATATCTGTCTTGCCAGTCAGCCAGTAAGCGGTGAGGCCAACCCATTCGCGCATGGCCACACTGAAGCGCGACAATGCCTCATTGGGCGATTCGAAATAAAGCGAAAAGCTCTGTTTTGCAGGCGTTTTATAATCAACCGGCCACGCAACCACATCAAATCCTGCCTTTCGAAAACAACCGATAGAACGCGGCATATGATAGGCCGAGGTCACAAGAAGCCATGTCTCGCCGGGCTTTGGTTGCGCAAGAGCTTTGGAAAACGCGGCGTTTTCAATTGTATTGCGTGATTTATTCTCGAAAATGTAGCGATCACCTTCAAAGCCAAGATCAGCAAGCATGATGCGCGTGCTGTCCGCTTCAGGTGCAGCTTCCTCAAAAAAGGCACCATCCCCACCCGATACAATCACTTTCGCATTCGGATAAAGCCGCGCCAGCCGCATGGTTTCAAATATGCGATCCGCAGCGCTGTTCAGCTCGAATCCCGGTCGCCCGGCATTAATATCACCGTTCATATAACCGCCGAGAACCACAATGCCGTCCACGCGCTGCGGAAGTTCAGCTACCTTTGGAAAACGATCTTCCAGCGGTGAAAGAAGCACGCTCCCAAGCGTCGTGTAAGCGCTGATAAACAAAACAAAAGCGCCTGCAATCAGCGCACTCAGGCCAAGTTTTCTAAAGCCAGTCCCGATCAATATCAGTGCCAAAAGCACAAACACGAAGATGATCGACAGCGGCTGAAAAAACAGCCAGAAAAGCTTTGAAACACTAAAAAACAACGCGATCTCCGAGGAAAAAGTCACATTTTGGGAGGGACTGAACGAATCCTAACCTCCGACATACTATAGCCATCTGATGGCTTGTGATAGAAATCTGCCAGACTCGGACTTTCCAGAGCCAGGAAACACTATGCAGAGCGATACTGAAATGAATCTGACGCCTTCAAGCCGCCCGCGCCTAGAACGCATCGACATCGCACGCGGTCTGGCACTCGTGGCAATGGCAATCTACCATTTTGGCTGGGATCTGGAGTTTTTCGGCTATATGGCGGCTGGCACCACCGGGCATGGCGGCTGGAAGCTCTTTGCGCGCTGCATCGCGTCAAGCTTTCTATTTCTCGTCGGGTTCAGTCTCGTTCTCGCCCATGGCCGCATAATTCGCTGGAATGCCGTAGGAAAACGCTTCTTGCAAATAGGCGCGGCAGCGGCAGCCATTTCAGCGGTGACATATTACATGTCGCCCGACAATTTCATTTTCTTTGGCATCCTGCACCAAATCGCGCTGGCAAGCGTTCTGGGCCTGCTGTTTTTGCATGTGCCGCCAGTTTTAACGTTAGCCATCGCCACTTTCGTGATTAGCGCACCATTTTACGCGCAGGCAGATGTTTTCAACCAGATGTGGTTTGCATGGGTCGGGCTGTCGACCATTCCACCGCGCTCAAATGATTATGTGCCACTGTTTCCATGGTTTGGAGCGGTGTTGATCGGTATTGCAACGGCGCGTATTTTTGAGCGTTTCAACTGGCTGACAATGCTTTCGGGCGGAATTCAACCGCGTATTCTGCAAAAGCCGCTGACTTTCATCGGTCGTCACAGCCTTGCATTTTATCTGATCCATCAGCCAGTGCTGATTGCGCTTGTTTATTGCTTTTCGCAGGTAATGCCACCAGACCCTCGTCCTGCTTTCATACAATCCTGTGTCGCATCCTGCATGCCAAACGGCAGCGAACAACTCTGCACCCAGTTCTGTGGCTGTGTGGTCAGTGAACTTGATAAGGCTAGGTTGTTTGAAGATATGTTCAGCGGGAAAATTAATCAGAACAACAACAGCACGGTTCAGCAAATCGTTCAGATGTGCTCACCCGTGCCGGAAAACCAATAACAATCAGGTCGAAACGCCAAGCTCAGCCAGGCGTTCGATACAGGCTTCTTCAACCTGATCAAGCTCAGTAAGCGTTTCGTCAATATCGCGACGCTTCTGACGAAGATCAGCGCGCTTTTCCTCAACGCGCTTCATCAAAAGCTTGAGCTGGCCGGTTTCACCGGGCGGCTCGCGATACATCTGCACGATCTCATGGATTTCCGCGATTGAAAAACCAAGCCGCTTTCCACGCATAATCTGCTTGAGAAGATGTCGGTCCGAAGGCCTGAACAAGCGTGTGCGACCACGCCGAACAGGCGCGATCAATCCCTCATCCTCATAAAAACGCAAAGTACGGGTGGATATCCCGAATTCTCGCGTCAGTTCTGTAATCGTGTAATATTCGCGCACTGCTATATCCCTGCCTTGCAACATGCAGGCAATTGTTGTGCTACCGCATTTACGTAAAAGTCAATATTAAACCGTCACAATTGGTCATAATGATTATAAGTTGCGCCCCATATTTATCGCTTGACCTTGCCATCATAGTGCCGCTCATACGTTATGAAATGATAACAGGATCAATAAACGACAGCGATTCATGCGACGCTCTGTAAAATATACCCTTGCTGGACTGGTGATCGTTGCGCTTTTGGGCGCTGCGCCTTTTGCGATTGAACCTGTTGTTCAGAAAATCGGCGAAGGCTCCATCACACAGCTCGCACGAGACGGCAACTTCTGCACAACTGATAAGTGTGATGAAGGCATGAACTATGCCATTGGCTTTCTTGAAACCAATTACGGCCTGTCACCCGAAAACGTTAAATGGTGCATGGGCGTCGATGTTATTGCGCATTATGAATTGCCGTTTGGCAACGGACTGAAAAAAACGATCACGGATCAGATGTATCAGCGTTGCGGCGATCCCAATCAGGATGAACCGGTGGGCAACTACACGGCAGAATAGAAGGCTTTTCATTCAATGACGCGACTTTTTCGCATCACCGCCTGGCTGGCACTGGCCCTGATCCTTTTTGTGACCATCAGCCCTATCCAGTTCCGCCCCATCGCCAGCCAATCCGCAGATTTGGAGCGCTTTTCAGCTTTCTTCCTTGTCGGCTTCCTGTTCGCTCTAGCCTATCCCCGTCATTGGATAGCAGTCCTCCTACTGACGATCAGTTGCGCGGGCATGTTTGAACTCATGCAGCGCCTTGCCCCCGGAAGGCATGGTGAATTTGCCGATTTCATCTTCAAGGCCGTGGGTGCGACAGGTGGCGTTTGCATTGGGCGCGGGCTGAGTCTGCTGCAAATATTCAGCCCAAAAGATAAATCTTAACGATCAGCATCGATTTTCACACGCAAACGGAACCAAACGTCTCCTGATGCATTTTATCAACATCAATTGTATGGAGACATGAAATGGCTGACAACAAAACCGCCAACGATATTCAGCAGGCTCTTGAACAGCAGGTTGCAGATCTGCGCGGTGAATTAAAGCGTCTTTCCAAGTCACTGGCTTCGCAATCGGGTGATTTCAGGGATCGTGCAGAAGATGTTCTTGATGATGCATCGGGTCGTTTTCGTCAGGCAGCGCAGGTTGTGCGCGAGCGTGGACACGCTGTCGCTGAGACCGTAAAGGAAAACCCCGGCACCGCCACAACGTTGTTCGGCACCGCAGGCCTTATCGGCATCGCTATTGGCGTTGCAATTGGCTGCGTTCTTTCTGATCGTCGTTAAAAACCCAATCCTCCCAATAAAAAACCGCGCTCATTCAGCGCGGTTTTTTTGCTCTTTACCGGGAACATGAACACTGTTAGTCCGAACCATTGGCAATATGCCACCGGTCGCAGCCTACCCGGTCAAAACAAGGACAAGTGTATGGATATTCCTGCACAGGACTGCACCGTGGCTTTTTAAAAGGCACGTAAATGTCTGAAAAGACGATATATTCTGAACTAAAGCAACTCGGGTCAAACACGATTGCTCCGCAATCCCCCGAAGAGGCTGTGCTTGAAAGAGTAGCAAACCCGCAAGCCGGAACGCCCTATTGCGTGCGTTTTACAGCGCCTGAATTCACCTCACTCTGCCCGATGACCGGACAACCTGACTTCGCACATCTGATGATCGATTACGTTCCGGGCAACTGGCTGGTTGAAAGTAAATCGCTCAAGCTTTTCCTGTTTTCATTCCGCAATCATGGCGCTTTCCATGAGGACTGCACGGTAACTATCGCCAAGCGCCTGGTGGAACTTCTGGAGCCTCAATGGCTGCGTATCGGGGGCTATTGGTATCCGCGCGGCGGCATCCCGATTGATGTGTTTTATCAGACGGGTGAAACACCAAAGAATGTTTGGATTCCTGAACAGTCTGTACCCAATTATCGTGGTCGCGGCTGATTACAGACAGCTGTATCTATTGCCGCAATGCACCATGGCACCTATTATCATTACGACCAATAAAACCGGAAACGCTCCAGATGAAACACATTATCATTTTGATCTCACTGGCTGTGCTTTCCGGCTGTGGTGCTGGAAAAGCTGCAATGGATGCAGGCAAAGGATTCGACCGATTCGCCTGCATGTCTCGCAATATGAAGGGCGAAACGCCCTGCCCGCAGCCCGATACGCCTACCCCTTAGAGAAAAGAGGCACAAATGGCCCTTCAACCCAAAGACGTCCTCGATTTCTGGTTTTCTGCACAGATGCGCGAAAACTGGTTCACCAAAAGCGATGCAATTGATGCAGAAATTCGACAAAAATTTCTGGCAGGCTATGAAGATGCACGCGCCGACACGTTTGAAAACTGGAAGCAGCAGCCGGAAAGCGCACTTGCGCTGACCATTCTTTTTGATCAGTTCCCACGCAATATGTTTCGTGGGTCTGAACGCTCGTTTGAAAGCGATGGCCTTGCGCGGGACGTGGCAGCACAAGCGCTTGACCATGACTTCGACCGCAAATTATCAGCAGAAGAGCGCCAGTTTTTCTATCTGCCCTTCATGCACAGCGAGAATCTCAGCGATCAGAAACGCTGTATCGATCTTTATGAGAAACTTGGCGATGAATTTTCGCTCGGCTTTGCCCGCCAGCATCACGACATTATCGAACGCTTCGGCCGCTTTCCGCATCGCAACATGGTTTTGGGCCGCGAAACAACGCCGGAAGAAGCCGAATTTCTCAAAGAGCACTCCGGCTTCTAAAGCATGTCTCCCAAAAGTGGGAACCGATTTTGGGATAAAGATATGCTTAAAAAGGAAACTTAAAGAAGCTGATAGGGCAGAATACCGCGGCGGTCGTGATCAACCGCCAGCCTGCTTTTGAGTGGTGGCACGGCACGCTGCACGCATTCCGCGCGGTCGCAGATACGGCAGGAAACGCCAATGGGATCGAACGCAGAGCGGGTTGCAATATCGAGACCATCGGCATAGACAAAATCCTGCGCATGGGTGATCTCGCACCCCAAAGCGATAGCATAACGGCGCTGGGGCGCATTAAAACCACCCTCACTTTTGGTAAGCTCGGTTGCCACGCATAAATAGCGCGCACCATCGGGTGTTTCCGCAAGCTGTCGAATAATGCGCCCCGGCGTTTCAAATGCCTGATGCACATTCCAGAGCGGGCAAGCCGCGCCATAGCGCGCAAACTGCAACTTGGCAGCGCTATGCCGCTTGGTGATATTTCCGGCCCGGTCAATACGCGCAAAAAATACCGGCACGCCGCGCTGGCCGGATCTCTGCAAGGTGCTTAAGCGATGCGCAACCTGTTCCAGACTGGCACCAAAGCGCGATGCCAGCAATTCGAGATCGTGGCGCAGTTCTTTCGCAGCCGTCAAAAACGTCTGATATGGCAAGACCAGCGAACCAGCAAAATAATTACGCAATCCGATCTTGCAGATTTCGACCGCTTCAGCCGAGCGAAAATCGGCACGCTTAGCAATTGTGCTAACCAACTCCTCCATTTCCAGTTCAGCAATCTGAAAGGCAATCTGAAAATTGCGGGTCGGCGCTGGCGAATATGGATTGAGATAAAGAACACGTGCAACGGGATCAAACCGGCGAAGAATCGCCTCTTCCGGGTCGGCGCGTGCAACGCGAACGCGATGGTGCTCCTCCATATATTGCGGCAGCGCAACGCCTATATCCCGCACGGGAATCTTTAGCTCATCGGCCAACTTTTCCGCTGCAATATCAAGCTCATGAACATAGTTATCGATGAAATGAAAGAAATCGCGCACTTCTTCATAAGGTGCTGGCTCGGCAATCGATGGCGCGCGTCCAAGTTGGTTATCAAGACTTGCAAGCTGCTCGCTGTTACGCCGATAAGCCTGATGACAGGCGATCAACGCATGTGCCAGTCCCGGCGCGTTCTGCGTAATCAGCTTTAATTCCTGCAAATTCGGCTTGTAATTATCAAACACCGGATCGGCCAAGGCTTCGGAAACAGCAGAAAGCAGACGATCATCATCACCGAGCGAAATCGCACCAATATCGATCTGGAAATTTTCGGCCAAAGCCAATAGCACAGCGGCGGAAACTGGCCGCTGATTATTCTCGATCTGGTTGAGGTAACTTGTTGAAATACCTAAGCGTTCAGCAAAACCAGACTGTGTTGTCCGATGCTGTTCGCGTATGCCGCGGATTTTCCTGCCAACGTAGAGTTTTCTGGGTGCCATATTTGCAACTTCGCATTTTGCTATTTGCAAATTTATAAATTACACAGTCACACCTTTTCAAGCTTTCAGAATGCGGCATACTGGCTCTAGGTTCAAATTCGCAATTTCATAGCTTTCCAAAGGCATAACGAATGCAGGAACTTCTCGAACAGCTTGAATCCCGTCGTGCCGAAGCCCGTCTTGGTGGCGGACAGAAGCGCATCGATGCCCAACACGGTAAGGGCAAGCTCACCGCCCGCGAAAGATTAGAAGTGCTTCTCGACGAAGGATCGTTCGAGGAATTCGATATGTATGTCACCCATCGCTGCACCGACTTTGGAATGGAAAAACAGAAAATTGCAGGCGATGGCGTCGTTACCGGTTGGGGCACGATCAATGGCCGGCAAGTCTATGTGTTCAGTCAGGATTTTACCGTTCTCGGCGGCTCACTGTCCGAAACCCACGCACAGAAAATCTGCAAGATCATGGATATGGCGATGCAGAATGGCGCGCCGGTCATCGGATTAAATGATTCGGGCGGCGCGCGTATTCAGGAAGGCGTGGCGTCTCTTGCAGGATATGCTGATGTTTTCAAACGCAATGCCGATGCATCGGGCGTCATTCCGCAAATCTCAGTCATCATGGGCCCATGTGCGGGCGGCGCCGTCTATTCTCCAGCCATGACCGATTTCATCTTCATGGTTCGCGACAGTTCCTACATGTTCGTGACCGGCCCTGATGTGGTCAAAACTGTCACCAACGAGATTGTCACGGCGGAAGAACTAGGCGGCGCTTCGACCCATACGAAAAAGTCGTCGGTTGCCGATGGCGCTTATGAAAACGACATCGAAACACTGGAACAGGTGCGCATCCTGTTCGATTTTCTGCCGCTCAACAATCGCGAGAAAGCGCCGACCCGCCCGTTCCATGACGACCCGGCACGTCTTGAAATGCGCCTTGATACGCTGATCCCGGACAGCGCCAACAAGCCTTACGACATGAAGGAGCTGATTCTCGCTCTGGCCGATGAAGGCGACTTCTTTGAAATTCAGGACGCTTTTGCCAAAAACATCATCACCGGCTTCATCCGCATGGAAGGCCAGACAATCGGCGTTGTTGCCAATCAGCCATTGGTGTTGGCAGGTTGTCTCGATATTGATTCATCGCGCAAAGCGGCGCGCTTTGTTCGTTTTTGCGATGCGTTTAGCATTCCAATCCTGACGCTTGTCGACGTTCCGGGGTTTTTGCCAGGCACAGCACAGGAATATGGCGGCGTGATAAAACACGGCGCGAAACTGCTGTTTGCCTATTCACAAGCCACAGTTCCCATGGTGACGCTGATCACCCGCAAAGCTTATGGCGGCGCATATGACGTCATGGCGTCCAAACATATTGGCGCTGACATGAATTATGCATGGCCGACTGCGGAAATCGCCGTCATGGGTGCCAAGGGTGCCACCGAAATTCTTTACCGTTCGGAACTGGGTGACACCGAAAAGATCGCGGCCCGCACAAAGGAATATGAAGAGCGTTTTGCCAATCCTTTTGTGGCCGCTGAACGCGGCTTCATTGATGAGGTCATCATGCCCCATTCATCCCGCCGCCGCATTGCGCGTGCGTTTTCCGCGCTTCGTAACAAGAGCCAGAACACGCCGTGGAAAAAACACGACACAATTCCGCTTTAATAGCGATGGGTGGGAACAAAATGATCAGGAAAATCCTCATTGCCAATCGCGGTGAAATCGCCTGCCGGGTTATCAAAACGGCAAAGAAAATGGGCATTACGACAGTCGCCGTCTATTCCGATGCCGACCGCAATGCGCTGCATGTCAAAATGGCCGACGAAGCTGTGCATATCGGACCAGCGCCCTCAAATCAGTCCTATATCGTCATCGATAAAATTCTGGCGGCAGTCAAAGAAACCGGTGCTGATGCGGTGCATCCAGGCTATGGCTTTTTGTCCGAAAACCCACGCTTTGCCGAAGCACTCAAAGCCGCAAACGTCACCTTCATCGGCCCGCCAGTGAATGCCATTGAAGCCATGGGCGACAAGATCACGTCCAAAAAACTGGCATCGGAAGCAGGCGTTTCCACCGTTCCCGGCCATATGGGGCTCATTGAAGACGCCGACGAGGCCGTAAAAATCGCAACCTCTGTCGGTTATCCGGTAATGATCAAGGCCTCTGCCGGCGGTGGCGGCAAAGGAATGCGCATCGCTTGGAACGACGAAGAAGCGCGTGAAGGGTTTCAGCTCTCACGCAATGAAGCCAAGGCTTCCTTTGGTGATGATCGCATTTTCATTGAAAAATTTGTTACCCAGCCGCGCCATATCGAAATTCAGGTGTTGGGCGACCAGCACGGAAATGTCATTTATCTGGGCGAACGCGAATGCTCGATCCAGCGCCGTAATCAAAAGGTGATCGAAGAAGCGCCCTCACCTTTTCTGGATGAAGCAACCCGCAAAGCGATGGGCGAACAGGCTGTGGCTCTTGCAAAGGCGGTCGGCTATTTTTCCGCAGGCACGGTCGAATTCATCGTCGATGGCGAGCGTAACTTCTATTTTCTTGAAATGAACACGCGCCTGCAGGTCGAGCATCCGGTGACCGAACTCATCACCCGGATCGATCTCGTTGAGGAAATGATCCGCATTGCCTCGGGTGAAAAGCTTCGCATCACTCAGAGTGATGTAAAACTCAATGGCTGGGCCATTGAAAGCCGCCTTTATGCGGAGGACCCCTATCGCAACTTTCTGCCTTCCATCGGCAGGCTGACGCGTTACCGCCCGCCTGTCGAAGGCAAAACTGCAAATGGCGCGATCATCCGCAACGATACCGGCGTCTTCGAGGGTGGCGAAATTTCGATGTATTACGACCCTATGATCGCGAAGCTCTGCACATGGGGAACAGACCGGGCCAGTGCCATCAGTGCCATGAGCGATGCACTGGATGCTTTCGAAGTCGAAGGCATTGGCCACAACCTCCCTTTCCTTTCTGCCGTCATGGAGCATCCACGCTTTAAGGCCGGAGCATTGACCACAGCCTTCATCGCCGAAGAATATCCCGATGGCTTTGCAGGTGTCAGCGTCTCAAAAACGGATGCGCAAGTGCTGGCGGCTGTTGCAGCGCAGATCAATATGGTGATCGAAGGCCGCAACATGCAGATTTCCGGTCAGCTATCAGCCCATCATCAAACACTCGCAGCCGACTGGGTTGTGACCCTCGCCGATCATAGCTTTCCCATCAGAATTGCAGAAGGCGAAGGCGGCACGACGATCAACTTTTCCGACGGCAAGAGCCTGCCGGTCGCAAGCGACTGGCACCCCGGCAATCAGCTCGGCACATTCACGATTGGCGGCAAATCAATCGCCGTCAAAGTCATGCGTGCGCGCACAGGTTGGCGTCTACGCAGGCTCGGTATGGATGTGATCGCCCATATCCGCAGGCCACGTGTTGCAGAACTGGCAAAGCTGATGCCGGTCAAACTGCCGCCGGATACGTCAAAAATGCTTCTCTGCCCGATGCCCGGCGTCATCACATCTGTTCTCGTCAAAGACGGCGACACCGTTGAAGCGGGTCAGCCACTGGCGACGGTCGAGGCCATGAAGATGGAAAACGTGCTGCGTGCCGAACGCCGTGCAACTGTGAAACGCATCGCTGCGGAAGCAGGCGCAAGCCTTGCGGTCGATGAACTCATTATGGAATTCGAGTAACCGATATGAGCGAGCGCCCCACCAAAAAAGAATGGTCAAAACTGGCCGAAAAGGAATTAAAGCGCCCTGCGGATAGCCTTGTCTGGCACACGCCGGAAGGAATAGACGTTAAGCCGCTTTACACGGCGGATGACCTCGATCAGATCGGACATCTTGGCACTCTTCCCGGCTTCGAGCCTTTTTTGCGTGGTCCGCGTGCAACCATGTATGCGGGCCGTCCATGGACTATCCGGCAATATGCAGGCTTTTCGACCGCAGAAGCCTCCAACGCCTTTTATCGCAAGGCATTGGCCGCAGGTCAGCAAGGCGTGTCGGTGGCTTTCGATCTTGCCACGCATCGCGGCTATGATAGCGATCATCCGCGCGTTGAAGGCGATGTCGGCAAAGCGGGCGTTGCGATTGATTCTGTCGAGGATATGAAAATCCTATTCGACGGCATTCCACTTGAAAAAATCTCCGTATCCATGACCATGAATGGCGCAGTGATCCCGATCCTCGCCAATTTCATTGTGGCAGGCGAAGAACAAGGCGTTTCGCGGGATCTGCTATCGGGTACGATTCAGAACGATATTCTCAAAGAATTCATGGTTCGCAACACCTATATTTATCCGCCAGAACCCTCCATGCGGATCATTGCGGACATCATCGCCTATACCGCAACGGACATGCCGAAATTCAATTCGATTTCCATTTCCGGCTACCACATGCAGGAAGCAGGCGCCACGCTGGTACAGGAACTGGCTTTCACCCTTGCCGATGGCCGCGAATATGTCCGTGCAGCGATCAATAAGGGTCTCAATGTCGATGAGTTTGCAGGGCGTCTGTCGTTCTTCTTTGCCATCGGCATGAACTTCTTCATGGAGATCGCCAAGCTTAGAGCGGCCCGCCTGCTCTGGTCGCGCATCATGAAGGAATTCGATCCCCAAAAGCCCGGCTCACTGATGTTGCGCACCCATTGCCAGACATCGGGTGTCTCTCTACAAGAACAGGATCCGTACAACAACATCGTCCGTACAGCATTCGAGGCCATGTCGGCAGCACTTGGCGGCACACAATCGCTGCACACCAATTCTTTTGACGAAGCCATTGCTTTGCCTACAGAATTCTCTGCGCGTATTGCGCGCAACACACAGCTTATTTTGCAGAATGAAACCGGTGTCACCAAGGTCATCGATCCGCTCGCAGGCTCCTATTACATTGAAAGCCTGACCAATGAATTGGCCGAAAAAGCATGGGCACTGATTGAGGAAGTCGAAAACCTCGGCGGTATGACCAAGGCTGTCGAAAGCGGCCTTCCCAAGCGACTGATTGAAGAAGCTGCCACCAGACGACAGGCCGCGGTCGATAAGGGCGAAGAGGTTATCGTTGGCGTCAACAAGTTTCGTTTGGAGCAGGAAGACCCAATCGACATTCTTGATATCGACAACACGGCAGTGCGCCAATCGCAGATCGTTCGCCTCAACCGCATTAAAGAAACCCGCGATAAGGCGAAGGTTGGAGCAACCCTTTCAACACTTGAAAAGATTGCCAGAACAGGTCAGGGCAACATTCTGGCCGCAGCAGTCGAGGCTTCGCGCGCACGCGCAACTGTTGGCGAAATATCCGATGCAATGCGCAGCGCCTTTGGTGATCACGCCGCAGTGCCAAAGGTTGTCAAAGACGTCTATGGTGCGGCTTATGAGAATGAACCGGAATATCTGACGCTTGTGGAGCGCCTTGAGGAATTTTCCAAGCACACCGGCGATAAACCCCGTCTCATGGTTGCAAAGCTCGGTCAGGATGGACACGACCGGGGTGCTAAAATCATCGCCTCCGCCTTTGGCGACATAGGTTTTGAAGTGCTTGCGGGGCCACTGTTCCAGACGCCGGAAGAAGCGGCCGACATGGCGATCAAGGCCAGGGTGCACGTGCTTGGCGTGTCATCACTTGCAGCCGGACACAAGACACTTCTGCCAAAACTTGTCGAAACGCTTCGCAAGAAGGGTGCTGAAAACATCATCGTGGTCTGTGGTGGTGTTGTACCGCGTCAGGATTATCAATATCTGTTCGACCATGGCGTTGCTGCCGTCTTTGGCCCCGGCACAAATGTGCTTGATTGTGCCCGTGCGGTGCTCGACCTCATGGAAGGAAAGCGCAGAAATTTGTAACAATTTCATGCGCTTAAAATCACCATCAGACTCATTTTATGAAACACTTAAAGCACAGGCGCAACTTGTGCCGGCACTATGATTTTGGGTCCGCTGATGCAGGAATAGCTGAGCTTGTGACCGACACCGGATCACTGGCCGGAAAACTGTCTTCCAGCCCTTCGTCCAGCTGACGTTCCAGTTCTGCACGATCCCCTGACCGACGCGCACTGGGGCGCGTGAGCAGGTCCTGCGGCTCAATCCCACATTCAACACATGCAACATTGAAGGCTTCACCAAGCTTAATTGCGGCAAGGCGGATCGCTTCATCTCGATTTAACTCCGCATCGGTTTCATTTTCAACTTTAACGGAAATGCGCTCCTCACCTTCGGTGACGAATTCGACCATATAGAGCTTGAAACCACCCACCGAACTGATCCGCGTTTCAACAATATCCACAGCCTCACCTCTTCGTAATTTCCAAAGAAGGTTAACGAAACTACGACTGGATTGTTCCGGTTTGCACCCGGACTCTTTTCCCGCCCGATGACCGACCTATATGAAAATGTGGAAAATAACGGAAGGAGATTTTCATGGCCATAACACGCAAGGAAGAAGCCCGT
>NZ_NNRJ01000020.1 GCF_002252445.1 Brucella thiophenivorans
TTGCAGCTGCTGGACGAGCAGTTGGCCACCGTCACCCGCCTGGCCAAGGACAACGAGCTGCCCGATGCCATCCTCACCGAGTCAGGGCTGAAAATCACCCCGCTGGATGCGGCGGTGCCGGATCGGGCGCAGGCGCTGATCGACCAAACCAGCCAGTTACTGCCGCGCATCAAGATCACCGAACTGCTGATGGACGTGGACGACTGGACGGGCTTCAGCCGCCACTTCACCCACTTGAAGGACGGGGCCGAGGCCAAAGACAGGACGTTGCTGCTGTCCGCAATCCTCGGTGATGCGATCAACCTCGGGCTGACCAAGATGGCCGAGTCGAGCCCCGGCCTGACCTACGCCAAGCTGTCCTGGCTGCAAGCCTGGCACATCCGCGACGAAACCTATTCGGCGGCCTTGGCCGAGCTGGTCAACCACCAGTATCGCCACGCCTTTGCCGCCCACTGGGGCGACGGCACGACCTCATCCTCCGATGGCCAGCGCTTCCGCGCGGGTGGCCGGGGCGAGAGCACCGGGCACGTCAACCCGAAGTACGGTAGCGAGCCGGGACGGCTGTTCTATACCCATATCTCCGACCAGTACGCGCCGTTCAGCACCCGCGTGGTGAATGTCGGCGTCCGCGATTCCACCTATGTGCTCGACGGCCTGCTGTACCACGAGTCCGACCTGCGGATCGAGGAGCACTACACCGACACGGCCGGCTTCACCGATCACGTCTTTGCCCTGATGCACCTGCTAGGCTTCCGCTTCGCGCCGCGCATCCGCGACCTCGGCGAAACCAAGCTGTACGTGCCGCAGGGCGTGCAAGCCTACCCGACGTTGCGCCCGCTGATCGGCGGCACCCTGAACATCAAGCACGTGCGTGCCCACTGGGACGACATCCTGCGCCTGGCCAGCTCGATCAAGCAGGGCACCGTCACCGCCTCGCTGATGCTGCGCAAGCTCGGCAGCTACCCGCGCCAGAACGGACTGGCCGTGGCCCTGCGCGAGCTGGGCCGGATCGAGCGCACGCTGTTCATCCTGGACTGGCTGCAAAGTGTTGAACTGCGCCGCCGCGTGCATGCCGGCCTGAACAAAGGTGAGGCGCGCAACTCGCTGGCCAGGGCGGTGTTCTTCAACCGCCTTGGGGAAATCAGGGATCGGAGCTTCGAGCAGCAGCGCTACCGGGCCAGCGGCCTCAACCTGGTGACGGCGGCTATCGTGCTGTGGAACACGGTGTACCTGGAACGCGCCACCCAGGGGTTGGTCGAGGCCGGCAAGCCGGTGGACGGCGAGCTGCTGCAATTCCTGTCGCCGCTGGGCTGGGAGCACATCAACCTAACCGGCGATTACGTCTGGCGGCAGAGCCGCAGACTGGAAGACGGGAAGTTTCGGCCCTTACGGATGCCCGGAAAACCTTAGCGTACGATTTTTTCCGAATTCTGCGGGCTCCCCTATCTCATCTGCGCAAGGCAGAACGTGAAGACGGCCGCCCTGGACCTCGCCCGCGAGCGCCAGGCGCACGAGGCCGGCGCGCGGACCCGCGCCACGGCCCACGAGCGGACGCCGCAGCAGGAGCGCCAGAAGGCCGCCAGAGAGGCCGAGCGCGGCCGTGAGGCTTGGACGCTAGGGCAGGGCATGAAAAAGCCCGTAGCGGGCTGCTACGGGCGTCTGACGCGGTGGAAAGGGGGAGGGGATGTTGTCTACATGGCTCTGCTGTAGTGAGTGGGTTGCGCTCCGGCAGCGGTCCTGATCAATCGTCACCCTTTCTCGGTCCTTCAACGTTCCTGACAACGAGCCTCCTTTTCGCCAATCCATCGACAATCACCGCGAGTCCCTGCTCGAACGCTGCGTCCGGACCGGCTTCGTCGAAGGCGTCTATCGCGGCCCGCAACAGCGGCGAGAGCGGAGCCTGTTCAACGGTGCCGCCGCGCTCGCCGGCATCGCTGTCGCCGGCCTGCTCCTCAAGCACGGCCCCAACAGTGAAGTAGCTGATTGTCATCAGCGCATTGACGGCGTCCCCGGCCGAAAAACCCGCCTCGCAGAGGAAGCGAAGCTGCGCGTCGGCCGTTTCCATCTGCGGTGCGCCCGGTCGCGTGCCGGCATGGATGCGCGCGCCATCGCGGTAGGCGAGCAGCGCCTGCCTGAAGCTGCGGGCATTCCCGATCAGAAATGAGCGCCAGTCGTCGTCGGCTCTCGGCACCGAATGCGTATGATTCTCCGCCAGCATGGCTTCGGCCAGTGCGTCGAGCAGCGCCCGCTTGTTCCTGAAGTGCCAGTAAAGCGCCGGCTGCTGAACCCCCAACCGTTCCGCCAGTTTGCGTGTCGTCAGACCGTCTACGCCGACCTCGTTCAACAGGTCCAGGGCGGCACGGATCACTGTATTCGGCTGCAACTTTGTCATGCTTGACACTTTATCACTGATAAACATAATATGTCCACCAACTTATCAGTGATAAAGAATCCGCGCGTTCAATCGGACCAGCGGAGGCTGGTCCGGAGGCCAGACGTGAAACCCAACAGACCCCTGATCGTAATTCTGAGCACTGTCGCGCTCGACGCTGTCGGCATCGGCCTGATTATGCCGGTGCTGCCGGGCCTCCTGCGCGATCTGGTTCACTCGAACGACGTCACCGCCCACTATGGCATTCTGCTGGCGCTGTATGCGTTGATGCAATTTGCCTGCGCACCTGTGCTGGGCGCGCTGTCGGATCGTTTCGGGCGGCGGCCGGTCTTGCTCGTCTCGCTGGCCGGCGCTGCTGTCGACTACGCCATCATGGCGACGGCGCCTTTCCTTTGGGTTCTCTATATCGGGCGGATCGTGGCCGGCATCACCGGGGCGACTGGGGCGGTAGCCGGCGCTTATATTGCCGATATCACTGATGGCGATGAGCGCGCGCGGCACTTCGGCTTCATGAGCGCCTGTTTCGGGTTCGGGATGGTCGCGGGACCTGTGCTCGGTGGGCTGATGGGCGGTTTCTCCCCCCACGCTCCGTTCTTCGCCGCGGCAGCCTTGAACGGCCTCAATTTCCTGACGGGCTGTTTCCTTTTGCCGGAGTCGCACAAAGGCGAACGCCGGCCGTTACGCCGGGAGGCTCTCAACCCGCTCGCTTCGTTCCGGTGGGCCCGGGGCATGACCGTCGTCGCCGCCCTGATGGCGGTCTTCTTCATCATGCAACTTGTCGGACAGGTGCCGGCCGCGCTTTGGGTCATTTTCGGCGAGGATCGCTTTCACTGGGACGCGACCACGATCGGCATTTCGCTTGCCGCATTTGGCATTCTGCATTCACTCGCCCAGGCAATGATCACCGGCCCTGTAGCCGCCCGGCTCGGCGAAAGGCGGGCACTCATGCTCGGAATGATTGCCGACGGCACAGGCTACATCCTGCTTGCCTTCGCGACACGGGGATGGATGGCGTTCCCGATCATGGTCCTGCTTGCTTCGGGTGGCATCGGAATGCCGGCGCTGCAAGCAATGTTGTCCAGGCAGGTGGATGAGGAACGTCAGGGGCAGCTGCAAGGCTCACTGGCGGCGCTCACCAGCCTGACCTCGATCGTCGGACCCCTCCTCTTCACGGCGATCTATGCGGCTTCTATAACAACGTGGAACGGGTGGGCATGGATTGCAGGCGCTGCCCTCTACTTGCTCTGCCTGCCGGCGCTGCGTCGCGGGCTTTGGAGCGGCGCAGGGCAACGAGCCGATCGCTGATCGTGGAAACGATAGGCCTATGCCATGCGGGTCAAGGCGACTTCCGGCAAGCTATACGCGCCCTAGGAGTGCGGTTGGAACGTTGGCCCAGCCAGATACTCCCGATCACGAGCAGGACGCCGATGATTTGAAGCGCACTCAGCGTCTGATCCAAGAACAACCATCCTAGCAACACGGCGGTCCCCGGGCTGAGAAAGCCCAGTAAGGAAACAACTGTAGGTTCGAGTCGCGAGATCCCCCGGAACCAAAGGAAGTAGGTTAAACCCGCTCCGATCAGGCCGAGCCACGCCAGGCCGAGAACATTGGTTCCTGTAGGCATCGGGATTGGCGGATCAAACACTAAAGCTACTGGAACGAGCAGAAGTCCTCCGGCCGCCAGTTGCCAGGCGGTAAAGGTGAGCAGAGGCACGGGAGGTTGCCACTTGCGGGTCAGCACGGTTCCGAACGCCATGGAAACCGCCCCCGCCAGGCCCGCTGCGACGCCGACAGGATCTAGCGCTGCGTTTGGTGTCAACACCAACAGCGCCACGCCCGCAGTTCCGCAAATAGCCCCCAGGACCGCCATCAATCGTATCGGGCTACCTAGCAGAGCGGCAGAGATGAACACGACCATCAGCGGCTGCACAGCGCCTACCGTCGCCGCGACCCCGCCCGGCAGGCGGTAGACCGAAATAAACAACAAGCTCCAGAATAGCGAAATATTAAGTGCGCCGAGGATGAAGATGCGCATCCACCAGATTCCCGTTGGAATCTGTCGGACGATCATCACGAGCAATAAACCCGCCGGCAACGCCCGCAGCATCGCGACCGTCATCGGTGAGAAGTTCGGCAGGTATTGGGTGGTGACAATGTAGGTGCTGCCCCAAATGGCAGGTGCTATCGCTGTGAACAATAAATCGGGCGTGCGTAATGACATGCGATTACAAGACCTCCGCTACGGCGATGGGTTTTTGAGAGTTGCAGGCGCCGCGATGACCGCACCCTGACTTGGACTGGCCCTGCCTCGCACCAATCCACCTGCGGCTATGGCCGCGATCATGCGAGGCCCGAAAATTACACGACCTGTACACGTCCGCCGAACCCGGAACGCAACAGAGCTTCGTGGGCATCCCGATCCGGGTCGTAGCAGCAGTCCTGGACCAAACGCACGTCGTAGTCCGCATCACTAGCCCAGGCGACGCTTGAAAGAACAACGCCGGTGGTGCTTATCCCGGCCATGACAAGCGTGCTTACGCCGCGCGTCCGAAGGTCGGCGTCGAGCGCCGTGCCATAAAAGACGCTGGCTCGCGGACATGCATAGAAAAGGTCGCCCCGTTCGATCGCAAGCCCTTCGACGGGCAGACCGGTGCGAAATCGTCCGCTCGGGAGATACGGTGAGATTTGGCGATTCGTCGCCGGCGGCGCATGTTCATACTCTTCGCCGAGCGAAAAGTTGGGGAACAGCACGGGCCGGCCGCGCAAGGCGTGCTGGCAGCCGTGCAGAC
>NZ_NNRJ01000002.1 GCF_002252445.1 Brucella thiophenivorans
TGAAATCGCTCAACACATTTTGGAACAGGCTCTAAGGCAATCGGGACGTTATATCCGATTGCCGAATGAGAACGATCCTCATTGTAGTGTCTAAGCCGTTTCTTTAACTTTTCGCGCCATCTTCAAGGGTTAAGAACGAGTTTGCGTTCAAATATTCAGCAAGAAGCTTGCTGTTGAAGGCCTAGAGCATATCCTTTGAACGCTGAATCGATTTTGCAGTGACAGTGAACGATTTGTCTGATTCAAGGTTTCCAGTTATGGAGGCTTTTAATGGGTCGAGCATTAAGCACTGATTTGCGGTCACGCGTTTTGAAGGCTGCAAACGAAGGATTGTCGGCACGCAATGCGGGCGTACGGTTTGAGGTGTCCGCAGCGAAAGCGATCCGCTGGGTTTCTCGTGCGCAGGACGTTGAGTTGGAAGCACGACGTCCGGGTCGACGACGCGGTTCAAGACTTGATGCCGATGAAAATTTCATCATGAGTATGATTGAAGAGCGCAAAGACATCACGCCTAACGAAATGGTTGCGCGTCTGGCTCAAGAGCGCGGCCTTCAGATTGTGCGGAGTGCTTTGAATACTTGGCTACGGGGCCGTGGTTTAACTTACGAAAAAGACCGCACATGCATTGGAGTCGGAACAGCCAGACCTAATGAGTAGGCGCGAGGCGTGGTTTGAAAGCCAACTTGAACTTGATCCTGAAAGGCTGGTTTTCATCGACGAAACAGGACTGAATACGAAAATGGTGCGGTTGCTTGGGCGCAGCCTACGAGGCGAAAGATGTCACGCAGGCATCCCACATGGTCACTGGAAAACAACGACGTTTACCGGCACGCTCCGCCTCTCAGGCATGACAGCACCCATGGTGCTGGATGGCGCAATGCCGATGCCTTTCGTGCTTATATCGAACAAGTGCTCGTGCCGACACTGACCCCCGGTGACATGGTGATCATGGACAGTTTGCCTGCTCATAAGGTTCCAGGCATCAGAGAAGCGATTGAGGAGGCAGGTGGTCAAATACGGTATCTGCCGCTCTATAGTCCCGATTTCAACCCAATAAAGGTGGCGTTCTCAAAACTCAAAGCACATCTGCGTGCAAAAGCCGAACGCACTGTCGAAGCGCTGTGGGATGCCGTCGGCCAAGTCATAACATTGTTCGAACCAACCGAGTGCGCCAACTACTTTGCAGCTTGCGGTTATGACCCAACATAAAACGGATGCGCTCTAGATAATCCGTTGTCCGTCGGCTTTCTGGACCTGGATAAGTCCAGCGTGACATTGATAGCATAAGCCCACCGATCTAGGTCACGCGAAACAAACTCGCTTCCGTAACAGCTTCGGAATGGGCTGAAAATCAGGAGTTACAATTAGTCACATCCAAACAAGGAGAGCCGCATAAAAATGCATATGCCATGATTGGTTCTATCAGCATATCATTGAAATCATTGAAAAGACACAGGAATTCGCCACACAACGACTTTTGACGTGTAAGAACGAACGGCCCAATATGTTTAGCGGCGGTATAACACTCGCACAAAAACTGAAAATGGCTGCGTAAATTCTACTGTCGCACCCCATTAAAAATAGGGCGATTACCAGAGCATCTTCAGCTCCTTCAAGATTGCGTTAATCCGAATTTCAGTGAACTGTCCACCTTTGGTGTTGATGACGGAGGTTACCAATTTTCCAAGATAGAGGGAGCTTAGGCCGCTGGCCACCCGCAATTACTCCGCTCGCCATTCTCACCGTGGATTGGGGAGGGGCTTCACAATATATCTGCTAAAGTTTCTATATCGCAGTTTGATCTTTCTTAAATGCTTTGCAGCAGGTACTAATGCGGCAAATCACTAATTATAATAAGTTTACGAGGTAAACTGATCTATGGATGATATGGTGGTAGAAGATTTTTCATTCGAGGCGGCCCTAGCGCTTCCACAAGACGTCACAGTACCAGGGCCTTGGGCCGGGCATATACCATTTGCCCACTGGATTATTGCAACATTAAAGCCAGCGTTAGTTGTCGAGCTGGGGACCTATAAGGGTAACTCGTATCTTAATTTTTGCCAATCGATTGTTGAGCACGATGTTAAATCAAAAGCATTCGCAATTGATACTTGGCAGGGCGATACGCACAGCGGTTATTACGGGGAAGAAATTTTAGCGGAATTAAAGTCACGCCACGACCCAAAATACGCTAGCTTTTCGACGCTCGTAAGATCTTCATTCGATGACGCCGTCAAAAAATTTGAAGATGGATCAATCGACTTATTACACATCGACGGACTGCACACTTATGAAGCGGTAAGAAATGACTTTTTCAACTGGTTTCCTAAACTTTCTGAGAGAGCGGTCGTATTGTTCCACGATACGAATGTCCATCAGATGGGTTTCGGAGTATACAAATTTTGGGAAGAAATATCTCAGTTATACCCATCATTCAACTTTCTTCATAGTAACGGGCTAGGCGTGCTCGCAGTTGGCGGCGATAACTGTCCGACTGCAATTCTGCGGATCGCTGAAGGACGTGAAGGGGATTATATCCGATCATATGCATTTAAATTGTTTTCTTATCTAGGTAAGTCAATTGAGAATAGCGTTCAGTTAATAAGCGCTAGGGATGAAATTTCTGAAATTCGTCGATTTTCGGCCGAGAAAGAAGCATTAGTCTCAACTCTTAGAAAGGAGAACGAAGAAATAATATCTACTTTGAGCAAGAAAGATTCTGATCAACGCAAACTTCAGGACTCGCTGGGAAGCGAATTGAAGATTGCGGAAATGAAAATCAAAGCTCTTCAGGACTCGCTAGGAAGCGAATTGAAGATTGCGGAAATGAAAATCGAAGCTCTTCAGAACTCAACAAGTTGGAAAATTACCTATCCATTGAGAAAGCTTAGCATAATTGCGCGGAGGGGGCAGCGCGCCATTAAGCTTATATCAAGGGGTGAGGTAAGACCGCTATACCATTCATTAAAGGCACGTCTGCCGAAAAACAATGTTGGGAATCAACCATCAACAAGCTTTGATAAAAGTCGAGAAAAGCTGCTAGCGGAAAAGACACTCGCTAACGTTAAAACCGTAACAATTGTTACAACAGACCATACTATATTTGTTGCAAATTTAGTGGCGCGAGAGTTATCTGCAATCGGTATTACTACGGATGTGACGACGGTAATGCCGCCGAAATTCGGGAGCGATCTTTACATAGTTATTTGTGCCCAGATGTTTTCCACGCTGCCGCCTCCCCTCAAAAGAATTATATTTCAGATGGAGCAGTCTGTCAGTTCGCGTTGGTTTAATGCTGATTATATAGACATATTAAAAAATTCTCTCGCTGTTTTTGATTACTCGATAAAAAACTTGTCGTTTCTAGAGGAAAAAGGGTTGGGTTACCCCAAAACGTACTATGTTCCAATTTCCTGTTTACCACACTACGATAAGTGGCTTGGGGAGAATGAAAGCGATGTTACTTTATTAGACAATGATCAATATGATGTATTATTTTACGGAGATATTCGCAATGAAAGGCGTTCACTTTACATAACAGAACTAAAAAAACATTTCAGGGTTAAAGTAATAAATGATTCTTTCGGTGCGGAAATAAGACAAGCAATTAGAAGGGCGAAGGTTGTCGTCAATATCCACTATTATGAAGATGCTTTGCTTGAAACTACTCGTATCTGCGAGTGCCTATCTTTAGGAACTAAAGTAATTTCCGAAATAGGTAGTGACCAGTCTGAACATAGCTCTTTGGATGACTTAGTGAAATTTGTAAATGTCGGCGATGTCCCCGGTATGATCGAAGCGATAAATTTGGAATTAAATGGCAGCTCGTACGACGTAGACAAACAACTAATACATGAAAATTCGAAGACGTTTTCGGTTATGTTTCATCGCGCTCTTTTTGATCTTGGGTTGATTTCATATAACCAATTCTGCGAACTCATTGAGAGCACCACTTTCACTGAGGACACATATTTTCTAAGCCTGCCTGAGACGCCTAATCGACGTTCTCAGTTCATTAATGAAATGCCTTACTTGATAAAACCGTTCAACGGATTGCGTCAGCGTCCAGGCTGGATGGGAACCGCGTATAGCTACAAGTTCCTAGCACGCAAAGCAATGGATGCAGGCAAGGAACGCTTATTAGTTTATGAGGACGACGTAGAATTTAAAAAAGGACATATAGCACAACTTGGAAAGATTAATCGTTTCTTGAATCAGTTAGATCCGAATGAATGGGACGTATTTTCAGGCTTCATAGGTGACTTACATGCTGACTGCCGAATTTTAGATGTAATTGAGTTCGAAGGAACAGAATACATAAAAATTGATAAAATTGTGAGTGCAGTTTGCAATATATATAACTCGAAAGCTCTAAAATTGCTCAGCGAATGGTCTAATATTAATTCCGATTCCGCAACAGACACAATCGATCGGTATTTGGAACGAATAAATGGGCTCACCTCCTACACTACACTACCATTTTTGGTAGGGCATCGTGATGACGCTGAATCAACCCTGTGGGGGGCTCATAACTCTTCGATGATTGCGATGATTAATAGGAGCGAGGAACTGCTAGCGAAAAAGATAGCGGAGTTTAAAGCGCAGAAATTATAGCTTCGCACAACAGAGTATTGATCTTGAACCCAAGTTTCACCCAGTTTTGAGTTCGCTCCAGCGGTCCAGACTTGGGGCTCAGGTCGACGTTGTCCACGGATGCATCAGAAGATTTTTAAACCGTTACGGTTATAGAATTTGAATGCCGATTGAATAAAGACTTTTATATGCCAGTGCCCTTTTTTCGATGCATTTCCGCCTGAATGAATTATTTTCACAGAGGGCACATAAGCTATATCGGCGAACTTGCGCGCCTTAAGAGAGAGATCAAAATCTTCAAAATAAAGGAAGAATTTATCACTAAAGCCGCCTGTGTCCTTTAAGGTAGCGCTTTTGAAAAACATAAAACACCCGCTTACAATTGGAGGGTTCCAATACACACCGTCTTGTGTTTCTGCTTTCATCTCGTATCGGGCCAATCGAGCAGAAAAAAGTGAGCGTATCTTTTTCGGCGCAAACCCTCTCAGTATTAAATCAAAGGCAGCCGGATAGCGTTTACAAAGGTATTGCCTTTGCCCATTTGGCCAAGAGGCGTGGGGGCTTAACAAGCCGCAGTTTTCATTTTCGCGCATGAAAGCAAGAGCGTTTACCAGTGCATCCGGGGCAAGTTGAATGTCCGGATTGAGAATGAGATGAAATTCGCCCATCTGTTGAATAGCAATATTGTGGGCTCTGCCAAAACCAACATTGCCTTGTCCATGGATTAATTTGACGGGCAATTTTGCATAGTTGCGCAATAAGAATGAGGCAACCTCATTGCTGACGGAATTGTCTACAACTGTGATCGAGAAGGAGCCATCTGCGAATCCATTGAGCGCCATTTTCAGGCTATTCAACGTTTTTTCGAGTTCAGCAAAATTTGGATTAAAGGTAACAATTGAAATTGTCAGCAATGACTGTTTATTGGTTGGTTGATATGTTGCTGAAACACTATTAATCATTCTGCTAATTCTCAATTCACAGGGTAGGGTTCGGCTTTGAAATTATTACGATAAGCTGAAAGTGTCTGTTCACCGTTTAGTTTCGTTTATCTCCGCGTTATGGTCTGGTTATCGCCAAAACGAAGCCATCATCTTAGGCATAATGTCTATCTACAATATCGATGTGGGAGAAGTAAGATGTTAGGAAATCAATTCGTATGAAGGGAATTATTCTCGCGGGTGGCAGTGGTACGAGACTGTACCCTTTAACCATTGCTGTCTCTAAGCAGATTTTGCCAATTTATGACAAGCCGATGATTTATTATCCGCTGAGCGTTCTGATGCTGGCCGGTATTCGCGATATTCTTGTCATCTCCACTCCGCATGATCTTCCGCTTTTCCAAAAGCTACTAGGTGATGGAAGTGAATTTGGCATTAATTTCTCGTACGCCGAGCAGGCACATCCTAACGGATTGGCTGAAGCGTTCATCATTGGCCAGGAGTTTATTGGTAATGATAGCGTCGCAATGATCCTCGGCGATAATATCTATTTTGGTGACGGCCTTTCGAAATTATCTAAGTTGTCTGCGCAGCCAATGAAGGGCGCGAGTGTTTTTGCATATCGCGTAGATGATCCGCAGCGCTATGGTGTTGTCGAATTTGATAACAAAACCGGTCAAGCAATATCGATTGAAGAAAAGCCGGAAAAACCGAAGTCACACTGGGCTGTAACGGGCCTTTATTTCTATGATAATCAGGTGATCGACATCGCAAGTTCGATCAAGCCATCAGCGCGCGGGGAGCTTGAGATCACTACTGTTAATAATGTGTATCTCGGAAGAGGGGAACTGAATGTTCAGCGTTTCGGGCGAGGATATGCTTGGCTAGATACCGGAACCCATGACAGCCTTCATGAAGCATCATCGTTTGTACAAACCATTGAAAAACGACAGGGCATCAAGATTGCTTGTCCTGAAGAAATTGGTTTGGACAAAGGCTGGCTAAGCAGCGAGGCCGTTTTGGAGCGTGCAGCCAAACTTGGCAAAACTGAATATGCAGCTTACCTGCGTCGACGTGTTGACGAACTAGGAAAAGATTGATGGAAGTCCGCGCTTTAGGTTTAGATGGTGTTTATGAGATCATTCCACGTAAGTTTGGTGATGATCGGGGTTTCTTTTCCGAAACCTATAAGGTCAATGCGCTCGCAGAGGCTGGCATTGAACTGAATTTTGTTCAGGACAATCATTCTTATTCGGCTGCAAAAGGGGTGGTGCGTGGTCTGCATTATCAGCTTCCACCTTTTGCACAGGATAAGCTGGTGCGCGTCATTCGCGGTGCAATTCTCGATGTAGCCGTCGATATTCGCAAAAATTCACCGACGTTTGGTAAGTGGGTTTCACTGGAGGTCTCAGCTAAATATTGGAACCAAATTCTGGTTCCAAAAGGTTTTGCTCACGGTTTCATAACGCTCACTGAAGAAACTGAGGTCATTTATAAAGTGACTGATTATTACGCTCCAGAGCATGATCGTTCAGTTCGTTTTGATGACCCGGCGATTGGTATCGAATGGCCATTACCTTCATCGGGTGTGCAGCTTTCAGACAAAGATCAAAAAGCCCCACTTCTTGCCGATGCCGAAGTTTTTTCTTGAGGGATAATATGAAAATTCTTGTTACGGGTGGTGCCGGGTTCATTGGCTCTGCGGTTTGCCGTCATCTCGCAGCCGATCCCGATGTCAATGTCCTCAATGTCGACAAATTGACCTATGCGGGCAATCTGGCTTCTCTTCGACAGATTGAAAACCATCCCAATTACAGCTTTCTTCAGGCTGACATCTGTGATGACACTGGTATTCTGGAAGCTTTGCGCGCCAACGAAATAGACGTTGTTATGCATTTGGCGGCGGAAAGTCATGTTGACCGTTCCATTGATGGCCCTGGCGCATTCATTGAAACAAATATCGTCGGAACGTTCCGTCTTTTAAATGCCGCTCTCGCTTATTGGCGGGAGCTGCCAGAGCCACGCAAATCTTCTTTTCGTTTTCATCATATTTCAACGGATGAAGTGTTTGGCGATTTGCCTTTCGATAGCGGCATTTTCACGGAAGAAACACCGTATCAGCCGTCCTCGCCTTATTCGGCGTCGAAAGCAGCATCCGATCATCTGGTTCGTGCCTGGCATGAGACTTATGGATTGCCCGTCGTGCTGTCCAATTGCTCAAACAATTATGGGCCATTTCATTTCCCAGAAAAGTTGATTCCACTCGTCATCCTCAATGCGCTGGACGAGAAGCCTTTGCCGGTTTATGGCGCAGGTGCAAATGTGCGGGACTGGCTCTATGTCGAGGATCATGCACGTGCTCTGGCACTTGTCGCGACTACTGGCAAGCTTGGTGAAAGCTATAATATCGGTGGGCGTGCAGAACGTACCAACTTGAACGTAGTGCAAACGATTTGTGCCATTCTCGATATAAAAAAACCTCGCGCAAACGGAAAAAGCTATTGTGATCTGATCACATTTGTGACGGATCGTCCTGGCCATGATCGCCGTTATGCCATTGATGCTTCAAAAATCGAACGTGAATTGGGCTGGAAGCCCCAAGAAACGTTTGAAACGGGTTTGGAAAAAACCATTCAATGGTATCTCGATAATGGTTGGTGGTGGCAGCCAATCCGTAACGGCAATTACGCGGGCGAGCGGCTCGGCAGCACGACATCAACAGAGACAAAGGCATGAAGATCGTTGTAACAGGGCGTGAAGGACAGGTTGTCCAGAGTCTACTGGAGAAAGCATCCCACCGGCCCGATATGCAAGTAATCGCACTGGGTCGTCCGGAACTGGATTTGGCGAAGCCGGAGACAGTGCGTAGCGCGATCACAGCAATCAAGCCTGACTTGGTCGTTTCTGCTGCCGCCTATACGGCAGTCGATCTCGCTGAGGATGAACCAGAATTGGCGTTCTCGGTCAATGCGCGAGGCGCTCAAGCAGTTGCGGAAGAAGCAAAGGCTTGCGGGGTTCCTGTTATCCACATCTCGACAGATTACGTTTTCGCAGGTGATGCAAGCGAGCCCTATGTGGAAACGGATATTACAGGCCCTCAGGGTATCTATGGAAGCTCCAAGCTTGAAGGCGAGCGTCTCGTTGCACAAGCCAATCCAAAGCACATTATTCTAAGAACGGCTTGGGTCTATAGTCCGTTTGGCAAGAATTTCGTTAAAACGATGTTGAAACTGGCTGAGACGCGTGATGCTCTATCCGTGGTTTCCGACCAATGGGGCAACCCGACAAGTGCACTCGATATCGCTGACGCAATTATCCAGGTGGCAGATCATTTGGCGGCCGTTCCAGATTTTTCAGCTTATGGTGTCTACCATCTGGTCGGCTCAGGAGACACGAACTGGAGTGGCTTTGCAAGAGCAATATTCAGCCAGAGCGCTGAACTTGGCGCACCAACGGCTACCATTTCAGACATTGCAACAGCTGATTACCCTACCAAAGCTGTACGCCCTGCCAATTCGCGTTTATCGAACGCTAAATTTGCCGAGGTGTTCAATTGGACGGTGCCACACTGGCAATCGTCCCTTAGAGAAGTTCTAGCGAGGCTAATTTAGTTTTACAAAAACATCCTCTGGATCCGATAAAAAAGTAACCCAAAAGACAATATACTTATCATACTCTACATACATTTGGGTGATTACATAAATTACTAATTCTAATTGAGAAAAATCGCTCATATTATTATTGTAAAATAAGCGGCAAATAAGGTATGTCTATAATTAATTGCTATTTGGATAATTTAAATTTATTTATTTCAATTTTATTTCGTCCGGTTCTTTTGCTGATGTAGAGTTGTTGATCAGCATTTTGAAGCCAAAGAAAACTGCCCACCTCAGGATGCGTACGGTCGGATGCTATACCAATACTTACAGTTACTGTCGGACCGACAGGAGAACCAGGATGGGGAATATTCAATGACTGTATCTGCAGCTGTATTTCTTTGGCTGTTGCGAGAGCACTGTTCGGGTCAGATCCGGGTAGAACACATGCAAATTCTTCACCGCCATAACGAGCTGTCATTCCGGAAACTTTGTTAACCGTGCGTGCGAGTACTGCCGCCACCATCGTAATGCACCGATCTCCCTCGGGGTGACCATAGGTATCATTGAACAATTTAAAGAAATCAATGTCTACCATGATAACGGACAGCCAAGCGGCAGCAGGCGAAAGACGCGAAATTTCCGCGGTCAGTATAATTTCCAGCTGGCGCCGGTTGTTCAAGCCCGTCAAGGCATCAGTGATAGCCATTTCCGAAAGATGGTCACGCAAGCGCTTAAGTCCGATATGATTTGAGACGCGCGCCTTTAAAATAACAGGATTAATAGGCTTTGTAACGTAATCAATGGCGCCAAGGGAAAGCCCCCGTACTTCGGCGTACTGATCATCTAGGGCTGTTGTAAAAATCACCGGAACATCAGCCAACAATCCGTCATTTTTCAAACGCGAGCAGACTTCATAGCCATCTACACCCGGCATCATAACATCGAGTAAAACCAAATCCGGCAAAACCGAGCGTGCAACTTCCAACGCTTGTTCGCCGGAAGTAGCGAAAGATACTTGGTAATAGTCTTCCAACACAGCGTTCATAATCTCAATGTTAGATACTTCGTCATCGACAATAAGTATCGTTGCGCGATCATGCATTTCAGTCACCCCCTAGATTAAAATACTTACTGCGCTTTTGTACCCAGCGTCAAACATCAAAATTTTTTTGGAAATTTGGAAAAGCTACTCCAAGTGCAACATGCCGGTGGTTAGGGTATCTGATTAAGCTGCTTCCTGCAAAAGAGAAGCAAGGACCTCGGCTGGTGTATTAAATCCAAGACACTTGCGCGGCGTTGCATTGAGATTGTGGGCGAGGGCGGTCAAATGCGCCTGGCTAACCTGCGTTAGGTCCGTGTTGCTGGGTAAATACCGTCGGATGCGCTTGTTGATGTTCTCAATCGCACCTTTCTGCCAGGTTGAATTGGGATCGCAAAACCAACTTTTAGCTCCCATTCCATCTTCCAAAGACCGATACCCCATAAACTCGGAGCCACGATCAAAGGTAAACTGCGGCGTGTATGATGAGGCAGCGATGCAAGGGCCTGAATGATTTTGTCCATTATAGGCTTAGAGTGCCGACTGCTGTTTTTAATGATGACGCAATAACGGCTCTTGCGTTCAACAAGCGTCATGACATTGGCTTCTCCAAGGTCACGTTCAAAGATAATCAAATCACCTTCCCAGTTACCGAATTACAGACGATTGCCAATAAAATCAGGATGTTGATGAATAAGAAATGCTTATGGAATGCGGGAACTGCGCGATCGTCTGGTGCCGCGTGGGCAGCGTTTTGTTCGCATCTCAGCCAGGTATTCATACAGCTTCAGCGCGTATTCTTCCTTTAATAGATGAAACGATAGATTGTTTCGGCACACAGACGTATTGCGATTAGACCATGGCTACCAGTCGGCCGCAGATCTGTTCCGGCGACCAATGGGCCTCCAATTGTTCTATGACGAACTTACGCAGCTCTGGGTAACGTCTGAGCTTGCGCAATCGTGTTCTGCGGTCTTTGCTGATGTTGTCGGCAACAACGCTATGATAGCCGTTATAGTCTGGTATATCCGTGTCCTGAAAGCTGTAGTGTTGATTGCCGCTGAGAACTGATGGAGTGGGGGTGCGGACGAAAACTTGGACTATCAGGGAGGTAGTTTATGTATTCCTACGAAGATCGGTTGCGAGCCGTTGGGCTTTTCATCAAGCTGGGCAAGCGTGCGAAAGCGACCATTCGCCAGTTGGACTACCCAAGCAAGAATGCTTTGAAGGGCTGGTACCTGGAATATGAGCACCATCTTGATCTGCGTTTAGGATTTGCGCCCCCAGCAGCCAAGTTCACACAGGCGCAAAAGGAAGTGGCTGTTGAGCACTACCGGACGCATGGTCGTTGTGTTTCTGCAACGATGCGCGTCTTAGGCTATCGCGGCCGTGCAACGTTGACAGCATGGGTTCGTGAGGTGTTTCCCGAAACTAGTAAAGCTGTCACCGGAAGAACTGGACGTCCACGATATCCGGAGACGTTGAAGAAGGCTGGCGTTGTCGGGCTTTATAATCGGCAAGAAAGCGCGCAGGCGTGGCTGAAAAGCTCGGCGTATGCAGACCGACACTGTATAACTGGAAAAACCAGTTACTTGGTCCGGAGGCTCCCGCAATCATGAAACGCAAGAACAACTCACCGACAGTGCCAGAGCGAGAAGAATTAGAGCGCCAGCTCGAAACACTGCAGCACGATATTCAGAAACTGCAGCTTGAGCACGACCTTTTGAAGAAAGCGACCGAACTCATAAAAAAAGACCTGGGCGTCGATCTGCAACTTCTGAGTAATCGGGAGAAAACGCTGTTGGTTGACGCCCTCAAATACCTTTATCAACTCCCTGATCTGCTTACTCAGTTGGGACTGGCGCGCAGCTCATATTTTTACCATCGAACCCGCATGAGGATGAGCGATAAGTACCTCACTATTCGTCAAAACATCACCGAAATCTTCGAAGCCAACCGTCGATGCTATGGCTACCGCAGGCTACAGGCGTCATTAGCCAAACAATGCGTTACAATCTCAGAGAAAGTTGTGCAGCGCTTGATGAAACAGGAGAACCTGATCGTTGCCACGCCAAAGCGGCGGCGATATCGCTCTTATCTCGGAGAAATTAGTCCGGCACCCGAGAACCTTATTAATCGCGACTTCCAGGCCTCAGCCCCAAACGAGAAATGGCTGACCGATATCACTGAATTCCATATCCCGGCTGGCAAGGTATATCTCTCGCCCATCATCGACTGCTTCGATGGTTTGGTCATCAGCTGGTCTATCGGAGTGAGACCAGATGCGGAATTGGTCAATACGATGCTTGATGCCGCCATAGAAACTGTAACAGGTAGAGATGAGTGGCCAATAGTACATTCTGATCGGGGTGCACACTATCGCTGGCCGGGTTGGCTATCGAGGATCAGTGATGCGAAGCTGGTGCGCTCAATGTCCCGCAAGCCTTGTTCCCCAGATAACGCTGCATGCGAAGGCTTCTTCGGTAGACTGAAAGCGGAGCTCTTTTAACCGCGTGATTGGAGGTCAAGCACGATCGAGCATTTTATCAAAGAAGTTGATGGCTACATTCGATGGTACAACGAGAAGCGGATCAAGATATCACTTGGCGCACGAAACCCAATCGAATATCGAAACAGTCTTGGTATTGTAACGTAAAACCAGTCCAAGTTTCTATCCGCACCCCCCCCCATCACTTCTGGGTGGAAATCAACACCCGGTTGTTCAAACCCTTACGCTGGCGATGATCGCAAAGGGTGAGACCTATGTCTCGTTTGGCAGCGCCATACGAGCATAGTTTGTCGGTGACCATCACCCGCGTTGCGCAGCCCTGAGTAGAGAGAAGCTTGCGCATGAACCGTTTGGCAGCCTTGGTGTTGCGGCGTTTCTGGACCAGAACCTCCAACACAAAGCCGTCCTGATCAACCGCGCGCCAAAGAAAATGGCGTTCACCTTTGATAATAACAACCATTTCATCGAGATGCCATTTATCGCCAAGGCGTGGTGTCCGGCGACGGATAGTAGTGACATAGGCCCGTCCGAATTTCTCAGCCCATTCATACACTGTCTTATGAGTAACGAAGATCCCGCGATAAGCCAGCATGTCTTCGACCATGCGAAAGCTCAGTGGAAAGCGGATATACAACCATACTGATTCCGCAATGATCACAGCGGGATAACGATGACGATATTAAAGTGAAGAACGTGGTTCGGTCATTACCGGTTATCGCCGCTCATGCTTACGCTCAGGTTAAAGTAACGGTGCCAAATGAGGGTGTGTGCATGCCGATCATCTTTGTAGGTTACGTAATAAGAGATAAAGTTGATGTCGATTTTCTAATAATCAGCTCGACATCCAAGGTTGTAATTATGGGGCTGGTTCCATTGGAAAGCATTTCTAGGATACGTTGCGCTGCAAGTGCGCCGATACGGTCGGCGGGAATATGCACGGTGGTCAAAGATGGACTGATGTGCTCGGAAAACTCCAGATTGTCGATCCCTGCAATCGACAGGTCGGTAGGGATTCTCAAGCCTTGGGCTTGGGCTTCGATCATTGCACCGGTAGCCAAGATATCAATCAGCCCAATTATCGCCGAGGGGGCCTGAGCAAGAGAAAGAAGACGACTGCATCCCGCTCGTCCGCCGAAAATGGAGATGGTGTGCTCAAGAACATTGGCTTGACTGAGGGTTACGCCCCTTTGCCTAAGGGCTTGCACGACGCCTTCCAGGCGAAGTTTTTGTCGATCATTGTTCGCTCTTCGACCTGCAATCACACCAAAATTCCGATGGCCCAGATCGAGAAGGTGATTTGCGATTAGTGAGCCGGCCATCACGTTATCGACGCAGATACTATCTTGGCCTTCTATGGAGCACCACGTCAAGACCGTTGGGATCCCGTGAATGAGTTTCCAAAAGCTTGGTGGTCGCTCCGCGCCGACTAGGATCAGCCCATCCACGCCTTGGCCTACCAGTCCGCCAACCGCCAGCTCTTCAAGTCCGTGATCATAATCATGCGATGCCACCAGCAATTGATAGCCCTGCTTCGATAGCTCCTTGTGCATGGCTTGCAATGCTTTGGAAAAAATCGGGCTATCAAGTGTGGGCACAACAACGCCGATGCTCTTGGAGCGCCCAGAGACGAGTGCGCGTGCCTTTGCATCAGGAATGTACCCTAAAGAGCTGGCAACCTGTCGAATTTTTCGAAGTGTGTCCGGCTTAACCCGGTCGGGATTTGATATGGCGCGCGAAACCGTGGCCGGCGATACACCGGCTTCTTTCGCGACATCTGCCAAAGTGGCTTTAGGCATTGGTGCCTCTCATTCGAGCTATGAAACAAATTTCATACCCGATATGACGAATAAAGACAAATAAAAATGTTCAAAATCAGAATCATAAAGTCTTATATAAGATTAACTATTGACGATATAACGAAAAATATGCAAGCGTTTGCATAACGAAATTCGGATCTTGGGAGGAGCCGTTGTCTCGGAGAATGAAGGTAGGTATCGCAACGATACTGTTTGCGCTGCTGTTATGGTACGCCCTGACATCGCTTACAGGCGTTGTTTCGGCAGGCCGATTTCCATCCCCTGCTGACACCTGGGCTGCCTTAAGACAGCTTTGGTGGCCCGGTTATGCAAACGGGGATCTCGTTCAGCATGCGACGCGTTCGCTGCTCTTGGTATTTTCGGGTTTCGCATTCGCAGTTTTGACTGGCATCCCTCTAGGCTTGCTTATGGGGTGGAGCCAACGCGCAGAGGCTTTCATTAATCCAATTTTTCTCATTGTCCGACCGATCCCACCACTTGCGTGGATCCCGCTAGCTATCCTTTGGCTCGGCTTAGGTGATGCGGCGAAGATTCTCGTTATCTGGTTTTCCGCCTTTGTTCCGTGCGTGATCAACGCTTATGCTGGCATTCGAAGCCTCGACAAAGGCTTGATCGAAGCGGCTTCAATGCTTGGCACGCCATCTGTGCGAATGGTCAGAGAAATACTTGTTCCAGCTTCCAGTCCAATGATTTTTACCGGACTAAGACTATCCTTGCAGGCATCCTGGACCACACTTGTCGCTGCTGAATTGGTAGGCGCCTTGCATGGGATTGGGCGAGTGCTCAACGTTGCTCAGCAAGATCTGTTTCCGGGAATGATTCTCGTAGGAATGATCGTCGTAACGATTGGTGGCTGGTTGACCACCTACGCTTTATCTCGTGTCGAGGAACGAGCCCTTCGTTGGAACCAAGCGGCTGCAGGAGCGGAATGATCATGCAGAAATCCTTATCATTTTCCCGGAAAGCGTTGTTCGGTATTGCGGGGCTCGTGTGCTTCTTTTCAATATGGATGATTTTGTCCAATTTTGGATTGATGTCGCCGCTGTTTTTGCCGTCACCTGTTGCTGTCGTAGAGCGCTTCCTCTTGCTTCTTCATGTGAAGTTCGCTGGCGGGACCATTCTTCAGCATCTCTGGGCAAGCTTTGTGCGCTTCATGCTTGGGTTCGGCCTCGCAGCGCTCATCGGCATTACACTCGGCCTACTGATGGGTTGGTTCAGGCTCTTGGACGATATCGTCACGCCGCTTTTCGATGCCGTGCGTTTCATCGCGCCGATTGCTTGGGTGCCCTTTGCAGCACTCTGGTTCGGCACGGGCATCGGTGGTCCCATCATGATTATCTTTGCTGGCGCTTTCCCGCCCTGTCTTATCAACGCATATAGAGGTGCGAAATTTCTCGATCCTCGTTTGATTGAGGCCTCGCGCATGTTGGGTACTCCGGACTACCGGGTTATACTTGAAGTTTTGCTGCCATCTTCAGTTCCATCAATTATCGCCGGACTACGCGTTTCAGCCGGTCTTGGCTGGCAGTCACTTGTGGGTGCGGAACTAATCGTTGCCTCGCAGGGCATAGGTTACATGATGGTGCAAGGGCAGGGCAGCCTCTCAACTACGACGGTGATGTGCGGAATGATAGCAATCGGTTTGGTCGGTACAGTTATTGACCTTCTGCTGCGATGGACGGAGGCAGCAATCCTCCGGTCGCGTGGGCGCGCCAGCTAAACATCCAATGAAACGTGAATGCAAAAACGTGCGGCCGAAAAAGAGCAGCGCTGGAGGAGTGTGACATGGGAGTTATTCGTCTCGAAAATGTTGGCCGCATTTACGGCAACAATGGTGATGGCTTCGAGGCCCTTAAGGGGGTCAATATGGAGATTGCAGATAAGGAGTTTGTTGCAGTTGTTGGTCCATCAGGATGCGGTAAAACGACATGCCTCAGATTTGTCGCCGGTTTCGATTTCCCGACTTCGGGTCAGGTGCTCGTCGATGGGAAGCCAGTAAAGCGACCAGGACCAGATCGTGCCGTGGTTTTTCAGCAGTTCGCCTTGATGCCTTGGAAGACTGTACGCCAGAATATTGAGCTTGGATTGCGCAACAAGAATGTTCCGAAGGCTGAGCGAGGCAGACGCATCGCCGAGATATTGGCGCTTATGAATCTTCAGGCTTATGAGAATGCCTTTCCGCATCAGCTCTCTGGCGGGATGCAACAGCGCGTCTCGATTGCCAGAGCGTATGTTCTCGACCCAGACGTACTTCTTATGGATGAACCCTTCGGTGCTCTTGATGCACAAACCCGTGTGGTCATGCAGGAGGAATTGGTGCGTCTTGCGCGCGTCAATCCAAGGACCGTCATGTTCATCACGCACGCCGTCGAGGAGGCCGTCTACTTAGCTGACCGCGTAGCCATCATGGCGAGGCAACCAGGTCGCGTTAAAGAGATCGTTGATATTAAAACGATCCGTATGGCGGAGGACTGGGATGCACACGACAAGATCGAGGATGTTATGGATCTTGATAGTTTCGTGCACCTGCGCACTCGCATCTGGCGCAGCCTTCGCGAAGAAAAGGCGATGGAGGTCGTTTGACATCGCCACCTCGCAGATGAAATGAGCAATTAACTTCAACCGGGAGGAACAGGAAATGAAAAAGCTTATCTTTGCAGCTCTAACGACGTTCAGTCTGTTGTCGGCGCCAGCAGTGCACGCTACGGATCTTGAGCCTATCAAAATCAGCTATCAACCATCACTTTTCTGGGCGCTGCCATTCTATGTTGCGACGGAGAAAGGATGGTGGAAGGAAGTTGGCCTGGATGCCACCTTCGTCACTTTTCCTGCTGGAGCGCCCCAAATTGCAGCTGCACAGGCCAATGACTGGGATGTCGGGGGGACTGGTTCCGTCCCTGCCGTTCTCGGTGCGGCACGCTTCGGTCTTGTAACCGTTGGCCTGACGAATGATGAATCGAAGACGAATGCTGTCATGGCGAAATCTTCAATGATCGACGATATGAGGGCGAACCCAGAATCGATCAAGGGAAAAAGCATTCTCCTTACAACAAACTCTACCGTCGATTACGCCATACGTGCCTGTTTGAAAAAATGGAACGTAGCTAGCAGCGATGTGAGCTTCGTTAATCTCGGCCAGGCCCAAATTATCTCTGCCGTTATCAGCGACAACGGCGACATGGCCGGCGTATGGGCGCCAAACACGTACACGCTGAAAGAAAAGGCTGGGATGGACTATCTTTGCTCTGGTGCAGATGCAGATGCTATCGTTCCCGGCGTTCTCATCGTGCGCCCAGAATTTGCCAAAGAGAAGCCGGAGTTGGTGGCGAAATTCCTAGCCGTGTTCCTGCGTGGTGTGGCCTGGGAAAAAGCCAATCCCGCAGAGGCCGAAGAAATGTTGAAAGCCTTTTATACGGAGGGCGGCGTTGAGGTCTCTGATGATGCGGCGAAGGCGGAATTCGCTCTTCGGCCAATTTTCGATCTCGCCGAGCAGATAGAGCTTCTCGATAGGGCCGGCGGACCTTCAAAAGTCGATAGCTGGCTTACATCTATCGGCGCCTTCATGAAGGATGTCGGAACGATCACCGATAACCCTGCCGCTGAGAAATACATCGATCCACGTTTCCTGCAGATGGTCAAGGACGACCCTAAGCTCGCTGCATTCGCGAGGAAGGCAGACTAACCCCATATCTTCCACCGCAATATCTCAAGGGCATCATCAATTGAGAGAATTGGTGTGCACCTCATGAAAGGCATTGAAATGGCAACGACCTATCTTAAGAAAGCAAGCAAATCTCCGGAAACGGAAACTGGTACTGCCCGTGAAGTTGTCTCGAAGATGCTCGCGCGCATCGAGGCGGAAGGAGAGAGAGCAGTCCACGACTACGCCCACTCCCTCGACAAATGGTCGGGTGAAATCGTAGTGACCCCTGCGGAGATGGAACGTTTGACGGCTAGCGTACCTCAGTCCGTAAAGGATGATATTGCTTTTGCAGCCGGCCAGGTACGCCGCTTCGCGCTAGCGCAGCGTGAATCTATCAATGATTTTGCGGTAGAACTGCTGCCAGGCTTCACTGCAGGTCAGAAGCTTGTTCCTTGCAACGTCGCTGGATGCTACGTTCCGACTGGTCGGTATGCTCATATCGCGTCCGCCTACATGTCAATCGCGACTGCTAAAGCTGCTGGGGTCAAGACGGTCATCGCATGCTCGACCCCCTTCAAAGGTCAGGGCATTCATCCTTATGTTCTCTATGCGATGAAGGTCGCCGGTGCTGATATTGTCATGACTCTCGGCGGTGTCCAGGCGATCGCAAGCATGGCTTACGGCCTGTTTACTGGCCTCCCTGCCGATATCATTGTCGGCCCAGGTAACAAGTTCGTCGCTGAAGCCAAGCGGACCCTCTTCGGCAAGGTAGGCATCGACGTTTTTGCTGGCCCGTCTGAAGTGGCGGTTATCGCAGACGATACTGCTGATCCAATGATCGTCGCGACCGACCTTGTTGGTCAGGCGGAACACGGCCATGAAAGCCCGGCATGGCTGTTCACATCTTCACGCCGCGTTGCGGAAGAAGCCATGCGCCTTATGCAGGGTCTGATCGACCACTTGCCACAGCCTGCCCGCGACGCTGCCAATGCTGCATGGCGGGACTACGGTGAAGTGGTCCTGTGTGACACTCGTGAGGAACTAGTCAAGATTTCTGATGATTACGCCAGTGAGCACCTTGAAGTGCATTGCTCTGACCTAGATTGGTGGTTGAACACCCTGACGAACTACGGTTCGCTCTTCCTTGGGGAGGAAACGACGGTTGCTTTTGGCGACAAGACGTCGGGGCCGAACCATATTCTGCCGACGAAGTTTGCTGCGCGCTATTCGGCTGGACTTTCGGTGCACAAGTTCCTGAAGCCACTGACCTGGCAGAAATCTGATCGTGATGCCTGCAAGACGTTATCGCTTGCGACCGCTCGTATCTCAAGGTTGGAAGGTATGGAGGCTCACGCCCGAACCGCTGATGTCCGGATGGAGAAGTATTTCCCTGGCGAGAATATGGACCTGGGAGCTCCTGTCGAAAGCGCCTAACCGATCGTTCAGAAAAGGATGCATAAAATGGGACGTCTATTTCACCTCTTTGACCTTGAAGGCCGCACGGCTGTCGTGACTGGTGGAAATTCTGGGATAGGCCTCGAAATCGCGCGCGCGCTTGGACTTCAGGGTGCAAGTGTGATCCTGGTCGGCCGCAATGCCGAAAATCTCGACACGGCCAAGGCGTCCCTACGCAACGACGCGATTGAGGTGGCGGATATCGTCGCTGATCTTGCTGATGCTAGCCACATCGAGTCTCTCTTGGCCAAACTGGGCCAAGAGCGTAGCGGAGTCGACATTCTCATCAACGCGGCTGGCGTCAACTTGCGCCAACCATTTTCGCAGGTGAAGGCGCAAGACTTCGACTTGCACATGGCTCTTCATTTGCGAGCACCGTTCCTGTTAACGCAGGGGCTGGCACCGGGCATGCAACAGCGTGGATGGGGGCGGATTATTAATATAGCCTCACTTCAGTCAAGCCGGGCCTTTCCAAACTCCGCACCCTATGGTGCAGCCAAAGGAGGGATCGTGCAACTGACGCGGGCGATTGCGGAAGAATGGTCGCGGTATGGCATTACCTGTAATGCCATCGCGCCAGGCTTCTTTCCAACGCCCCTGACGGAACCAGTTTTTTCGGATCCTAAACGGGCCGCAGCAAATGCTGCGCAAACGGCAATCGGTCGCAACGGCAATCTTGATGATTTGTATGGCACAGCGATTTTTCTCGCCTCGGATGCCTCTGCCTATTTGACGGGCCAGACGATCCATGTCGATGGCGGCTTCACGGCAAAATAGAGAGTTAGCAACATGAAAGCACTCGTCTACACAGCAAACAACACACTGGAATACGAGGATGTCAACGATCCGACACTGGTTCCAGGTGACGTCCTCGTTAAGGTCGAAGCGGTCGGAATTTGTGGATCGGACATGCACGCTTATCACGGGCATGACGCACGCCGGCTTCCTCCACTCATTCTAGGGCACGAAGCAGCTGGCGAGGCGGTAACAGGAAGTCTAGCGGGCAGAAAGGTGACAATCAATCCGCTAATGACGCCGGTTGAGGGCAAATTCGCACGTGCTGGCCGCCCTAATCTGGCTCCTGAGCGAAAAATCATTTCGATGGCGGACCGTCAGGGTGCTTTTGCAGAATATGTTGCAATTCCCGAGGGCAATATTATTGCACTTCCCGATGGATTTGACATTGCAAAGGCAGCGCTTGCTGAACCTCTTTCCGTTTCTTGGCGGGCGGCAAAACGCGCATGCGATCTTCTGATCGTTCCTCTCGACGAGGCGAGGGCAGTTGTGCTTGGCGGGGGAGCAATTGGCCTTGGTGCAGCACTTGCCCTTCGCAATTTCGGAATACATAACATTACAATTGCTGAGACCAACCCCGTTCGTAAGATGACGCTCAAAAACGCTGGCGATTTTAGAGTTTACAGTCCGATTGTGAACGGCGAACCTGATGAAAACAGTGTGGACCTAGTCATAGACGCTGTGGGTGCTGTGGCGACCCGCGCTGCGGCCTGCCGCATGATTGCGCCCGGCGGCGTTATTGTCCATATCGGACTGTTGCCTGAAGATGGCGGTTTGGACATTCGGAAAATTACGTTGCAGGAGGTCACGCTGACGGGGGCGTATTGCTATACACCGGACGACTTCCGCGAAACCGTCACCGCGATGATTGAAGGCAAGCTCGGCAGCCTAGATTGGTTCGAAACTCGACCGTTGGCGGATGGCGCTATGGCGTTCTCGGACATCGATGGCGGTAAAATAAGCAGTGCGAAAATTATTCTTAAGCCGTAGCCCGATCACAGTATCTACGGCCAACAAGGCTCAAGGCTTCGGGCGCTTCCGGGTCAATATCCGAGAGCAACCCATTGTCGGCACATCGGTGGGTAATCCGGTGGCGGCCAACATTGAAACCTTAGTCCTGCAACTTCCGCTTCAAAGGTGAGCTGAAATGGGTTTCATTTGAGAATAATAAGCTGCCAGCAAAACCATATTCTCACATTGGCGGCGCTGATTGACCGTTTCGTCGAGGCAAGTTAGCCGCTTTGGCTAACGCCCGTGACATGACACAGACACTATGCAAGGAATTCTTTCGCCGCTTAATTGATCAATGAAACGATACCTCTCCACTTTAGATCTATCCATTCTATAACAATGCTAAAATTGAATAGGCATTCATCCACCCACGCGGCTGACTGGGCAGCTTTTTATCGAAGGCTTACTGCATAATGAGCCGCGTCTGTGAGGCAGCGAGATTGCCTGAGTTCCACGGGTCTGCCCTCGAGGTCAATTGCGACACGCTGGATGGCGAGAAGAGGATGATTGACAGCGCAGCCAAGGCGTTCAGCGTCTGTGGTGTCAGACATCGTAGCCCTAAGCTGTTCTTCAGCACGGGCAATTGTCACTCCCCACCGAGAGGAGATCAGTTGGTAGATGTTGTTTGGAATCTCGGCGATCGTCTCGAAGTCAGGAAAGCGGGTCTTCGGGAGCCATATCACTTCATTGATTACAGGTCTGCCGGAAAGCGACCGCACACGCTCAATGCGATAAACTGGCTGATCCAATTCTAGGACCAAGAGATCGGCAGTTTCTGGTGACGGAAGAACTTCAGTGGCGGCAAAGGTCTGAGATAGCGGGAAATCCGCTCGGCCATCATCGAGCGTCAGCTTAAAGAATTGGAACATTATGCGCGAGTCTTCGGGTTGCGCTACGAAGGTTCCTCGCCCTTGGCGCCTTACGAGAAGGTTGTCGACTGTCATCGAATCCAACGCTTTTCGCACTGTGCCTTGGCTCACATTGAGTGATCGTGCGATTTCATGCTCGCTAGGTATCAGTTCACCGGGCGACCATTCCCCTGTCACCAGCCTACGTACCAACTGGTCGCGAACCTGAGCGTAGAGTGGCTTTGGCCCAACGGCGCCACCGCCTCGCTTGCTTTGTTCCATCTCCGATTTCACTGAGCACTCCTATTCCCTGCGTCACTGCACTCCTGCATCCAGAAGAACGCGCCGGATTATTTATACCAAATACGTTGACACTGAAAGAGTATTATGTCTTATATAAGATGTCTTATATAAGATTGCGATGGAAAAGCCAAGTTTTTGGCTCGACCCATACTTTGAGAGGAGCAAACGGTGTCGATACCTCAACTTTTAGTTCACGAGAGCAAAGACAACGTCGGTGTCGTCGTTGTAGAAGGCCTAAAGGCCGGCACGAAAATGCTGTGCGTTATCACCCACGATAATACCAGCTTCGAACTCGTCGCGCACGACGACGTGCCAATCGGCCACAAGATTGCTTTGATGGATATCAAGACTGGCGATACCGCTACCAAGTATGGCGAAGACATCGGCAAATTCGTTGCGGACGTTGCCCAAGGAAGGCACGTTCATACCCATAATCTAAAGACGAAGCGCTGGTAGGAGGCAAGTCGATGACAACGAAATATTCGAACATGACCTTCAAAGGTTACCGCCGCGAGAATGGCCGTGTGGGTGTACGTAACCACGTTCTCATTCTGCCGGTTGACGACATTTCGAACGCAGCCTGCGAGGCCGTCGCCAATAATATAAAGGGCACGCTTGCCATTCCGCATGCCTATGGCCGCTTGCAGTTTGGTGCCGACCTTGAACTCCACTTCCGCACCATCATTGGCACGGGCGCAAACCCGAACGTCGCGGCATGTGTCGTTATCGGCATTGAGCCTGGCTGGACCAAGCGTGTCGCCGACGGAATTGCCAAGACTGGTAAGCCTGTTGTTGCTTTCTCTATCGAGCAAAATGGCGACCTGAAGACCATCATGGATGCGTCTCGTGCGGCCAAGGAACTTGTTCACTTCGCATCCGAGCTTCAGCGTGAGGAGTGTTCAATCTCTGAGCTATGGATTTCCACTAAGTGCGGTGAAAGCGATACAACGACTGGCCTCGGCTCGTGCCCTACTGTAGGTAACATGTATGACAAACTCCTGCCCGAAGGCATATATGGCTGCTTCGGCGAGACATCCGAAATCACTGGCGCTGAGCATATCTGCAAAGAGCGCGCGGTAAATCCGGAAGTAGGTGAACGTTGGTACAAGATGTGGAAGGCTTATTCGGACGACGTCATTTTTGCGCACCAAACAGATGACCTGTCGGAAAGTCAGCCGACTAAAGGTAATATTGAGGGTGGTCTAACCACTATTGAAGAAAAGGCCCTCGGCAATCTTGAAAAGATCGGTCGTACGTCTAAGTACGTTGACATTCTTGACGCTGCAGAAGCACCAGCGGCCGGAAATGGCCTCTACTTTATGGACAGCTCCTCGGCGGCTGCCGAATGCGTGACACTGATGGCAGCTGGCGGATATGTGATCCACACGTTCCCGACTGGCCAAGGCAATGTCATCGGTAACCCGATCGTTCCCGTCATCAAAATCACCGCAAATCCGCGGACGGTCCGCACCATGTCCGAACATGTTGACGTCGACGTCTCAGGTATCCTGCGTCGCGAGATGACTATCGACGAAGCTGGTGACTCCTTGATCGACATGATTGTTCGGACCGCAAATGGTCGGAACACCGCCGCTGAAGCTCTCGGCCATCGCGAATTCTCGATGACCAAGCTTTACCGTAGCGCCTAGCCACGTATTCTGGCCCACCTCACCTTGCGGCGGGCCAGGACTCTCCATTCAATTATCGAAGGCGATTTGGCAGTTTGGTTTGCATGAGCCGACTGCGTCGATGGCTCTTACTCATTTGAGTGAAGTCCGGCGCTTGATCAGTTGCGCGCAGCCCTCACGCGTCAATATTAAACACAATCTATCGCAGCTCTTCGGATGCTATGCAGACCAAAAATGTTGGTCGAGGTATAACCTATGAAAATTGGAACGCCACTGGAAATCCATGCCGGCGAAGCACGGGTGGGTTTGACGCCTGATAGTGCAATCCAGCTTCAAAAGTTGGGTTTTGAGTGCTTGGTCGAAAAGGGTGCAGGCAAGCTTGCCGGCTTTTCAGACGAAGCCTATCGGGCAGCTGGTGTTACCGTCGTTGACACGGCAGACACGCTATTCTCTCAAGCCGACATAGTCGCGAAAGTCCGTCCACCGGAAACTTCCGAACTGGACCGGCTGACTGCCGGCCAGACGCTGATCTCCTTCTTTTATCCGGCGCAGAATACAGCCTTGCTCAAGCAGGCCAAGGCGACGGGCGCAAATGTAATCGCTATGGATATGGTACCGCGCATTTCGCGCGCACAGAAGATGGATGCTCTTTCGTCTATGGCCAATATTGCTGGCTATCGTGCTATCATCGAAGCGGGCAATAATTTCGGACGCTTCTTCACCGGCCAGGTGACGGCTGCGGGAAAGGTTCCTCCGGCCAAGGTTCTGGTAATTGGTGCCGGCGTTGCTGGCCTTGCCGCGATCGGTACGGCGACCTCGCTTGGGGCGATCACCTATGCCTTCGACGTTCGCCCGGAAGTGGCTGAACAGATCCAATCTATGGGCGCGGAATTCGTCTATCTCGATTTTAAGGAAAGCCAGCAGGATGGTGCGGCCACCGGTGGTTATGCCGCCCCGTCTTCGCCAGAATTTCGCGAAAAGCAGTTGGAAAAATTTCGCGAACTGGCTCCTCAGATCGACATCGTCATCACCACGGCGCTAATACCGGGCCGCGACGCACCGAAGCTGTGGCTGGCCGATATGGTGATGGCGATGAAACCAGGTTCGGTCGTCGTTGATCTTGCAGCCGAGCGGGGCGGCAATTGCGACCTGACGGTTCCCGATCGGAAAATCGTCACCGATAACGGTGTTACTGTTGTTGGCTATATGGATTTTCCAAGCCGCATGGCCTCACAGGCCTCAACACTTTACTCGACCAATATCCGCCACATGATGACGGACCTGACGCCGACTAAGGACGGTATTATCTTTCACAACATGGAAGACGACGTTGTCCGTGGTGCCACAGTGACTTTTGAAGGCGAAATCACATTCCCTCCGCCGCCGCCTAAGATTCAAGCCATCGCTGCGCAAAAGCCGAAGGAGAAGGTTAAGGAACCGACGTCTGAAGAAAGACATATCAGGGAAGTAGCAGCCTTCAAATCGCAGACCAAGAAGCAAGGCTTGCTCCTGGCCGGCGGAACAGCACTTCTGCTCATCGTTGGCATGTTCGCACCGACAAGTTTCATGAGCCATTTTGTCGTCTTCATGCTTGCCTGCTTCATCGGCTTCCAGGTGATTTGGAATGTCTCCCACTCGCTGCACACGCCACTGATGGCCGTGACGAATGCCATTTCTGGTATCGTAATTCTAGGCGCGCTCCTTCAGATCGGTTCAGGCAACTGGTTGGTGGTGTTGCTAGCGGCGCTTTCGGTACTGGTCGCGACGATCAATATCGTTGGAGGCTTTCTCGTGACAAGGCGCATGCTTGCCATGTTCCAGAAGTCGTGATCAGGCATCAGGGGTAAACAACATGACCATCGGAATTGTTTCGGCCGCTTACATCTCGGCCGCTGTTCTTTTCATTCTCTCGCTCGGAGGCCTGTCCGGCCAGGAAAGCGCCAAGCGCGCCGTTTGGTACGGCATCGCTGGTATGGCTCTGGCCGTGATTGCGACTGTATTCGGTCCGGGTGTCAGCAACTGGTTTATCATTCTAGCGATGATTGCGAGCGGGTGCCTGCTTGGGCACTACGTGGCCAGTCGAGTGCAGATGACGGAGATGCCGCAACTCGTGGCCGCGCTGCATTCCTTCGTTGGCCTCGCGGCTGTGTTTATCGGTTACAACGCCCATATTGAGATTTGGCGGGTTGCCAACATGGAGGAAACTGCGCGGGCCGCACTTGAGGGGTTTGCCGGAATACTCATCCACAAGACCCCGGTTGAAATGGCCATCATGAAAGTCGAAGTCTTTCTTGGCGTCTTCATCGGTGCCGTCACCTTCACCGGATCGGTGCTCGCGTTCGGCAAGCTGGCCGGTAAGGTCGACGGCAAAGCGAAAAAACTGCCGGGCGGACACCTCCTCAATGCAACTGCTGCCATCTTGTCGCTGATCCTGCTCGTTATCTATGCGAGTGGATCGGATGTCTGGCCGCTGATCCTGATGACGCTTCTCGCCTTCTTCATCGGTTACCACTTGATCATGGGCATCGGCGGCGCCGACATGCCCGTCGTGGTGTCGATGCTGAACAGCTATTCCGGCTGGGCGGCTGCAGCGATTGGTTTTACGCTCGGTAATGATCTCCTGATCGTTACGGGCGCGCTGGTTGGCTCCTCGGGCGCGATCCTCTCCTACATCATGTGCAAGGCGATGAACCGCTCCTTTGTTTCGGTCATTCTTGGCGGATTTGGCGGCGTCGCTGGACCAGCGATGGAAATCACTGGTGAACAAATCGCTATCGATACCGAGGGCGTAGCCAATGCACTCAACGATGCCAGCTCTGTCATTATCGTTCCGGGCTATGGGATGGCAGTCGCGCAGGCACAACAGGCCGTGTCCGAACTGACCCGCAAGCTTCGGGCCACCGGCAAGGAGGTGCGCTTCGCTATCCATCCAGTCGCGGGTCGCTTGCCGGGCCACATGAACGTACTGCTCGCGGAAGCAAAGGTTCCTTACGACATCGTCATGGAAATGGACGAAATCAACGACGATTTCCCCAATACAGATGTCGTTATCGTCATAGGCTCCAATGACATCGTCAATCCAGCCGCGGAGGAAGACCCGAATTCGCCGATCGCTGGCATGCCAGTGCTACAGGTGTGGAAAGCGAAGCAGGTTTTCGTCTCCAAACGCGGCCAGGGTACAGGCTATTCCGGCATCGAGAACCCGCTGTTCTATAAGGATAACACCCGGATGTTATACGGCGACGCCAAAAAGTCCATTAGTGAGTTGCTTCCAAAAATTGAATGAAGCCGGTCCGGTTGGATCTGTTGCAAACTTTTTGGGTGATGTCACGTTAAGTTACACGTCCCATTCCTTCGGCTCTCAAGTCAAGCAGGCTGAAGCTTTTCAAGAGTCGAACGCTTCCAGGCGACGGTAGCGAGTTGTCTATGCGGTGTTGTCATGTCTGGATGGCGCCCGTTTGGCAATATGATTTTGGTGATGTTTTAGCTTTGCGGGTCGGGTGCAGTCTGTGAGCTCATGCTGAAGCGCGACTTTTGCGGTTTGAGTTTACGCAAAACGATGTCTGTTTGCGATTAATTTTTGCCGAAAGACTTCTGCAGGTGTTTTGTAGCCCAAACATTTGCGCGGCGTATTGTTGAGGCGATGACAGATGAAGGCGAGGTCTCGATCACTGAGGGTGAGCGGATCAAGATCTCGGGGAAGCCATCGTCTTGTGCGTCTGTTGGTGTTCTCAACGGTGCCTTTCTGCCAGGGTGACTGCGGATCACAGAACCATGTTTGCGACCCGATCCCATTCTGCAGATAAGCCCATTCTGTAAACTCAGTGCCACGATCAAACGTGATGGAGCGACGGGCTATTTGGGGCAGGGGTTGGAGTACCCTAATCACACCTTCCATCACCGGCTTTGATTGACGATCATTATTGCGCAACAAAACCGTGAAGCGGCTCACCCGCTCGACCAGAGACGTTACATTGGCGTTGCCAAACCTCTTGCGAAACTGGATAGTGTCGCACTCCCAATGGCCGAACTGCTTGCGCTTGGCAACCATGTCTGGACGATAAAGGATGCTCAGTTCAGGCGGAAAGCGGCGCCCATGACGACGTCGGGCATGGCGCGGACGCCGTTTGGCACGGCGCTCAGGCAGATATTTCCAAAGCCCTTCTTTGCGACCATCAGCAGAATACACAAACTGATAGATCGTTTCATGACTGACAGAGATGGGATGCCGTTCCAATCGCATTCTCCCTGCAATCTGTTGCGGCGACCATCCATCGCTGATGTGATCGATCACGGACTGCCGTAGCTCATCATACCGGATCAGCTTACGTTGCTTCGAACGCCGCTCGCGGGATTTCTGCTCGGCAATAGTACAATAATACCCGTTTAAATCCTTGATCTCATCATCGTGAAACTGATTGCGCTTGATCTCGCGATAGATCGTCGAGCGATGGCGACCCATCAGCCGCGCTATATCGCCGAGCGGGACTTTGAGCTGTTTAAGTTCGAAAAGACGGCGACGTTCGGACAAAGTGATCTGCGAATAGCAATTCGACATCCAATTTCCTCCATGGCTAACCACATGAATTCATTGGCATGTTGCAGTTTAAAATAGAATGTACCCCTGTTATATCCTTCGATTGCATAATTGTTATTATGGAACTGAATGCTCACGTCGACAGGATTAAGAGCATCATTGAATTATTCGTCTCGCGGTACCAATTGTGCACGTCGAGCTCTGTGAACCTCGACAATCCCATTTCTCAGCGCTTCAAAAAGCCCACGCGGCAACATTCCGTATTGGTAGGTGCCGTCCGGCTTTGGACGAAGGTCATAGCCCGGCCATGTAAAACGATTGAGTTCATCAAAGCGAATCCAATGCCGTTCGCTATCCAAGCCTAAGCTTTTGCAAACGTTGGCTGGAATTTCGAGCGATGTGCTTGGGTCAACGGGAGCCGAGTGCGTGATCGGCGCAACAATAGTTCGAACTTGCCCTTTGTCGCCCTGAGGAACCGCAACCACGATCGCGCACGGCCGGTCCTTTTTGCCTTCGTCGGCTCCGGCGTCATGTTCGGAGCTCCAAAGGAAGCTGTAACGAATAACGAGACCTGGTGTTGGTAGAGGAATACTCACCGTGTAACGCCGTACTCAGCCGCCTCAATAGCTGCAAGTGTTTGGTCGTCGAGTTCTCCTGTCTTGAGGACTTGACGTTCTCTCAGCTTAAGGCGCTCAAAATGTTCAAGTTCAGTAGCGGAAAGATAAGCGCCAACGACCCGTCCGTGGCTCGTTACGCTGATGACGCCAGCTTTGATCGCCTCATCTTGGTAACGACCAAAATTACGCGAAAAATCGCTCGCGGGCACGGCTCTAAACTCTGGCATGGTTTACCTCCTGTTATTTCACGCAAATTACGTAATTTGCGTGAAAATGTCAATTCGCAAACAAATCAAGTACGATACACACAAAGGTATCCATTACCCGCGACCCTTTAGAATAAGACTTGTCAGAATGTTCCAGCTCAAGGGTATATGACGTGTCCCCGATAACTACCCAATCGACTTCAATCCACAAGAAACGGTCATTTTATAAGTCTGAAGCGACGCTGTCAGCAGCCCCTCTTTGCGAGAGCGTTGATAATCATCAGGATTCTAGATCAATCCATACAATCTAATCACGAAAACCCGTAAAGAATTCAACTGTGCACAGCAAAGCTAGGGCCAAACTAATTCAGTACAGGAAGAACGCATACAAAAGAACTCTGGATCAGACTGGCATATAGCCCCGTTTCAATTTTTGACGATGCAAGCGATCAAGCGCGGAACAAGCATCTTGCGAGCTATCAAATGATTGGCATTTTGATTGGCCGAAGCTGCCAATTCGCCCCCAGTTACGAGTTAAAACCCAAAGACCAAACAGATCAGTCTCAACAGACAAGCCATAAAAACGCGCCATGTTTTGTGACGGGTTTCGGCGCTGCAGATCGACGTGCATGAAAGTTGTGTTGGTCATACACAAGAGTCTGATTCATCGCTCATACAATATCCAATGAATGTTTTGAATCAGTACGTGTCGAATGATTCAAAATTTTGTTGAATCACAAGATGTTGAGGCGATAGAGCACAAGGAACATCCCGCTCATCATGGGGTACTTCTAACATATTTGGACGGCACTTAGATCGTCGATTTTCGTTTTAATTTCAGTTGGATTGCAACAGAATCCAACTTTCGACACCAAGCCCAAGTGCAACGCGGTATAAATAACTCAATTTTGTGCAATCTAGCTCGCCCGCATTCTCACCTTACAATTCCAGTTCTTCGATTTGTCTTTTTACTATATTAAGCAGGCTATTTGAACCAACCGATCCCTCATCTGAATAAGCTAGCGTAAGCAAAGTGAGTGGATGAACATTAAGGACAGAGCAAATCCCTTCGATTTTTTTGAGGGTAGGACTTTTTAGCCCTCTCTCCAAAGAACTCATATATGTTCGGCTTGAAACCTCCGAGAAAGCTTCTTGACTAAGATTCTTAGCTTTGCGGACCTGTTGCAACGCTGTGGGGAGGGATGCACTAATTTCGGTCATTCCAGACGCCCTTTCAAAATCCAGAATGAATAGCTGTTGAACTCTATAGCGCTACAATCTATAGTGTTCATTCAAGGTTTTTTCATTGTGGGATTTCATGAGACATCAGCGTGTTGGTGAGATTGGCTGTTACCTCAAATTATCGCTGCTGCGTGCTTTGTCTGATGGCCATCGCCTCGGCATAGCCTGGTATCTGGTTCCTGACACGGCGCGACCAAGTGCGGGCCTGCAGACCGGTTATCTCGACTTACCCGATCGCTGGCGACAGCTTGATCCAGACGTTTTTGACGCATTGCATTCACTCGTGCGTTCCGGCCGGCGTTCCGTAAATGCATTGCAACGATCGGGGATTATCAGCGCCGTACACTCCTTGAGCGTTCTTCAATATGACCGCGTTCACTGGCCCCAACGCGTAAGTTATCGCAAAGCGTGGTTTGATGGCGTCGTTCGTGATCTTCGGGACTGTGATCTCATCTTTGCTGATCCGGAAATGGGGCTGATCGATAAGGGCAAGCCGATGCGTGCCGATCATGCGCTTCGTATCACTTTGGAAGAAGCAAAAGCGCTGGCCAAAGGCCGGACTGCCATCCTCTTTCATCGAAACTCATTGCGCGCAGGCGGACAGGATGAGGAAGTGCACCACTGGCTAAGCCAATTTGGTCCGAACGCCATTGCTCTACGAGCGAACGCTTATAGCGCTCGAACATATTTCATCCTCAATCCAACACCCACCATTTACCAAAGGGCTGTGCGCTTTTGCGCGCGCTGGCAGGATCTCAGCGTTAATCTGCAAGGCGCCCCCCTGTTTTGCTGACTGCCTGAGGCAGCAGTTGACGGTTTTCATAACCGTCGCTGACAGCTCGCCTCACTCTACTCGCTTCAAGCCTTTTTAGACAGCTCTCGGAAACACCGAGCGACTGAATGGCTTCGTGCATCCGCAAATTCGTTGATTGATCCGCCCTCCTCCCAAATCCATACCCATGAGGTTACAAATGACCGTACAAACATTCGCCACACGCTTTCTGGTCTTACTGACTATGCTCCTAAGCGGTCCTGTTGCACCGGGCTTCGCACAACACATCGATAATGTGAGAGGAGTCTTGAGAGAAGGTTTTGAACGGCAATCTCTGCCACTTCCAACTGATTGGGGATCAATCAACAGCGTTGTCCTGCCGGAAAGACGCAATATAATGGACCTGGGATTACCGGGCGATCGGCCCAGTCGAGCCAACAAAAGGTTGCCTGTTAGGGTGGATCCACTTGATCAGTTTGGCTTTAAAAATTATCTGATGAGCAAGAACGACACACAAGCCTGCCGGTTTCTGGTGGAGATGGAAATATCGACTTCTTGCCCGCCGCTTGAGATTATTCTTGTTAATCCGCAAAACATCACGGAATTCATCACAATCTCCAAAGAGATGAAAGCCGGATATCTCTCAAAATCCTTTGTCGAGAAGACACTACTGCCTGAACTCATCAAAAATCGACAGGAAATAATTGGCGACGAAATCATAGACGGAATGAACACCAAAATTGCTTTGATTGAACCGCCAGCTTTTGCCACCGAACATGCCAATCCGCGCATTTCTTATAGAACTCAGCTGGTCAGCGATAATGGCAACGAGGCGGTGCGCTATTTTGATCAAAGTGTCTATGTGCTCACCCGCCATGGCTACATCGGGATCAACATTTTTAATACAAAGTTTCTGGACAAGAAGCATATCGACGCAATCGTCGATCGCATCATTTTGGTAGAAGCGCCCAATCGTTACGCAGACACATCCATGTTCGACTTCAACAGCGCCACGATCAAAGCCGAAGACTTTGTGATTTTCGAATGAAGGTGGTCCGGCCTCAGCACGCGCATGTTGGGGAGCCCGCAGAATTCGGAAAAAATCGTACGCTA
>NZ_NNRJ01000021.1 GCF_002252445.1 Brucella thiophenivorans
ATAACTCATCAGATGTAAAAAATTTGCGACACAACCATACTGCATAAGCGACAATCTCACGCGGAAAACGAAACCCCTTCAACCGGGGAAAAGAACTCGGTAATTTCATGCCACATCGATACCGGAAACAACTAGATCAAACAACTTGGCAATGCCAGTTAGGGCAGAAATTTCCTCTACGTAGCCCTGAAATGGATCGCTATTACCGGTAAATATGTCGGAGCGGCCTACAGTTGATTTTTGAAAATCTGTCCGTCCTTCATAATCACGAGTAATTTGTTGCTTGGATCAGCTAACAGCTCGATATCAGCAATCGGGTCACCGTCCACTAAAAGCAAGTCAGCAAGCGCACCTTCTTCAACAACACCCAACTTTCCAGGATAAGGATTGCGCCGGTCTGATAATGCTAGAAGCTCGGCATTGTCTGCAGTTGCCATTTTAAGGACTTCCGCAGGCGTATACCATCGCGTCATCGTCGCGAGTTGCGATCCCTGCTGTGCGGCGCGTGCGGCATCAAAAAGGATGTCCGTGCCAAAAGCAACTTTTACACCGTGTTTCTTAGCCAATTTATATGCATTATCTGTACCGGCACGAACTGCCGCTGAACTAGCTTGTCCATCGCCGTGTGCGTGTTGGTTTGCATTTTCGTCATCAAGAAACGGTTGGAGGCTCCACCAAATCCCCTTCTCAGCCATCAATTTTACGGTCTCTTCATCCGCAAGCTGACCATGATCAATAACCTTGACACCAGCTTCAATCGCATTGCGGATGGGTTCCGGCGTATAGGCGTGAACCGTTACATAGGTGCCCCAATTTGCAGCAGCCTCTACCGCCGCACGGATCTCTTTTACACTCAATTGAACCGTATCAAGCGGTCCGTAAGGCGATGACACTCCGCCGCCAGAAACCACTTTAATCTGGCTCGCACCTTGCAATAATTGCTCACGCGTTCGCTTTCGTACTTCATCCGGTGAATCTACTATAGCAGACATGCCAACACGTTCTGCGTAACTCAATGCGCCCGACGGTGATGGTATTTCAGACAACATACGAAAGTCGCCATGACCGCCTGTCTGAGAAATCATAGCTCCCGATGGCCAAATGCGCGGACCCGGGATAACGCCTCTGTCGATGGCCATCTTGAGACCAAACGACGGGCCACCTAAATCTCGAACACTGGTAAAGCCACGCATTAAAGTTGCTTCAGCCTCAGCGCCAGCCAGCAATGTAACGAAATTTATAGGCGCGGTGGTCGCCACCGCCATCGAAGGGGCAACCATGAACGTGTGCCAGTGCGCATCGATGAGACCTGGCATCAGTGTACGCCCTTCACCGGCAATCTGGATTGCAGCGTTATCCGCCACGATCGGATCAGCGGAAATCTTGGCGATTTGATTGCCAGTGACAAGTACGTTCATGGGAGACGTCAACTTCGTGCCGTCGAAAATTCGAACATTCGAAAAAATGGTTTCCGGCTGTGATCGCGTTTGCGCTTGTAGCGCAGTTACCGTGAGGAACACCTGCACTGAACTTATCAGCATTATACCAAGTGACTTTAGCATCTAATTCCCCCGAACTATTAATCCGTATGATTTGTCATTCCCAAGTCATGCCAGTTGGGAAGCCGCATTAAAAACGATATGTAACCCCGAGCACAGGGCCGCTAAATCGAACGTCATAGACGTGGCCATGATGCTTATAATCGACATCCAGCACTTTATAGCCAGCGGACATCGATAGATTTTGAGTGAGCGTATAATTGACCGTAGACAAAACAGACCAGGTCAAATCAGAACTGACACTGAATCCGCCGATATCTGCCTGCGCTTGCAGGGACAGCCTGTCAGCCAGATTGACAAACATACGTGAGCCAACCACAGGATCAACCCAGCTGAAGCTCTCGTGATAACTCTCTGATCGTCCTAAACCGCTTGCGGTGATTTCGTTGGAGATGTGCCATATACGGATGCCGCCCAGTGCATCAAGAGTAAGACCGGGAACGTCGAGGACACGATACCCCCCTTGAAGGGTTCCCATAAATTGCTTTGTGTCTATACTTCCCGCAACGTCTATAGCAGGCAACTGTGAAGTGCCCGGAAATCTGTATGTATCACTGTCAGTTGTGTCCGTGTACATCACATTTGCAGAAAGCACGAACCGCTCATATCGGCCCCATATATTTACGAAACCTGCGACATTGAGACCGTCCCTACCATCTGAGAAGGAACGATCCACACCTACTGTTGGCCCCGGCCCAAAAGGTGACACCTCTCCTTTAAGTCCCGTTGCCCAGATGTATGGTGTAATTTGCAGTGCAAAGCTTGGACGCACCATCTCTGACGAGGGCCCAATATACTGCTCATTGTAGACATTATCTGCCGCATAAACATTTTGCGGAACACATAAGGCCAGACCAACTATCAAAATACGCCAATTCAACGCGATGCCCCTTCCCCACAAAATATCGCTCAATAAAACGCTTGGTCTAACTATGCGATATCTAAAATAAGCAGTTTCAGATTCCTGTTTAGAATACAATGCACTTGAAAGCATGTTTCTCTGTGAAATAAGGCGAATAAGATGGGTATTTTATCACTTTCATTTGCAAATTCATCACCAAATGAATAACCGTCGACAAACTGGGGATTTAGAGGCGGGGAATATTGTTATATGCTTAAAAAGCAACTTCGTGTGAGAGGCTCTTTCTGTGGCTCTGGCCTTGTAATTGGGGCGTTATTTTTTGCTGCTTCACTAACACCCAGCCTCATACCGCGTAATTACGTCTTTCAGGGTATTCTGGCCGGTGTAGCGTTCGGTTCTGGTTATGGCATCGGGGTGTTTCTGCGTTGGTTATGGTATTACTTAGAGCTACCCAGCCTCAATGCTCAGATCTTAAAATATGCCAAAATATTAGCGGCTATCATTTGCTTGAGCATCATGCTCGTGGCCTTGTATCAAACGGCAAGCTGGCAAAACTCGATCCGCAGCGTTTTGAATATGGAGCCTGTAGAAAGCGGTTACCCATTCAGTGTAAGCGCGCTCGCCCTTGTGAGCTTTGGCGTTCTTCTTATTTTGGCGCGTGGCGTAATCGTACTTGGCCGGATGATAATCAATAAACTCAATAGCTATTTTCCGCGCAGAGTATCGATTATTGTTGGCGCAGCAATAACGTTTGCTCTCATATTTACAATCGCGAACGGCGTCTTAGTTGAGTATTCATTCCGCGTATTAGACAGTTCTTTTCAACGATTTGATGCTCTGGTCGAACCGGACCGTCCGCAGCCCCTCATAGCTGAGCGCGCTGGCAACCCGGAGTCAAAACTTGATTGGCGCAAATTGGGTCGTGCCGGAAGAGAATTTGTAGCGTCAGGACCGACGGCATCCGAAATCAGTGATTTTAACAAGCGAGCCGCGCTGGAGCCAATTAGGCTTTACGCTGGATTGCAGGTTGCGGATACACCCGATGAACGCGCTCAATTACTACTAAGTGAATTAATCCGCACAGGTGCTTTTGATCGCGCCGCACTTGTTGTCATCACGCCAACAGGCACAGGGTGGGTTGACCCGTCCGCAATTGATGGACTGGAGTTCTTGTTTGACGGCGATGTCGCAAGCGTTGCCTTGCAGTATTCTTATTTAAACAGTCCGCTTTCACTGTTATTTCAACCAGAAAACGGACTTGCTTCATCACAGGCGCTTTTCCGGGCAGTTTATGATCATTGGAAAAAACTGCCGGTTGATCAGCGTCCAGAACTCTATCTTCATGGACTTAGCCTCGGTGCCTTCAATTCCCAGCGTTCTATAACTTTCTTTGATATTCTGGGAGATCCAATCAACGGCGCGGTCTGGAGTGGCCCACCATTTCCAAGTGAAAAATGGCGCTCGCTGACCAATACTCGCGATGCCGGATCAACAGAATGGTTGCCGGTTTTTCAGGATGGACGGTTTGTGCGCTTCATGAACCAGAGCGGCACGCCTGAGGGCAATACAGCGAAATGGGGCAACACGCGTTTCGTCTATTTACAATACGCCAGCGATGCGATCACCTTTTTTGATAAAAGTCTGGCCTATCAGGAAGCCGACTGGATGAAATCGCCGAGAGGTCCAGACGTCTCGCCTATGCTGGGATGGTATCCTGTTGTAAGCATGTTGCAAATACTCATCGACATGCCTTTAGCGGACACGGTGCCGATGGGCTATGGACACGTTTATGCGCCGGATCACTATTTAAATGCGTGGTTAGAAGTAACTGGCATAGAGGGTTGGAGCGCTGAACAAATAGAGGCACTTAAAAAGCATCTCAATAAGAGAGCTCAGCGTGAAGATGGTTATGAGTATCGTGGCGGTTGATTATTAAAAGCTAAAACTTATACGCCCGGGAATGCGAAGCAATCCTGGCAGATCGATAACTAGTTATCAGTTTGGATTCACTGAATGACCGCAGTATTTCAACTCTCTGTTTATACGTCTTTTTTAGCCTTCACAGCTTTGGGTATTGTGTTCTTTATATTTGGACGTTTGGTTTTGTGCGTTTTGGCAAGACATGCAAAGCGCAATCATCTTTCAATTCCTATCGGAGCATTTATAGGGACAGTGGCTACGGCTTGGGCGCTGGCGCTTGGCTTTGTGGCAGCCGACATCTGGGCCGTCGGTTCAAAAGCCGACCAAGCCACCAGTGATGAGCGCTCAGCAATTGTGCGGTTGATTGGTACTGCTAATTCCCCGGCAATTAATGCACCTCAACTGCGTGAAGCTTTGATAAAGTACAGAACAGCTGTCATAGATGATGAGTGGACCAAGAATATCAATCTGCGCCCGGTTGCCTCCGTTGAGACAGCATTACAGAATATTCGAAATGAAATTTTTGCGATAAGCCAAAGCGGTATACCAACACCTATTATCTCTCACCTTCTCAATGATTTTGATATTCTGCAAAATTCGAGAAACTTGAGGTTGGCAGTCGGAACGACGTCAGTTGATGCTTACAAATGGTATTTGGTATTGGCACTCACATTGATGACGATCATGACAATCGCTTCAACCCATGCTGACAGAACACGCGCTGGCAGCATGGCATTAACAATTTTTTCCTTTAGTGCAACCTTATGTTTATGGATTTTGGCAATCCATGCGAACCCATATCAAGGTCTTGAAAAGCTTGAACCAACGCTGCTGCTAACTGAAAATGCCCCTCAGACGTAACGAGAGTTAGTTCAGTCGGCTGTCAAATCAGAGAGTGGCGGAATAGTGCGATTAAACCCCTATTATAGCGGGCCAGTAACAGACCATTTCGACGGTCAAAGGTTCTACAACCCAGGTGAACCCGTGACTGATCATAGCTTACACGAAGTACTACGCTGGCAGCGTGCTTCTCCTAAAAACGCCTGGCCAACTAAGATCGATGTTCAGCAGATTGTGCCTGCAAGTCGTGTGGATGAATTGACCGTTACAATGGTCGGTCATGCGACGGTTCTCATTCAAATTGCCGGTCTTAATCTCCTCACCGATCCAGTATGGTCAGATCGCGCGGGTCCTTTTCACCTTGTCGGACCTAAACGTGTCGCTGTTCCCGGTATAGCATTGACCGACCTTCCGCCGATCGACGTAATCTTGCTTTCCCATAACCATTATGACCATTTTGACGTACAGACCTTAAGAAAGCTTAAGGCGGGGCATTCGCCGCTGTTCGTTACACCATTGGGCAATGATGTTTTGATCCGGCGTTACTTGCCAGATGCTCTTATCGAGACAGGTGATTGGGGAGATTTTGTCTCAATCGGCCAAAATTCGGAAATTCACATCGTTCCAGCAAACCATTGGTCAGGCCGCAGCTTACGTGATCGTCGTATGGCCCTTTGGTGCGGCTTTATGGTTAAAACGTCTGGAAGATTGATTTATTTTGCAGGGGACACCGGATATGGCACAGGGAGGATTTTCCGCGATATGAGACGACAATTTGGATCGCCTGATTTGGCAATTCTGCCATGCGGCGCTTATGATCCTCGTTGGTTCATGGCCCCTCAACATGTTGATCCAGAGGAAGCCATCCAAATTATGTGTGATCTGGACGCAAATAAAGTCCTGGGCATGCATTGGGGCGTGTTTAAACTCACAGACGAAGCATGGAATGATCCAGCTATTCGACTCTCAAAAGAACTTGAGGCCCGCGGAATCAATTCGACCCGTTTTGAGCCAATGCTACCGGGAAGCGTAGCACACATATCTTGACGCTATGCTCGGTACGATCCGGAGAAACGTTATCAAGCGTCCTATTTCCTTAGCTTATCCAAAACTCACAAACTCTTTGAACATGCGGATAGCGCAGTTCACGAGGCTGAGGTTAATGGGGATAGATTTTCGCGAATATACTTCACGGGCGTTTAAAATAATGTGGCTGTGAGGCTGCATCACTAAGCCAGCCTCAATACAGTGTCTGCTGGGGAATGCTGTTATCGGAAGCTAGCCGTCACGGGCTGTTATTGCGTTGGTGCATCTGTGGACGCCCCCTAGAATGCAAGACAAATTTTGATTTTATGGAGTGTAGTTGAGCACTGTCATCTGTCCGGCCTTTTTGTTGGCTTTTTAGAGGTTGTGTCGCAAATTTTTTACATCTGATGAGTTAT
>NZ_NNRJ01000022.1 GCF_002252445.1 Brucella thiophenivorans
AGAGCCTGTTCCAAAATGTGTTGAGCGATTTCAGCAGGTTATGATTCAATCGGATTTCTGACATACGATGGAGATCACGATGACCTGGACTGAAACCGCTCGGCGACAGTATGAGCGTCGCAATTCGCGTTATGCAAGCGATTTAACGGATGTGGAATGGTCGATTATAGAGCCGCTGATGCCCGCGTCCAAGCACCTTGGACGGCCTCGAAAGTCAGATCTACGTGAAGTGGTGAACGCGCTACTTTATATAGCCTCTTCAGGCTGCACCTGGCGGCTTCTGCCAACGGATTTTCCGCCATTTTCAACGGTACAGAAATACTTCTATCGGTGGCGAGATGAAGGAACACTGAGCGCGATCAACAACACGCTTGTTATGACGGCACGCGAGTTGGCGGATAAGCAACCCAGCCCCACCGCTGGCGTGATCGATAGCCAGTCGGTGAAAACTACGGAAAGTGGGGGAATACGTGGCTTTGATGCGGGGAAAAAGATCAACGGACGCAAGCGTCATATTGTGGTTGATACACTCGGTTTGATGGTCGGTCTTGTGATCCATTCGGCTGGCATTCAGGACCGAGATGGTGCGCCAGATGTCTTGAAAACCATTCTCAAACGTTGGCCATGGTTGCGGCATATCTTTGCTGACGGGGGATACGCAGGACCAAAGCTCAAAGGCAGGTTGGAAAAGGTCGGGAAATTTACACTGGAAATTGTCAAGCGGTCCGATCACGCTGAAGGTTTTAAAATACTCCCACGCAGATGGGTTGTCGAGCGCACATTTGCATGGCTGGGAAGGTGTCGAAGACTGGCCAAAGACTTCGAGAAAACCATCGCTTCTTCCGAAGCCTGGATTTACATCGCAAATATCCGCTTCCTTACGCGGCGTATCGCAAGAGCCTGATATCGTTACATTCATTATGATTCAGGCTCT
>NZ_NNRJ01000023.1 GCF_002252445.1 Brucella thiophenivorans
CACTAGTACTGGAAATACTGGAGGAACAACTACTGGTGGTAGCGGTATAAATAGTTCACCAATTGGAAATCCTTATGCTGGTGGTGGATGTACTGACTATGTATGGCAATACTTTGCTGCACAAGGAATTTATATCAGAAATATCATGCCTGGTAATGGTGGACAATGGGCTTCTAATGGACCTGCCCAAGGCGTGCTCCATGTTGTAGGAGCTGCTCCTGGTGTTATCGCATCAAGCTTCTCAGCTGATTTTGTTGGATATGCAAACTCACCTTACGGTCACGTAGCTATTGTAAAATCAGTTAATTCAGATGGTACAATTACTATCAAAGAAGGCGGATATGGTACAACTTGGTGGGGACATGAACGTACTGTAAGTGCGTCTGGTGTTACTTTCTTGATGCCAAACTAAGGAGGAAAAAATGACAGAACCGTTAACCGAAACCCCTGAACTATCCGCGAAATATGCCTGGTTTTTTGATCTTGATGGAACGCTGGCGGAAATCAAACCGCATCCCGATCAGGTCGTCGTGCCTGACAATATTCTGCAAGGACTACAGCTACTGGCAACCGCAAGTGATGGTGCATTGGCATTGATATCAGGGCGCTCAATGGTGGAGCTTGACGCACTGGCAAAACCTTATCGCTTCCCGTTAGCGGGCGTGCATGGGGCGGAGCGCCGTGACATCAATGGTAAAACACATATCGTTCATCTGCCGGATGCGATTGCGCGTGATATTAGCGTGCAACTGCATACAGTCATCGCTCAGTATCCCGGCGCGGAGCTGGAGGCGAAAGGGATGGCTTTTGCGCTGCATTATCGTCAGGCTCCGCAGCATGAAGACGCATTAATGACATTAGCGCAACGTATTACTCAGATCTGGCCACAAATGGCGTTACAGCAGGGAAAGTGTGTTGTCGAGATCAAACCGAGAGGTACCAGTAAAGGTGAGGCAATTGCAGCTTTTATGCAGGAAGCTCCCTTTATCGGGCGAACGCCCGTATTTCTGGGCGATGATTTAACCGATGAATCTGGCTTCGCAGTCGTTAACCGACTGGGCGGAATGTCAGTAAAAATTGGCACAGGTGCAACTCAGGCATCATGGCGACTGGCGGGTGTGCCGGATGTCTGGAGCTGGCTTGAAATGATAACCACCGCATTACAACAAAAAAGAGAAAATAACAGGAGTGATGACTATGAGTCGTTTAGTCGTAGTATCTAAAAAAAAGTCTTAATAAATAAAAAATAGTGGTTTGAGAT
>NZ_NNRJ01000024.1 GCF_002252445.1 Brucella thiophenivorans
CCCTCAAATGGCGTCCTTATTCCATGCTTAATGACAAGCAGAAGATGATGTTGGCGCCGTTCTGGGTGGAAAAGGCACATGAAGGGGATACTTTCGCGCCGGCGGCTGTTAAAAGTTGTGCGAGGTAGTATTTCTTCAAGCGTAACTTTTTGTTTCCGAATCCGACCCGGAGCCTCACCCAAGGCTCGACTATTCGCACAGCGGTTAGCCGCGAATGCGACCTAACCCATACCGCGAGCTTTTTCCGTTGCGGCCTCCAATGCGCGCAGAATGGCACGACTAAAGCCGGCATCTTCTGCTGCCTGAAGCCCCGCCGCTGTCGTGCCATTGTAATTGCAGTAGGTGGCGACCAACGCAGGCGCATCTATGATCCGACCCGCCAACAGCTGCGCACCACAGCAAACGACCGCCTCTGCAGAACGCCAAGCGACGGTTTCATCTACGCCACGATCTAACAGGAACCGCGCCATCGCTGTTGCCATCAGCGCCGGATAGGCCGCACCTGATCCCGAAACCGCCGTCATCAGGTCGATCTGACTTTCCGAGGCCAGTTCGTCCGACGTGCCGATCACCGATAGGATATCCGTGATCGCCGCACGGTCTGTGGCATCGAGCGAAGAAGCGGTCCACCAAGGCGAATAGCATCGGCCAATATCCGCCGAAGCATTCGGCATGACACGCACCACCCGTCCACCACAGGCCAGCAATGATTCTGCCCGAACACCCGCCATGGCACTGTTACTTTAACGTGAGTGCCGACGTAACT
>NZ_NNRJ01000025.1 GCF_002252445.1 Brucella thiophenivorans
TATTGCCAGCGACGTTAGCAACGAATTTAAAAACGTCGGTGAGCTGAAATTCCTGACGGTTAATATAAAAAACTAACTAACTTGTTGATTTCCACGTAGAAGTGAGCCGGAGGGGGGTGCGGACGTTCGGCTTTTTGGTTTGTTAAATGACTGTCAGACGGCGGTTCTCGCCGCCCGACGTGCCGTTAGCTGATTAGGCGTAAACGGGCATTTTCGAAAGCGTAGCCGTCATCATCGCGAGCATGGCGTGACAACTCTTCAAAGCCGAGTTTGGTGTAGAAACTTACGGCCTGCTGATTGTCGGTGTAAACCTCAAGCTCAAGTTCACCTTTACAATTGAGAGCATATAAGATGAGCTGACGACCGATACCATGCCCTTGCTGGGCTGGAGAAACGAAGATTCCTCCGATGAAAGTATCGAGCAGACTTATAAAGCCGCTGGGCTCCTCGTCAACGCATGCCACCCAGGTCTCGGCATTAGGCAAATACTGATCTTCGATCAGCGTTCGTTGCTCAAGCAAGCGCTGTTCGCCGATAAAAGGATGAGCCAACAGGGACGCGTCAAGCCAAATGCGCGACAGCTTTTTCAAGTCTATTTCCGGCGCATAGGGCCGGATTACAACGTCGTGGTTCTTCATAATAATTCCAAGAAGAGACATGCATAAGGGTCCGGCACCAAAATGTTAGTGCCAGGTGAAGCCGCAAATTGCGGTCGAAATCACAAGCCTCTGCGCATATATCTCCTTCTACTCTTTGTCCGCTTCTAGGCCGCTGCCAATACTCTGTCAACGACCGACATGAAGTCGCTCGCGGCCGCACCACTTTATCGCGCTCGTGCGTTATTCCTATGGCCAATAGCGGCCGTAGGAGAACTCAGATGGGTATTGCACAATATGATCCAGCTGCACTTTGTCGTCCGGCGTGGAACGCTGGACAGAAGGTCGGTGTCAATCGGCGTTTAAACGGAACCCCTTATCGGCG
>NZ_NNRJ01000026.1 GCF_002252445.1 Brucella thiophenivorans
TGATTCAATAATCTATTTTGCTCAAACCTACTTTCCGTGTAATTGTGAGCGCCAGATTGTGCATTGGGATTATAAGCGACATATACGGCTTGAGATCCTCCAGAATAGAAGACCGCCTTTCCGTTATTATCCCATTTCCAACCCTTATTTACTAAACTTTGGGCTTCATACTTGCTTTTTGTGTAATAATGCATTTGGATTGTACACACGGTAAACTGGGCTTGAACTTGTTGTTGGTGCGATCCAACCGACACCTTCATAAGTCCAACCCGCACTTACATTAGCATTCTTTTCTGTCCCACTAGTTGTATAGAAGTGCTCACCAGTATTATGATTATACAAACGATAAACATTTGTATCTGCATGAGCACCCCCACCAATCAGTAAGCTAGCCCCTATAAAGGCTGTTCCAAGTAAAAGTTTGTTCATCTTTCTTTCTCCTTTATAAAAATAAAATCGGTCACAAGTCCTATTATACTC
>NZ_NNRJ01000027.1 GCF_002252445.1 Brucella thiophenivorans
GTAAATCGCACGCAATCGCAAATGCCTCTGTTAATACAGTAAACTCCGGTCTTGTGTAGTTGCTGCTGTGTTCATACCTATTGCCCACGCCGACGATAAAATCTATTTGTGTTCCATAATTAGATTTGCGTACAGCCCTAATTACTATGCCTGTATCGGGTATGTGCATATGCTTCTTGATAGTTGTAATAGCTTCTGTTTTTCGTATTTCTTCGAGACGTTCAGACACTCGATCTTCTTTATTTTTTCTTTTAGAGATATTCAATGGATTGATCTTCCTGCGCATAAAGCGCTGTTCTGTGGCTGCTTTAAATCCGCGCATAAAGCGGAAAAATTAATTCGATGTTCTGATTATAAAATCAAATTTTTTTTGAGGTGACGCAAGCATTATGAGTACCATATGCTCTATTAAACAATTTAAATGGTTATTAAGGATCGAACTCTCACGCTTCAGACGCTGCTGATCTTTTTGCATCTTCGGAAGCTTTTTGAATACAAATCTTCCGAAGATGTGATCAGGGCTGAATGCCGAGGCAGCGGTTAATTGTGCTCGATGAACTGGCTAACCGCCGCCTATGCCGCTCTATGCGGATTTGTCGCTATTTCAGAGTGATCTTGCAGACGGCTTGGCCATCATCAGTTTTAGATATTTCAAAGTTGCATTTGTGATCATTGTTATCAAGTTCTTCTAAAACCTGATTAAACGTCTCCAAAACACTGCGATTTCCAGCACTATTATTTGGTATGTTTATGCTCACATTAAGCTTAATATCACCATTAACAGTGCTATTTTGTTGGACAAATTTAGCTGCCTCTAAAACAAGCGACCGTGTCTGTCTCTCACTTTGGCGCTGCTCTTCGGTTCTTTTAACCATATAGCGCTTATGATCTACGGCATCAGAGCCTAAAAATCCAATAAGAGCCACGTTTTCAATTTCTTCTACAGATAGATGCTTTAAAAATATCTCTCTCAAACCATCATCACTATCCATACCTACAATTGTTTCAGCCTCGTCATCATTTATACAAGCAAGCGCCATAATTGTTCGGTTATTATTTTCTATGCAAAGTAGGTATTCTTCATTACCGATCTTGTAAAAGTCAACTTCTAGCCACCAGGAACGATTCTTACTCTCAGCGGTACAAAGATATTCGTAAGTTTCTATGTTATTGTATTTCATGTAGCTGTCGCATAGCATTTCAGTGGTTATTTTAGATCCGTAGGCCTCTCCTACTATATATTCTTCATCGTTGGTGTCTTTATCTTCGTTATCTTCGTTATCTTCGTCATCGTCCTCTCCTACAACTTCGGTACAGGACAAAACGTTAAAGTTTATTTTTGTAAACGCAGTATCTTCAATATCCTCTAAAAATCTTACTGCATCCATTTCTTCGCCGTCTTCGACTACGACAACAAAGCCGTCAAATTCAACTATATAATCCTGCGCATCATCTGCCGAGCTTTCAATTGAATCCTCGTCATATTTGTTATAGCTGTAGGTTTCTTTGTAATTAATATATATTTTTTTGTTTTCGAAAATCGTTGAAGATTCAACAATTAAATGGCCTTGTGTGTAGCCGTCATCATTTTCATAGGCTTCAATTTCTTCAGTCGTATGCTTCCATTCGCCTTTTTCGAGTAGAGTAAGGAAGTTTTTGAGCTCAATCTTTGGGTTCTGAAACTCGGTCATTTGATTATCTTTCTGCGCATCGCGCTGCTCTGTGGCGGGATTGCCAATCCGCTTATGCAGCGGCAATTTTTCTTTTCTGTTTATCCAGAGTCGCACTTATTGCACCATTATGCAAGCGTTATAAACTTATAAAAGGATTTTATTTTTGTTTTTTGTTTGCTTCTGGCGAGGGCGTATATAGCCACTTCAGACTCTGTCGTTCTTGTAGACTACGGTGGCGTACTCGTCGGCCACGATGAAAAACAGTGAGCAACTTCTGATCATTTTTGTTTCACGCAATTACTAATGCATGAGACTTTTATGAAGCTTCTGAAATTGAGATTGATAACAAGAAAAAAGTCCCTAAAGGGGCTTATTTTATTTAGGCTCGATCTTCCCAGTCTTGCGGTAATTCATGCAGAATGGCGTATTCAACACCTTGTTTTCGCATTTCCTCAGCGAGTGCCAGGCGCAGTTGTTCCGCTTCAGGCGCATGCGCATTCACCTGCTCTGAAATCTCGACTTCATAACAAAATGCGTGTTCCAACTGCTGTCTGAATGACAAGAAAAACAGTGAATCTGGGCCGAACTGGTCAAAGATAACTGCAAATAGCTCGCCTTCTTCATCTTTTCGTATGCAAACAGTCAGTTGCCGTGTGTGGCTTTTAATGCACAGGCTCATGCTCTTTTTCTCCAGTCACGTGGCAATTTACCCAGAATATCTAAGTTGTAATGATAAGCGCCGCCTTCCATCTGTGCGCGCAGCGCCATAGCCTGTTCATCAACACGATCAACTGCCTCGGTATCGGCGATGTAAAGCAGTTGCACGTCGTTGTGAGCGCCGTCAAAAGTGAGGAAACGTGTGCGTTCGTCTTCATAAAAATCGATCAGAACTGCAAAGACGTCTTCACGGTATTTCTTATGCCTACGGAAACAGACCTTCTGAGGGGTTTCGGTATTAAAATTCGCCATTTTCGGGAAATTCCTCTCTGATTATTTGAGAAATTCACTGGCGCTTCAATTATTAACGTCGTAAATTTAATCACATTAGCGGGGTTATATATGCTCGATAGGTTTACCGTTTGGCTGACTGAAATTTCAGACGATTATTCTTTATATGTTTTTCCACTTAGGATGCGAGATGACGGGTTTTCATGGAATGATCCTGGATTAATAGGAGCGATAATTGGCGCGTCTGTTTCAGTCGCTGTCGCTTTACTTTTACTAACAGTTACGGCGTATCTTGAAAAAGGACGTCGAATGGAAGATCGGCTTCGTCGTGAAGCCGCAGGTGCGTTGAACACCTACACCAAGGTAACTCGCTATGCGAATATCGTACTCTCAGTAAAAAAGGCGATTGATCACCGCTATGCTGAAATTGATAAAAATGGTTTCAAGCTGAAAAATCCCTCGCAGTTGATCGGACCTATAGCGGGTAAGAGCGTCGTGCCTGAAAGGCTCAGGTCGGAAGAGTTTGGCTTTCTTTTTAACAATAAAGACTTTTTAATAGCGGGAGAGATTGAGGACTTAGAATCCTCTTGTATTCAGATGCTTACCTTGATTGAAGATTACAATGCAATGCAATATGAGCTGCAAACTTGGCTTGATGAAATGCCTGGAGTTGTTCGGAGGATGGAAGGCATGATTGCTTCAGATGAAGTACCTCACGCAAGAAAGGCTAGTCTCGATCGACGGATTACTCAAATGAATATCCTTATTCGTGCAGTAATAGATGTAATTGAACAAACGAACCCAACACCATTAGAGGTCATTGACCATTTTATTGATGCAGCTCTTACTGCTCCCTTTGGAAAATATTTTCCTAAAATACAAATGTACTAAACAAAACACCGCTGTATTCGGATATAGATATCATTTTGGAATAGAAGTAAGTGCGTTTGGCATAAAATATGCAATCCCTTATTTCCAGCTTGTATGAGGGATAGATGGAGAATGTTTATGTTGCTGATACAAACTTATTCTTCGAGTGTAAGCGATTAGAAGAACTGCCATGGTCGGAACTTTCAACAGATAATGTCGTAATTGCGCTGATTAAACCTGTTTTGGGAGAGATCGATGCGCATAAAAAAGATAACGGCAGGACTGGCAGACGAGCTAAAGAAATTTCAAAGCGAATTCGCGAGATGCTTGGGGCACATGTTTTGGAAGCTGTAATTCAAGAAACATCTCCACGTGTGGTGCTTCGGCTAATGTCCATTGTCCAACCGTCGCCAGAGCTCGCCACTTCACTTGATTACAGCATCAACGATGACCGGATTGTTGGCACCGCGTATGCTATTTCAAAAACTGAAACATTTGCCACTGTTACAGTTCTGACTCACGATAGCGTTGCTGCATCGACTGCGTTAGGGCTCGGCGTTCCCTTTTATATAATCCCAGAAAGTTGGAGGCGACCGCCAGAGGACACGACAGAAGCAAAGCGTATAAAGGAACTTGAAAAAGAACTAACGACATATAAGGCACAAGAGCCTGTCATTAGCATTGAGAATGTTACAGAAGAGGTAATGTCTGTTAATGTAGTCCGCAGGGTAGCGTTAAAACTTAATCCGTCAGAAATTGATCATTTAATTGATAAGCTTAAAATTCGTCATCCTCAGAAAAAAGATTTTTCCGCGCCAGACACCGAGCTTAGTCCTGATGGAACTACGATTTTTTACGAACAACCAAGTGCTGAAGTTGTTACAAAATATTCATCGGAATCTTATCCAGAATGGATCAAAACTTGTCGGTCGCTTTTCGAAGCTTTGCATGAAAATCGCTTGGAATCAGAGACTGACGTAACTTTGACATTTGGCATTAAGAATAATGGAACTCGCCCTGCCTTAAATATGCGCGTTTCCTTTGAGGCTGTCGGAGACGTCCATTTTTGTCGATTTGAAGCCGAATTGGACGAAAGCGAGGAACGAAGAGATGATGAAGTTCCAGTCAAAAGCGATCCCATTTCTCAACTGCCTAAACCGCCCGTAGCGCCAGAAGTTCGACGGATCATAACGCGGCCTACCCCCGTTTCTAATGGCGTTGATATCGCAGCACTGAAAGCACCGGTCATCAATATTGCAAATTCAGAACTTGAAAAAGCGAAGCTCGCAATCATGGGCAGCTTAGCTACCGATACTTTAGATATGCTAAACATGCAGTCAGCGTTTGATAACGTTTACGGCAAAGGCGCACTCTCGGATCTAGCGCGTGGTGTAGGTCCAATGTCTGAAATTCTTAAGATCGCTCGCGGAAACGCCTTCGGACATAAATCACTTATAGACTCCATCACCGTGACTAGACCGAAAATAATGGATCATTTGTCAATCCAAGAATTCCCAATAGTGGAAAAGCACAATCCTGAAGCATTTTATTACGAAAAATGGCCTGATGGAAAACCAATTAAAAATGGTTCTCTAAAATGCGATCGGTTTCGTCATCAAGGCGATGAAGAGTTATTTGACATTGATGTGGTGTTTCCGGACGAAGGTGACGTCTCTGGGGCTATACGATGCACTGTCGTTGCAGAAAATCTAACAAAACCAAAAGAGCTACTCGTATCTGTCAGCCGAAAGGTTGAAAATTACAGTCTCATGTGTATCGCAAATGACATGGTTGAAAGATGCGAGGGCTAGTAGTGCAAGTAAAGCACTGTCCTTTCAATAATCTTTTTGAGAAGATACACGTAAGCACAATGAGATAGCACTACTTATCAGGACGACTGTGGTGTACTCGGCATTCGTTATTGATTAGGCATAGCGTATCTAAGCTTCGCTTCCGTGTATCATAAATCGCAAACACGGATCGATACTGGCCGAGAAATTTCCTCCATTAAAAGCCCTGCCAAGCGGTGGCAGGTCTAACGTATGCGCCAAGGCTTGGTTGGGCGGGATGTATTAAGCTGCAACGCTTACATCAAAATCAAAATGAATTCTGTCATATGGAAACACAACGCCCTTATCGTCGCGGTCTATAACACCTGCGCTGATCAGTGTTTGCACATCGCGATGCACAGCTTGAAAATCCCGATCGACGCGGCGCGCAATTTCTCTAATAGACAGAATGCCCTGACCGGCCAATGCCTTCACGATTTTAAGGCGCGCAGGCGCGAGAATGCGGTGCATATCATCGTAGCTTGTGAAATTCAGCGACGGCGTTGCAGGGGCTGTTTTAACCAAATCTGCGCTCTTCAACGCGGCGAGCAAGCCAGCCTTTTGAGCGGAAACGCTTTGAATGCGGATATTCAATGTGTTCATTTCATTATCCTTTCCATATCGGCATAAAAGGCTTGTACGACGGTTTCCATATCTTTGAACTCAATTGGCTCTTCCCGATCGTCAATATGCCTGTGGTCGCCCTTGCCGCGCTCGTTGTCATATCTAAGTACGCAAACCTCGTTCACAACGAGTGCTAGCCGATATTTGTAATTATGTTTACTCCCTGGAACAGGCGCAGGCAGCAACCAGATAACCGTTTCATAAAATGCACCATCAGACAGATTGGTGCGTGATTTCTCAATCAGAAGTGCGCTCATGTGATGTTATTGATAACATCATTCAGGATGTTTTGAAAGGCTGGATTCATCAAAATGAATGCCGGCCTGCGCTTTGCGCGTCGTGATAGCAATCATTTCGTCTTGTTCTTCTTTACATACCCCGCTCGCGGTGCAGATTTTTCGCAATTTCGCGATAATTTCGCATTGTTCGTCCATTTGTAGCGCTCCTTTTTTTGGGTTATGGCCTGATTAGGCATAAAAAAACCCCGGAATAACCGGGGTCTTTAAATCAAAGCTTGGGTGCAACGACTGGTTCTTTTGGCAACTTGTCGAGGTATTCAGTTATGAACGTAGGTATGCTGTTAATATCAAGCCTGCTAATGGTATTATCATCCAGATTAACTACTAACCTTTTAAGCTCATCACCGCTGCTAATGTCAATTCTCGCATTCAAGGAAATAGGGCACTTTTTGGTGGTATAACTCCAACCATCCGGTTTAGCCACCTTCTTGCAATCATCACCATAGTGCCAGCTCAATTTAAATTGTGACCTGCTTTTACTGTATTGAAATGGCTCCCCGTATTTCTCAGATAACATGACCATCAGATCAACAGGGCTAGGTTTATTTTGAACGTCGGAATAGTCTATACTTCTTTCAATTGAAGATACCACAGATCCTAAAACCGGCGACGTTAAACGTAAAATCACATTGCCATCGCTTTTTGTATATCCGTACAGACCAGTAATGAAAGGCTCGGACTCTACATTCTTGTATTCGTATCGAGCACCACTCTCTTCTATTCTTATTCCTTCAAATTCTTTGATGAGAATTTCTTTTGCTACATCCATTGTCATGCCGGGCTTAATACCCACAACATCTAGGTTATATTTAAACTCTGGAACTTGACTTGTTTGCGTCAATTTCAATAATTCAGCATGTGCGGAATGAGTGAAGCTGGCAGCTGCGATCAGAGCTGCTACAAACAGTGATTTCTTCATATGTAATACCCCTAAGCCCATATTGGTGATGCACTTTACATAAAATTTAGCATAAAAAAACCCCGGAATAACCGGGGCTTAACTGAGATAGAACTTGTGATAATTAAGCAGCGACGCGCCTTGAGTGCATCCCGATTGTAGGAATATTGCTGACGTCAATTTTGGATTCCGCATGCCACGCGTCATATTCAATTTGTTTATTTAGCCAAAACAGCGTGCCGGTTCCGTAGAATTTGCCGAGACGTACAGCAAGTGCAGCGGTCAAGTTCTTGTTTTGATTCATCAAATGAAACAAGCTGTCGCGCCCGATCCCCAAAGCGTTAGCGGTCTGGGATGGGTTCATGTCAGAATTTTTAATCAATTCGCTGATTATAATTCCAGGGTGCTTTGGCTTGTCATTCATCAGAAAACCCCAAACAATTTAACTATAGAGTATAGTGCAACTATGTCTATTTTTCAATGTGACTATCCGTTCTTTGGTAAAGGCGTTATGCGCAGCAGATCGTTGCAGCCGCCGTCAAAGATTGGATAATCATGCGTTAGTTGAACATACTTTATATCTCCGCGCATAACAAATTCCGCCCTTGTTTTAAAAAACATTTGCTGATTTTTAATGTCTGAAAAAATACAAACGTTGTTAAAATTGATGATTTCCGGCTCTGCATTTGGCCTTTTAATTGCAAGTCTCAACATGCATCGCTGCGGTCTTTTAAAATCAAATTCGTATATAGTTTTACAAAATTGATCGGTCGCAACTGTTGAAAAAACATACTCAATATTATCTTGCTGAATCGCAAAAAAATACCAGTTGTGGAAATGATATTTTGTCGGGTCTGTTTTTGCATCAGAAAACATAGGTGGTAATTCAGTTGATTTAATCGGAATATAATAGAATTGCCCCATTTTCAGATTGTTAAAATTATTTTTGGTCGCAACCTGCGCAAAGCTGGGAAATGCAATCGTTGACGCAGTCAGGATAAGCGCGATTTTTTTAAACATTACGGATCTCTTTTTTTGGGAAAATTGGAAACACTGAATTCTAAATTTTTTCGCGGCGCTGGATCTCTCGCGCGACAGTTTGGCGTGAAATTGAGAAGATCTCGCCAATTTCAGTCAATGATCTGCCCGCCTCTCGCATCGTGAGGGCTTCTTTTATTTGTATAGATGACATTTTGCGTTTTCTGCCAATCACGACGCCGCGCTCTTTTGCGCGCGCAAGGCCCTCTGCCGTTCGTTCTTTAATCAAAGCTCGTTCAAACTCTGCAAGGCCAGCAAATACTGTGATTATAAGTTTTCCTGCCGCTGTTGTGGTATCCAGCCATGCATCAGAAAGGCTTTTTATAAACACGCCGCGCTCTTCGAGCTCGCGCATTATTTTGAGCAAGTCAAATGTCGATCGGGCAAGCCTGTCTAGACGCGTTATTATGATTGTGTCTCCCTCCCCCACTTTTTCTAAAAGCTTTTTCAGTTCTGGCCGCGCGACATCTGCTCCAGATTTTTTTTCAGAGAATATCTTTGAACAGCCGGCCGATTTAAGCGCATCAATCTGAGCATCGAGTTTTTGATCTAGGGTCGAGACGCGCGCATATCCAAAAATCACCAAAATCCCCTCTTTTTCAGGATTATTTTTGGACATAGGTTTTGGACATAGCAACTGCTTGTTTTTGTTATCCCCAAAAGTCACGTCCATAACTTAGGGGTTATGGACGCGCATAAAATCAAATAGTGAAATTTTGATTGACAATAGTGAATGTATTTGCAAAAATTCAACAGGATTAGAAAATGATCCATTTCCCAGTATAAAGGATTACACAATGCGCATCCAATTTCTGTCGTTTGCAGCTGTTGCTGTTTTCGCTTTTACCACTTCTGTCATGGCTGCTCCCTCTGTTAGCGGAGTATCGGGCTGCATTTTAAATAACGGGGCAAAAGCAGGCTCCGTTTCATACCAGCCTGCAAAGTCAGGCGGCGGTTCTGGTTCTGGCGGGAATTCTGGCGGCGGGAGAGATTCAGGAGCATCTGTGAGCTCTAATTTCCCAAATTGTGGCAGTGGTAACAATGGCACCTGGAACAGTGTAAACACTGTCAACGCGAATGAGGTAAATTCGGCATTTTGGCAAATGGAACAACAGACTAACGCCGCCATCCACAACGCAGTGCAGAACAGCACGGCAGCTATTCGGAATGAGTACAACAATGCAATTGCTCAGAATAAGCAGCGTATTGAGGTAAACACGAAGGATCCCGTTGATAATGTTCGAGGACCAAACGACGGCGTTTTTTCAACCAGTACAAAAGGTTATGTTGGCGTTACAATCAGCACGCGCATTTCTGACATAACCGCAAATGGGACGGATATAACATCAGCAGGTGCTGCTTTTAGATAAAATGAATCTTCTTTGTGTGAAACTAGCCGCCCTTTTGGGCGGTTTTTTTTGTGATGAAATGTAGCGCGCAAATATAAAGCGCTGTAGCAAATTTCATCAGCAAAACATTTTATAAGTTTTCATTTTCAGGTAATTGTAATATGCAATTTTTCACTTACAATAATATTAAAATAGATTTGAGGGTATTAGAAAATGAGAAATGCAGTGAAAAAGAAACTTCTGGTTTCAACTGCGCTTGTAAGCGCTTTTTTTGGATCCATGGCGGCAGCGAATGCAGCTTGTGTTGCACCCGAAGGATCAAACTACGTGTGCTCAGGAAAATCGACGAGCGTGTCGATTACGAACACAGAAGCGAAAAATCTGACGTTTACAACTGAGCCTGGCTTCGAAATTACGGGCGGCGACGGGCTTTCTATTAACAATGTTGGCAGCGTTGAATTTGTGGATGCTGTGAACTCAATAATTTTCGCTAACGCGTTCCGCTCATCGGTTAGCATTTTTAACGAAAACGCGGCTGATGCTGCTGTTGTGTTCAGATCTAACGGTCAATTTTCTGGCGATATAGGCATCACCAATAGAGCTGATGCTGGCTCTGCCACGCTTGGCGTTGAGTTGAGTGAAAAATTGAACGATAACAGCAATTTGGCGCTATATAATACAGCGCTTAATGGCGGTGCTGCTACTACTCTGAGCATGGCCGGTGCAGAGCGCGGCTTACGCGTCATAAATCGTTCAAATAACGGATCGAGCTCAATCGACATTTTATCCTCAGACACGATCAGTGTTGATGGTGGCTTCGGCATTGAAGTGTCAAATGTAGCTGAAAACGTTAATGCAGCTGAGAAAGCTGATGCTACAGTTTCAATTGATGTAAAAGACGTGCACGCATCTGGAAATGAGGCAATAGCGGTTTACAACATTGCTCAAGCGTCGGGCGGTATATCCGCTGGAGATACAAGCGTTTATGTTAAAGCGGAAAATGTTTCATCTGACATTTCAAATGGCGTCAGTGTACAGAGCAACACGATCAATTTTGACGACAATTTCCAATATGCGGAAGGCAGCAACCGAACCGAAATCGATGTTAAAAATGTCAGCGCTTTAAACGGAACCGGCATTTTTGTTAGTTCGGGCGCGCATGACGAGACTAATGTTTCTGTCAAAGCGGAAGAAATCAATGCGTTCACAGGTGTTGCTGCAAACGCGTATGGCTCTTTGTCTATGAGCGACACAACTTCCAAAATTATTGTTGATACAATAACGTCCGGCGATACAGGTGTTGCTGCTGTTGCTCAAGGCAAAACGGTTAACCAGAGCATTGATGTTAGAGAGGTTGTTTCCTCAAATATTGGTGTCTCATCGAATTCTGACGGCACAACTTCTTCAGCAAATACTGTCAATGTTGGTGAAATTGATGCAGGTGGATCAGGCATATATGTGAACAACCGAGTTCGCGACAATGCTACAACCGGAGATAACGCTCGATATGCAGCCACGACCGTTGCAGCCGATCGCATAAATGCGGGTGGAGATGGCATCAATCTTCAAAATTCCACGTTTTCTGATACGTCAGAATCTGTTGCTGCTATTGCTGTCAATGTTGGTGAAATTGTTGCTGGAAACGACGGAATTAATCTGCGCAATTCGTCCAGCGGTGGTTCTGTTTCAACAGTTGTAAACGTTGATCAGGTCAATGCTAGCGGTGTCGGTGTCCTCGTTGATGCCAGCACACTAAGCACTGATCAGCGCTCAATAATGACTGTTTCGGTAGGCGACGTAAACGCTATCGGCAATGGTGTTCAGCTAGAGAATTATGCAAGTAATTCTAATGGTTCTAACATCTCGCTAACTGTTAATGGTAGTGTTTCATCTGAAGCTGGAACGGGCGTCCTGATGACGACGTCAGGCAGCAACCAGGAGCTTCTTGTAAACTCGCGGATCGCTGGCGGAAACGGCAAAGCTATCGAGATGCGCAATAATAATGGCATTGCGACATTGGGTTTGTCTGCTGGTTATGTGCTTGATGGCGCGGCGATTGCGACGACATGGGGCTCTTTAAATATTGGGAATGCAAAGCTTGCTCTTGTCGGTGATCAAGACGCAATGCTTGATCTCACACGGATCGATAATCGCAGCCAGGCTGCGACTGGCGGCGGGGTTGTCAATTCAATCAGCGGTTTTGGTCAGTTGGACAAAAATGACGCTGGAAAATGGACACTCACGGGTGCGAATAACCGCGACATAAATGACATTTTCTTAAGCACGTCGATCAACGCAGGGACGATGCATTTTGACAATGCAGTGCTCGGCTCTCAGCAAACTGCAATCGGCGCAGCTGCTGTTCTGTTTGCTGAAGGCAGTTCAGGCATAGACACTTATAATGGCTACTGGGGCTTGCCAGCGCAGTTTACAAACGCTGGCACGTTAACAATGGCGAACGGAAGGGCTGGCGACGTTTTTTCTATCAACGGCAACTATGCCGGTGATGGCGGTACGCTTGTCTTAGATACTGTTATGGGTGGTGATGAAAGCCACACTGATCGATTGACTGTTTCTGGCGACACGTCGGGTCAAACAAATGTTGTGATCAATCAGGTTGGTGGTAGTGGCGCTCACACGGTCAATGGCATCGGTGTCGTTTACGTCGGTGGCGTGTCGGCTGGCACCTTCGATCTTGTTGGCGATGTTGAATACAACGGTCGTCAAGCAATTGTTGTGGGTGAATACATTTACGGCCTCGGTCGTGGTGCTGGTCAGAATAATGGTAATTGGTATCTAACCTCTGATCTTCGCGAAACTCCGGTTGATCCTGAGCCGCCGGTAGATCCAGAGCCACCAGTTGTGCCTGTTGATCCAGAGCCAGAAGTGCCTGTCATACCTGTAGATCCGGTCGATCCAGAGCCGCCAGTTGTTCCGATTGATCCAATTGACCCAGAAGTTCCGGTCATCCCGGAGCCTATCGATCCAGAACCTATCCGTCCGGTCGTCGCGCCAGGTGTACCAAGTTATGAAGCGTTGCCGCAAAACATGCTGATCGCTAACAACCTGCCCACGCTTCAACAGCGCGTTGGTGATCGCTATTGGTCATCTGAAGGCAAGTTGATGATCGATTCAGGCGCACTTTCGGCCAATAAGTCAGCTTGGTGGGGTCGTGTCGAAGGCGAGCATGGCGACATTAAATCTGCAATCACGACGTCTGGCACTGATTACACGTATAACAAATTTAAGATGCAAGCTGGCACGGACATGCTGCTTTACGAGGGTGATAAAGGCATCTTAATTGGCGGCTTTACGATGCATTATGTCAATTCAGCAATGAAAACGTCATTGCGTGGCGAAAATGGTTATGGATCGGGCAAAATCTCGACGTCTGGTTATGGTGCGGGTCTTACTGCAACCTGGTATGGCAACAACGGTTTCTATGTTGACGGACAGCTGCAAACGACATGGTATTCGTCAGACATTGAGGCCGGTGGCCGCAACATGGCATCGAGCATCAAAGGCATGGGTTATGCGGCGTCTGTTGAAGTCGGCAAGCGCTATGAACTGAAAAACGGATGGGTAATTACACCGCAAGCGCAGCTGCAATACAGCCGTGTGAAGTTTGATCCTTTCGTTGATACCTACGGCACAACAGTCATGCATAATTATGCTGACAGTCTCGACGGTCGCCTTGGTGTTTTGATTGCAAAAGAAACAGTCAAGCGGGACGCCAAGGGTAAGGTTAAGAGCCGCTCAAAGGTCTATGCAACAGCCAATGTGCATCAGGAGTTTAAGAAGGGTTCAAGCGTACGCGTTGGTGAAACCGACTTTGACAATCGCCGTGATCGTACCCGCGTAAGCGTTTCTGTTGGTGCACAGCACACATGGGGCAAGACTAAATACAATGAAAACGACAAGTACACGATCTACGGCGAAGCACGTGTAGAAAAGTCGATTTCATCGAGCTCTTTCAGCGCCGGTGCATTTGCTGGCCTGAAGATCAAGTTTTGAGGGTTGAGAAGATGACCAAAGAAAATAGCGCTTTTCGATCTAAAGATTATTCGACAAGTCTGGAGCGCGCTCTTCAGAACAAGACCAAGAAGCTTGAAATTATAAATGCCACAACTTTAAAAGTGGCGGAGATGATTATGTCGGGGTCGCACTATGACCCCGGCAACCTGTTTAAAACTATATACTCAAAACTGGCGATTGAAGAGGGAGTTAAAAAAGAAAGGCCGGCGGTTAGACGACGAAAGGTAAACTACGATGAAGTTATTTCTCTTCATAAAAGTGGATTATTGCCGCTGGAGATATCGGAGTTACTTTGTGTCAACCGCGTCACTGTGTACAGAATAATTCGATTGAACCGGGAAAAAAAGAATTTCTAATCGTGCTAATTAGCGTGAAAATAGAAAGCCCTGGATTTTCCGGGGCTTCATTTTACTCAAAGCTCAATCATCATTATGATCAAGATCAGAAATATTTGTAAAGTTTTTCAGCATAATTTTTTCATCTGAATGCATCACAGAGCTGTCGATAAACGAATTGCCGCTAACTGTTAAGTTGCCCGAAATCTCAGACTGAGTGATGTGCGCGTTGTCAGTAATAACAACATTGCCGCTGATAACAGAATGGCTGTCAACAATCGCATTACCATTAACTAGCGCATTGTCGGTCACACGTGATTTTTCACCCACATAACCGTCTTCTGCAATCCAACAGTCGCCATCCTGAGAAAGAACGCCAATGCTGTCAACATAACCGCCCTTGTCGCCAGTCTTAACACCGTGCGTATCATTATCTCTCAAAGCAACGAGTTGAAATCGATTATTATTTAAATTATGGATTACGTCATATTTCATAGTTCAAGTCTTCTCTCTCTTTTTTCTATCTCTTTTTTTCTCCAAGCTTGCTGCTTGTTGTATATAATGCTGCAAAAAAGTATTTCCTGCGTCAAATATTATTTTTAACTTTATTTTAATAAGCCGCCACATTTGCGCCGCAAAATTTTCTGACGCGCACGTGCATTATACATACGCGCGCGCGCATTCATCTTTGTAAGTCGTAAAATGGAGTGCATGGTGATCTCTCGGCGGTCACTTGCACAAATTCACACTCAAAATTGAAAAAGCCGCCTCGATCAGATCGGGCGGCTTATGTTGCTATACGCATTTGTTCTCAATTTTCTGCATCTCGCAGCGCTTGGTTAGTCAGCTGGATAATTTCAGTCTTACTGAATGCAGACAGATCCGGAAGATCCGCATCCTTTAGAACATCGGTCAGAATTTCTTTGATATGTTCGGCGTCCATAGTATTACTTCCTAAAATAAGAGCGCACGTTTGGCGCTGCCGGTTTCGGAATATTTTGGGCTCCATGGATCGACATGATTGTCGGCATCAAAATGGCTGTCTACCTCCACAATTTTTTTGCCGAATTCTTTTTCAGCAGCCATTTTGCCACTTTTTGTATATCTATTGGATTTATTGATCCTCATTTGTCTGTTCCCTGTTGTGTTGATGTTGATGGGGTTAATGTAAGGCCAAGGATGAATCCCCCGGCGGCGATAAAAGCAGCAATCGCAAGGATTTTAGTCATTCATAGCCTCAATTACTAAGTTCAAGGCTTCTTCAGTGGCCGAAAGTGCAACTGGCGCATGAACGCGCTCAACATATGCAAAATCCGGATTTGATATGTGGATAGGCAAAGGCTTAGTCGAGCTTTGATTGCTGAAGCCGAAAATGATGATTGCGAAAAACGCAATTAGTCCAGTTACAGACGAAATTACATTCAATGTAGATGCGCCCATTTCTTCGTTCTGGGCGGCGTCGAAGCGGATTCTGTCTTCCAAGGTCAGTGCAGTCATTTTTCCTCATCCTTCTCTTCTGTGGCGTGTTTTTGTGGATTTAGAGCTGGTCTGCGCGCTTGCCGCCGATCATAATCTTTGACAGATCGACAATACCGCCTGTCATGAGCTGCGCACGCAGCTGATCAGCTGCCTCGTAATTGGCTGTGTAATCAGCTTGCGCGGCATGCGCTTTGTTCGCAGTTTTAGCCAAATAATTTGCGCCAGCGAGCACTGCGATAGCGGCAAGACCGATACGAATAAGCGCAAACATTTCCATTTTTCTTTTTACCTCTATTAGATGTCGTTGTATATTTATCATTATACATTTATAACGTTATTGATCAACAGTTATTATGTCTAAAAGTGAATTTATGTTAGGAAATTTCATTTATTGTTAGAATCTCAGTTGGGGATTGACCTATAGATAAAAAAAAGCCCGGTTTTCCGGGCTTTTGCTATCGTAATGGGTAATATTGAGTGAATGAGATTCAGTCCTGGAATTTGACTTTCTTAATTCCAAGGCGGGATTTGCTTAGTCCAGTCCGTGCAGATATCGCAGAACGTTTTTCAGACAAAGCGGCAGCAACGATCGGGTAATCTTCTGGAAGGCCATATTTAATTTTATATTGATCAGCTGTAAGGCCGTGCGCGACTTTTAAATGTTTGCGCAAGTTCGTGAATTTGGCACCGCATTCCAAGCACGTAATTTTGTCGTGCTGGACACTTCCTTCAATCGGGATAATGGGTTTCTCAATCTTATAAACAAATGCAGTCCGGGCATTGTCTGGATCTTTCAAAAAGTCGGGTATTTCGTCCTCTTCGTCCACTTCAACCATTTGTTCGACAGATGCTGGGGGTGTCTGCGCGATTGGTATTTCAGACCGAGAAACAGGAGCTGTTTGAGGTATATTCATTGCGCTCACCGCTCTGTATGCTTCTGCAAATAGCGTGCCCATGTCGGCATCTGGCCTCTTATCGAGCAGGGCAATGGCCAATTTCGTTGCCGCGTCGATGCGCGCAATTTCGATTTCATTTTGTGACATTGGATGACCTGTTATCTTTTGTGGTGTCTTGTTTTAAATTTTATATTTTTTCTGAAATTAGCAGTTGAATGAAGTTAATGCAATTTTTTTGGGGAATTATTAAAGTGTAATCTGTTCAAAAGTGCGGATTTCATATTTTTGCGGGTTCTTGAAAGAGCCTGTGGCCTTAGGATGTACGGAAACCTTATTAAGTACGTTTAATAAAGAATTACGTAAGACCTTATAATTCCTTTATCAAAAATTAGCAGGTTCGTTTTGGATTGAGTTAGAAAAACAATATAAAAATTGTTTTTCCGTAGGTCCGAGTCGATTAATGATACACATAGATCGATGAAATCCTCTCATTTTTGCTTTCACGCCCCTTTCTGTGCTTTGTAAGATAACGCCAGACGTGCGAAAACAGGCAGCTGAACTGCCTTTCTCTTTTAAAAAGGGAATAATTACATCAATCCGGCTATGTCGGCGGCGCGGATGCGCCGCATATCTGTTTTAGATATGCTGGCACTTCAGGCTCAATGAGTGCTTGAGGGGTAAAGTTCAGCTCGTCAAAGGCATCAGCTGGCTGCGGTTTCGCAAAAGTGTCAGCATCAAAATCTGTGTGAGCAAATTCAGCGATTTCACCCAGATGCTCTGTGATAATGCGTTTGACGTCGTCTGCGGTAAAACGACTGTCAAAAAGACCGCTTTGCAGCTTCATGCCTGGACCAGCTAAGCGGTAATAAAATGCTGTGTATTGTGCACGCCAGCTTTGATCAACACCATAATCTCGCAATTTTGCGCGGCGTTCTTCGAGCGTCCGGTTCGATATAGCAAGTGCCGTTCCTTCAGAAACCTTTGATTCTGCCGCTGGCATGTCAAACACGATGCCGCGCACTTGCATTCTCTGGTGATCGTCAAACAGGTCAACCTCTGCCGGATTAATTACTTCAACTGGGAAAGGAACGCTAACATCAGATAGAATGTATGTGTCGCAGACAGCCCCCTCCTCGCGCCAAATTTGACGAAGACGGCCAAGGCCCTGAATAACCTGTCCAGTCGCTGTCTGTTGCAAAACGCCATTCGCGATCGGATCTGAAGACCCTGCACCTTTATATTTCGCAGTCCACTTCTTACAGCCTATCACTACGGTGCGCGACTTTTCAACTTGTTGCCACTCTTTTGCGTCGTGAGTGCCGCCGAGGGCATGAATTGTATCGCTTACAGATTCCACTGATGGCTGTGGGCGTCCGATGACAAAACACGCTTCATAATTCTTATAACCGTCTAAGCCGGCGACTGCGTTAAAATGTTCAAATGCACATTGTTGAAGAGACGGAATCTTCCTCATTTCTTCAGCAACAGACTTGTTAGTCACTACCAAAACTGAGGACATACCTTTGGTTGTGCGAGAGATAAAATCAGCAATCTTTTCAATGTTCTTCTTTTTTGAGAGATATGTTTTGGAATAGGAACGGCTGACGTCTTGAAAGAAGCGCGCATGCGGTGCCGCAATGTCCGCAACAACTGATGATGAAATGTGTCTTCCGAACATTGGCTCAATGAGGCTCATTTCTGCCGTTGCGTCGGCGAAAATGATTGGAGCATAAGAAAGATCTTTATGCACGCCTGACACGGTCATCTTTAAGTGCGTGGTCGCTGTCTTGTCGTCAAACACAAAGGAAATCAGCGGTTGCCAGCCATTTCGCAGGCGATCAATTTTATATTGTTCGACCTTACAGGATGACGTCTGATTGCTGCTTAAATCGTAGGTGAAATCGAGATAAGCTATGTCCTTGAGTTCTTCGATAAAGCCAACCATGCGCATAACGCGCGCATTAAAACTGCGGTTCTTCCAGTCTTTCTCGTCTGATTTGCCCAAAAGCATTGAGTAAATGCTTTTGTGTGCTTTTTCGAGCATTTCCAGTACGTTAATAGATATATTAACATTGCCTGATTGGGCTAATTTTGGATAAAAGTTATGTGTTAGTCGCTTCGCAAAATCGTATGCTCCGACCGGCTTGCCGTCCTTTACATATGCTTTGATTGTCGCATTTAAAGCAGTCAGAAATTCATCAGCTGTTTCAAGAATGCTCGGCTTGTTTTTCAGCAACGCGCGCTGATCTTTAATAGCGACAGATGGGTGCAAGGGCTCATTGATTTCGGCAACAGACAGAATATGCTTTTTTTCAAGTGCCGCGAGTGGGCTTTCATCAACAATGATCGACACAATTCTTCTACCGCGCAAAGCGTAAGGTGTTTTACCACTTTGAAGCATGTTTTGGCTCGCGATCAGGACGCGTGGACGATTGTATTCCAGACGACGAAGCTGGTTTTGAAACCCGCAATCCTCGAAAAAAGGGCAAGTTGCGCAGATTTCTTTCTGCATATCGATCATGTTTGCGCGATGCGGCGCAATCTCTGCTGCTCGTTTGCAGAGCTTCTGATCTGGGTTCTCCGGATCCATTTGTTCAATGGACTTGTAAATTTCGCTTGATATTCCAGTGTCGCGGGTGAGACGATCAGAAAATTCCTGTGACAGCTTGTGATTTGGAACAAGCATCAAAATGATGCCTTCAATATTATCAAGTTTGTCGGGATCGACATAGCTATAGGTTTTTCCTGTTGCTGTAAGAATTTTCGCAACGTGCTGATCAATCGCGTCCGAAAAGCGGACGATTGCGCTATGAATAATTTCGTGCGTCTTTCCTGCGCCAACGCTCGATTTGGCGACGTGCAGGAAATTTCTGCGATTTAACTGGTCTTCGATGACCTGTGCAGGGATGGATTCAGGCTTGTTTTTAACAGTAAGCTCAATGCTATTATCTTCAACAATCGTGCGCGCAATCTGCTGCTCGATCGAATTCTTTACAAATTCTGGTCCGTATTCAATGAGCAAGTCGTTGAAGTCATGGCCGGTGTGCGTACGCTTACCATAAGGCCAAACCTCATTATACATTCCCCCGCGCTTCAAAACCTGACGCTTAATCGCTGCTGCGGCCTTATCTGGTCCAATGTTCGGCTTGCCGTTCGAGGTAAATTGCTTGTCGTCGTCGCGGCAATCAATAAAGTGACGATTTTCTGGTACGTCTAGCTCGCGTGCGGTGCCGCACGTCGCAATAACGGTTAGCTGGCCTTTGAAGGCAAGCCAGATGGACAGTGCTGTTTCAGCGCCCTCTGCGCGAATGAATTCGCCCTTCAGGTCAGTGCCGGGAAAGCAGACGGCATTTCCCTTTTTGTGTCCATGCACGCGCTTTGTCGCGTCATACACCTCTCGTTTGTTGCCATTTTCGTCAAGATAAACAACAGAAACGCCTGTGATCACACGGCGTCCGGCGCATCGTGCTGAAATGTTTTCGATCGCGAAGACAATGCATTTTTTAAAGGGGTTCCAGCGGCAAGCGTCTTCAGGGAAATTGGTGATGTGGCGGGAATTGAGGTATTTTTCGGCTGGCGTTCCGTCGAGCGGCAAAGATGAATGCCAAAATGCATTTGATTCAATGGCTTTTTCAAGAACCGACTTTTCAGTCGTGCTTCTACGAAACGATTTTGATGGTGTGTAATCAGGCTTGATATTAAGCCATTCGCCAGCTGCTTTTAAGACTTCAGGAAACTTCGCGTTTTCAATACCTAACGCTATCTTTGCAATCTCGAAAACGTTCCCACCACGGGCATGAGCAAAATTGTAATAAGAGCCTATTGATGCATCAACAATGGTAACCCCATTGTCGTCGTAGCGCCAAGCGTTGCCGCGTGTTGATTTGTGCTGTTTGCCAAAAGCTTTTTCGCACAGCTGCTCAAGATTGTTGAGAAGCGCTTTTTGTACGTCAGCTTTTTCAAAGCTTTTGCGTATTTGAAAATTCTGCTTTGGTTCAAAGCGCATGTTGGGTTTCCTTCAACGGGTTGAGCGTTGACCGAATTTCCCTAAAACCAATTCTGTGAAAAATTTCCCGAACGTTGTTTATTTCTGATGCTACGGACTTGATAGATTTAAAAAAAAGCCGTATTATCGTAAACATAATTCGGAAAAGATTGTTTCGAGCTGGTTGAGAGCTTATTCAATCTAAAGGGCAGTAGTCTTACCAGGACTGCTGCCCTTTTCCGTTTATAATTGTTGTCCATGCAGCAACAGAAAGCAAGTCATTTATTGAAAAAACTAAATTATTTTTAAATTCGTTTGCTTTTTAGCTTTTTAGATACCAATAAAATTTGATTTTCTCCCCCTTTAAGCATTCACGCGCTCTCTCCTACCATTCATTTAAAATGGTATTCAACATACTCAGTTCGCCAGCCTTCCACGGCTTCACCCACAGAGCTGTGGCCTACATGTATAAAAAAAGCCCCGGAAAACCGGGGCATTTGTTATTTAAAGAGTGTTATTGCTTTTGCTAAAATTTCATCAATGATTTCTTCGGGCAGCTTTACTACTAATTTCGCATCATATTCTTTTAACGGCATCACTCTTGGCATGTCAGCGCGAGCAGTTCCACCCTCTCCATACCCGTCGAGTTTAACCTCAAAAGCATTTGTATGCGATTTGAAAAGGACTACAGGGACCACTACCGTAAGTTCAGATTCATTATTGTATATGTTGGGTGAAACGACAACTACTTCGCTACTAAGTCTCATTCCTTTATGATTTTGGTAGTAAATTTTGTAAATCTCACCACGTTTATATTTACCCATATCATACATCTTTCAATGGTCTAGCGTAGATAAATCCTTCTTCATCCATTCCTCTTTCTTCAAAACGTGGAAAATCGGATTCGTTCATCAAATCTTCTATTTTGTATTCTAATTTTGGTTCAGGAGAAATTACGATCTTTCCGTCTATTAATTCTATACCGCATTTTTGACCAGGAACTATGCCGGACGGATCCAGCACGAGTGGCGGTATTGAGATCATAACGGAGCCGCCTACTTTACGAACACTTGTTGTGTACATATTGCATGTCCTTGTTCAATTATTATTATATTATGTATATTTCATGCCATTATATATAACAAGCAATTATAAGTTATGTGCACAATATTGATATATATTTCAGTGCGTTAGCTCTTTGGGACTGTATGGCCGAAGGGAAATTGCATTTACCTGTCAATGGCATGCCTGAAGTCTTCTATCGAGACTACAGTGGCACATATTCTGATTAGTAAAGCTTGGGAGCATAAGTTTTGCAGTTATACTTCTAATAGATTTTCTTAGTTTTAATGATTTGCAATGCTTACATATGCTTTTGAATTTGATTATTATAACCTAACTTTAAATGCTGGGCTCAGATGGAATATTCAGGAGATTATGATGGCCATAAGACTAAATGATATTGGGGTGAACAACGTCACAGCATACGACCTGATCTCTGGCAACGCTGCGCGGAAAATTGCGAAAAGTCTGTCACCCGAAGAGATTGCAGAGGCAACGCATAAGCACGACGATTACATCATATGTCTGGAAGACGGTCAGCACGTAAAGTATCTTAAGTGTCACTTAAAGAAGCTCGGCTTGACACCGCAGGAATACATCGAAAAGTGGCGTTTGCCACTGGATTATAGTCTTGTCGCAAGAGCGTCGGTAAAAGGGCGAGGTAAGAAGGCGTGGCGGTCACGAAGACGCAACGCTGAACTTAAAGGATAGTAGAGAAAAACCCCGCCATAGCGGGGTTTTGAAACTTAAGAGAGACTAAGATGGGTTAATCTAATTTACCCAATCCCTGTCTTTTCGCATTCTTCTTGCGTTTAAGCGACAACTCTTCACAGACCATTGGATAATCGCGCGGAAGTTTCCATCGATTGCGATATTCGGCTTCTGTTATGCCATAGGTTTCGCCAAGATGACGTTTCAATGAGCGGAATGAGCGTCCGTCCTCTAGACAGATAATGTGATCTGGGAACACGGATTCATCGATCGGAACAGCTGGGTCATTTGTGTCCCGCAATGGCGCATACTGGCTGTTTGCATTGCCTTCTAACACCGTTCGAATTCGGTTGAATATCTGTTGAGCTTGTACTCTGTTTATTTCTCCAGCTTCTAGTGCTCCAAATGTGATTTCATTGGCGATAGACACGAATGTAGACCCTTCCATCGCCTGAATGGGTTTTCTTGCCATTTGTGATGTCCTCGTTTGATATGCTTTTTATCAAGCATTTGTATGCTACAAAATGTATTGTAGTCTATTTAATTTTAGGATTTTTTGGGATTTAAACCAGATTATTTTTATTGAAAATTATTAGAGTATTTTGGAATAAATTTTAAATCGATATCATCGTTCTGGCGTTATTTTTCTATTTATCCGGGCCGTTCGCTGAAGAGATTTTTGTTGTATGTAATCATCAAAATCATCATCAAAATTACGTTTTGGCCGTAAAGACAGTTCAGCGTCCATTCTTGCAGCCGCTTTGCCGCGACGAAGGGCTTCTTCGTCGCTTATAGCACCGTCGGCTTTCTCCATTGCCCGGAGATGTTTGATCGTGCGCTGAACTGGATCTTCCATCATTCTCCCTTTTCTGGCTGATCAATCCGACGAATATAAGTGCTGGTAATTGTGATTAATTCACGTTTATGCGCTTTGGCATCGACGACAAAGCAGCCTTGCTGCGAGACAATTACAGCTTCATTTTCAGCGATTGTTGCTAAATCGATGACACAAGTCTTACTCGAGTTTTGTGCATATGAGGGTTGCGTGAAAAAAGAGAAAGCTACAGCAATTGCTGATACCGCCAAATTTAAGCGAAGTGCATGTGAAAAAGGAAACATCTAGGGCCTTTCCGGGCGGCTCGATGACCGCCCTATTGCATTAAGGACATGTTATCTCTGCAAAGTAGTGGACTGCTCGTTCGTAGCGGATCGGTCTTTGTCGCGATCTTGTGATTGCTGACGCGAAAGACCTTCTTGCCGCGCTGCGCGCAGTTCAGCGGCTCTTAACTCTTGAGCCGCAACTAGCTCCTCGGCAGGAATCGACTCTGCATGATTGCTGTTGTCTTTGTCCTTAAAGGACTCGTGGCGGACATCATTGTCCTGTTTGTTAGTTTGATCGCTCATTTTATAACCTCTATTTGCACAATGATTACAGTAATTTGCCGGGAGGGAATGCTCAAACTAGAGGGGCTTAACTAGCTTGAGTACAGGCTTTTTTCCGTGAGCCTTGCTTTCCTTTAACTCAGTGGCTCTTTGCTCCTGTTCCTTCACTAATTTTCGCGCTGCACTCTTCTCCTTCGCTTCATTTCTATTTTCTACATTTTCTTCGACACGCTCGTGCGTTGCGTCTCGCGCTATACGCTCGCCCTGCTGTTTTGTATTTTTGTTTAAAGCGTTGTTGATCTGTGCATCAGCCACAGGCACTTTGCTGTCCTGTTTTTCCTGCTTTTGCTCGATATCACGAGCTTTTTTAATGATTTCGATTTGATATTCAGGGTCACCAAAACCACTTTGGACAGCCTCATTGTGGCCTTCAAGATCAAATTCGTCAGATCCCAGTCCGAGCGGATGCATTTCGATTGTATTGCCGGCAACTGCTGCGTATTCTGTATCAATTTTCTGGATCACGGCGGGGTCACTCAGGTCAAGATTATCTAATGTTTCCAAACGTTCAGTATTTTGGGATTGCATTGGATCTTGGTCAACAAGGCCACGAGTTTCCAGATACTCGCCATACGTCTGCCCCCACTGCTTTTCATCGCTTTCGTGATAATCGTGGAAATGGGGGTCTTTGTTATATTCAGCGCGCTCTAGTGCCTCTAGGTTTTCAACCTCGGACATATATTCGTCATGCGAACGCATTTCATCCGGCGTATATTCAAGTCGTGCATACCGCTCATCTGTTAATCTGCTACGAATATCATTAATTGATAGCTCAAGCGGCTTATCTCCGTAGAGCTTTCCCGACACATCTGAACCAATCGAAGCTATCTTTTCGTCTGAAAGCGGTTTCTTTTGAAACGTAAAAGTTGTCTCAAAGTCGCGCAGCAGATTGTCATCTGCTGAATAAATAGCATGTGATTTTTCTGCGAGCTTGAGCGTGTTAATGTCTCGGTTGGGCGTACCTTCTGACTCTTGAACTGGTCCATCGATCATAACCTCAACCGAAACTTTCTTTCTTTCAACATCAGCCTTTCTTATTAAGTGTTGATCCAGCTGCTGGATCTGTTCCTCCGGAGAGAAACGTTGACGTTCAACTGAAATAAGTGCTGCAACAGCGTGGGGCGTCATCTCCTGCTGATGGAGCCATGCCTCAAAGCGCATTGGCTCTTTTGGTTTAATGTTGGTCATCGCGTATTTGAGCGTTTTAGCCACAATCAGCTTATTGTCTTCGCGCATTTCACGATACGCGCGTACAGCGGCAGCTTTACCGCTGAAAGCTTCTGTCCAGTCGCGCTTGGCTTGAGATTTAAAATCCAGCCATACTTCTCTAACGTTTGAAGCAGTTAAGGCTTTTCCCTGAGCTTTAAAAACAGCGTTAATTTCGCTTGAACGAAATTCTGAGGCAAATTTTGCGTATCGAGCCTTCATTTCCAGCAAAGCTATTTGCTCAACAACAAATTTCCGCTCTGGCGTGTCAGGCTTCGTTTCTGCCAGTAATCCATCTAGCTTCTTTTTTTCAGATGCTAAGAAGATCATCGTCTTCCGGTCTTCATTGAGAGCATAAGCTTTGGAGCTTACTTGCTGCGCTTTGAAACCGTTCTCTAAGTCTTTCTTTTCTCGCGCTTCTTTATAGAGTCCAAATCGCGCACCGCGTTCGTACCGTTTCATCGCTCTTGAATTTAACGACTTGTCTAATTGTAGCTTGGAAGTCGCTAAATCTGAGGACTGTGCTTGAGTCCAAATAGAGTAGACACCAAAATCAGAATTCGGGCCTTCTAGGTCCGCATCAATTTTTTCTAGTGTGTCATAGTAAGTAAATTGATCGATTTCGTCTGGAACTTGCTCTGGGCGATCAATCATTTCTTGCGCACGAGCGAGCTGCACGTGCTCTTGATTGTTTTCTGCATATTGTGATGCAGCGTCTTTGTCGGCTTTATCGAGATTAGGAAAAAGCTCCTTTTGCTCCTGCCATTCTTCGTAATATCCGGGCGTTTGATACCAATCCTGTTTTGGTTCACCGAACTTTGAAATCAGAACATGTGCAGATAAATCAATGTCTTGACCTGCGAACCCAGCATGGTCATCCAGGTCAGTGAAGGACACAGCGCGGTGTTTCGTTGGCTTGCCTACTTCAACATTCTGGCGCTCACGAATAACCAATTTTACAAGCACACCTTGTTCAGCGAGCTTGCTTCTAAATGTGTCAAAGTCGCGCGCCTCATCAGCACAGGAATTAATAATTTGCGATTTTGACTGCCTAAAACTAGCGTTTTCCTGTTGTGAGGCCACGTCACTACTCCTATGCAATATAAATATTGAGGATATAATAACGTAGATTATGTGCTATAACAAGCGCATTGGACCGTTTATTTTATTCCTGACATTAGCATTTGTGCCACGGTGAAGCCCCCTGCCCCCGCCTTCTGTGTCAAGGACCGCAGATAGCCGCCCGGAGAAGCTATGTGGTCAATCTTATGCAAAATAGAGGCAATCGCCACTGATGCGCTTTCTAAGCCAAAGATCCGGACGGCATTGATGTAGGCGTCATGAGATATACCCAGAAACGATGACACAACTCGGCTTGCATCAATGAGATCTCTCCAATTGCGAATTCCTGAAGACGAATATGCTTGGATATCTGGACATGCTCTGAGAACCATCTCAAGCGAAATGGTTTCAGCTTTCGAGACAGATGACTTTGGAGCCACAGCCTCTGATGCCGTCTCTGTCAAATCTGAAAATTCATCTTTTTCTTCTAAATGGGATTCTGAAAGTGACTCTATATGGTGCCGCTCAAACTGAGCGGCATTGCCGCTCAATTCCGTAGCATTATGATTGTTTTTCAACGTGATAGACAATTCCGACTGGATCACTTCCAAAGCAGTCTTAATTGTTGTCAGTTCTGTCTTTGTGGCACGACGCGGAATGATATCAACGACGCCACGGAACTCACTGAATAAGTCACTTTCATTCTTTTCGGTCAGTTGTTCAAATGCTGCTGCCAGATTTCTGCGAACGACGGAAACCTCATCACGCATGCGTTTGATTGCGCGCTGTTCTTCAAGAACGCGTTCAGCCGCCTGGATGATATCTGATGCTCTTACAAAGAACGGTGAGAGGTCAAAGCCATAAGCCAGTTCAACCTCCCCTGCCCCATTCTTATGTGCATATCGCTTGCAGTTAGGGCTATCTTGGCGAGTGATCAGACCTGCCTGAATAAGAGACGCAAGATGTCTTCTGAGTGTGGATTCAGCCATCATATGAGCACGAATGGAGATCTGCTTGTTGGATGGAAAGACAACAAGCTTCGACTTTGATGTGATGACGTCATCGCTCAGGAATGACAGTAAAGAATTCAGAACAGTCAGGCAGCGATCATTCAGGCCATAGTCAGCCTTAGCGATACAGAGGTGTCTGTATAGTTCCCATTTTTTGATACCCTCGCCTGACTTTTGTGAAGTCGGGACGCGATTGGTCATTCGACTGCGAATAGCAGTCGTTACAGTCTCCAGAATTTGCATTTCCCTCTACCTTTCTTAAGGCAAAAGAAATCCGCTCATCAAAACGATGCCAATGACTCTTGACAGTGATTCATGGAAATGCGATTCTCTGAGTGCTTAAATCTGAGGAAGGCTTCCACGACGGCAACGTCTGGGGGCTTTTTTCTTTTGTGGTTATTCTCCGGATTTCGTATCTTTAAATTCGGCGTGCAATTGATCAAGCTTTTCAGAGAGCCAATCGCCAAATTCGCCGGCGTCCTCACTTTTGAATTTTAAATCGACTTGTGTATCTTTCCGCTTCATTTCGTAAGCGACAGATTTATCAGGCGAAGTCCATTTCCGAGGTTCAGCTACGATAGCAGTTTCCGATGCCTTTTTTGACTTTGTGTTGAGGAACGCAAAGAGGTTTTCCAAGCGCTCGTCGCTGCTCGTCAATTCTTGAAACTCGTCAGTCGTTGAGTGGAGCTGAACATCCATACAAAAGGTCTTGTCCCTCAAAGCTTTCGCAAGCTTATACCACTTGTCGCGGCCTGAGTTTTTGGCGGGACCAATATCTATTATGAGATCGTAAGGGATATCATTTACGACCGACAGCATTTTTGAAACAACTGTTTTATCGACCGATAATGCGGAGATAATCAAATCTCTGCCATATCCACGCTCATCAAGCTCTTTCGTAAATAGAGCTTTTTCAATGAATGAGAGGTTCGCGCGCGCGCTGTTTTCTTGTCCTTGTGCAAGAATGTGTTCTTGATCCGAAAGCTCTTTAACTACTGCTTTGACTGGTCTTCCAAGTTCCACAGCCGCTCGTAGACGACGGTGACCATATACCACCTGATAACGGCCTGTTTTTTCAGGGTGAGGGCGAACCAGGATCGGGGTGTTTTGTCCATGGTCACGAATAGCCGCTATGAGCTCCGCAAAAGCTTCCTTATCGTGACCAATGCGGTCTGAGATGAAGGAGGATTCTATAAGCGCAGGGTCTAATTCAACAATGACCGAACCTTCGCGCAAACGAGCTTCGATATCTTTTGCAGCCATGGCCTGCTGATTGAGCTGGTCAATAGATTTTGTGATCGCCCCGAACGCGCCTTTATTCTTTGACCCGAAAGGCGAGTTGACCGCAGTCAACTTTTCATCAGATTCATTATTCGTCGTAACATCAGGATCAGAGTTGACCGTAGTCAACTTTTTCCCTGTCAAATTACTTAGTAAATTTTTCCTAGACATCACCGACCCCACGCTTTGTGTGTTAGCTGGATGATTTCGTTGTTAACGCGATGTAGTGCTTCCATTGCGCGGTCATAGGTGCTGCGCGTAAATTGGCTACGCTCAACTTCATACAATGTCTGCTTGGTTATTCCTGCATCTGAGATCGCCGTACTCTTGAGCATTTCATTGATTAGTACATGCTGCTTAAAGATGGACCGCATGAACGCGACCATCTGACTTTGAGGGCCATCCGTCGGCTCGTATCGAGTTACGAGATATCGCAGCCAATCAAGCTTGATTGTTGCACCAGCATTTTTTAGCGTTCTCATCAGGTCGCCGAGCATGATCAAAAACTGACACATAGACATAACGTCAAGCATCTGGGGGTGCACAGTGATGAGCATCGCGGTTGATGCAGACAGAGAGGTGAGGGTGAGATAGCCCAGCTGAGGAGGGCAATCGATGACGACAACGTCGTAGTCGTTTGAAACATCGGCAAGTGCTTCGTCCAGCCTACCAAAAAACATTGAACCCATCGCACCGTCTTTTTTAGCAAGCGCAAGAGGCGTATCATACTCATATTCTTGCAATTCAAGATTTGCAGGTACGATATCTAATCCCGGAAAATTCGTCTTCTTTATCAATGAAGAAAGAGACTTGCGTTCATCGTCGTAGCGAAGTGCTTCGTAAAGAGATTCGTTTTGATCGATTTCAGGTTGATAGCCATGAAGAGCGGACAACGATGCTTGTGGATCAAGATCGATGGTCAGCACACGATGTCCGGTCAATGCTAGATGCTGCGCAAGGTGTGCGGTTGTTGTGGTCTTCGCACTTCCGCCCTTGAAGTTGACGACAGAAATAACTTGCAGGTGATCGCCGCCGCGACGGTGAGGGACATATTTCCCAGGAGTTCGGCTGTTCTTGTCAAGAAAATCACGAAGCTCCAGCATCTGCTGTGCGGTGTAAGAACGGCGTCCGGATGCTGTGACCAGAGGCTCCGGACCTTTTCCTTCAAGCGAAAGATTTTTAAGGTATCCGCTTGTTACACCGATATAATCCGCAACTTCAGAGAGTTGAAAAGGTCGAAGTCGTTTCTGCGCATCAGGAGGGAACATTTCTAAACGGTGTTCATGCAGCATTTCAGACAATTCTTGAGCCTGCTGTGTTATTAGCAGGTCAACGTCGGAAATAGTGTCACTCGTAGCTGTAGAAACATTCATTTGAAAAATCCGCACATGCGCTTTTTATTCATTCTGGTTTGTTAAACCGCATGTAGCGCCGATTCTCTTGTGCTTGCAAGGAATTTAAAGTTAATGGAAGGTTAACGGCAAGGGCGGGGCACTATCAATGCATACTGATATTAGTGAATTCGATACAAATATTCATAGCATACACTCAGTTTTAAGAGAACGCATAGTCGAGCATGTCTTTGTTGGTGACGTACTTCGCAGACTCTGGCAACGCGGAATCACCGACGTAGAAGTTATGCGTTCAGAGTTTGACGCCGGTGGTTACGATTTGGTGATGGCACGCGGTAAAGTTGTTAGGCACATCCAGCTCAAAACAATGATTAAAGATGGCAAGGCCGCGAGAACAACGATCGGAGTTAAGCTGGCTGAGAAGCCAAGCGGTTGCGTTATATGGATAATTGTTGATGCGGGTCTGGTTTTGAATTCTTATCTTTGGTTCGGTGGTGAACCAGGTGAGCCGCTGCCAGATATTTCTAACCTAAAAGTGGCTAAGCATAGTAAGGGCGACGCAACGGGATCGAAAAATGATCGTCCTAACCACCGAACGTTGCCGCGCGGCAGGTTTAAGAAGCTGATAGATGATGATCCGAAAGTAAACCTTGATGGCCTGCTAGAGCTGCTTTTTGGACCACTCGAAGCAGGGCAGGTGTTTTCTAATGGATAAAAACGATATTGTGAGATCATCGCTAACGGAAGCTATTCAGAAGCTTGGATTGATAAAGCCTGATGCTTTGGAGCGCATAGTGCATCTACTAAGCGCAGACATGTCGGTCCATCCTCGGCAGACTTGTGCTGAATATCGCAAAACCGGAGTGCAGTTAACAAAAGAAGAAAAGAAATCGCTTGGAATTAACGGCAATGCGTTTTTTAGCCGCGAGGCATTTGATGACTTGACCGAATTAGGCAGAAAGAACCCGATTTCTGCTCATCAGCAAACAGTTTTGAGGGCTAATTTTACGATTGGGCGGTTCCAGTCAATTGAACAAATGAGGTCTTATCTCGAACAGGATTATGGGTTTCGAGGAGTCGTGAAACTGATAGGCTCGACACCTACTTGCCCGTTTTGTTCAGACGCTGATGGTAAGCTTATGAATATGGAAGAAGCTCCCGTATTTCCACCTCCCGAATGCGTATGTACAGCGCCATACTATTTATTCGTGCCTGAGATCGATTTTCTAAGTCAGTGGAATGAGCCTGAAAAAGTAGTGCCTCAATCGCTGCTTGGGCGGATTAGGTGCTGGTTTGTCAAAAAGTAATGATAGGGGATATTGAAGTAGTTAAGAAAAAAGCATCACTCTTATGAGTGATGCTAACAATTAACTAAGAAGGTAGGATTTGATCCTATCAGCTTCTGACGCGGCTTTAAAGATCTCGCGCGGATCTTCGCGTAGCGCTTTGATCCAAGATTGAACATAACCAGCATGATTTCTCGGCAGGAAGTCTGTGCCGAGCTTTTCAGCCAGCATCATCGCGGCGATTTCTGCGCGCAATTCTTCTTTTGCATATGTCTCACTGCCAAACTTGCCAGTCAGATCCCGATCCAAGCGGCTCTTGTGGCCTGTGCTGTGTGCCAGCTCATGAAAAGTGGTGGCATAGAATTCGCCATTGCCTTTGAACTGGCTGCGCAAGGGTAGGGTGATACTGTCCAAGACAGGATTATAAAAAGCTTTATTGCCTACAACGTGCCGAATTTCGACGCCTGATGCTGCAATCATTGCGTCTGCCGCGACGTTGACGACCGGCTTAATGCCAGTGTCCGGAACAGGTAGATCTGGTATGCCTTCAATCTGCTGCGCATTGAATACAACGGCGCGGAATCCGCGTGGCTGAGACAGCTTGACCGTGATTTTGATCGGCTTGCCGTCTTCACCAAGCACAGGCTTGCCGTGCTCGTCTTTCTTGATGCGCTCTTCAGTGAACTTCCAATATTCTACGAGTGCGCCGTTTGATCCTTTCTTAACTTTATATCCAGCTGCAACCGCTTGGTTGAAAGTAATCCAGCGTGGATCTGAGTATCCATGCATCGCTAGCCACAGTGAGTTCATTCCGCGATATTCTTTATCTGTCGCTGCATTATAGGGCAGGCGCAACTCGCCTGCTTTCCAGGGCTTCATCCAAATCGCTTCACCTGTCTCGATGAGCTCAATGATGCGTTCTGCAACAGTGGATGCATAATCTTTTTTTGGCGTAGTATGGATTGTCATTTTGCTCTTCCTCATTTTGGGGAAATTAGAAAATCCCCTTCTTGAAGAGCCTTGCGATGAACCATTTTAGACCGCAGACAAAAAAATAGCGGCTTTAAAGCCGCTGAAAACAGTTATCTATGTGATTGATTTTTAATTAAATCACTATAGAGTTTTTTATATTATTACGAACTAAATTGAATTAAATCAATCTAGATGTAAAAAACTCTCTTCAGTAGCATCTTTACGAAATAAGCTAAAATTAGATGCATTACTGTATTTTACGTCACTATTAATCTCTGTTAAAAAGTTAACCAATTTCACCATATCATTAACATTATTATCGCCCATAAAATTAACAAAAACATCTATGTGTCCGTTGGATGTTAAGAAAGCTACATTTGCTTCAGTCAAAATACCGTCTTTAAAACCGATTTGTTTCTTGATCGCTGAATATATATATGGGTTATCATCACTCTGAACAAATGTACTTTTATTAACTAATTTAGATTTAATCATTCTGTGTTCTATTTGCTCAAGTCCAATCATCTCTAACATCTGATCATCAATTTTTTCTAATATTCCTGATTCAATAAATTTCTGAGAAGCATAGCCATTATTGTAGTCTTTGGTGTATGCAAATAAATCTAGGTAATTTTCGTTGGAAACAACAACAATTTCAATTTCATTGTCATTGGGATCGCAGTCATGAGATTCTAAGGACAATAGATAAATGCAGGCGAATTTTGAATTCATGCTATAATAAAAGCTGTTAGGTACTTTCACTTTCCCCCAGCTGACATCAATTGTAAGGAAACTTCCTGTATCATTTCTCTTAAATCCGGACTCTATAATCCGTTTCTGGTCGGATGTGTTTAAACCCTCAAGAGCTCCTAATAGTTCATTCATGAATTGAGAGTTTGCCTGAGAAGTAAACATCAGCATCATGACAACAAATGTAGTTAGGATCTTCATATAACTCCCCCAAATTAAAGCCTTGCCCGTTTTTTAGATCAATTCCAATCTCAATATCTCTAATGAGGCTATCTAGCGTGAGTTGGATAACTTCTGCAATGATATTGCAGACCAACTGCTTTGTTAATTAATAAATCAGATCAGACGGAATCTATATCTATAAATTGTATAGTAAGATAAAAAAACGGACTACTGGCCGCTTTTTTTTAGAAACGCATGATTGCGTCAAATTCTAGATCTTTGCGCATTTTGGCGCTGCGTTGGCGTATCATGCCTGGTATCACAAAGAGGTCAATGACTTGCCATATGCACAGTGCTATGAGGGTCATGTCTGACGCATTGTCGGCTTCAATTATAACTAAAGCGATAGTTAAAGCTGCAAGAAAAAGCATGCCAAAAGCGCCTGTTGAAGGGCCGTTCACATAGAAACGGTGAGAACCTAATCCACCCAGTAAAATCAGAAGAACATATGCCAGCCATGTCTTTTTCTGTGAATCGTCGATGCGGCGTTCAATCATCAGGTTTTGCTTGTCAGTGAGCATACGTCTCTTCCTTTTTGGGAAATTTGTTGATTTCTCTTCAGAAGATCCGCTGCAAAAAAAACGGCCCGAAAGCCGTTTATATATTGCAAATAGGTACTCTATTATTGGTCAGCTATGATTTAAGATGTAAAATGGTAGCTTTCTCATATGGCTTGTTCCAGAGTGTTCCCTTTAGCGGTATTGCACGCGGCACAAGAGACTTTCCCATTCGAAACTGTAGTTCTTCCACCTTGTGTGTAAGGTATTGTGTGGTCGGCATGCCAGTCACCCCAACTCAATTTGTCTCCAGTACATTTTACTCGAATTTGACAGCGGCCTTCATCCCTGCGGAAGATAGCTAAACGCTGCTCATGCGTGAAAATGCGGATATCGTCTTTGGTCGGAATGTCAGGGCAGGCAAGAAAGAACTGCTTTTCTAGATATTCTAAACGTCCACGGATAGATTCCTCTCCATCGGTTGAGTAGCTAGTCAGTCTTTTGTATTCAATCAACTGACTGTCACGCTCCTCCTCAGGCAAAGAATCTTGTGTGCGGCGGTTGGTCTCAAACTGGATGAACCACTTCGCAAGCGCCTGTTCAGTGTCGTAGTGAACGTACTTTTCTATAAGGACAGATGAGAGGCAATAAAGCGTGATAACATTATAACGCTCTAATTCTGGTGTTTTCTCTGGAAAGGCTTTCAATAGATATTCAAGAACGCGGCGAATTTTCTTTGCGGTCGCACTTGAGCTGTCAAAATTCTTATTGCGGTCGTACATTCGATTGAGATCGCTATCACGAACACCGGTTGGTTGGCCCGTAATTTCTAAACAGGTGATCTGTGCGGCAATATGGTCAAAAGTGAATCGAGAATTGGTAAACTTGCAATTCTCAAGAAACGGGTGCCGGGCAATGTCCCTAACAAAGTCCCTCATGTTCCCAGTCATAGCATTGCGCTTTTCCTGCGCTTTTAGTGTAGTTCCGTTCTGTAAACGAAGAAACATATCTCGGACTTCATCGTCACCCTCGTTTTGGATTGCCTCTTCAACGATCACCACGTCCACTGGGTAAGAATCGAAAACACTGCTCACATCAAGGTCGAGATCATCATATTTTTGGCCTGCGATGGATATACCGTCGATCGGATCTGCATCGCGCATTAGAGAAAATTCACCCTTACGGAATTCCCAAATGGTGCGAAGACGTTGTTGACCGTCGATTACTTCGAATTTAATGCCATCCACGCGATTTACCGCCCGCCAGTACATCTTTGGTATGTCATATTCGCGTAAAATGGAGTCAATCAAAAGCTGCTTTTGCTTTGTCGTCCAGGCAGGTGGGCGCTGATAATCTGGGGTGGGGTCAATTTTCTTTTCCCAACTACAAATCGTCGATATAGGCAATGGTTTTTTGTTCATTTTCATAATGTTACCCCCGGATATAACCTTCATGGAAACATATTATTGAAATGTGAGCGTAGTAAAGTGAATTAAGTAACGAAACTGATTATTTTGAAGGAAGTGTATGCGCTACGCGCGCGTATTTTGGATGCCCGGGAAGTGTTTATTCAACCCTGTTTTAGTTAGAAGTATAAAAAGAAATAATGGACGGACTAGAGAATTCAGATTACTAAAAATATAGCTATAAAACCGGAACCATTATGAAATTTTTCCTTATCATATCATCATTGGTCTTTCTTGCTGTTTGTACAAACCCCTCTATGTCGGATGAGGCGCGTTTTGAAGCTGCGCGTCGCTCAGTGAAAGAAGGACTGGAGCGCAGTAAAGCCACCGACCCTGATATTGAAAAACTTATTGAGCATAATAAGCGGGGCTACGGCCCGGAACCAAAGCAGATGCTAAAGCAAGTAAAAGATAGGTATAAGAATGAGTGGAACGGCGTTTCCCCTATCGAAAAAAATTTGATGGGCCTTGGGATAGTGCATAGTTTTTACATAGATGATGCTGATCACAAAAGGGCAATTGAAACAGCGAAATTGATCGAAGATACTTATCGTTATGCTAATAGGCGCTTTGAAAAAATAAATGAAATTTCATCTGACCAAGTTTCTGAATTAGAGGCTGAATTTGTACGCAATTATGCGGGACTTCCAAACGCCCAAGCATTGAAGATTATGCAGTTAGATAACGGTAATATTCTTCTTAATTTCAAAAACAGAAATGGAATGTCAGAAGAACGCACATTGCGTACTCCACGATCGATTGTCGCGCAGAGTTTGGGGATTCCAGAAAGTTCTGTAGAGACGGAACTTGAAATGGCAATTGAGCCGTAGACTAATTTATCTCCCTCTGTATGGGGCAGGATTCTGAGGCTTAATAACTGTCAATGGGGCAACCGGTCTTTCAATAGTCTTTTTCGCGGCTTGTTCTTCAGCTGCGCGTTGGCGCTGAGCTGCCAGCCGCGCTTTGTGCTCAGCATCAATCTGCGCTTGTTTGATGCGCGCCTGCTCTTCTCGTTGGGCCTTGCTTTTTGCAAGATCTGCTTTGTACTGCTCAGGTGTTGGGGCTGTGTATGCTTTACGTGGGGCAGGGGCGGCGCGCTTTGTATCTTGTTCTTTGATCCATTTTAGGCGTGATACTTCAACTTCAACAGCGGCCATGTTGCGCGCGCTGTTCGGCTGGTTTTTTAACCAATCAAGATAAGTTGCTGGATTTTGGTTGTTCAAAAATTTCAGACGTGCGTCTCTATCCGCATTAACTGAATAGCGCGCTTCATTTTCACGTTGCCTCTTCGAGCGATATGCAGATCGTGCGCCAAAAAGGAATTTATCAACGCTTGTTCTAAAGGCTATCAGCTTCTTTTTAGACTTCAGGCTGTGTGTGGCATCTTTATAAATCTTATCGCGCATTTGCTTTTTTTGCAGCATAAATTTTTTGCGAAAGATCTCATATTCGGCCTTCGCGTCCAGTGCGAATATCCTGAGTTCTGTCTTTTCACGCCGATCAGATTGATGGTCTGGGATAGCATCGAGCTGCTTTTGCAGCTTTATGCGTTCCTTCTCAAAAGCAACGAGAATCTTGTTACCCTCATCTACAAGGCGTTGATTAGAATCTGCTCGGCGCTGCAATCGAAGATGACGTGCTTGCCGATCTTGCATAGACTTTTGAAACAGGCCGATTTTTGATCCAGCACTGACAATCTTGAATTGCAAGGTTGCTTTTTCTTTGGCGATTGTCTGCCTGTCAACATGCACGGCGATACGATCAACGTCTACAAGACGTTCAAACGTCTTTTGGTTTTCAGTTTTCTCAACAACTGAAATTACAGGCTCAATTTTTGCAACTGGCTCAATTGGTTTAATAGGCTCAACTTGCGCAACTGGCTTAACTTGCGGAACAACAGATCGCCGTGCTTTCGCGTCTTCTTCTCTACGCTGAGCAAGAGATTCACGCGCTGCTACATCCGCAACAAGCGGTTTAGCCTGTTCAACCCAGTCTTTTTGCGGTTGACCGAACTTTTCTATCAATGCTTTGGCCGGAACACCAATTTGTGTGCCGGATTTTCCTGCACCGTCAAAAATGTCAGCGTACGACACGCCAGGCAGGACATTGCCTTTCTTCGTTGTTTTCTCTGAAAATTTTACGATAACGCCAGCCGCGAAACATTTGTCTTTAAAGTCCTGCATCGTTTTAGCGTCTTTAAAAGCGTTCTGCACTGTTTCAGAATAGTCCTCTACAAAGGAGGCCTTATCTGCGTTACGCGCTGCAAGTTCAGCCGTCGTCAGACGCGCTTTCTCTTCCAAGTTTTTGCGCATGGCCGTGAACGTTGAAAACTGCCCCGCTTCTAGCATAGCCAGTTCATCTTTAGACGCGCCGCGTTGGATTGCCTGCTCTTTTATCTGAGATTGGTTGTAGACAGAATTTACAACATCCCAATTTCTTTCACGTGAAATGCGTGCTGCAAGGTTATCGTTCTTGCGTGAAAAATGAGAAAGGGATGCAATGTGGCCGTCTCTACTGACGCGGTTTACAAGTATGTGTACGTGCTTGTTTTTGGTGTCTCCGTGAACCACAGCAACGTACTGGTTAAGCTCATTTTCCGCGTGTGCTGCGCGTTGTTCGGGCGTCGTCTTCCCGCGTAGAGCTGGGGCGTTAACAAGACCTCGCTCGCGCAGAAAATTTTCAACGTCTTGCCTGATTTGATCCGGGGTAGGGTCTTCACCGTTCATTGATGCGTATGCGATTACAGAATGTAAAACAGGGTCTTTGCATCTTCCAATCCGAGCGTGAGCTTCCATTTCTTTGGCGGCAGTTTGTAGAGACAACAGAGCGCCTTCGTTATAAAAAGTCGCTTCGACACGCTCGCCAGATTTAAGATGCTGATCAGCCTTATCGTTCAGCATATAGTCAACGTTTTCGCCAAAAGCTTGCTTGAGCGAATTGTTGAGTTCAACGTTCTGAGATCGACCTTTGTCTTTAATTTCGAGCATGTACTCTAAGCTCGATTTAAAACGAGAAGTCGTCGAAGATCGGCTGTTCCGGCGTGGTAAATCTCGGATGATCATAGCTCTTTTACCTTCATGGCCAGAAGCTGAATTGTGCCGTAAAGCTCGTCGGCTAATTCTTGTTTTTTGATCCCTTTGTCTGCGTTTACGAAGCGCGCAATCTGGTTGAGGTTGCCACCAATACGCGATAGTTCGCGTATGATTGTGTCTCTTTCAACGAGGCTCGGCTGGGCTGAATTTGTATGCGTTATGCCGCCTTCTACACAGCGCCTAACGTAAGCGGATAGCGTCAGTTGGGCGAAATCGGCGCGGCTTTGCCAAGCGGCTTTTTCTTCGGGCGTAAGACGTATTTTCCATTCAGCAGATTTATGGTCTGCGGTCTTCTTTCCGCTGTTTCTCTTCTCAGAAATTTTTTGATGCGAAGTATCAATATTCATCAAACTTCCTTTCGAGTTGGGCTGAGCGAAGCGACCCCAATGATGAAAGCCAGGCGCGCCGCAGTGGACAGCAAATCGGAGATTTGTGGCCACAAGGCGCAGGTCTGGCCCCGTAGAAATACTGCGCGCAGCGCTAATCACTCTTCTGTAAAAAAATGTAGATTAAAAAAACCAATTTGTAAATGCCCTATGCTGTACTATGCTCATTGTAAAAAAACGAATTTCACCCGTATTATCGATTATTGTAAATCAATCGCGGCTGTGACTGTAATAAAAAAATAATTTCAGTATTCACTTGTCAGTAAAAACTGAGCAATTACAGTTATTTGTCATTTATGTAGAGCACTAGATCGCAAATTTTAGAGATAAAATATTTCAAATGTAATTGCCAAATAGCTCTGCTTGAATTATGCTTATGCAAGAAATCAAAAATGCGTTGTAAATCCGGGCAATAAAAATTTGCAAAAGGATTGTAGGGAGCCTGTAATGACGGCGGCAGAGATTATCGAAATTAACCTGCAAGAAATACGCAAGGCCATTGATAAAGGCATTTCCGTTGCAAGAGCTGTCGAGCCTTTTGCGACCCAAGCAATCAATGTAAACAATCTGCGATCGACATATGCGCAGAAGTATGGCTCAGCTGCAAAACGCGATAGTAGAGATAAAAAACGCGCCAGCGTTGCCGATTTTAAGTCAATTGCAAACGACCTTGTAAAGATCTTTGTAGATCGACAAATCGAAGTTCTAGATCCGTTTGAAGAGTTTGCAAAAAGTGCCGAAGGCAAAGATGCCCTCATCAAAATTTCGTCTGTTGTGAAGCTCGCAGAGCTGCGATCTATCCTCAATGAGCGCGGCCTGCCGGTGAAAGCTACAAGACTGAAAGAAGTGATTGTAGAACTTCAGAAGCCATCTTCTGCAAAGCCTAAAACCACACTTACAAAACCTTCTGTAGAACCAGTTGCAAAGGAAATTTCGACGCCTGCAAAGAGCGTTGTAGAGCCTGTTGCAAAAGCAGAAACGCGCGTTGCTGCAAAGCCAAGTGCAGAGAATAAGCCTCCATCCGTACCGCACATTGAGAGCGACCGCATCACAGAAGACGATGAAGATTTTGATAATTAACAAGAGGTAATGAGATGAAGAGCCCGTCAACACCGATCGAAAGCTATCTCTACAATAGTATTAAAGATGGCGTCAAAAATCTGATCCTCATTCACGGCGACAAGGGCGGCGTGGGCAAGTCAATTTTTGCGCTTATACTCATCCAGCTTTGCCTCGAAAAGGGTTTAAAAGTCGCGGTAATCGATTTCGATTACGTAAACGACGATGTTTACAAAGCGTCTGACAATGTTGTTGCGCGATACAAGTTCGAGGGTGTCAACGAAAATTCATGGGGCAAAGCCAGTGCGGTAACAAACTCCGTCGATGCGGACGTGTTTGTTGTCAATCTTCCCGCTCAAGCTGAACAGTTCATTGCTAAGCATGGTTCAACATGGATCGGAGTTATGCAAAAGTTTATGAATGTTTTTACCGTCTGGGTCTACGGAAAGACAAAAGACAGCTTTAACGCACTGGGTAGGTACACTGTCCTAAAAACGGGCGAACCGATCTTTGTTGCAAAGTCTCAGTTTCTGCCAGGCAGTGATGAAGGCTTCATGCAGCTGGAAGAGAAAATGGCTAGCGATAAGCCGTTCAAGTTGCGCGGCGGCAGCACTTTTGACTTCGTCGAGTTTCCCAAATCACTGACAGAAAAGATTACGTTCGGCAGCAAAAACTCTGAAGCAAAAACAGAACGCTGGAGCGTGGAGCGGTTCCTCAAAGAAAATGAGGGAACGTGGGAGGGCGGTTTTAACTACGCCAATGTTCAAAAAGCTCTGGAAGTAATGCGTGGCAATCTTGGCTTTGCTGAAAAAGATGAGGATTTCGACAATGAGTGATGATCTTCTAGAAAAGGGCAACCGCCAGATAATTCAGCGAATTTGTGAAGAGCTCGGCCTTTCTGAAAAGGAAGGCGAGCGCATGATGCAGGATCTAGTTCTCCTTGGTTTTAAAAGCTTTAGTCCAGAAGCTGCGCAATACTTTTTGAGACAGCTTCGGGTTGATCAGCCTCTCAAGACAATGATGTTGGACGTTCTGGACAGCCTTAAAACGCTGAATTTGAACGTTCACAATATTGATGTGAAAGACGACCTGCTTTCAAGAAAGCTGGGCGATCTGAATGCTGCCGTAAATCATCTGAATGAATCTAACAGCAACCACGATGCGATGGTTGCAGACATAAAAGAAAAACTCGAAGGTGTTGTTTCTCATATTTTTGATGATCTGCAAAAGCAGATGATGGCCGCTGCTTCTCAAAAGTTTCTCAACAAAGACGATGCCAGTGCGATTTTGCGCAAAGGTTTTATGGACCTGCGCTACGCACAGAAAGATCACTTCGACAAGATCGAGCAGCATCAGCGCGATATGTATAAAAGACAGGAGGCGATGAACGAAAAAGTAGTCGCAAATTCTGAAGGCTGGTTCTACGGCGCTATCATGTTTGCGGTTGGTTCACTCTTTGGCATCGCAATCTGTTTCATGATCTTTGTTCGATAGGGGAGAGGGGAATGGCAACCTCAATTCTAGTAAAGTACGCAAGAGCCAAGAACAGCATCGAGACGTCGATAATCGTCTGGCGTTACACGTATAAAGTAAGAGCCAAGGCAGTTGCTGCTGGCATTTTAGGTGGTCTATTTTCGACCTATCTCATCTTCTTTGTAGCCTTTCATTATTTAACAAGCGGCACTTATCTGAGAAGCTTTAACAGCTACACAGTTTCAACCGTTGTGGGGCAAATGAAGCCCGTGCTGAGCATTGTTGACAGCTACAAATTAGCCGCTGCGCACTGCAATGCGTCTAAAGAGAAGTATGGCTCACCAGACCACAACTGCACAAAAATCCAATCACTTGAGGAGAAATACACATGGCTGTCGAAATGGAAATCCTGGAAGAAGACAACACCGCAAATGAAGATGGATCAGCAGGAGCAGAGAGTTCCGAAAATAGATCTGTTGGACGCAGCGAGGGGCAATCAGGCGATGTAAATGGACAAGTTTCAGACGAACTGCGCACGCGGATTGAGGATGTCACTCTAAGCATTTACACGGCGCGTGCAGGCGAGATTATTGGCGATGGTGAATACACGCTCGACCACGCGTTTGCAGAAGCTGCTGACCTATTAACGCGATCAGCCAACGACCAATATCTCGTGGCGCGTTTCATTGAGGCCGCTGAAAAAGCTGAGCTGCCGTCTGTGTTTTAAACATTTACAGGAGAACGTGAATGCGTGCGCTGTGGTCATTTGCTACCAGACTTACAAAACTCGGACTGATGTTTTTTTGGCCTGTGCCAGTGTGGGCGTTCTTCGTTATCCCTTGGTTTAGCCGTCCAGATGGTTCAGCCCTCTCTCTTTGGAACATGCTGTTTGGCAATGCGCTCGGCGATACCATAATGACGTGGCCGTTGCTGTTTATGAGCTGGTATCTGGCTTGGACAAGTCGCATACATCTTGTTGCTTCGTTCATTATTTCCGGCGGCGTTATGTTGTACGCGTGGCCACAAGCCTCTCAAATCGTGACGTATTTTAGTCAAATGTTCAGCGTTTATGGCTTGTCGCTCGGCCTACGTGAGATACACTCTTATACTTATTTCCTTGGCTTTCTCACATGCCTGACTTTTGTGATGGCGATCGGAGCTTTCATTCTCGCGATTCCAGGAGCAACAGAAGGCGCTATTAAAATTAGCAATCGCGGCTTCAAAAAATTTAAAATATCGGAGAGCGGCTTGCACGGCAATTCGCGGCTGGCGACTGTTAAGGAGCTGCGCAACGTTACCAAAGTCGCTGAAACCAAGAAAGCGCAGTTGTTGATCGGATCCATCAAAGGTACAAAAGGAGAGAGAGTTTATTGGCCGCTTGAAGCGCACCCAATGGTTTTCGCACCTACCCGATCGGGGAAGGGCGTGGGCTTCATTATGAACAATATATTTGGGTACGGTGGACCAATTATCATTAATGATCCCAAAGCGGAATCCTTGATGGTGACTGGACGCTATCGATCTCAGAAACGGCAGATCGTTGCTTTCGACCCTTATAAAATTTGTGAGAAAAAGGGCAGTGACTACATTCCTGCTTATGCTTCGTGGAATCCGCTCGATTACATTGGAGAAGATGTAGAGGACGATATTGAAGCAATTATGGAAGCTTTAATCGTTCCGCCTGATGGCGCAAAAGGTGCGGATTTCTGGGAAAATTCGTCTGTTCTGTATATCGCTGGGCTTATCCAATATTGTCATTATATCCGTAAAGCTTTTCCTGATCGAGGAAATCTTCCTTACGTGCTTGATCTTTTAAACACGACAGATCCTGACGATCTGCGGGCGCTCTGGGAAGCGATGGTAAAGATTGGTGGCCGCGCGAAAGCAGCTGGTGCTCTTCTTATGAACACTGCGGAGCAAACCGGCGCAGGAATTATTACGACCGCGCGAGTGCACATGGGTTGGCTTACTTCAAAACCGCTAGCAAATGCGGTGAGGACGTCAACTTTTTCAATGGAAGATATCGCAGAAGATAAAATCGATATTTACATTTGCATTCCGCTTCACAATCTCAAGCTTGCCAAAGTCTTTATGCGGATCATGACGATTATGCCAATGAAGACAATATTGCGCGGAAAAGTCCCCAAAAGTCGCGTGCTCATGATTATAGACGAGGCTCCGCTAATGGGTCGTCTTGACGCCTTACCTGATGCATTCCGCCTCATGTCAGGTGCAAGGCTATCAGTCATGCCTATTGCACAAACAATGGCTGGGATGGAAAAAGTCTATGGCAAACATGATTTTGAAGACATGCGAGGCAATGCAGAGCTCGTCATCGCCTTTGGCTTAAAAGCTAACAATCAGGATGGCTCCGAATGGGTGTCAAAAGCGTCTGGATCGTACGGAGCAATACAGGAAACAAAGAATAGCTCTTCGGGCAACTCAGCAAAGGACATTGATGTGTTCTCGAACAAATCGAAAAATGAAGGCGTGAATTATCAAGAGGTGAAACGTGAGGTGCTAAGCATAGACGATATCGCTAATCTTCCAAGTGACGATATTATCGTTATTCCCCGCGCAAAAGATCACATTCTGCGCAGAACAGCTTTGCTCCAAAACGTAAAATACTATGAACAGCCCGATTTCAAATCTGTGATGGATCGGAATCCTTTGCACATAGATGATTAAGACAAAAGTGAAGCAGAAAGCCCCTACTTAGGGGCTTTCGTACCTTCACGAAGCCCATCACCAACATTCTTTTTTTGTTATAGGTTTATCAGCGGCCATAAAGGCGCTAATTTTTGTTTTTAGACACATAAGATTTGTAGACACATGCACTTATATGCTTTATAATGTTATTAATTATAGCATTGACAATGGCAAGGTGTAAATTATGAATTATAATTACAGAACCCTGACGCGCTATTTAAGGGCCAGACATCCCTCGTTCAGCAGCATCGCGAATAAGTTTGAGATGAGCCTCAAGGATCAAACTTCAAAAACTGAAAATTGCATGACGGCTTCCTTGATAAAAGGAGATGTAAATAGCGCTAAACGTTTTTGCTATTTAGCGTCAAAATTCTACAGCTATAGTCCTGTTTACGTTGATTGTTTACAGTCAAATGCAGTTAAAGCAGCATTGGAAGCAGATTATAAAAATCAGGTTTCAGTTGTACTGCTTAATGCTGATAAAATTAGTTTAAACGATGCTTTAAATGTTGAGCGTGCTTTGTCAGGTCGCAATAAGAGTTTTTCTGGCGCAGTTAGTCTTATTTTCTTTTTGTGCAATTTAGGACGCAATGACCCCACGCCATACAATCTGCAAGGCATTAAAGGCAGATCTAACATTTACAATCTCAATTCGGACGAGCTGATGGCCGCTTAAAAGCGGCATCACACAAATGAGCCGTCAACAAATTATTTCTATAATGTATCATTATAAATTTATAATTTGTTGACAGATAAATCATTTCGTGAAAACATACCAAAATGATAAGCCTTTTTTGAAAAAGGTATTTGACATCCCCCCCCCTGTAAGCGCCGGAAGCGCAGAAAGTGAAATAAAATGTCGCTGAGTGAATTGTTTCATAATATCGCCGTTAATTATTCAGCACTTCTGCTTTTCATTCCGTTGCCGGTTGGCTTAGGACTATTGTGCTTTCTGATTAGAGATCCCCTAATTAATAGATTAAAGAAAGAGGGCATTAGTAAACTGAATGAAATGTTGATTCATTTTATTGACTGTATAGCAATGTATTCCTTGTTGTGGTTTGGCTTTGGAATAACTTCTGCGAAGAACCCTGAGTTCTTTTATGCCGCCACCCAAGAAGCCTCGATTAAATATATATTTATATTAGCTTCAGTGATAACGGTATTAATCATTCACTCAAAAGATGAAGCCGATAAGCAAACAGGAAGTTGTTCAAAATCTTGAATGATTAGCGCGCCTTCGGGGGCGCGCCCTTCTCTTACATGAAGACTGCCCCCCCCCTGAAGCGCTGTGCGCAGGAGATTTCAAGATGCCGAACAAATCTAATGAAACCACCGAAGATTTGAGCTTTTGGTTCATATTTTCACTCGGATTGATTGTGGGAGTATTGCTTAGTTTATTATATTTTCTTGGTGATAAACCATTGGAAAATCCAACTCTTAGAATTGAAAAAACTGGTGGTGGCGAAGCGACTGTCTCAATTGGAGAATTTGCAACAACCGTTCAAATAAAGGACGGCGAATTCGTTGACGTTAAAATGCCGTTTCCAATGCGCCATAGCCTTCTAAGAGTGACAACAGATGGCGAAGCTAAAATCCTGCTTCGTTATTGCAAGCACACATTTTCAGATCAAATCGAATTCACTGGATCAAGCCCGACCAGATACTCAGCGCCGTCAATTCCTGCTGCTGATAAGAAAGAATGTGAGCATCGCATTATCAAGCCATCTTAAAAGTGCGTTGACGGGGCGCGCGCCCTTCCCCTTGCATAAAAACATAGTGTTCTAAGCGTTTAGGAGACATGAAATGCGCAATTTTGACCGCAAAGAATTCACTCGAATTCTGTCTGCTCAGTTTACCAACCACGCAGTCCTTATAAATGCATTGGCTTCTAGATTGCATGCTTCGTTTGAATGCAATTCAAAGCCCAAGCGCCGCATTTTAGTGCGTCTTGATACAAACCATCATTTCAGTTCGGAAGCCTTTGTCAAAGCCGTAGCGTGTGGGCTTGATCTCCCGTTTTTGTGCTTCGATACCGTAAGCGATGAATTCTCGAAATTTGCTGAAGATAACGTCCAGGCACCGGAAGCCGTTGTTTTCATTTCTAACTTTCACAGTTCAACGCAGTCCGTTCAGGCAGCACTCAAGCGCCTGACTTTTATCAACTCGGAAGGCATTTATTTCTTCGCTACTGATCCATTCTTGTATCGAGCGGCTGACTTTTCCGTGGAGTTTTCAGAAACTAAATAAGCATTCTTTATCATTATGCAGAAAAAGCGCCTGAAGGCGCTTTTTCTTATCAAATTTCAAAAATTGTTATATAATAAACATTTTAATATATTGACCAATGCCTAAATTAATAATACAATTATTGAAATTCACTAATTGTTGGCGTTGAGGAAGATAAGAATGAAAAAGGCGCAGATTAAAATTTTTGTCGGCCCTCATGGCACCGGAAAGACAGAAGCTGCAAAACAAATTGCAGCGGATTTAGGCATTGATTGTGTGGTTACAGATATGACCTACCGCTCTGGCCTTGATTATGCAGGTCTTGGCATCCCTGAAATCAACCCATATTTTTCAGCTCAAGCTGTCGCTGTACTAGAAGATTTTGACGGCGCAACAGAAAACGCGAAGCGCGAGCTTATGCAATATTCTGGCATTATTCCGAGCGACAACACATACCCGCCACACACGTACATTTTGACCACGCAAGCGCATGGCAAGCGGATAGCAGAATTACCCAGCTCGATTGTAGGCGGCTCAGACGAGAGCTTGCGCGGTGTGATTGAAGGGCTTCTGGAAAAATCCGGCTTTGATCGTGAATTGCTGAAAGCCGCACAGGAAATTCGTGTTTTTGGGAGTGGCGAACAATGATTAGGGTTCGTCCGCAAACGATTATTCATGTCGCGATTGCCGCTGCTGCAACTTATTACGTCTTGCAACTCTATGAATATATCAATGGTCCAGCGACCCAATCTGAACTTGGATCATACGGGATCTTCCTCATTTTCTCAGTGTTATTTTTAGTCGCCAAAAACCTTCCCTGGTTTGCAAGAACTGTAATCAGAACCGCAATTTATGCATTCATCGCGCTGAACGTGAAGCGCTTCTTTTTTAATCGAAAAGGCTAGTTTGGAGTTTGTGACATGCGCATATCTGACAATCAAAAAGCTGCAATCAGCGCGTTTTCGATCCTCATTGCTGCTATGTCGTTCGTTTTCTTTTTACTTCAACCAGCACGTGCAGAGGTTCATTTTAAGCTGCCGCCAACGCCACTTTCGTTCGCAAAAGGCATTGCTGAGAAAGCACTAAAAGAGACTAAGGACGTCTCCCGTCAAGCTGCGGATGCAATCAATAATTTCATAGCGCCTGTGCGTATTGAAGAGCAAGCCGACGCGCACGTGGTCGATTATTATGCGCAAAAGCATCTTTATAAAATGCGTGCTGCAAGCTATGGCGAAACTAAGTCAGGCATAAATGATCTGCTTGGCGGCAATGACAAAGATCGACTTGCCAGAGTTATGCTTAACGGGCTCAATCACGGTTTTATATCTTATGGTGCAATTGATTTAGTTGCGGATAGTGACGGCATTTATGAGCTCAATTATGCAAACTGGCGCATTATAAAGGCGATGCTAAAGGGCGATCGGGAAACAGTTGTATTTCCTCTTTCTGCCCGTAATGAGCCGCTGCTGCTTAAAGCCAAGGGTAAAGCCTCTTTATCATTTGCAGGCAAGGTCGTTCAGTCTGACGGCGAAAAATCCATAGTTGTTCTAAACGAAATTGAGAAGTGAGGTGACGACATGAAACCTCAGCTTAAGCAGGCCGAATTGAAAACAGCGGAAGCTGTAAATTCACGCAATTCTTCCTCAAACCAACAAGACAAAGCGACTTCTAAGCCGACCTCAAAAATTGCCGCTGGCATCTTTGCTGCTGCTCTTGCGATTGGAATTGGAGCTTATGCTTTGTGGCCGTCTGACAGCTTGAATGGCAAAGCTCAGCTTGATCTTGTGCCACAGAATGACGTCGTTCAAAGCGTGATGCGCATGCCGCTGAGTGAGTTTCAAAAAGCAGCAATGCTGGCAGACATTCATAACAAAGGCACCCAGCTTTATAAATTCGGCGTCGTAGCGGCCAATGGTGGCAACGTGCATGTCAATGTGAGCGGTTTTAACCGCACAATGCTTGCTCCTGCCGGCGTAATGGTTGTTTTTGAAGTGCCTATCCCTGCGGGTGGCGGAATACTCAATATTAATGCTCCGGGTAATGCGGTTGCGCACTTTAGAAATGGGAAAAACGCTTTTGTGAATACAGACACCATGACAATCGGGCGGTGATGAATGGGCGGTCTTACATCAAAAATTGGCGCATTCTACAAAATAAGCCCGTTCGTTTTCATCCTCATTTGCCTTTTCCTTTATTTTATAGGCGGAGCGCTGATTTCTGGCATTGCGACCAGCAATTATAGGCTTTTTCAGATTGGATTCTGGGTCTGCCTCGCGCTCGTAATTGTCGCTTACATTCACAGTGCGGGTCTTTTTGAAAAGGCTTGGCCGAAGACATTTAAACCAAAATGGAGAGCAAGTTTCATGTCCCTCGTGAGCAGATATTCAAATCCTGAAGTGCTTCAAGTTTTGATAAACAAAAAGAAAAAGCTGGTCAATTTTGATATCGATGATTTCACCACGAGAGTAAATGAGGGGCTCATTGGACAAAAAGCGGTCGTGCAGTCGATTGCAGAAGTGCTTTATCTGCGTTTTAGCATGCTTCGGTCAACCACCGCCCTGTATGTCACAGTTTTGGCTGGGCCTCCGAGCGTCGGAAAAACTGAGGCCGGTAAGCAGATTGCAAAAGTGCTAGGCTACGATTTTAAGCTGATCGATATGTCTCAATACAAAGACTTAAACAGTTTTGGTGGATTGATAGGCAATCAAGATATTTATCAAGGCTCGGAAAAACCTGGTGAAATAACCGGACAGCTCGAAATTAATCAAAAAACTGTCTTCATACTTGATGAAATTGATCGCGCACATAAGAAGATTTTTGATATTTTCCTCATTCCCTTCAATGAGGGGCATTTCATCAACGGAAAAACCGGAAAACACATTAGCTGCAAAGAAGCTATATTCATTTTTACCACTAATAAAGGACACGAAAGAATAACTGACGCTCGCAAGGGCAACCCCGACGAAGACAAACTTGCTGAAATTACTACTCAAATTCTGATCGAAGAAGAGTTTGATGGTGCCCTGCTGTCCCGTCTTGACAGTGTGGAAACGTTTAACATTTTGGCCGACGAAGATGCGGCTGAAATTGTTGTCCTTAAAATCAACAGCCTGGTTAAACAGTATGGCATGGAGCTTGAGGACAGCTCTAAAGCGTTAGATCCACACGTTATAGCTAATGCGCTTGAGAGAATGGAAGCTCTTCAAAAATCGAAGGGTGTTCGCGGGTTTATGAAAGTTTTGGAAAAAACAATCGGCAAAAAGCTCGCTGACGCGACGAAAGTTGATGCAAAGACTGTACGCTTGATCATGACTGGTGAAACGTTAAACGACGTGGATCTTGTCATAACAGAGTATCAAGACCATGCGGCTGAGCAGGCAGCAAAACCACAAAGAATGACTCCGAGCGAACGTGCACGCGCTGCCGCTGAGATGCGAGGTGACTGATGCTCGATGTCATCACGCGGTCCCGATATGTTACGCTTGCAGCTTACGGCACCTGCATTTGCGGTTTTATGCTTTACATGGGCGAGCCTCCAGCTCCCCCTGAGCATGAAAAACAAGAGCAAGCAACGCCGACCGCGCCGCCTCAGGACATTGGCACAGCTGACTATCAGTCTCCGCACGGAACTTATGAAAAAGAGACTTCAGCGCCAGTTTCAACCCTACCGCCGTCATCCGTTGCCGAACCCGTTGAGCCTGTTGAGCACGTCAAGCCAGCTCCACCACCAAAGCCTAAAATTTTAGACCTATCGAACGACGATGACGCTCCAACCATAAACTTTAAAAAGTCATCCGAACCAAAATATGACTTTCAAAATTGAATTTAGCTGAAGGGAAATAACATGATGAAAACAATAGCAATTATCGCCGCATCAGTGCTGTTTTCAGCAAGTGCATTTGCGCAAGCGCCTGTTGATCCTTTTACGCAAAAATACTTTCCAGAAAATTTAACGGAGGATCAAAAAAAGACTTTAGAAGCGGAGAGAGCCGCTACTAATGACAACGGGTCAGCCGCACAAAAAACTCAGAAGGAAGTCAATCTCTCAAATGATGAAGGGGTCTCAGAGCCTGTTGCAGCGCCAAAGCCGGCTGTGAGAGAGGCTCCAGCCACAAACGAAGGCGGCAGTTTGTTTCCAGCGGATACGCTTGGCGGCGCTCAAATAGGCGGTAATCAAGCAAACGATAGGGCAAGCAAGAAAGCGCCCATTGATTTAGATTCTGGAGAGGATGACGAAGTCGAAAAGCCAGAACAGCCGAAGAAGCAAGCGACGGTTGATATAGAGCGCGGCAAGTGGCTGCTACGCACCTATGCAGGCTATGAAGGTGTACAAAAGCAGCTTGTAATCAGAGATGAGCCTGATACGTGGGGCAGCGCGGTTATTCCTGTAGCCACGCCATTCAATTACGAAACCGCAATCCAAAAGGGTAAGGCGATTGGCGCAAAAGCCGGTCAAAATGATCCTTTAAACAACATTCTAGTCGTCTATGATGGGGTTTATTATGCGTCCCAAAGTGGTCGTTACAGTTTCCAGTTGAATTACAAGACGACTGCGCCGCGCAGTTCTGCTGACATCGAGTGCGGATCTGACCTTGAGATCGCGACGCTGAAGGGCGCTGAATACAATAATCTAGCGTCAATGCGTGTCGTATATGCGCCTCAAGGCGGCGGCAATATTTCTCCAGCGTTAGGTAGCGCCAACCTGAAGAAGGGCTTCTTCAAAGTTCGAATTAAGGCCGCGTGTCAGGTGAATAGGTTTGGAATTAAGTTTGAAGATCAAACGTTTGGTGTGCTCGTTAAGGGGCCGAACGACAACGATTTTTCAAACCTGACGCCAAAAAATATTGGCTACCTGAAACAGGTTGAAGTTGAAGACGATGACTCTTGGCCGACTGAATAATCGAAGTTAGAATCTGCCGCGAAGAACGCGCAAACCAAATGCGCTGTAGTGATCGGGGCAGGTTTTTTCAGGAGGAGTGAAATGATAAAGAAGTTGAGCCTTCTTGTTTTTAAAACTGAAGACCGTCAGCCGGAGCGGACACTGATCCGGCATTCCGTGCAAATGCTGGCCGAAAAATACGGCCTAGTTATATGGCTTGATGGCGAAGCGATCATGTTCGATTTTATTGACGCTGTGCTCAAAAGTTCAGATGTTTTTGAGCTTGCGGAGTGGAATGCGCGTCATTTGCTAGAGCCTAAGTTTGCGCGAATTGAAGCTGGAACGGTGATCTATATTACAACGTGCGGCGGCTCAGAACTGCATCAGACTTACGTAGGTAAAAAGTCAGAACAGTGGCGTAAAAAATAGAAATTATGAAAATTCGTTTTGAAACAAGGTATTTGTATTATAATCAAATGTAATCAATTTGGGGGATTACATGTATAAGCTATTTGGGGCGATCGGGACGGCATTTTTATTTTTGGCAACGTCGCCAAATGTTTCATTTGCAGCAAAAGATCCATTCGTTGGTGAGTATCAGGGCACATGTCCAGGTGCTCAATGCTATTTAGAGATTACTAAGAAAAAAGGGAAAAACTACGACGTCGTTTTTACCGCGCGTGATCGCATGAATTACAAAAAAATTCTTTGTAAGGCAGTGATGAAGATGGAGCGTGGACGTCTCGAATTTAACCCATCGTGGAACATTGAAGATGGTCTGTCGGGTCCATACAAAAGTGACAACCTTGCTTATATCGAGCCCGGATATGGCGTCATGCTACTGAAAAATCTTGAGAAATGCGGAAAATTTGAAATTGGCGGCGAATTCAATGAATACGGCGATTAATCGGTAATGCGTAAAATTCATAGGTCTGCATTTAAGTTAGTGTTTTTTGTTCTGTTTGTGATTTTTGGCTCTAGCTTTGCTTCATACGCATCGAATGAGCCTAATAATTACGGAAAGATCGGTGAGTGGGATATAGAGATCAGTGGTAACAATGCCTACTGTTCAGCAACAAATTGGACTAGAGCTGCAAGACTTGGGATAAATGTTGGAAAAAAAGTGAACATGTTCGTGTTTCTTCCAGATGATAAATGGAAGAAATCGAAGTTTCAAAAAGGTAAGAGAGTACCAATTAGTTTAAATTTTTCGGATGGAACAAGAATTAAGCTGAGCGTACTCGCGATGGAAAAAGTGATGTTTTTGATTGACGACGATTTGGACAACATCATTACCGCAGCGATGAATTCTGACAGCTTGTATATTCCAGAATTTAAAGGTTTGTATGATTTGTCTAGCTTTACAGAAGCCGCAAAAATGGCATTCAAGTGTTCGAAGCTGCACAATTAGTAGTGCGAACTCAAATAATAGTTAGTAGGTCTGCAAAATGAAAAAGAGCCTAGCGGCTCTTTTTTTGCTTATCTATTTTGGTTTTCAAATAATCGATTATTTACTCATCCCCAAATAATAATCGTTCCAGCTTCTCCTTTGTCGGAACTTCACGTTCGAGTATCATTTTCATTATGCAGGATCGAAGTAATATAAACGAGGCAACGAGATCATCTTGAACATGTCTCGGTTTTCCATGTGCGGCGGATGACCGCTTATCATAGAGTTTAGCGATATTTCGTTGCGCTTCCAGTCTTGCAATACCTGGTTTGTGAAGATAAGCGGCAATTAATGCCGAGACGCGGAATTTCAACTCTGATGTCGATGGAGAAAATAAAGCCTCTAACGCACCCCATAGAGAAATGAGAGCGAGAGCATCATTCTGAATAAATTGAGCGGCATCAAGGGCTGCTGATGCAACTCGAAACTCTTGGTGCTTTGAACGTAATTCTATAGCTGTTTCAAAATGGGATTTCACCCAACCAATTGTTTGAGAAGCCTTCTCACCGCCTGCATTCATTAATGGAATGAACCTAGGATAAACCTCCAGAGGCACCACCGGCGCAGTTGTGTCTGGAAGATTTTTGAGGGAGTCAAATGGTAGAGATGAGAAAGCGACCATGGTGATTGCGGGATCACATCTTAATCGCATAAGCGATACGATTGTTGCACCTAACCTCAGAGCTTCGACGCGGTCGTTATCACCAGTTAGTGGTATTGATATTTGCGCTGTAATATCATGCGAAGAGCCTCCAGATGTTGCTTTCCAAGGTCCAGGATGAGGCCCACCATTTAATGGTTTTGCGAAAGCTAACATCATGGGAGACATTAGATGCGCAAACGTACTTTCCACTAATATCCCTCGGCTAAGTACCAAGGACCGAGAACCCAGATCTAGGTTCGACAAACCTATATAAAGATATGCTTCCTCTACCAAAATCGCCTCTCTCTGACCCGTAAACTATCCTACGAGGTAGTTTTAGAGAAAATTATTGAGTGAAGCTAGGAACAGCAATCATAATACAACCGACAATGTTCAAAACTAAAGCCATATTCATCAAGTATCGACGTGGCATTTATTTAAGACATCTTACGCGATTGCGTTGAAAAGGTTTTTGTCTCGTTGGATTTTGGAGATTTCTAGCCAACTTAGCAGTCAGCTTTACTGCGTCGAAAGTCCGGTCAGATCGCTCGGCGAAGCCATGCGGACTCAACAGCGACCTCTTTACAAATGCGCTGTGCTGATTGGAATAGACAGGCCGATCTATAGTCCCAAATCACCAGTCCATTCATGTCCTTTTTCATCTTTATATGCTCTGAAGGACTTAAATTCATTTTGAATTTTCTCATCTGACTTAAAATAATGATGGAGAATTTCGCAGGACAGCAGAAGGGTCGCAATGAAACAGTCCAGCGTTGCAGCTAGATCTATCTTAGTTGGCTGATCGAAAATCACAATTTCTGCACCTTCTGCTTTTTGACGGAAATGTCGATCATTCAAGGCACGAATATTGTTATGGCTTTCATTGCATAGACTGTTGTAAATTGAGCGATAAATTTCTTCCATGCCAGCCATTTTGAACTTTTCGAAGTTGGTCAGCATTTTGCTTGTGGCAAGGCATTTCGCCAGCTCACTCTTGTGATGAGCAAGTTGCTCTTCAGCATCAACGTTATTTTTGAAAAAGGCTAAAAATTGATTTTCACCTTTTAGGCCCTCTTCTGTAACCCTGATCCACTCTTTATGATAAACGGCCCGCATCGAATTCATATATGTTGCGTCGTTAGCCAAATTGATTAGGTCAACATGGGCTTCAAGTGTGGTGCGCAGGATTACATCGACGCCTGTAAATACGCCGGATTTCCTGAGAATAATGGCGCTGTTCGTCATCTCGATGATAGTGGCATACAGTGATACGAGGGTGCGATTATGCTCATTATCTTTATTGAATTTGAGATGTGGAAGATTTCTCACTGAAGCGTCGTAAATGTCTAATAGCAAACCAAACATTCACTTTCGCTCCGTTCTTGAAAACCCTGAAAAAGCCCAACCACACGCCGCACCAACAATGAGCAATGCGATTGGCAACCACAATGCTGATTGGACGAGTAGCCAGAGATTTTCCAATCGCTTGTTATTTACTTCTCTGTTGCGGGGCTGGACAAGCTCCGCTTCAACTCTTTGGATCAGGCTTTCAGTCTTTTCACTCGGCAAGTCGTTTGGAATGTGAGCTATAATGTTATTCGCAAATTTAATAGTCGTGAAAGACAATATAAAATTCATCCATTTATCAGGATCTTTTTCATCTTGATGCAGCTCAAATTTCCCAATTTCTGAGGAATAGCGATATTCTTTTTGTGGGATCTCAGGTGAATTAATTTCGTGAAAATGTTGATACGTCATGGTCCCGATCCAAGCGACAGATAAAACAATCCATATGCGAAACAAGCCACGCCTAAAATTCATATTATTTCCCCCGCCAGTATTTTTATATCAGCCGCATTAACTGTACCTATAAAGTCGTGAGCATCTGTTTTAAAGATGATGCGTTAAATGAATTTATGGCCAATAATATCACTGAAAGTTGCACTTAATTCTGGTGATATTTTTATCGTGAAAATTGCAATCAGCGTATCATTTGGGGAGTTCTTATTTGTCAAAGCCACTATCCGCACAAATCGATTTCGCAAAACGTTATCTCACAAAGGATTCAACGTTTACCGCTGCGTCTGCGATTCAACGCTTAGAAGAACTGATTGAAGACATACGTGATGTCACCAAAGTCTTGCAGCCAGTTTTAAATGAACGATTCGTGCCGAGCTTTTTTGAATTCACTTCGTATTATAAAGTTGGGTTTGTAACGTGCTTAGAGTGGCACGCGAAGTCTCGACTTTACGATATGTTTTGTTTCGATCCAAAGACCATAAGATCCGATGATCTCAAGCAAGCGACTTCGAACGAAAAGCTCATTAGCATGATTGCTGAAGGGCTCACCATCCCTCATTTGCTCGCAGGATCAATGAGTATCAGCACAAAGGATAGCTACATAGCAGCAATGGATCGTGTTCTCTCAGCTATTGGTGCTCAGAAATCTCATATGTCCTCAATTCTGAAGAAAGATAAGAACGGTACGACAGTCGGCCAGGTTCTAGAAGAACTCTACATATACAGGAATGACCTTGTTCATGAGATCGGGCTTCAAACGATCGGGCATCAAAACATTCGGGACTACACCAGCTTTGAAGAAGCGTTAGATGTTGGTGAACGAGTGTTGGGAATGATCTTGGCATTGGAAAATGTTCTGACAAACGCGGCTCCGGTGGAATTTCCAAATAAGCTTGATCACAGCGGAATTCCCATAAGTGAAGTGGATGTCCTCAATAAACTCATCGCGTCCATGGAAAATAAAATCGAGGAATCTGTCTCGGCTGACCAAGACGAAATATTGCCGTTAGAAGCATGGCAGGACGAAGTATCCATGAACCGAACGATGCGAGATAAAGAACTGCAATTTATTGACAGCATCAACATTGCCGGCAGTCGCTATTATGATACCAGGCCTTACATACAGGCGATGCTGCTCAAACAAAGAATTCAGTACCTGACTCTCCTATCTGAACAACTGCTCTAGTCGCGGTCGCTTCACAAATTGAATGTTTATAAATTATGTCGCAGTTTTAAAATTTGCAGAGCTCTGACGTTACAGATCCAAAAAAGTTAACCATAACAGTTCACAGACGGTCCCCCATGAACTGAAAGAGGTGAGCAGTGGGCAAATATCCATACCGATTTTTGACGTATCAGATGTTGGATATGCTTACATAGCAGACATTATGTATTATTTTCTAACTCGACTATTAGTCTATGTTCTTAATTCACTTACTCCGGTTTCCAGTCCTTACAATGAGTATTGTTATTATATATATTCAAATAGCTTTTATTATTCTCTTTCAAAGCCTTTAGATAAGGAGGGCATACTCTACTGTTGCGATCTTTTATACCCTGAGCCAAACGGTTAGCTTCATTATTGCGGTAAGATTTGCTTTCCGTCTGTATGTTTGAAAATTCAAGAAAGCTTGGTAGCGCTATACTAGCTAATAGAAATAGTGAGCAAGATAACAATACAACCCCGATACTTATTGATACAATGCTCTTCATCTTATTCCCCCTTTAAGCGCTAAAAATCTTTTATTATGAATTGCATATTGATCAAGACTATTTTTTATTTTTCGTACAAAATGTCTCCCGTAGATCTGCAAAATTAAAAAGAGCTTAGCTTATCGACACCCTTTTCAAATAATTGAGAATTGCTTTTACGTGGTCCGAGAGGGAAAAGCATCAAAAATGCTCCAAGGCTACGGCCTACAACTCCTTGGGCCAATTTTTGACAACTTACGCGATTGCGTCGAAAAAGGTTTTTATACTGACGTCGAAAACGACTATGGACGTTGTAAGGAATGGTCGATTGAACTTCAAAAATTACTTCATTTTCACCTATAAGACAGGACTATTGTGACATCGCTCGAATTAGGGCCTTTTTTGTCCGAATTTCGTCAATGAAAACAAAGGGGCTTCGCTTAGTCCGAAAGACACGACGTCAGATCATGTAAATGATGTATTAATAGCGCTGTGTGACAGGGGGTGGATAACATGAAGACAATTGAAGATTATTTAAACGTGAATGGCCCTTGCTTAAGCGGAGAACTGAGTGAGTATCTTGTTAAAACTTACAAGATTGCACCTGCCACAGCTCGCAAGCGCGTTTCACGTGCGATTGATACGAACAATACCGTAATTAAAAAACTGCATGGAGTAACATTTCCACACAAAGCAAGGTTCATTTATCTAACAAAGGACTTTGGTTCTCTTCGATATTGGATGGAACTTGAAAATGCGCTTTTAAAGTCTAACTCCGTTCTGGGCCTTGCAATTTCTGCTCTTCGAGCTCGGAATGGCCTTATTCCCTTAAAGCATTTCAAGATTGCCTGTGGCGCACCGCTTAAGCAATCAAGGCATCTTTCTCCAGAAATTGTAATCGAACGCTTACAAGCAGCTAATTTGATCGAAATAAAGTCGATTAATGGGTTGGGGGATTGCGTGGCTCTTATAAAACGAGACAACGTTTACGAAAGGATTGCTGCTGAACTTCAGCCACGCTTTATAGTCGAGTCTATTGTTTTAAAGGCAGTATCAGATTGGATGCGTAAGCTCGGTATTGCAAGCTACGATCGGGTTAAAACTCGCGAGGATAATATTCTTCCAACTGTAGGTACATTTGCCTGGGACATGACCGCACCGTCTTATCTCGGCCCTATGCTTCGTTTTAGTAAAGACGGTGAGGGCAAAAATGGCTTTGTCGCATGCGACATACTGCTTGATAAGAAAGTGGACCTATTTGGCATTCTGCCATTCCTACATAAATGTAAGACTTTGCGACAGTTGCGTAATGTTGGGCCATGTTTGCAGATATTTGTTGCGGATCGATATACAAAAGAAGCCTTTCAGATGGCTAAGAAGGCAGGTGTTATACCAGCCACACCGTCGAGCCTTTTTGGAAGGGAGGTGGCAGAAGGCCTCAATGAGCTTCACAAAGTTTTGCATAATGCAGCGGCATCAATAATTGATCCTGAAGCATTTGGCACATTATTCAAGAAATTAGGAAAAATTGAAGGTGCCGCAATACAGATCCGTGGCACATTCTTTGAGTTTCTCGCAGCTGAGATAGCGCGTAAATCGATGCCGAACACGAATGTAAGATTGAATTTAAATTTTAAAAATGAACAAGGAAGCGCTGAAGCTGATGTTGTCGTTATCCAGGATAATCACAACGTCGTGATGATCGAGTGTAAAGGGTATAATCCCTATGCTGAGATACCCTCTGACTATTTCAAACGCTGGCTTCAGCACAACGTGCCGATTTGTTATCAAGCAGCCCGTTCGCACTCAGATTGGAAAAATCTGCCTGTACGGTTTGAATTCTGGGGTACTGGTGAGTTATCTGCTGAATCGTTAGATCTATACGAGCGCGCAAAGACCACCTTGAATCCGGCTCGATATACAATCGATGTAAAGTTGGGACCTGAAGTGCTTGCTCAGGCAAAACTTACGCAAGATGACAGCGTAATAAGATCTATTGAGCAGCATTATATGAGGGCGCGACCCTCTCAAAAGCCTAGTCCGCTTTGAAGTATTATCGGGGCGGATTACGCCCCGATAAACATATGATAATGCTAAAGATGCTCTTCCCAGAAATCTCTGTCAGTTGGATCTATATTACAATCCAAATGAGATAAGTCTTCTTCATTCGCAAATTTGTCGATTTCCATTAGCGCTTTGCGCAGTGGTTTAAGTTTACCGGACCAAATGACGTTGTGTGGTGCGTCACTATCTCGGAAATTGGACTGTATGGCCCTCTCGACCATATCTTTAATATCTGAATCATACCAATTAATGGAATTAGGCTTACTGTAATGTTCCATAATTATATCAATAAAAAAAGATGCATTCATCCAAGTTGGTTTAATTTTAGAAATAGGTTTTATCAATTCATTTAATTCTTCTTCCAGATTATTACCTTTAGTATTTCTTCTATGTGCTTTTAATTCACCTTTGTCTTTTAATTTTGAAATTTCTTCAATTTCGTTAGATTGTTCCGCATTCAATTCTACTAAAATGTCATGTTCTTTTTCTAATTCAGAATATTTCTGTTGAAGTTTCTGATGTTCAAATTGTGAAACATTCTTTGCTGGCGTAAGCTTATTAATCAATCTCTTAGAATCAGTCTTCCACTGTGTTCGCTTTTTATCCCAATCATGTTCAATTCTCTTTTCAAGCTTAATTCCTAATTCTATAATTACCTGTCTCAAATCAATGAGCTTATTATGATCTTCAATATTCCATGCCTGAGTTAAGCCATGGGTTTTAGTAACAACACTGAAATCAGTTGGTGGAACGACGATTGGAAGAGTTTTGTGTGATTGAGACCAAGCAGCCCCCAGCTCCATTAAACAAAACCAACTTTCCATATAGCTCGGCGTCATTAGCGCAATAACGAGCTTCGGATTGCTAATTTTATCTTTCATATATTTGTTGAAATCTACTGTAAGGGGAATGTCATGACCCGGCAGACTTGAGCAAAATATTGAAGCAGCTGGGACGCCAATGGCATCCTTTAAGAATGAAACGAGTGTACTCGCCAATTTGTGATCATGAACACTATGACTAATGAAAATGTCAGCCATGAGACCCCCCCTAAAAATAATAAACTTGTTTGTCGATAACGAATTCAATCTGAAAGTTAAAGCGACAATTAATCGATCAGGCTTTGCTAGTTAGATTTCACACGATAAGGAAAATTATCAACCGCAATCCACAGAATTAAATCGGAACGGAAAACACTGATTGACTCTTCAAGTGGATTAGAACAAAATAGGAACATATCCACATTGAGCGGAATATGTTCCTGAGTGCCTATTCACTTGAGGCAGATTTCGCTCGACCTTTTTTCTGAGGTTTCTATGCGCCTGCCCGATACGATTGAACGGCTATATCTCGATTTTGACGGTTTCTTTGCGTCGGTCGAGCAACAGTGCGACAAGCGTTTGCGTGGTCGGCCAATCGGTGTTGTTCCTTTTGAAGGCACCAATCGAACCGCTGTCATTGCCTGCTCAAAAGAGGCAAAGGCGATGGGGGTCAAGAATGTGATGCCAATTAAGGACGCGCTTCGGGTTTGTCCGGATCTCATTCTCGTACCTCAGAAGCCCGATCTATACCGCCGCGCTCATAACGCCCTGCTCTGCGAGATTGAGACAGTCATTGCCATTGATACGGCCAAGAGCATCGATGAACTGACATGCGTTCTTGATGACAGGGGCAAGCGCGATCCTGAATTGCTTTCTGCCCGTATCAAAGCCGCTATCGCCGACAACATCGGCCCCTATATCACCAGCTCAATTGGCTTTGCCGCCAACCGGCAGTTGGCCAAGATCGCATGTAAGGCTGGCAAAGAGGCCAGCAAGCGCAATGGTAGCTACGGCAATGGCCTCGCCATCTGGCACCCGTCCTCGATGCCAGATCCTTTGCTCAAGATTGAACTTGAGGATATTCCAGGCATCGGCAAGAGCATGGCGCAGCGACTTTTTAAAAACCGTGTCTACACCACAGAACAGCTTTATGCCTTGCAGCCTAAGCACATGCGCAAGATCTGGAATAACGTGAATGGTGAGCGTCTTTGGTACGCCCTGCATGGCTATGATATTCAGGCGCCAAAACAACAGCGCGGCATGTTTGGTCATGGGCGTGTTTTGCCGCCTGAATCTCGCAAGATCGCCGGCGCATATGAAATATCGCGCTTACTGCTGACAAAGGCTGCACGCCGCCTGCGTCGTGAAAACTTCTATGCGGGTGGCCTTTGGCTATGGCTTTCGATCCATGACGGCTCGTGGCTGGGTAAGCACGCCCTGTCCGTTGTAAATGATGACCAAGCAATCCTTGCAGGCCTCAATGCGCTCTGGAACCGTGTGCGGCGTGATTTTCCACGCGGCACAACCATCTTTCGAGTTGGCGTCACCCTGTATGACCTTTCACCAGCTGATGAACGTCAGATTGATCTGCTTAACAATGACGACAGGCTGCGTCAGAAATGGGAGCAAGCCAACGGTGCAGTCGATAAGCTCAATTCCCAATATTCCGGCACAGTGGTGAGCATGGGCGAATGGAAGCCGCCGGCAGGTGGTCACGTGGGAGGCAAGATCAGCTACACCCGAATTCCTTCTGCCGAGGACTTCTGGTGATGGGGAACTGGAAGACGACGATTAAGGTTGGTGATCTGGCCGACGATCAAAAGTTGGAATTGATCTGCCGGAAATGCAAACGCCTCGCCTACACGGATCGAGCGATGCTGTGTGAGAAAATAGATCGGTCTCAGCTTTATCTTGATCAAATTGAAAGCAAGGCCAGGTGCAAAGGGCGTGGCTGTAATGGCAGCATGCGAATGTCCATGGTGCGCTTAAAGGAAATGAGCGGCTTTGTGGGAGGATTGGCATGAGCACCTATGGCGCTGAAAAAGGGAGCCGATCAAAGCCATATGGCAAATTTGAGCATTGGTGCGATGATACCAATTGCAGAGCTTGGGGAACCTACGGTTTTAAAACCAAGTATGGCCAGCTTTGGTTTTGCCGAGAGCATAAGCAACAAGGGGTGGATGCCATGGCTGGACAGCGATAATATTTAGACAAAATAAAAAAAGCGTTCAATCACGCGAGATCAAAGGGGGCATCTTCTTTCAAGCCAACCTCTTTTGTAATTCTCAGAGCTCTATTCGAAATGCTTTGTTCAATGGCTTCACGGCGCATCTTTGATCGCTTTTGACGCAAAGAATTCATCTGATCAGACGCCTTGCGGCCTAACACTGATTTAGCACCACAGATGTACCTTTGGGTGCCAAGTTGTGCCAAGAGACTTTGAATACATGCGTTTTTTTCTTCGTAAGATTCCGCAGTATGATAAGAAGCCCAAAGTTCTTTGATGCGTAGGTGTAAGATATTTGGCGCAATTAAGTTTCGCCCGACAACGCCTATTCCAGTAAGGAATACTGGTCGGTTTCCAGTCCGATAAGCAATTTTATGCGACTTCAAACCTGCGCGTGAGATTATATCGCGAATTTCACTGACAATATCCCCATGAACGAATTTGCCAGAAATAGTCAGATCGTCAACCCAAACAGAATAATTCAATCCGTTATTAGCACACAAGTCAGCGATTTCATCGAACATCTTGCGATGAACGAGGGTGCACAGGACAGGCGTTAATGGTGAACCGAACGATACAAAGCCATCTACTGTGCAGAGATGAGTAAGTAGGCCTGCTACATCCTCGTACATACCCATTTTCTCTTGCAACCAACGGTGCACCATTCCAGCACTGGTTGAAGGGTAGAATTGCTTCAGATCGAGCGTCAAATACTGTTGCTGGTTAAGATGAATTTCTGCGTTGTCACGCTGGCTACGCTTTTGACGAGGGCTAAAGAGATAACTTGGCTGGACGATTTTGTTTAAATGAAATTTGAGACGTTCATGAACTCGGCGCAGATCCGCTACAGGATATTTCAGATCGCGAAGCTTCTGTTTTTTTCCGATAATCTCTTGTCGTCGAACGATAAAACTTTCTTTATGCGTAGCGAGAAATCTCAAATGATCGCGAGTACACCCAACTAATGAACCAATATCACGCTGAGTTGGCCGCTGTGAGAATGGGGAGCTTGGTAGCTCATAAATCTCGATGGGCGGTCGTCGCTTTCTAGGCATGAGACACATCCGCAGGCGAGAGCTTTTCTAATAGAGACAGAACGCCGCTCGCAATAATTAATTTGCCTCTTTTGGGTATGGGTTGGCCGTCAAGTTCTTCAGCAAAAAACAACAACTGAGACATTCGAACGTCAAATCTCTCACTGTAGCGTTCGAGCAAGTCCATTGAGATGCCTTTTGAGCCGCTTTCTATTTCTGAAACCATAGACTGCGAAATCTCAAGCTTTGTTGCCAGCTCCTTTTGGGAAAGGCCAAGATAGAGGCGCAGAAGCCTCACAGCATCATTGATCATAGGCCGCTTTTTGTTACTCATTACAAACTCCTTCGGGCTATTTCCGAGGTCGCCGCTTATTGTCGGCCTGAAAACCAGAACCAAAAACGCAGGACAGTATATGCTGCCTGACCTAACGCAGTGATGACCTTAAAGACCAGAACCGCGTTCAACATGCGACGCCGCCGCTGGCGATGATTTCTATTACTCATTTTAATTTTCCCTGTTTCCGTCGACTTGATTGCCGACGCCCGTAGAACAAGGAAGACTGTTCAGCGACGTTTGACCTCGAATATGCCGCACCTGGTGCCCGACGGGTGCGGCGCGAGGCCACGGGTCCCGGCAGACGCAGGATTGAGACGGGGACTAATCCCCACAGGGCCTCCGGCCCCACATATAGACGGGTTCAGTTTTGAGTAACCATCACGCCTATCAATATAGGGGAGCAAATTAGAGTTGTCAAATTGATTATCGCTTTGAGCGATATGCTATTTGATAAATCCGATAATGGATCAGATTCCATGATGGATTTGGCAGCAACAACCCATCCATAGATTGATCCGCGCTACTTCAACAGTAGCACATATCATTACGTGCACTTTTCATAACTCTGAAAGCCCAAACAGGCAGGCTTGTAGACGATAAGTAAGTAATTCAATTGAAGGCTGCTCGTATCTACCCAAGCAAAATCCGGTCTATGTAATGATTGCCAGCGGGGTCTCGTTGCGTGCCAAACTTCTTGCCATATTTCGACCGATCAGAAAATATCTCATCACCGTCAACGACAATAACAACGCGATTTTCTGTATTGTTCTTTAGAAGCGGCGCATAGCCAATGACGCGTTCTGGGAGCTGGATAGATCCATCGTCCAGACGCTCACCTGATCCATCAAATGTGTAGAATGGCTGGCCTTTGTTGAAGAAAGTTCTTTCATCATAGAAAAAGATCTGCACCGGGACTTTTGGCCCTGAACCCAAGGGGAAAGCGCGAGGGATGGTTATGAACGCGTGCATGCCATTTCTAAAATGAATCTCTTCATCGATTATCGAAAAGCCCTGTCGTAGCCAGAACGGCTTTGCTGTACGAGGCGCGATCTCGATTTCCAGAACACAGTACCCCTCATCCCTAGCTCGGTTTAGCATAAAATCAGAGAGAAGGACGCCAATACTGCGGCCCCGATAATCAGGATGGATCTCAACTATATGAGTACCAGAGATAAAGCCGATCGCGAGTCCGTCCTTAATTAGAACATGAAGCGGAGTGTACCCCTCGCGCCAGTTTCTCTTTACGGTATCCCAATTGCATCTGAAGCCACGTTCTGGCCCCGACCCTTTATATGACGAAGCGATCCAAACCGTATTAGCGGCGTTATAGCTGGCTTCTTCGGCATCGAGCCAGATTTCAACCTCTGAAACCAACTCTTCGGTAGCTGGAAGGATTGCGTAGGTCATGCTGATAAGCGTCCGTTCTCTAACATCACAACCCTTCATCTGCTGGGCCTGCGAAGGGTTGATAGCGTAAATCACAAAAGCGGTTGGGCAGGACTTGAAGTGAAACGGTGTTCTCGCCTTCTAAGTCCTTCCAACCATAAAAGTGCATCAAGGTCCTTTTGTTAGGCTCATTATAGCCATATCTGATATTTAACTCGCTTATTAAGTTCGGGCACTGATCTGTATCCAAAAGCTTTAGTGCAACCATTCTCAAACCCTGGTCTTGTTTATCGAACCAAAAATTCGCAACAAAGTTAAATTTTTTAGTATTGTAAGGAGCAGATAACAAGTGCTCTACAAATCCACCCTCAATCACGTCGGGATAGTTTGGTTTCGATGCTGTATTATCAGATGATTTTACAACTTCGTCGGGGGGCATCTTCCAATTTGTATATTGCCAGTCGGCAAATGCAGAAGTTGTCATAAATGTTAATACGATTGTCGCAAATAAAGTGTTCTTAAACATATCCCCTCGCAGAATCCCTATTTAATCCGGATATCATAATTGCATAATTATAAGTAACGTCCGACAGATACATATGCCCCAAGGGAAACGGTGGAAAATGATCAAAAGAGTTCTTCTTGCTGCCAGCATTGCGCTTACCGCCACGTCCGCATATGCCGATGCTGGATTAGAAGCTGCTAAAAAGATTGTTGCCGAAATGAATAACACCGGCGAGGTCAGCGGCTATAAAGTTGAGGTAAAGGAAGTCGAAACGGACGGATATCAGGAAGAAGCGCTATTATTTGACGGAAAAGAAGTCTTGCGCGGCTATCGCATCGCACTCATCGGCAAACACGCAATTGGCACAGACACCGGCCTCTTCGGAAAAGTGCTGCACGATGGAAATTCGTGTGAATCGAGCCCGTTTCTTGTGTATGTGGACAAGCATAAGAAAGTAACGCCTTACGGCCCAATCGAGACATGCCTCGACACCGTGTTTCAAATCGATGAAAACACGGTAACATTCGAAACTCAGGACATCCCCGGTCTCGGCCAGGAAAAGTGGCAGTGGACTACTGAAAAAGGCATCGTGCCGCTTGGCAAGACAGATTTTGTGTCACGTGATCAAAGTCATTGGGGAGCAGTGCGTGGGAAAACAATCGATAATCCGTGGGACGCAATCAATAATATCACGATAAATGACGCCATTAAGTCTATTTTAGGTGAAAATTACAAAGAATATACAGAAATTCTTTCCAGCGTTGGTTCAGGAAAGCACAAAGGGCACAATTACATTGGCATTTCATGCACCGCTCACATGTGCAACGAAGAAGGCGCACTGTTAATTCTTGATGGAAAAAATGAAAAAGTTTTTGCGGCTTACAAGACTAGGGATCAAAAGATCCAAGTCTTTCCAAACGCAAAAAGCTGGCCGAAAAATTTCCGCCAAGAACTTGCAAGTTGGTCAAAGAAATTCAAATGAATCAAGTATGCACGGTTTGTTGGTTGTGAATTGAATAAGCCCTGTGAAAGCGGGGCTTTTACATTATCCACTTAACTTATGAGCTGGCGGCGCGGAATTATGAAATTAATTGAAACACTGGACGTCGAGGAACATGAATTATAGGAGCAGTTTACCACAATAATCAAAAGCGCTTTTTCTGAGAAAGATGTATTGCTTTGGATATCAATAATCATAGCGGATCAAAGTTTTCTTACAGCTTCAAAATACTTCCAGACATAGCGATCGAGGATGATGTAGCCGCATACTGTGTGAAAACGCGTGCTAAGTTCGCTGTCATCGCGAAAAAGTTCGACGATGACCTAAACACAGAATGGATTGTAAGAAACTACCTTGCGATAAAATACATATTCGCTGCGAGTATAATTCTCGGTACTGCAATTTATGGAGAGAAGAAAAACGTCATCTCTACATTGCCATATTGCATATATTACGCCCTATTATATTCCTGCCGAGCTTTTTTGTTTACCATTCCTGATTTCGATTGGAAAGGTATCAAATCTATCGAAAAAACCCATAGTTCTATCTTAAATTTAACTGAAACCTACTTGCGGCGACTCGATTCAGAGAAGTCAGTAACATGGGCTAAAACTTTGAAAAAGGCTCAGGCACAGCGAGAATTGTATTCCTACCGTTTTCCCACATCCGGTCTTGCTTTCATTAAAGGCGATGCTGTTCAACTCTGCGAGGCAGAAGAGCTTTGTCAACTTCTGACTGATCTCGCAAAGTTAAACTCGGATTGCCTGGAGTCTGCGCTTCGAAAACATAATCCCGGTAAGTTTCGCGTGGTTGAAGGAGATGCGATAAATCTCGCGATGACCTACGAAATGGAGGGTATTGATAATGAAGACCCTGATGACTATTACAGAATTGGGTATCATGTGCGAAAGTTTAGCACTGTTTCGAACCTAGCATTTATGGCCACAGACGGCCTTAGAGACGACTACGCAATCAGCTGGTCAGCAGCAGATCGTCATGGTGATGATGCTTTCAATCCGGATGACTACATGTACCTGCTGCTTAGTTATTGAAGCACTAAATTCGTATGCCAATGATGCCATGGCTGGTCAGCGATAAACCGCGCCCTATTCTTCCTTTCTGGAGGAGAGCATGTGCAATCTTTACAACATTACGACCAATCACGAAGCCATGCGTCGTCTATTTCCGAAATTTGGGGATGTCACAAACCGCGTTGATCCACAACTGGACGTTTACCCTGACTATCCTGCACCTGTGTTGCGCAATCTGGCTGACAGTGATCACGAGCTTGCATATCTGCGTTGGGGCATGCCAACACCGCCAATCTACGTGAAGGGTGAAGCCGACAGCGGCGTAACGAACATTCGCAACCTGACCTCTCCTCATTGGAGACGCTGGCAAGGCGTTGAAAGCCGTTGCGTCGTACCCGCCACATCATTTTCAGAATACGGTCAAGAGCCTGATCCGAAGACAAAGCGTAAGCCGCTGCACTGGTTCGCTTTGAATGAGGAAAAGCCGCTTTTTGCCTTCGCTGGCATCTGGACGACATGGAGGGGTGTGAGGAAGAAAAAGGAGGGTCCAGTTGAGGCCGAAATATTCGGATTCTTGACCACCGAGCCTAATGCTGTGGTCAAGCCTGTTCATCCCAAAGCGATGCCCGTCATTCTTCGCACGACAGACGAAATAAGCACTTGGCTACGCGCACCATGGAATGAAGCGAAAGAGATGCAAAAACCATTACCAGACGCCGACCTAATTGATCTGACGCCACCCATAAAAGCCGTAAGGAGGACAGAATGCTAGGACCAAAGCGTAAAGGCCGATATCCAGATCGTAATCTCGATTGTCAAGAAGCCGTTTCGATGGGCATTTCAGACTTGATTGAGCAAGCAACATTATCCGGAACATCTGAAGCCGACGCAGCCGCTGCGATTGCGGATACGGGCGTTCCGGGCATCCGGGATCTGATAGACGATGCTGTCGCTGCCGGCTGGACAGCCGAAGAGACGGCCAATGCAATCAAGGTCGTATCAGCTGGCATGTATCGCGGATATACAGGTACTGAAGTGGACGAGTGATTAAACAATTCGACAAAAATAAGCCGCTCAAGCGGCTTATTTTTCCAATTTATAAGTTTTAAAATCCTGCATTTTCTGAATTCGAAGCCAAAAATAGGGATTTCTTAATCGTGGCGTTTTTGAAAAAAGACGCGCAAGCTTAAAAGCATTTTTGACATTCATGCGCGTATTTTCCTGAACAATTTGACTTAAGCTTGAAGGCAAAATTGTTGAGGTTTCATAAAGTCGCACATAATTTAATTCTGTTTTTAAAAAAATCTCGTCAAAAACATCCTGAAAATTATCTTTTCCGTCCAGTTCTAAGTTTGTAAAACTTGTCTCGTAGGGCGCAATCTCAAGCGTTTTATTTACAATTTCGGCATTTTTCGAGCCTGCGTTGACCATTGATTTGATAACCAATTCAAACCAATAATTATTGCTTTCTCCAAAAAGCCCACTGAACTTGCTGTAAAAATCAACACTCGGAATGCGCTTTCCATTCAAAATATCGCGCACGTATTGGGTCGATACTTCCAATATTTCAGCAAGTTTCGCGATCGATATCCGATCTCTCTTCATGCAAAATTCGAGAGCCTGACCAATATTTTCATATTTCATTTTTCTCAATCCTAAAGAAATTTTCTGATTGTATTTACTGTATCATTTTTCTTTTTCAATGATAATATATGACTGTGTTAAATCAGAAACTATCAACACATATCACTTTTTTCAAAATTTCTAAACCTATTATTTTCGTTTTTAGAAAAGATAATAATATATTTTTTTAAATGTTATGGGTCTAATAATATTCTAAATTTCTAGGCTTATAATGCCTTCAAATTCAGCCAGAACCCAGAACTTTTAGCGGCTTGATGTGCCAATTCAAAATTTCCTTTAAATTGTTGCGGTCCTCAAGATTAATTTTATTCGCGAGAAAATCGAGAAAGCGAGAAACTGCCATGTGCGCATCAGGATCTACAATTGCTATTTTTTTTCCGTCAACGAATGCGTCAGTCTTTGGGATATATGACTGACAAATATGGTTGCCCTCGTAAAAGACGGCTAAGCCAAACCCATCATCAACGGCTGCATCTTTTGGAACGATTTGTATAAATTCGCTGTATGAAAAATTTTCGGAATATGTATCTGGATAATGCTTTTCTGACCTCATCAAAAAAATATTAAAATCACCGGCTGCGATTAATCCGTTTTTTCCGTCCAGCTCATCAAAATCGTTTTTTATAAAATCAATTTTTCCGATAATCATAACGTCTTCAAAAAGTGTAATGTCGCGATCAACAACACCATTTCCGAAGATTTTTGAACTGTTCATTGCTCGCGCCCGATCAGTCAAAATCGCATTACCAAATAATTCGGCTGCGTGGGTCGCCAGAGCGCGTTTTGAGACGTGGGCGTTGTCATAAACGTGGGCATTTTCTGTAATCCAGCAATCGCCAAAATGAGACAAATTATGATCACCTTGGATCCATCCGCCCTCGTCGCCTACGCGCACACCGTGGCGCTCGATATTTCGGTTTGAGAATATCTCGTGGAGCATCACGCCTTCGCCTGTAAAGCTGTGAAGAACCTCGAACGTGCGGCCGGTGTATCCATATTTTCGGGTCATTACAAAAATCCTCGTTTAAATAATTTCACCATAGAAAAAGCCGCCAGTTGGCGGCTTATCGGCTATTCTTCAATTTTTGATAGCCTTTTTTGAAGCGCCTTTTGGCGCTGCATTTCTTTGTGCTGGTGTTCCTTCAGCATTTGGTCGCGTTGCACTTCAGCTGCCAGCTGGGCCTCCATGACGTGCGTTTCTATAAACATAGCCGTTGTCCTTTCAAGACGTGCGGGGTCGGTACCGCCTCTCCAGGCAGCGGTTAATGCGGTATGTTCATGCTTCAGATTTCTACGTTCTTTGTGTTCTAGACACGGGCTGAACGCCGCCGAGGGCTTTAGAGCCTAGTAAGTCAGCTGTTGGATCTGAGCTAAAGCTGAACGAACAGCTAATTCTTTTATTTTATTAATTGCTTTGGAATTAAGGGAATAAATTGTTTTTCCAGCAATATTAATAGGATTATCGCTTAGTCCAGCATGCATAAGCCGCCAGCCCTCATCATATCTTTTAATCATAATCTCCGTCGTTGTGCCTGATTTGGTTTTTTTGTCTTCATTTTCTATCTGCCACTCATATTCACCGAAGGTCTGAACTGTTGATCCTCGACGCTCATCTCTGGTCAAATGCCGGTCTCGAATAAATTTTTCAGCTTGGACTGACATATCAACAATCAGATTGTAACGATCATCGGCTTTGTTAGTCTGCCTAAACTCTGCCTCCAGGCATTTTGCAATCAGGTCTTTATTGTCATGGTTTATTTTAATGCCGCGCGGGAACAACCTACTTACGTTAGACATTGGATCACTCTTCCTGCGCCCGTAGCGCTGAAATGTTGCTGGATTGCTAAACCGCGCAAGTTGCGGGTATTCTTTTTGTCTAATCACAATCCCACATTTTATGAAAAGATGCAAGCTTTATATATGTATAAAGAAACAATATAATACTAAATTTTGTTTTTCGTTGGTTTTGCATGTGCGTCGATACAGAAAAGCCGCCCTGATGGGCGGCTATTGAACACCTTAACGTGCGTAGCCGGTGATATGGGTGGCCTCTTCAGTGTTGAAAGGGCTTGTGTGAAAGATAATCTCATCGACACTCGTATTCAGTATCGTACATAACATATCCGTAATCATACATTCTAAATAATAGCTAATTCTGCCCTCAATATTGTGATGTTCTTGAATTTTCATATTATCGTAATTTGTCAGGTTAATTTGATCTGCGCTCGATACCCTTCTATCTTCATTATATTGGATAGATATAACATTATAATTGAGCT
>NZ_NNRJ01000028.1 GCF_002252445.1 Brucella thiophenivorans
AATTTGAAAACCCAGTTTATGAGTGTGCGACCTAGGATAAAGTAACGTTACCTAACATCAATTTGGCATATTGCCCGACTTTCTGGCCATCTCACTCAATTTTGCCAGAGCTTCATCAAAGCGCCCTTCGGCTTCGGCAAAGCGTTGAAAGCTCACGCGTGAAACCAGTATTTCAGCTGGGGTAGGTTTGAGAGAGAATAGCTCCATTACCTCGTCAGTAAACTCTGACAACGGCTGATATCCTGAGCGCGTCTGCTGCCCTGGTGTAAGTGCTGTTTGAACCGCTGGCGGAACCAGCTCAACCACTTCAACCCGACCTTTCAGCGCTTCGCGTAATGAAACGGTATACGAATGAATAGCCGCCTTTGTTGCGTTATAAGTGGGTGCGCTCAACAAAGGAACGAATGCAAGGCCTGAACTGACATTCACAATTGCTGGGTCTGGCTGAGTTACAAGATGGTCGATTAGCGCATTTGTAATACGGATCGTACCCAGCAAATTTGTCGTGATCATCGCTTCAGCATCTGTCAATTCACGATGACGATCCAAAATTTCGGACCGCATGATACCTGCGTTATTGATGAGGATGTTTATTTTCGGATACTGCGCAATCAGGCGCATCGCAAAATCAGCGATGTCTGTGCTACTTCCCACATCAAGTGTCATCGCGTACATGTTTTGGCGACCTGTGCATGCCTGCTCAAGTAATTCCTTACGCCGCCCAGCAATGATCACGGTGTTCCCTAAATCATGAAAGCGATGCGCTAAAGCTTCGCCGATACCAGATCCCCCACCGGTAATGAGGATCGTATTGCCTGTTATGTTCATAGGATATGCTCCGCTAATACTACTGGCACTTAATTGAACAAGCTGGTATCAAAAGGAAAGAAGGCACCTGAAAGATTTATACTTACCAAAAAGAGAGTATTGGAGTGTCGCATCCAAAATCTACGGCACAGACGAGCCTCCAATCGGACGAGAGTGGTCCGAACACAGCTGATCCGAAAGTCGAGGCCCTCGTCAATGATCTCATTGGACGAGTAGCCGATAAATGGACCATGATCATTCTTGAGGTTCTCGATGAGCATGGAGAATTGCGCTTTACGCAGCTGGCGCGGAATGTGCCGAAAATTAGCCAGAAAATGCTGACCCAAACACTACGTCAAATGGAGCGTGATGGTTTAGTGTCCCGAACGGTCCACGCTGTTGTTCCACCTCGTGTGGATTATCGCCTCACCGAACTTGGGATGAGTTTGGGAGCAGCCTTTTGTGGCGTTTGGATATGGGCAGAATCCAATCTCAAAGACATTGAAACTGCGAGACAAAACTTCGACGCACAACGAAGCTGAGTACGAGATCATCCTTCTATCACGCATAGCCTGAAGCAGGACGCAACAAGACGCATCTCGTTATTTTCGATGAGGCGCCGCCGCATTACATCGGTGCGTTAGTGATGGCTTGATCGGGCTATCGGGCTTTTCTGGTCAATATCCATAAAAGGTAAATACCACCGAGCAGCCCTGTCGTAAGACCAATTGGCATTTTGATGTTGAGTGGAAAGTTCTGGCTGCAAAGATCAGCTCCAACCAGCAAAACAGCACCAAGAAGGGCGCTGGCAAGAAGCGGTACACCTGGAGAATGGGTTAGACGACGCACAAGCTGCGGGGCCGCTAACGCGATAAAAGCGATCGGCCCTGTGGCGGCGGTGGCGACTGAGGTGAGTGCCACGGCGACAAGCATCATCGCAAGGCGGGTTGCCTCAACAGGGATACCCAATTGACGCGCTGCATCATCGCCCATTTCAAGCAGGCTTATGCGTTGCGCAAAATAGACCACGATTGGCACGACGATGAAAAATCCAATCGCTGCCGGAATTGCATGTGACCATGTTCGGGTGTTCAGCGACCCAGCGAGCCAAAGCTGCGCCGATGCTGCCTGATCAAGGTCGCCTGCGACCAATAGCACGGTATTAACGCCAGACAGAATGGCCCCTACGCCAAGTCCGATCAGAATAAGCCGATAGCCCCCTGTTGTTCTTCCTTTCAAGGCGAGCAGGAAAACAATCATAGCTGTTCCGATGCCAGAGAGCACTGCCGCCAGTGCTGTTTCAAACGGGCCAGCGTTAAACAGAATGATCTGAACAATGGCGCCAGTCGCAGCCCCCGTTGTGAAGCCAATAATGTCAGGCGAACCAAGCGCATTGCGTGAAATTGACTGGAAAATCGATCCGGCCATGCCAAGTGATGCACCGACAAAGACGGCTGTTACCAGACGCGGCAGCCGAACACGTGTGATAATGCGTTCCGCGGTCGGATTTGCTGCATCGCCAATAAGACCTTTGAAGATTTCGCCGGGTGAGAATGACATCGTACCAGTGCCAATATGCAATATGCCAAGCGCGAACAGGAGGCATATCAGACTGGCGCAAACGAGCAGCGTGCGTGCTCTCCATTGGATAGAAATATTACCCAGTCTGAAAACGGATTTATGGTGATTGCTCATAGTTTTGACAATCGAAACTGGCGCACGATGATGATGAAGAAAGGCCCACCAATCAGCATTGCTATGATCCCTGCTGCAACTTCTGCGGGGGCAGCAACGACACGCCCGACAATATCCGCAACGAGTAATAAAATTGCAGCAAACAGTGCGGAATAGGGCAATATCCAGCGATAGTTCGGCCCGACAATTGTTCTTGCAAGATGGGGTGCGACCAGACCGACAAAGCCGATTGGCCCGGCACCCGCCGTTGCCGACCCTGCAAGAAGCATGACCGCGAGACAGGAAAGGAGCCATGTCGCGTAAATATTAACGCCAAGTGCTGCTCCGAGTTCTTTGCCAAGTGCAATGGCATTCAGTCTCCCTGCAAGGGAAAACGCAATCAGCAACCCAACTCCGACAGAAACAGCCAGAACCCGAATAACATCATAGCCCCGGCCCTCAACCGATCCCGCCGACCAGTTTCGAAATTGATCTAATACGTCGGTCGGCGCGTTGATGATGACAATGCCGGTTATCGATGCAAGCGCCACCGACAACCCCGCGCCAGCCAACACCAGACGCACAGGATTTGTTCCTGTGCCATTGGCTTGTCCGAGCATGAAGACGGCGATACCGGCGAGACCTGCGCCAGCAAAAGCGAACCAGACATATTGCGCCATGCTTGTCAGATTGAATGCAACAATCCCGAGGATGACTGCAACGGCAGCACCCGAATTGATGCCAAGCAGTCCTGGTTCGGCGAGTGGATTGCGCGTGACTGCCTGCATAATTGCGCCTGCGACACCCAATGCTAGCCCGGCAAGGATTGCGACCATTGTCCGCGGAATGCGCAGTTCCTGAACGATCAGATGTTGGTCATTATGAAGATCGGGTGCCCACAATGCCTGCAAACTATCGCTAAGCGGAATCGTGCGGGAACCGAGAGTGAAACTCAGAACGATGGCGATGAACAACACAAACATCCCCACGCACAGCCCCCACATCCGACGCTTGCGAAGATGCGTTGCTGTTGCCCTGTAGGAGGTGGCGGGAGCGGCGCGTCCGGCGGTCATTTACGAAAATTGGAAGCCACAATATCGATCAGCTGAATCCCGGAATAGTAGTCGATCCGGAACGAGGTCGCGCCAAGCGGATAGACCTGTTTGCTCTTCACGGCGTCAAGATTTGCCAGAACTGGGTCTTTCAGGAAAGCGTCAACGTCAGCATCAAGGCCACGCAACAGAAAGACACTTTTGCCCGTAATGGCAGCGGAGAGATTTTCATGGGAAATGAAATCGAAGTCCGAGCTTCGCGTCACCTGTCCGGCAAGTGAAGACGGAAGCCCTTCAACCTTGAAACCTAAAGCCTGAAGAAGCTGACCCTGTGCGCTATCGGTCTTGCCGATAGAATAGCTGTTTCCGATATTATACCCGACAATTGTAATGGGTTCGGTAGGAGCCACCATTTCTGATGCCACTTTAGCTGCATAGTCGTCAAAACGCGCAGACGCTGCGATGGCTTCCTGTTCCAGACCCGTCGCCTTTCCTATTTCGGCAGCAATATCCTGCCAGCTCTGGTTGGAATAGTTCACCACCATTGTTGGAATACCTTGTGCTTCCAGCTCAGGATAATGCTGCAACACGCTGTCTGCGCCGGTGGCCGATGCAATTACGAGATCAGGTTCTAATGCAATAATCGCTTCAATATCAAAATCGAGATTGGAGTATAGAACCTCGACGCCCCGCTCGTCGGCGACTTTAGCCCATTGCGAGAAAAAGCCCTTATCATCGCTCAGAATGCTTGGCGTGGTCGCGGTCGTTGCGATCAGCGGTGCATTGATGGCAAGCAGAATGCCGGTCAGGCTGGGTGCCGTTGAGACAATGCGCAAAGGCTTTGACTTTAGGGTCAGTTCGCCTGAATAGTGTTTTACAGTTCGTGGCCAAGTGTCATCCTGAGCCAGAGCGATTTTCAGCGGCAGCATCAGAGCTGCAAGCACGACGAAAACTGTAACGATGATATTTGAGGACTTCACGGCCGATCCTTATCTGAGATCGTTATTCTGCGGTTCTGGCTAAGTAAGAACACTTGGCTAAAACATGAATGTTGCGCTCCATATTGCAGAACGCATTCTACAATGCAATACGAAGTACCCACGACCTGCCGTCGTTTTTCTGCTTATTTGCCTTTAGGACTCAACACATGACGCACCGTCTTCGCGCCGATACAGTGACGCTGAAATATGATGAACGAACTGTCGCGCGAGATTTGTCAGTAACGATTCCAGACGCATCTTTTACGGTCATTGTCGGCCCGAATGCCTGCGGGAAATCAACGCTTCTACGGGCGCTGTCGCGTTTGTTAAAGCCGTCAACCGGCAAGATTGTGCTGGATGGTGGCGATATTGCTAGTCTTCCCGCAAAGGAAGCTGCGCGCCGTCTTGGGCTATTGCCACAAAGCTCGATTGCGCCCGAAGGGATTACTGTTGCTGATCTGGTTGCACGCGGACGTTACCCGCATCAGTCATTCTTACGGCAGTGGTCGGAAGCCGATGAGTCGGCCGTAGCGCAGGCCATGGCATCGACCAAGATAACGGAGCTGGCTAACCGTCCGGTCGATGAGTTGTCCGGCGGTCAACGGCAGCGTGTCTGGATCGCCTTGGTGCTTGCACAAGACACGCCAATCCTGTTGCTTGATGAGCCAACAACATATCTCGATATTGCGCATCAGATTGAATTGCTTGATCTTCTGGCCCAGCTTAACAAACAAGGGCGCACCGTTGTTGCGGTCCTGCATGAACTCAATCATGCATGTCGCTATGCTTCACACTTGATTGCGATGCGCGATGGCGCATTGATAGCGCAGGGAGAGCCTGCCGATATTGTGACCGAAAAGCTGGTTGAAGAGGTGTTCGGGCTTGCATCAGTCATCATCGCCGACCCTGTTTCCGGCACGCCGCTTATCGTGCCGAAAAGTAGCGCCTCAATCGATGAGGGTGTTTAGCTTGTCGGCATTTGCAATTTTGTGTCGACGATCAACCCGCCGGTTGATTCATTGACCATGCAGGCTTCATGAAAAAGGGCCCGGCGTTCTTCGTCGGTGCGAAGTTGTCCAAGATCAGCGACCGTTGTCATCACGCAAACGATTTCGCCTTGCGCATCCAGCACAGGTGAAGCCTGCCCGGTAACATTTGAGAGAAGATGACTGGTCATTTCAGACCAGCGGTCGGTGCGGATTTTTTCAAGAACGGCTTTTGATGGTGGTGTGCCGCGGAAGTTTGCTGGCTGCACCTTGCGCACAGCATCAATGCTGCTTTTCGGCAAAAATGACTGAAACACCAATCCGCAAGCGGTATTATCAATTGGCAGCGTGTCACCAAGCGCCAGCGGATTGACGGAGAAATAAGCGCTTCGATACCAACGCACCAAAGTCGGACCTCGATCTGTCCAGATGGCAACCCCGCCGCTCATAGCGTGGCGTTGTGCAAGCACCTTCATATGTTGAGCCGCGATTTCTACAGCATCGACCCGCTTCAACGCCCCAATGCCAATGCTCAATGCTGTTGGTCCAAGATCATAAAATCCGCTGACCGGATCCTGCTTCGCCAGACCTTCTTTGACGAGGCTCTGCATATAGCGATGCGCGGTCGAGCCGCCGGTGCCCGCTCGCTTTGCGACTTCGCCGAGTGGAAGCTCATTTTCAGCATTGGCAAGAATCTTCAAAAATTTCGCGGCAATAGATACCGACTGGATTGTGCCGGAACGTTTGTCGTTCGTGCTTTCCGCTTCATCTATCGAAATTCTATCTTGCTCTTTCAAATGCCTAGCCTCCCGCCAGATGGGCCATTACCCATTTGTCTTTCACTCTTCCGCTGGGGCCATGTGTAGCGTGAACTACGGTCAAAATCATACGCGACACAACGCGCATGTTATTCCCGCTCTTCAAACCCCTGTGTAGAGGCTGAGATAATCCGAAGCGTTGCCAAAGTGCAACAGCCTAAATCAGCTTGCATTCATACTGTATTGCGGTATGCATTCCTTATTGCGGAATTGAATTAACGCAGATAACAGAACATGAACGACATACTCATGTTTTGGGGCGACCTATGAATATCCATTTTACCCGCGGCTTTCTCCACAGCGTCAGTGCACTGACTCTGGTCGCAATTTCTGCAACGACCGCATTCGCACAGGATGCTCAGAAGTCGACCGAATCCAAAGGAATAGTTCTCGATATTCTGGTGATTACCGGTGAAAGGGTCGCCCGCGACATCAAAAATACCGCTTCTTCAGTAACTGTCATCACCGGCAAAGAAATCAGTCGCCAAAAGACAGGCGATACTTCGGTTTCCGAAGTGGTTCGTGGCACACCAAATGTCGTTTATACCGACACCGTCAGCGCACCAGTCATTCGTGGACAGGATACGCAGGGCCCAAACAATGGTGCCACTGCGTTCTTTTCCGGCACAGTCCCACGCGCAACGATTAATCTCGATGGTCATTATCTGAACTATAATGAGTTCATTTTCGGCACCACATCGGTCTGGGATCTCGATAGTATTGAGGTGTTCCGTGGTCCTCAAACCACATCGCAGGGCGCCAATGCAATTGCTGGTGCGATCGTCGTCAACACAAAAGATCCGACATTTGAGCGTGAGGGTGCCTATCAGGTCGAAATTGGAAATTATGGTTCCAAGCGCACATCGATCATGTTGAACAGCCCGCTTTACAAGGATGAGCTCGCCGGTCGCATTGCAGTTGATTATTCAGGCCGTGATACCTTTATCGACTATGTCAATCCTGGCTTTTATTCCTCCGGTACCGATCAGGATTTCAAATCGTTCAATATCCGTTCCAAGCTGCTGTGGCAGCCTGCCGAGCTTCCCGGTTTTGAGGCGAAGCTGACTTACTCGTTCAACAAGAGCAATCGCCCGACCTATGAAGCTGCAACGCCGCTTTATTATGAGCTGGACTATAGCGGTGCGACACTGCCATCATGGAAGCAGAACACGAATACCGGCATTCTTGATCTGAGCTATGAATTTGAAAATGGCTTCAAACTTCATAACCAGACGCAGTATTCGGACTCTTCAGTCGAGCGTCGCGTTGGTATGGCACACAATGGCGATGCCAATATTGATCAAACCAATATTTCTAACGAAACACGCTTAACTTTCGGCGAGCAGGACGATGTGTTGAGCGGTGTGGTCGGTGTTTACTACGCCCATACGAAGACTGATGAACTTCTCGATCTGATAAATAATGCGAAAAGCCCTCCAAACAACTACATCTCTGACTTTGACGATAAAAAGACAAATGTTGGCCTGTTTGGTGAATTGAGCTGGCGCATCGATGATCAATGGACACTCACAGGCGGCGCACGATTCCAGCATGACAGCATTCAGCGCGACGGTACGTCCGTGTATGCGAATACACCGGTCAATTTCGACGAGTCATTCTCGGCGTTCCTTCCGAAAGTATCATTGGCTTATGCGATCACGCCAGATCTGACTGTCGGGGGTCTTGTCAGCCGTGGTTATAATCCCGGCGGTGTCTCGCTCTATTTGAACACGGCCAATCCAAGTTTGAGTGCATGGAAGAATTTCGACGAAGAAACGCTCTGGAATTATGAGCTGTTTACACGTGCCGAATTGCTGGACAATAAGCTCGTTATAAACGGCAATGTCTTCTACATGGACTTCAAGAATGCTCAGTTCAACATCCCCGTTGTTGTTTCCCCCGGCGTAACACAGGCATATACGATCAACGCTGAAAAAGCGCATGCATACGGGCTTGAGCTTGGTGCAGACTATCAGGTTCTTGATAATCTTACCCTCAGGGCGGGCTTGGGCATTATGCGCACAAAAGTCGAGGAAATGTCCTGGAATCCATCGTTTAACGACAATGAATTTGCCAAGTCACCGGGCTATATGTTGAACTTTGGCGCGAGCTGGGATGTCACAGAAAAGCTCAACCTGTCTGGCGATGTGCGTCATATTGATGGTTACTACTCGGATGTTGCAAACACAGCAGGATACTGGATCGACGCTTACACAATCGCAGATGCACGCGTCAGCTACGCGTTCAACGAGCATATTGAGTTATATGGCTTTGTGAAGAATATCTTCAACGAGCGCGTCCCTACCTCCAAACAGGCAACACGCGGTTTGAGTGGTGCAACGACGCAGGCGAGCATGACACTGCCACGTACATTTGGCGTTGGTCTTAAGGGCAGTTTCTGATCGTCTGCCTGACGATTAATCAACCGCGGGCTTTCGGGTCCGCGGTTTTTGTCTTGAAAAGAAACCGGAATTCAACATGACCGCGCGCAAAAAGCTTCATATTGGTATGTCACTCGCTCCAACCTGGCTGAGCAATGACGGCTGGCGGCACGAAAACAGCGATATTGAAGGCGTGTTTGGTTCCGACTTTTATGTCGATATTGCGCAACGCGCTGAAGCCGCCAAACTCGATTTTGTATTTCGGCCTGACAATCTGTTTCTCAACAGCCAGATCATGGAAACGACACCGGGTTTCGCAAGTCTTGATGCCACTGTGCTGATGGCAGCGCTCGCGCGCGAGACATCGAAAATCGGACTTCTGACCACCGTTTCAACCACTTTCATGACGCCTTATGTGGTTGCCCGTCAGGTTTTATCTCTGCATCATCTGAGCAAAGGCCGTGCGGGGTTGAACATCGTTACAGCGCTCGATGGCAATGTTAATTTCGGCCTCGATGAAATGCCAACCTCAGACGAGCGGTATGCTCGCGCGGCAGAATTCACGCAGGTCGTAGAAGCGTTGTGGCGGAGTTTCCCAGTATCTGCTTTCAAGCGCGACCGCATGAGCGGGCATTATGCCGACACATCGAACATTAAGCCAATAGATCATGAGGGCACCTTCTTTAAAGTCAAAGGACCACTCAACATACCGTCTATTGACGAGGTTCCTATTCCGCTGTTTCAGGCTGGGGCCTCGCCAGTGGGACGCAATTTTGCAGCTTCGGTTGCAAATGGCATTTTCTCTGCAACGCCGGATATAGATGCGGCAATCAGCTTGCGCAACGATTTGCGTTCATTGGCTGAAAGGCATGGTCGCAAGGCCGATGATGTTCGCTTGCTGCCGGGCTTGAGCCTGTATCTGGCTCCCACACGCGAGGAAGCGCGGGAGTTATTTTCCTATACCCACGCACGTGGAGATCGTGCTCGCAAGATTACATATATTAGAGATATGACGGGGCTTGATCTCACTGACTGGCCAGAAGATCGTCTCATCCGTCCATCGGATTTGCCGCCGCCGCCGGAAAAAACGCGCAGCAAAACTCACGCCGGATTGTTGCAACGGCTTCTTCTGAAAGAAACGCTCTACATCAATGATCTTTTGCGCCGCCCGGAAGTCATCAGCGCTGCACACTGGCAGGTCATTGGCACGGTCGATGATGCGGTAGAAGAAATCCAAAAATGGTCGGATGTTAGGGCAATTGACGGATTTATTACCGCGCCTGGCGGCTCCACATCGTCCATGCATCTTGCGCTTGACGAGTTGATGCCGCGCTTGTCCGAGGCGGGTTTACTGCGTTCCGAATATACCGGCGATACGTTCGCGCATCATCTTTTATGCGAATAAGAATGCCATAAAATTACTTTGGTCTCCTCCGTCCATCAGGATAAAAGCGAGAGGCTGTCTCTGACCGTCTGTGGGCGTCTTCACTTTTGTGGTAATGTTGCCGCTTGTTATAGACTGCCCTTTTAGCGACCGCTGCCTGAGAAAGATTGCCAATGAGGTTTTGGTGCAAACTTTTTATCAATGATGGCGGGACGGCAATGACTATTCGACGCCGCATCTCCTGCAAGTCTATGCAAAGTCAGAGTCCCCGAACTGCGCAGAAAAGCCGAAGCCAAATCGTAGGGCAACGCTGAGTCTTATAACGTTAACGTCAGAGATAAGTCTGTCAGGATTAAATTAGCATTTTATAACAAGACTTCCGCGCTATTAAACGCGGAAGCTTGGTTTTAGTGAGTTTAGAAACTAGCAGTCAGCGAAGCATAAAATGTCCGGCCCGGTCCCGGCTGCTGTGCAAGGCTGAGTGGATCGACATAAAACCGATCCGTTAGGTTCTCCACGCGTACGCTGGCGGTGTAATTTTCATTGAGTTTATATTCAGCGAACACATCAACCAGTGTGTAAGGCTTCCAGTCGATCATGGTGATAAACTGTGACATGCCCTGTCCTGTAACGTCACCATGGCCGACGGCGCGTGAGCCAGTGTAGGAAATGCGGCCGCCGACCGTGAGTGCATCCTCCATCAGCTTCTGCGTCAGTGTTAAATCCACCCCATACTTAGGTGGCACCTGATTGGTGGCATAGTCGGCATAAAGGGACTTATTTTCACAAGTTTCGGCTGTGCGGCAGAACTCTACGTTCAGATAGTAATTGGCTGCCAGTGTCGCTTCAAAACCGCCAAGCGTATAATTGGTGGATAGTTCGAGCCCTGAAAAACGAGCGCGATCAATATTGAAAATACGCACATTCTGGGAGTTCGAATATTTGTGAAACTCGCGGGCAATGTAATCTTTCACGTCCCAGTTGAAGTAGCCGAATTTGATCATCGTCTGGTCTGTGGCGGCAATCAGGTCATTTTCGATGAAGTTGGCGCCAATTTCCCAGTTATTTGAACGCTCAGCCTTCGTGTCTTCATTCACCGTCATGTTGAAGGCAGAAACGGATTCCATAATGCTCGGCGCACGCAAAGTACTGGAATAATTGACGTAGAACTGCGCGCCGTTAATCGGCTCGACAGTAACGCCCAGTGAAGGGCTAAAGCCGTCCTGTTTGAGACGCGCTTTGCCATAAACCATATCAGGGTGAACCATTTTCACAGGACTGCGATCACGCGACCACATTTGTGTATAGCGGATGCCGCCATTGATCGTCAGCCAGTCAACCGGTTTGTAAGCTGTTTTGACATAGGCCGCAGCTTCTTCGCGGGTACCATCCCGCAAATCAAGGAATGTATCCCACTTCCTCGTACCTTCGGTCGGCTTGGTATCTTCCATTTTGTAAGACGCGCCATAGGTCATATCAATATCACCATAAGCCGTACTAAACTGTGAGCGGTTGCTTATATCAGTGCCCCATGTCCACAAATCCGGTCCGGATTTAAAATCTTTCGGGGCGCCGTCTGCAAGCCAATCAGCTGCATTGCGCTGCTTCAGCTTCGTACCCCAGAGATTGGCTTTCAGATTAATCAGATCATTATCCGATGGATCCCAACGGTATTTAAATGTTCCGGTATGGGCTTTTACATCCGTTGTGAGAGGCTGTTGCACGGCCTGCAGATTAAGCGTGCTCAGCGCATTAGCTTTGAAAGTACCAGCCTCGCTATCAAAACCGGTATAACCGAGCTGAAGACTATGCCCATCACCAAACATCACCTTGCCTTTTAGCAACAAGGATTTAGTCTCCAGCTGCGTATTCAGAACCTGCTCACCCGGGCGATAATTAGCAATGCCAGTGTTTTTTATAAAGTTCGGATACCAGTAGTAATTAATTGGTGGGTTACTACAGTAATTAAGGCACGCTGTCATGCCACCGAGATCTTCGGTATCAGCAGCGGGGCCGTTTTTACCAGCATGATAGTTGCCGCGTTTGCGATAGGCATAACCGGCCAGCAATTCGATATTCTCGTCCTGCATGGCAGCTACAACACTGCCCGAGCCATTGGTCGGCTTCAGAAAAGCTGGACGGTTCATCGTGTCATCCGAGGATGTAACAGTGGACTGATCCGTACGATTCCAGATATAATATCCGGCTTTATCACCTGCTTCCGGCTTACTGGAATTGGTACCAAAGCCACTTTTTACGCGCAGGCCAAAGCGGTTACCCGCTTTAACGATATCGCTTGCTTCAAGTGTGCGCATAGCGACTGTACCGGCAATCCCACTCGAAGAAGCGTCAGAGCCTTTTAGAATGTCGACACCGCCAAGAAAATCTGGATCAACGAAGGTTCGGTTGGAAATGCCTTGATAACCCTGATACACATTGACGGCGTTTTCAGCGCCATCAATTGTCGTTGCGACGCGACCCATCCCTTGCATGCCACGGATATTCACATCGATTGAACCCGCACCATTGCGTGCTTCAGCAGACATAACGCCAGCTGTTCCCCGGAAAATATCGGCCGGGCTCGACCCTCTAAAACGCTCAATGGATTGCGCAGAAATGTAAGCGGTGGGCGCTGGTGTGTAATAAGGCGCTTCTGCCGCTGCGACCCCATTGCCGCCACTCACCGTTATTGTATCGAGCAAAGTGGTGTTCTGTGCGTCGGGTGCCAACTGGTTATTGGGCGTCGGGTCAGCAATTGTAACGGTTGTGCCATCAATCCGGTAATTGAGACCGGAACCCGAAAGAAGCCTTGATAATGCTTGTTCTGGTATAAAATTGCCTTGGACAGACTGACTTGTTTTTCCTGCAACAACACGCGACTGCAACAACAACTTTAGCCCCGCTTGGTCAGCAAACGCAGTGAGTGCACCGCCCATATTCTGAGAGCGAATATTAAATGCGATTGTTTGCGCCGAGGCCTGCTGCGCATAGGCTACCCTGAGCTGAGCCATTGGGATTGAACTGATGATCGCAACGGAAGCAAACAGACCAACTTTAATTGCGCTCCGTGATATTGTCCGCTTTTCTTTGCTCATAACTGCTGCACGCATAGAATTTCGCCCGTCCTGATAGCTTTTACAGCTGATTGGCCGCTCTTTAAGCAGTTCCATCAACCCTCTCAGTTTCAAGGACGAAACAGGTTCATAAATCTTGCACCAGGATTAATAAAAAAACTTGAGTATTAAACTCATCTAACTCTCGGCTCGCGGGTGCCTATCGCAAGATGGTCACAAATGGCATTCGCGTGACGGATACAGGGAGTGTCTTTTCAACTGTTTCGAGCACAGTTTCAGGCTGCGTAAGATCAAAAACACCCGTAACTTCGAGCGACCTTAGCTGGCTGTTGGCAATGATAATTTTGCCAGAACGATAGCGTGAGAGAGTGGCCACAACTTCACCTAGTGGCCTGGCGTTAAAGATCAGCTTGCCACGTAGCCATGCAGTTTCCAAATCTGCATCAATGTCCTGCGGTATTGATGGTTTCCTGTCAGATTGATAGCTCACACGCTGATTAGCGACAGCTCTCACAGAGCGCCCATCAAAAGCTGTTTCCGTTGCCCCACTCGACACACTCACTATACCTTCCGTGACGGTAACAACCACTTTTTCTGAACGAATATCGATGTCAAACTCAGTCCCTAAAGCACGCGTTTCACCGCCATCTGCTTCAACGATAAAAGGACGAGCCCCATCTTTAGCGACCTGAAAAAGAGCTTGTCCCTGATATAAGGACAACCGGCGTTCCTGTTTAGTCAATTCCGATGAAAAGGCCGTGTTGCCATTCATAATAACTGTCGAGCCATCGTCCAATCGAACGGTTCTCTGCTCGGCTGTTCGCGTTGCATAATCGGCATAAAGCTGAGGTCCGATAATTCCGACGCGCTCAAATGCAATGCCCGTTGCCCCGGCCATTGCCACACCCAACATTGCTCTTCGCGTGAATTTTATGTCTCGTTCGGCTTTGCGCATTCGGTTCCCCGTTGCGCCAATGCCGTGCCACAGGCTCTCAGCCTCAAGCGCGGCAAGCTCATGTTTTTCACTTTGCTGTCGCCACAGGCTGAACTGCAAATGCTCCTCAGTGGTGGCTCGCCCAGAACTCAATTTAACCACCCAGTCAATCGCTGAATCGCTGAGACCTATGTCGGCATCAAACTTTTTCCTGTCAGAAACCATGTGATGAACAGCGCTCTAAAAACATGCAATTAAACCAAACAGTGGAAATGGGCTTACCTATTTAAGACGAACAGAACGCCGCAATCTTGCACCTGAGAAAGGTCGACTACTGAAGATTTCTGAAATGATCCCGGCAATGGCGAAGCGCTTGCGCCAGATAACGTGCGACCATACTTTCCGAAACACCCAGATGATGAGCAATATCCCTGTGAGAAAGGCCGTCACATCGCGCTAAAAGCAGCGCAGAGCAGGCCTTTGTGGGAATTTGCATCAGAGCTATGGCCAGTTGGCGGAGATTATCACGATCCAGCGCGAAGGTTTCGGGTGACGGATAGCTGTCGGCAATCGATGCGAGTATCTCCTCATCGCTGATGCAACGTGCATTATGACGTCTGTCTTTACGCAACAGATCAATTGCTATGTTGCCTGCAATTCTGAGAATAAACGCGCGGTGATCACGGATTTCCTGTGGCTTATTTTTTAGTGAGGCAAGCCTAAGCCACGTTTCCTGTAACGCGTCTTCCGTCAATTCGTGAGAATTCAAACGCCTCTTCAGCGCGTCACGCAACCATTTCAGTTGACGGAGGTAAACTGAAATAAGCTCTTCCGTGCTCTGTGTAGACTCAAACTTCATGCGCGCCGGATGCCTCGAATAGGAATATCACAACCGGCATGGCTTTTAATCAAAAGAGACGACCTGCGCAATACCATACCTATTTACTCAACTTAAGAATAATTTGGTTTTTGACGGTGCCATACGTGGTTGTGAGACATTTTTTTTGGTTAGGCTGTGCAGAAAATAGTCTTCTCAAACGTCTTAGTTATTAGAGAGCTGATTTCAGGATCCTATCGACTGG
>NZ_NNRJ01000029.1 GCF_002252445.1 Brucella thiophenivorans
ACCGAGTTCTGCAAAAAGTGCTACATCTTCTTTATAGTGGTGATAGAAATCAATAGCTTCATGATTAGGGTAATTTTCTCCCTCAATTACTCCATCTGTGATTTTTCTTTCTACGCCGTTACTACCTGCTGTCATCACATCTGCTACGGAAACTCCCTTTCCACCAGCATTCCAGCCTCCTTCAAGTTGATGTGCAGCAACTGCTCCTCCCCAGAGGAAGTCTTTTTTTAAAGTCATAATTTCTCCTTGTAATTATTAGAATTATTAAATTATCATTTCTTAACAAGATAAGCTCAAGAAGTCTTGAGCTCATCTAAATTTTGCAATTAGTTGGAACGTTGATAAACGAGATCTGTTAAACG
>NZ_NNRJ01000030.1 GCF_002252445.1 Brucella thiophenivorans
ATTAATTCCAGCTTCTGTTTCAGCTTCTTCTTTCAGAAGAATATTGTCATAAGCTTTGGCAAATGGCCAATAGAGAACTGTGGTCAAAGCAAGAATAATAATTTGCCAAACCATACCTTGCCAGCCACCTACTAGATATCCTGACAAGACCGCAGGGGTTGTCCAAGGAACATAGGCACCATTAAATGGTGGAATGATTCCTAGATAAATCACTAAGTAAGTCAAAATTCCTGAAATCAACGGAGCCAAGATAAATGGAATAGCAAGAATTGGATTCAAAACGATAGGAAGTCCAAACAGAATAGGTTCGTTGATATTGAATACTGCAGGTCCAATTTCCATTCGTCCTAAAGTTTTACCTTGAACTGATTTTGCACTCACTAAGAGGAAGATAACCAAACCAATGGTCAAACCAGAACCAGTAACTGTCAAGTATTGGTCCATAAATGATTGAGTAACGATATGGGCGCCATTTGACAGGCTAAGATGTCCTGCTTTGTAGAGAGCAGCATTGTCAGCAGAGTTTGCTTGAAGCAATGGTCCCATAATCCCACCAATGATTGTCGCTCCGTGAACACCGAACCACCAGATAAATACTGGCATAAAGGCAATAACGAAGACCCCAACCGGACCGTCAGTCACGTGTTGCAATGGTGTTTGAATCCATTTATAAACTAACTCAATGAAAGTTGTGTTGAAGCCAATCGTTGTGATTCCATGAACCACACCAGCCATTGTAATGATTGCTCCTGCAGGTACAAGTGAAGTAAATGATGCGGCAACGTTTTCTGGAACTTGTTCTGGCATTTTGATTGTGATGTTCCGACGCATAAAGCCAGTGTAAATCCAACCTACTAAGAGTCCAACGATGATTGAGAGAACCATCCCTTTCCCACCTAACCAAGCTCGGTCAATGACACCACCTACTTGAAATGCTGTTGATGTTTTAGTTGGGTCAGTAACACTTGTTACTTGATGGATTGTGTCTGGTTGCAACAAGATGTGAACAATGACACCTGTTAAACCAGCGGGTACTCCTTCATAACCTGCATCTCGAACCCAAGCGTAAGCAATACCGAACACGGCAAGCAAAGCCATAATACCAAATGAAGCATTATTAATTTGTAAAAAGAGTGGGCCCAATTTGATTTTGTTCATGAAGTCTTGTCCTGCTTGGAATGGCAGTTGACCAAGAATCAAGAATACTGAACCAATAATGATAAATGGGATAGGAATTCACATACCATTTTTGATTGCCGTGACTGCACGGGTATTCAAAAATTTCATCATTGGAGGCATGATTTTGTTTTGAATAAAATTGTTCATGGTTGAACAGTCTCCCTTACTTTTTTTGATGAACTGGTTTCACGTCCATCTTTTCTACATTTTCATTATAGCATTAATAGGCAAAGTAAAGCAAGCAGTTTCTTATTTTTCCATCACTTTGGTTCTGTGCCACTTTTGAAGACTCCTGTAC
>NZ_NNRJ01000003.1 GCF_002252445.1 Brucella thiophenivorans
CCCTTTTCCCGCCCCCCGGACCCTTTTCCCGCCCGATGACCGACCTATATGAAAATGTGGAAAATAACGGAAGGAGATTTTCATGGCCATAACACGCAAGGAAGAAGCCCGTGCGTTGAACGCAGAAGAACGAGAGCTGGTCGAGAAATCACACCATCCACTTCTTCAGGATGTTTCGGACTCTGAACTGACACAACTGGCCAAGCTGATACGCGACCGTCGCAGCAAGGCGCGCGATCAGGCCCATCAGCGCCGGCGCGAAATGCGCGGAAAGGCAGCGGCACGCGGTTCGTCCGCTTCAAAGGCCGACGAAGGCTCGCATCTGAAGGTTTCGGTTCTGGCTATGGCGATGCGCCGTATCAATGCGGAAGTCGAACGCCGACGTAGCATGTCAGCCAGCAATGATCTGATTGAAAATGCTCAGAAGGCACTTGCCACCAAGAAGGCCAACGAAAAGAATGAGCCGACTTTCAACACACGACATACACGCCACGGCATGCGCAACATTCCGAATGAAAAAGCCGATAGTCTTATCCGGCCTATGGAGCGCGGGCGCCTGAAAAAAGCTGCCAGTGTGGCACAGGCAAAGCGCGATTCCAGACAAAAGGCGGCTGGATAACAAAATTCACTCAATACCCGGAAGCAGATATGTTTCCGGGTATTTCAATTAAAACAATTAGTTAAATTGATTTATTACATTGTTGAATTATAGCGACCTGATACACTCAGGAAAACTGCAATCCAAATCCCTGCATCAGTCGACGTATGGCATAATCAGGCTTTTGCGATGTGAAAACTGCGCGATCATCATGGTGATGATGTAGCTCTTCATCAGTCTCTCGCTTCGGCAATAGCGAAATTGTGCGTCTCGCAATCGCCTCAGCAGGATCAAGCCAGTCGACCGGCCATGGTGCCAGTCGGCGAAACACATTGGCAAGAAACGGATAATGCGTGCAGGCCAGAACGATAATATCCGTGCGTTGCCCGTCTTTTTCGACAAAGCAGGGCGTGATTTGCTCAACCACCAGAGCCTCATCAATTTTCTCACCTCGAATATGCGCCTCGGCGATGCTTGCAAGCCGATCTGCACCAACAAGCCGCACATGACATTGCGTGGCAAAGGACTGAATGAGATCACGTGTATAGGCACGTTTAACCGTGCCGGGTGTCGCAAGCACCGAAACAAGCCCTGACGATGTGCGTTCCGCAGCAGGCTTGATGGCAGGCACGGTTCCAACAAAAGGCACAGAAGGATACGCGCGGCGCAAATCATCAAGCACCAGAGTGGAAGCCGTGTTACAGGCGATTATTGCGATTTCAGGATCGTGCTCCGCGATGAACTTGCCGAACAGCTCGACAATACGCGCGCGCAACGCTTCTTCTTCCCATCCGCCATAGGGGAAACCGGCGTCGTCTGCGATGTAGACAAACCGCCGGTCAGGCATCAACACCCGCGCCTCACGCAAAACCGTCAAACCGCCAATGCCGCTGTCAAAGACCAGAACTGGCCGCTCGATATTGGATGGCGATTTTGCGGAAAGACGTGTTTCGGGCGCGTATTTCATTCAGCCTTATCCTCAGTTGCAGGCTTGCGAGCGCGCCCTTCCGGTGCACCCGAACCTCGCGGCTTTTTTGGCGTGAAAGCATCAAGCGATGTAATCACACCACGCAAAAGCTTAAGTTCTGCCGATGCAAAACCTGCGCGCGTCAATACCGAACGCAGATTATTGACCATGATTTCTTTCTTCGCCTCGGGGCGGAAATAGCCGCGCACATCAAGAGCCTCTTCCAGATGATTGAAAAGACTCTGCAATTCCATCTTCGGCGCGGCTTCCATTTCCGGCCCGCGAAATACGGTGTCTGTCTCGGTTTCTAGTCCCGACTTCATCCACTCATAAGACATCAGCAATACTGCCTGAGCAATATTGAGCGAGGCAAAAGCCGGATTGACCGGAAACGTCACCAACTCATCGGCAAGGCCGACTTCCTCATTGCTGAGGCCGAAACGTTCACGCCCAAAAAGAATGCCGGTCTTCTCACCCGCCGTAAAACGGCGGCGCAATTCGCCATTCGCCTCCACAGGGCTACGCACCTGTTTAAAACCATCGCGTTCGCGTGCAGTGGTGGCATAAACAAAATTCAGATCAGCAATGGCTGACGGCAGGTCGTCATAAACCACCGCGTTATCGATGATATGATCGGCCTTGCTGGCCGCAGCCCGCGCCTTATCGCTTGGAAACTCTTCACGCGGCTCTACAAGCCGTAATTCTGCAAGACCAAAATTCGCCATCGCGCGCGCAACCATGCCGATATTTTCCGGCAGTTGCGGATTAACCAGAATGATTGCTGGTCCTTCCGTGATCATTGTGCGCTGCTTATCTGTTCCTGCCATGATATTTTCCGCTAAAGTATGGTGCAGCTAAAGGTTTCATTTAGCGTCTGCGACCATGCAACAATTATAAGGAATCAGAGCGAGCAAACCCGCCAAATTTAAGTGCGACACGCTCTGATGCTTTAGGAGCTTGGCGCTTCCCTGACATAATTGACAATAAATCGCAAAGATTCCCCTTAAATTCCTGCTCGAAAATCGATTGTAGTAGCCAAATAACACCAGCTTTCCTCCTATTCATGAAAGACTGATCTAATCGACATTACGGATTTCAGGGAGGAAACGATGTCCGGCAAAAAGATTCTCATGATCTGCGGTGACTTCTGCGAAGATTACGAGACCATGGTTCCGTTTCAGACGCTGCTCGCGGTTGGCCACAAAGTGCATGCCGTTTGCCCCGGCAAAAAGGCTGAAGATGCAATTGCCACCGCCATTCATGATTTCGAGGGGCATCAGACTTACACCGAAAAGCCCGGCCACAACTTCACGCTCAATGCGAGTTTTGCCGAAGTGAAGGCTGAAAGCTATGACGCGCTTGTCATTCCCGGCGGTCGCGGGCCGGAATATCTGCGCCTTAATGATCAAGTCATCACAATCGTCAAACATTTCTTTGAAGCAGGAAAACCCGTGGCCGCAGTTTGTCACGGCGCACAATTACTGGCTGCAGCCCGTGTTCTTGATGGTCGCACCTGCTCCGCTTACCCGGCCTGTCGACCGGAGGTTGAACTGGCTGGCGGCACCTATGCCGATATTCCAGTCGATCAAGCGGTGACTGACGGAAACCTCGTGACAGCTCCCGCATGGCCTGCACATCCGGCATGGTTGTCGCAATTCCTCAGCGTTCTTGGTACCAAAATCACGCATAATTAATTCTTGTCTGCCTGCAATCATCATCCGGTTGCAGGCAGACGAAATCTGCGCGACATTATGCGGGGAGAACATTCGGGACGGGAGGAACGCATGTGCAGACTGTTTATCGGGGCTGACCCTGACCTTTGGCAAAGCATTACACGTTCGCTACGCATTGGGGGCGTAGTTACCAGTGTGCGGCTCGAAAACTTTTTCTGGTGGACACTCGAAGATATTGCTGCGCGCGATGACCTGACCGTCAATCGCCTTCTTGGCCGCCTCTATGATGAATCACGCACAGAAGGCCATGACCTCGATAATTTTGCATCGTTTCTGCGGGTCTGCTGCGGTCGCTTTCTCGCCCTTCAGGTCAACGGCTTTGTTCCCACGGAGAACACAAAAACCATGTCGTCGCTCGATGCGGAGTCAATTTTGCTGCGCGAGCAGGAAATCTATCGCGATCAGCGATCACGCTGGGAAAAGGCAGCACATCATGCAGCCTGATCTACCACTTCGCGAAATTTTGACGTGAGAAGTGGACTATAGGCCAAAGAATAAGCCTCTGACACTTTGCCTTCGCGTTTACCGATGCTATACGGGCGCGACGCATTAAATGAGAGGCATTATCAATGGCAAAAATCAAGGTTGCAAACCCGGTCGTTGAACTCGACGGCGATGAGATGACCCGCATCATCTGGCAGTTCATCAAGGACAAGCTGATCCATCCGTATCTCGACATTGATCTGAAATATTATGATCTGTCGGTTGAACACCGCGATGAAACAAATGACCAGGTTACCATTGATGCAGCCAATGCCATCAAGGAACATGGCGTCGGCGTAAAATGCGCGACCATCACGCCGGACGAAGCCCGTGTTGAAGAATTCAAGCTCAAGAAAATGTGGAAGTCGCCTAACGGCACCATCCGTAATATTCTTGGTGGCGTGATTTTCCGCGCGCCAATCATCTGCAAAAACGTCCCTCGCCTGGTTCCAGGCTGGACCCAGCCAATCATCGTTGGCCGTCATGCTTTTGGCGACCAGTACCGCGCGACCGATTTCAAGTTCCCGGGCAAGGGCACGCTTTCGATCAAGTTTGTTGGCGAAGATGGCGAAACCATCGAGCACGAAGTCTATCAGGCTCCGGCTGCTGGCGTGGCAATGGCCATGTACAATCTTGACGAATCGATCCGTGAATTTGCGCGTGCCTCGCTGAACTACGGCTTGCAGCGCAATTACCCGGTCTATCTGTCGACCAAGAACACCATTCTCAAGGCCTATGACGGCCGCTTCAAAGACATCTTCGAAGAAGTCTATCAGGCTGAATTCGCAGACAAGTTCAAGGAAGCCAAGATCTGGTACGAACACCGCCTGATCGACGACATGGTTGCATCTGCCCTTAAGTGGTCCGGTGGTTATGTTTGGGCATGTAAGAACTACGACGGCGACGTGCAGTCAGACATCGTGGCACAGGGCTTTGGCTCGCTCGGCCTGATGACCTCGGTTTTGATGACGCCGGATGGCAAGACAGTTGAAGCTGAAGCTGCACACGGCACCGTGACCCGTCACTATCGCCAGCATCAGAAGGGCGAGGAAACCTCAACCAACTCAATCGCTTCGATCTTCGCATGGACCCGTGGTCTCGCGCATCGCGCAAAGCTCGACGACAATGAAGAGCTCAAGCGCTTCGCCGATACGCTGGAAAAGGTCTGCGTTGACACCGTCGAAAGCGGTTACATGACCAAGGATCTGGCGCTGCTCATCGGACCGGATCAGCCTTGGCTCTCGACCACAGGCTTCCTCGACAAGATCGACGAAAACCTTCAGAAGGCAATGGCTGCTTAAGCCAAACTAATAAAATAAAAAACGGCGGGAGTTTCCCGCCGTTTTTTATTGTGCTTTGCATATAGCGCTCGCATGCAAGCATGCTCCCGGATAGTCTGTGTCTATACAAAGAGGGAGAACGGGTATGTCGACAATTCGGGAATTAACGCCGCAAGACCGTGCCGCATGGGAACCGTTATGGCGTGCCTATCAGGTCTTTTACGAAGTCGACATTCCCACTGAGACAACCGACATAACATGGGGCCGTTTTCACGATACATCGGAACCGATGCAGGCACTTGGCGCTTTCGACGACGAAAATCGCCTTGTCGGTATAGTGCACGTAATCTTCCACCGTTCCTGCTGGTTACCCGGATGGACCTGCTATCTTCAGGACCTTTATGTTGAAGATAGCCAGCGCGGAAAAGGCACGGGGGCTGCTCTGATCGAAGCGGTTGCTGATCTTGCACGTGAACACGATGCCGGACGCCTTTATTGGCTCACCCATGAAAGCAACGCGACGGCACGCCGTCTTTATGACGCAATCGCGCAGGCCTCTGGCTTCATCCAGTATCGAAAAGCCTTATAATCGCCTCTGGTTTTTCGTTTCCTTTTGGGACGAGAAAGAGCATCCTGTTTTGCAGTTTGCAGGGAGGATAAGCGATGAGCGACTTAAAGCTTTACACCAACCCCATGTCACGCGGACGCATTGCGCGCTGGATGCTTGAGGAAATCGGCAAGCCTTATGATGTGGAGATCCTCGATTTCGGCCCGCCCATGAAAGGACAGGATTACTGCTCGATCAACCCTATGGGCAAAGTTCCGGCTCTTCGCCACGGCAAAGATATTGTAACTGAAGTCGCGGCGATCTGCGCTTATCTCGCAACGACTTTTCCCGAAGCAGGCTTAGCACCACACGCCGACGAGCGTGCTGATTTCTATCGCTGGCTCTTCTTCACATCGGGTCCGGTGGAGGCCGCACTCGCCAATCATGCACTTGGTTATGAGATACCTGCCGATAAACAGGTCATGGTCGGCTATGGCAATTATGATGCGGTTGTGAGCACGTTGGAGAACACCGTCTCCCGCCACCCCTATATCACCGGCACGCGCTTCACGGCGGCAGATGTCTATGTCGGATCGCATATCGGCTGGGGCTTGCGTTTTGGCACTTTGCCGCCAAAGCCTGCATTCACCGCCTATTGGGATCGTTTGAAAGACCGCCCGGCCATGAAACGCGCCAACGAGCTGGATGACGCGGCGGTTGCCGCCAAGCAATAATCAGAGTTGGAATGTCTGCGCAAAGGCTTGCATGCCATTGGCGGAGAAGGAAATGACCCGTCCCTCTTCCCGACGCGCCCAGCCTTTCTCTATGAAATTATCCAGAACTGCCGCACCAAGAGCGCCACCCAGATGATTGCGCCTTTCGCTCCAGTCGAGACAGTGTCGGCACAGCGGGCGCTTGCCCTTTTGCAAAGCCTCCACATCGACACCGAGACACGAGAAGAATGACTTTCCAGCATCGGTAAGCACAGGATTGCCGGCATCATCAATCAGACCAAGTCTGTAGGATGCATCGAGCATTTCCACACCGCGTTCGCCAGCCAGATGATCATAACAAATCCGCGCCTTCCGCAGCGCATGGTCTTTGGGGCCAGTACGAACGCGCACGGCACCCGTGCGTTGCGCAAGCCCCATCAGTCCTTCCAGCACGTGAGCAACATCGGCACCAGAAAGCCTAAAGTAACGGTGCCTGCCCTGCTTTTCCGCCACCAGCAGATTGGCAGCATCAAGCTTGGAAAGATGGCCACTTGCGGTTTGAAGCGTAACACCTGCCGCTGCGGCAAGCTCACTCACCGTCAAAGCGCGACCGTCCATCAGCGCCGTCAACATATTTGCGCGCGCCGGATCACCCAGCAGAGCTGCAACAGAAGCTATAATCGGACCATCTTTCATACTTCGATGCTAACCGAAGCATGGACGAATTTCAATACGCTAAAACAGTCTCCGGCAACCACATCAATGTCAGGAGACAAACATGATTACCTGCTTCATCCGCTATCAGATCGACCCTTTCAAAGCCAATGCTTTTGCGGAATATGCACGCAATTGGGGACAGGCAAGTCCGCGTTGTGGCGCCAATCTGATTGGTTATTTCGGCCCACATGAAGGATCCACCACAACGGCTTATGGTGTTTATTCGGTCGAAAACCTGGCAGCTTATGAAGCATTTCGAGCACGTCTGGCCACAGATCCGATCGGGCAAGCCAATTATGAGTTTGCAAAACGCGAGCAGTTTATCCGCTCCGAAGAGCGTATCTTTCTCAAGCTGCAATCAGCACCACATGCGGAGTTTATCAAACCATGATTGCAGTTATTTTTGAAGTTTGGCCTTCTGACGAAGAACGGCGCGAACAATATCTCCATATTGCTGCACATCTGCGCGCAGAGCTTTCACACATCGATGGCTTCCTATCCATTGAGCGCTTTCAAAGCCTGGTCGAGCCACAAAAGCTGCTTTCCTTGTCATTCTGGCGCGATGAGGAAGCGGTGAAGCATTGGCGAAACCTGCCATCACATCGCATCGCGCAGACCGCAGGGCGCGACGGTGTTTTTGAAAATTATCGTCTGCGTGTTTCAACCGTGTTGCGCGACTATGGTTTAGACGATCGTGCACAAGCGCCAAATGATAGCCGCGTTATGCATAATACATAAAGAAAAAGGCCGGGAAAACCCGGCCTTTTCATTCTGATCAGGATTTGATTAGACGATCAGCGCTTTAACAGCCGCAATCGCTTCGTCTGCCTTTGTACCATCCGGCCCACCGGCCTGCGCCATATCCGGGCGACCACCACCACCGGCACCGCCAAGAGCACCTGATGCAGCGCGCACCAGATCAACAGCACTGAAACGGCCAACCAGATCTTCGGTCACAGCAGCAACTGCACTGGCCTTGCCGTCTTCACTGACACCGATGAAGAGCACCACACCCGAGCCAACCTGCTTTTTGCCTTCATCGGCCAATGGCTTGAGATCGCGTGGCGAAACACCCGTGACGACTTTGCCAAGGAAGTTAACACCATTCACGGTTTCCACCGCACTGCCGCCATCCGACGAGCCGCCGCTTAGCGCCAGCTGTCTGCGTGCATCAGCAAGCTCGCGTTCAAGCTTTTTGCGCTCGTCAACTAAGGCATTGACGCGCTCAAGGGCGTCTGCTGGCGTCGTTTTGAGAACACCGGCAATCGCTTTAACGCGTTCATCCTGTTCCTCAAGATAAAGGCGAGCCGTCTCACCCGTCAGCGCTTCCATACGGCGAACACCAGCAGCAACACCACTGTCGGACAGAATACGGACGAGGCCAATGTCACCAGTCTGGCGAACATGTGTTCCGCCGCAAAGTTCAACCGAATATGCCCTGCCAGCCTTATCGCCGTGCTTGGCTGTGCCCATCGAAACAACACGGACTTCGTCGCCATATTTTTCGCCGAAAAGTGCCATCGCGCCTTCCGCAATTGCGTCATCAACGGCCATCAGGCGCGTGGTAACTGGCGCATTTTGCAGAATGATCTCATTGGCGAGATTTTCGACAATTGTCAGTTCCTCAGCAGAAATCGGCTTCGGATGCGAGAAGTCGAACCGCAGCCGATCAGGAGCAACGAGCGAGCCCTTCTGCGCAACATGCGAGCCCAGCGTTTCGCGCAGTGCTTCATGCAGAAGATGCGTTGCCGAGTGGTTGGAGCGAATGCGCGTACGACGACCCGAATCCACCCTCAATTCAACAGCTTCTCCAACCTTGACAGAACCCTTGGTAACTTCGCCGGTATGAACGAAGACGCCCTCACCCTTCTTCTGCGTGTCCGTGATGGAGATGACAAAACCTTCGCCGGAAATCATTCCGGTATCGCCCTGCTGACCACCGGATTCGCCATAAAATGGCGTCTGATTGACAACAACAGAGATGGTTTCACCTTCCGCAGCCGATGAGACTTCTGCCCCATCGCGCACCAGTGCGGTGATCACACCTTCAGCGCTTTCGGTTTCATAGCCCAAAAATTCGGTCGCACCGACCTTGTCTTTGATACCGAACCAGATGGTTTCCGTTACAGCTTCACCTGAACCAGTCCAGTTGGCGCGCGCTTCGGCCTTCTGGCGCTCCATCGCAGCATTAAAACCATCTGTATCAACAGTCACACCACGCGAACGCAAAGCATCCTGCGTCAGATCAAGCGGGAAACCGTAAGTGTCATGGAGTTTAAAAGCTGTTTCCCCATCAAGACGATCACCTTCACCGAGATTCTCCGAAGCATCGGAAAGCAGGCCCAAGCCACGTTCAAGCGTCTTGCGGAAACGGGTTTCTTCCAGCTTCAGGGTTTCGGAAATCAATGCTTCGGCGCGGATGAGTTCAGGATAAGCCTGACCCATTTCGCGGATCAGCGCTGGCAACAGACGCCACATCAACGGATGGCTCGCACCGAGCAACTGTGCGTGACGCATCGCGCGACGCATGATCCGGCGCAGCACATAACCGCGACCTTCATTGGATGGCAGAACACCATCTGCAATCAGGAAGCTTGATGCGCGAAGATGATCGGCAATCACGCGATGGCTGGCGCGGAAATCACCTTCGGCCTTAACGCCCGTTGCTTCTTCCGAAGCACGGATCAGCGCTTTGAAAAGATCAATGTCGTAATTGTCATGCACGCCTTGCAAAACGGCAGCAACGCGCTCCAGACCCATGCCGGTATCAATCGACGGGCGCGGCAGATCGATGCGCTGTTCTGGCGAAAGCTGCTCGAACTGCATGAAAACAAGATTCCAGATCTCGATGAAGCGGTCGCCGTCTTCGTCTGCCGATCCGGGTGGTCCACCCCAGATATGATCACCATGATCATAGAATATTTCCGAGCAAGGGCCGCACGGGCCGGTATCGCCCATCGCCCAGAAATTGTCGCTGGTTGCAATGCGGATAATGCGATCTTCGGAGAGACCTGCGATCTTCTTCCAGAAATTCGCAGCCGCATCATCGGTATGATAAACCGTGACGAGAAGTTTGTTCTTGTTAAGACCGAACTCCTTGGTGATCAGATTCCAGGCGTGCGTGATCGCCTCTTCCTTGAAATAATCGCCAAAAGAGAAATTGCCGAGCATTTCAAAGAAAGTATGGTGACGTGCGGTATAACCGACATTGTCGAGATCGTTATGCTTGCCGCCTGCGCGCACGCATTTCTGCGAGGTCGTTGCGCGTTTGTAAGGGCGCTGTTCAAGACCTGTAAAGACGTTCTTAAACTGCACCATGCCCGCATTGGTAAACATAAGCGTAGGGTCATTGCGCGGCACCAAAGGACTTGATGAAACAACCTCGTGTCCGTTCTTACGAAAGTAATCGAGAAACGTAGATCTTATCTCGTTGACGCCAGCCATAATTCACCTTTGGGCTTCTTCTGCCCTGCACGGATGCGCCCTTCAAAAAAGCACATGATTATCTTCTCTCCACCGACAACGCGGCGACGATATTCGGCACTTAAGCCGCTACGTCTCAAACTGCCCGCCGGGAAAGTGGAGTTTCGGTTGACCGCTTTTAACGGTGCGCCGCTTTTCTGTCCAGATAAGCAGTGTGCGCTATAAAAGCAATTTCGCGTGGAAGTTAAGAAAAAGGCATCTATGCAACAGTGTTAAGGTTGAAAAACAAAAGCCCCGCACTGTCATGCGGGGCTTGTTCTATTTTATAGCACCAAGAAGCTTAAGCTTCGGCTGCATCTGGACCATCATCCGCTTCGGGACCACCGTCTTCAAGGAACTTCTCAGCAATCAGACCAGCACTCTGGCGGAGTGTCGTTTCAATCTCATTCGCCACCTCGGGATTGTCCTTAAGATACTGCTTGGCATTTTCACGCCCCTGCCCCAGACGCTGGGAATTATAGGAGAACCATGCACCAGACTTCTCGACAACACCGGCCTTAACACCCAGATCAACCAGTTCGCCAACCTTGGAAACACCGGCACCGTACATGATGTCGAATTCAACCTGCTTGAATGGAGGGGCAAGCTTGTTCTTGACCACCTTCACACGGGTCTGGTTACCAACAACCTCATCGCGTTCCTTGATCGAGCCAATACGGCGAATATCAAGGCGAACAGAGGCGTAAAACTTGAGCGCATTACCGCCGGTCGTGGTTTCAGGCGAACCGAACATGACGCCGATCTTCATACGAATCTGATTAATGAAGATGACCATACAGTTTGAGCGCGAAATCGAAGCGGTAAGTTTACGCAGCGCCTGGCTCATAAGACGAGCCTGAAGACCCGGCAGAGAATCACCCATTTCACCTTCGATTTCAGCGCGCGGCGTCAGAGCCGCGACCGAGTCGATAACCAGAACATCAATTGCGCCAGAACGCACAAGCGTATCCGTAATTTCAAGAGCCTGTTCGCCCGTATCCGGCTGCGAAATCAGAAGGTTTTCAAGATCAACGCCAAGCTTACGCGCATAGACCGGATCGAGTGCATGTTCCGCATCCACAAATGCACAGATACCGCCTTTTTTCTGGGCTTCTGCAATCGTATGAAGCGCAAGCGTTGTCTTACCGGAACTTTCCGGGCCGTAAATCTCGATGATACGTCCCTTGGGCAGACCGCCGACGCCCAATGCTATATCGAGAGAAAGCGAACCAGTTGGTACAGTCTCAATATCGACGACATCGTTCTGACCGAGCCGCATGATTGAGCCCTTGCCGAACGCACGTTCAATTTGCGACAGCGCCGCATCGAGTGCTTTTGTCTTATCCACCGAATTTTCCTCAACGAGTCGCAATGATTTTTGAGACATCTTACACCATCCTCTTGTCTCGCTAGAAGCCCAACGGGCTCATCGCCAATATCTATTTGTATCTGTTTTGTTCTCGTTTTGCAACATGTTCAAACCATTGATTTTAATTGATTTAAAATTTTTGTTCTATTATTGTTCCTTAATATTAGCCAATCAAAATCTATAAGACTTTCCACGCTTTACTTCATAAAAGCGCGTCGTAACGCATTTCGATTCGCAAACAAGTTATAAAAAACGCAGCTCTCCTCACGGAAAGCTGCGTTGAATCACAGGAATGCAATTCCTGAGTTTACTGGCTCGCACCACGCAACGGTGAAATCTGAATTTCCACACGACGATTTTGTGCGCGTCCTTCCGGAGTTGCATTGGAAGCAACTGGCTGGCTCGCACCATAGCCGATAACGGCAAAGCGACGTGGATCAATGCCCTGGGAACCAAGATAGCTTGCAACAGAAGCAGCGCGACGCTGTGACAGCGCCTGATTATGGCTTGCACTGCCGGTCGAGTCGGTAAAGCCGTAAACATCTACAAGCGTTTGGTTGAACTTGCGCAATACGATGGCTACGGAATTCAACGTTGCGTAGAACTGGCTCTTCACCTGATCCTGATCGGTATCAAAGGTAATTGCTGAAGGCATATTCAGGATAATCTGGTCACCATTACGCGTTACAGAAACACCGGTACCCTGAAGCTGGTTACGAAGTTCCGATTCCTGACGGTCCATGTAATTGCCGATAGCGCCGCCACCGAGCGCGCCGATACCGGCGCCAATCAGAACGGCATTACGTTGCGCACGGCTGGAACCGCCAACCATAAGCCCGCCCAAAGCACCGACTGCCGCACCGATTGCAGCACCGCCAGCCGTGTTCGACATCTTTTCCTGACCCGTATAAGGGTCGGTTGTGCAGCCTGCCAGAAATGTGGCGCAGATTACGGCAATCCCAAGTTTCTTCAGCATGTATTGGTCATCCTCAATTATCGATTCGCCGCGAATGATAACTTCGATTAAGGCTGGATGGAGTCTTAAAATCCCAATCCGCGACTTATAAAATGCCTTTTTCGTTGATCACTCCAAATCATCAACCGCTTATAAAACGGCGAACTTAACCAATCCTCCCGCATGAGCGCAATTGCGTTGCATATCGGTTTGCCATGGTTTGCGCACGTTTGGCACCATTTAAGGCAGTCGAATTATTGCGCCACACCCCGCGGGAATAGCCACCATGGCCAGAATAATAAGCCAGATAAAGATTATAAGCATCGCTGCGTTTAATTCCGTTTCTGCGGCTACTCTCATTATGATACCAGCCGACAAAATGAATAGCATCGCCAAAATTACTGCGTGATGCTGTCCAGCGACCGGTTTCACGCTTATAACGATCCCAGGTCCCATTCAGTGCCTGCGAATATCCGTAGGCACTAGAGGCACGCTTCCATGGAATAAATCCGAGCAATTTGGTGCGGGGTGGTCGCGCATAGGGCCGAAACCCTGATTCAGCGTAGATCGTGGCCATGAGCACATGCACCGGCACGCCATATTCGCGCGAAACACGGCTCGCATCCTTCTGCCAGTTGTTTATCCAGCCATCACGTTGATCGAATACTGCGCATACATTGCTGATCTGCCGTGGGGCGGTCGCGCAGCCACCAAGAACAACGAGCGCGACGAGCAACAAAACGCGCGTCATAGGGAAACCTCTTACGAACTAGACAATTCGATTAAATTTTAAACACTATCGGGCATTATACTAAGCCATTGATTTCATTATAGTTACCATATCGTTTACGCCCACTCCCCAAAGTTGCCCGGCCATTGAAATCATTGATGAATCAAAAATACAGTATACCTGTGAAGTGAAACTCGAGGTTGTATTCAAGCGCACTGCCAAGGTCTCGATGAAGGCCAAATTGTGACCTGTGCAGTCTGGGAAATGACCACCACTCTTGAATAAAGGTCTATGCGCGCAATAGTTCTTTTAAAATGTAGACTCAATCTTACTGGAGAACCCAAATGAACGTTCGAATGCTTCGTGACGTTTACAAAGAATATATTTCCTGCCTCAATTGTCAGGATTGGCAGTCACTACATCATTTTGTTGCTGAAACGGCCCAGCACAACGGTCGACATTTGGGGGTAGCTCTATATCGAGACATGCTTATCCGCGATTATCAGCAGATACCTGATCTCCAATTCAATATCGGATTATTGGTTGTTGAACCGCCGATTATTGCCAGTCGTCTGGATTTTGATTGCACGCCAAAAGAGAGGTTCCTTAACTTGCCCGTGAATGGCAAAAGGGTCCAGTTTTCGGAAAATGTTTTCTACGGATTTGTCGATTATAAAATCGACAAAGTATGGTCCATCATCGACAAATCTGCCATCGAAGCGCAGTTATCGAATTAGCTTCAGTTTCGTCCCCGCCGCTCGGCTCTCAAACGTGACCAATAGTCGAGACGCTTACGAATTTCACGCTCAAAACCACGCTCTGGCGGATCATAGAAAACCTGTCGCCCCATCGCTTCCGGGAAATAGTCCTGTCCAGAGAAAGCGTCTGGCTGATCATGATCATAGGCATAACCATCACCATAGCCCTCATTCTTCATGAGTTTGGTTGGCGCATTGAGGATATGCTTTGGCGGAAGCAGTGAGCCATTTTCCTTGGCTGCACGCATAGAGGCTTTGTAAGCCATATAAACAGCATTGGATTTGGGGGCTGTCGCGAGATAAACGCAGGCTTGCGCCAGTGCCAGCTCGCCTTCCGGAGAGCCAAGATAATCATAGGCATCCTTGGCAGCATTGCAGATGGCCAGCGCTTGCGGATCGGCAAGCCCGATATCTTCTACCGCCATGCGAACGAGCCGTCGTCCCAGATAAAGCGGATCTTCACCCGCATCGAACATTCGACAAAGATAATAAAGCGCTGCATCGGGATCGGACCCGCGCACAGATTTATGCAGCGCTGAAATCAGATTGTAATGCCCGTCCTGCCCCTTGTCATAGACTGGCGCACGCCGCTGAACCACATCCTGCAATTTTTCGGCATCGAATGTTTCGTCGGGTCTCGCTGCACGCCAAACCTCTTCGGCAAGCGTGAGTGCTGCCCGCCCGTCACCATCGGCCATGCGGATCAGGCTCGCACGCGCGTCCTCATCCAGCGGCAACAGGCGACTTTCCTGCTCTTCCGCGCGGGTTAGAAGTGTGGCAATACTTGTCGCATCATGCGGATGAAATGTCAGAACCCTTGCCCGTGACAGCAAAGCGGCATTGAGCTCAAAAGACGGGTTTTCAGTCGTCGCCCCGATCAGAATAACTGTGCCATCTTCCATTACGGGAAGAAAACTATCTTGCTGCGCACGGTTGAAGCGATGTATTTCGTCAACAAACAGCAAAGTCTGACGACCCGACATGCGCCGGGCACGCGCCGATTCAAACACGCGTTTAAGATCGGCAACACCGGAGAAAATTGCCGAAATCTGCTCGAAAGCCAATTCGGTTTCACCGGCCAGCAGTCGGGCAACAGTTGTCTTGCCTGTTCCCGGTGGCCCCCAGAAAATCATTGAACCAAGCGAGCCCGAAGCGATCATGCGTGTCAAAACGCCTTCCGGGCCAGTCAAATGCTCCTGCCCTGTCACTTCTGCAAGATGGCGCGGACGCAACCGATCAGCGAGCGGCCTGTTACGGTCCGCATTCGGATCAGTCGCAGTGGAAAAAAGGTCGCTCATTTTGCTTCGCTCAATGCCGGAAAAACAGATGTCGTTTCAGGCATAGTCCTGCCTGAAACGACATGCAACTGTTTGGAAAGTGGTGCTAGCGCACAAACTGACGAATCAAGGCACCATTTCGCTCGACTTCGAGCCGCCAAGCCAGACCTCGTCCGTTACTTAACGCTGTCGTAAGATCGGTGATCGTGCGGATCGGATTACCATTGATGCCGCGGATAATGTCGCGTTGACGCAGACCAAGGCGTGCTGCCTGCGAATTGACAATTACATCTGTGACCATGACGCCGCGCGATCCCTCACGAAGGCGCATCTTGGAAACAGTAGACGGAGTTAGCTCCTCGACGACAGCGCCCTCGAATGGGTTGTCGCCTTTGATCGTCTGCTTCTGCTGCGACTTGGCCTCAGGTTCTTTGGTCAGCTTCACAGGAAGCTTGCTGGACTTACCGTTCCGCTCAATGTCGAGTGTAACCGTGTTTCCGATGCCAGCCGTCGATAACCGATAACCAAGCACATCAATATTATCGACACGCACATCCTGCACCGTGAGCACAACATCACCGACTTTCAAACCCGCCTGCTCTGCTGGTCCATCTTTCGTGAGTGCTGTCACAATCACACCAAACGACTTGTCCATGCCAAGACCTTCTGCAACTTCTGGCGTGATATTCTGGAAAGTTGCACCAATGAAGGGACGCTCAAAACTGGAACTGCCACTACGCGCCGCATCGACGACCGCACTTACCATATTCGATGGAATAGCAAACCCGATACCAACAGAGCCACCAGAACGCGAATAAATTGCTGTATTGATACCAATCAGGCGTCCGCGCATATCAATCAAACCACCGCCCGAATTACCGGGATTAATCGCAGCATCGGTCTGAATAAAAAAGTCAAAGTCGGAAACGCCAACCTGCGTTCGCGACTGCGCCGACACAATGCCGCTGGTAACGGTCTGTCCAACCGCAAATGGGTTGCCAATTGCAAGAACAAGATCACCGACTTCGACGTCATCAGAGTTGCCCAGCGAAACGACAGGGAATTTTTCGTTCCCTTCAATCTTCAAAACGGCGAGATCAGTGGTCTCATCGCGCAGTAAAACCTTGCTTTCAAACTGTCGTCCATCGGAAAGCGCAACCTTGATTTCATCTGCATCTTTGATGACATGATTATTCGTCACAACAATACCGGACGCATCAACAATCACACCCGAACCCAGCGATTGTTCGGTGCGCGGACGTCCACGATTGACCTGACCGCCGAAAAACTGCTCGAAAAACGGATCACCGGCAAAAGGTGATGCCCGCTGCGGCACCTGGCGCGCCGCATAAACATTAACGACTGCTGGAGCCGTTTCCTTGACAAGTGGCGCAAAGGAAAGCTGCATGTCACCCCGGCTGAGGGGAATTTGCTTGCCCTGAACAGGAACTGCACTTTCCTGAGCCAACACTGGCAATGCCGCCATGCTGATCGAAGCAAGAACAACGCCTGTAATTCCATAACGCCGCAAATTCATTGGCAAACTCCAGTTTTGTTTTCCGACACCCGATTCACGGGTCGTAATCAATATGGAGACAACCAAGCCAAGTATAAAGGGCTGTATTGTGGCGACTGCATTACGGCTTGGTAATGAAGACGAAACAGTCGGTGTTCAAATCAATCTGATAAAAGTCAATAAAAACAAAAAGGGCCGCACAAGGCGGCCCTTTTCAAATGTAAAGTTGCGTTGATTACGCTGCTTCAGCTTCTGCTGCGCGCTCAGTTTCAACACGTGCGTGATCAGCCTTGCCCTTTGCATCAACATCGCGTTCCACGAATTCAACAACTGCCATCGGTGCATTGTCACCGGTGCGGAAGCCTGCCTTCATGATGCGGATGTAGCCGCCGTTACGGGTTGCGTAACGGGTAGCCAGCGTGTCGAACAGCTTTGCAACAAGCTGTACGTCACGAATAGCGGAAATCGCCTGACGACGTGCATGCAGGTCACCACGCTTGCCAAGTGTGACAAGCTTTTCAACGATTGGACGAATTTCTTTTGCTTTTGGAAGCGTCGTCACAATCTGTTCATGCTCGATGAGCGAAGCCGCCATGTTGGCGAACATTGCCTTGCGATGCGAGGCAGTGCGGTTCAGCTTACGCTGTCCATTACCGTGGCGCATGGCCTTCTCCTTTTAATCTTCTCTATAGCCGGAACATTGCCGGTCTTAATATTGGTCTTCGTAGCGCTTTGCGAGATCTTCGATGTTTTCTGGCGGCCAGGCTGGGATTTCCATTCCAAGATGGAGACCCATCGATGCCAGAACTTCCTTGATCTCGTTGAGCGACTTGCGGCCGAAATTCGGAGTCCGCAACATTTCGGCTTCCGTCTTCTGGATCAGATCGCCGATATAGACGATGTTGTCGTTCTTCAGGCAATTTGCCGAACGTACCGACAATTCGAGCTCGTCTACCTTCTTGAGCAGAGCCGGGTTGAAAGCGAGTTCCGCAACTTGTTCCTGCGGTGCTTCCTTCTGTGGCTCTTCGAAGTTGACGAAGACTGCGAGCTGGTCCTGAAGAATACGTGCTGCATAAGCAACTGCATCTTCACCGCTCACCGAACCATTGGTTTCGATATTGAGCGTCAGCTTGTCGTAATCAAGAACCTGACCTTCACGGGTGTTCTCAATCTTGTACGATACCTTGCGGATCGGCGAATAAAGGCTGTCAACCGGAATGAGACCGATTGGAGCATCTTCCGCACGATTGCGGTCGGCAGGCACATAGCCCTTACCGGTGTTGACAGTGAATTCCATACGGATTTCAGCGCCTTCATCCAGCGTGCAGATGACGTGATCCGGGTTAAGGATCTCGACATCGCCAACAGTCTGAATGTCACCAGCCGTAACAACGCCCGGGCCTTCCTTGCGGACAACCATGCGCTTCGGGCCTTCACCTTCCATACGGATGGCGATTTCCTTGACGTTCAGAACAATATCCGTTGTGTCCTCACGGACGCCCGGAATAGACGAGAATTCATGCAGAACGCCGTCGATCTGAACAGCGGTCACAGCAGCGCCGCGCAGCGAAGACAGAAGGACGCGACGCAGGGCGTTGCCGAGCGTCAGACCAAAGCCACGTTCCAGCGGTTCAGCGACCACGGTTGCACGATTGTGCGAGCCGTTGGTGATGAAATCCACCTTGTTCGGCTTAATCAGTTCCTGCCAGTTTTTCTGGATCATTTTGTTTTCCTCTATCAACCGTCGCTACTATCCAATCGTAGCGATCCTGTGAAGAACTGCAGAGGAACCCCGAACACAAGGTTCGAGGTTCATGCAGCATATAAACGAAATTAGACCCGGCGCTTCTTGCGCGGACGGCAACCGTTGTGCGGGATCGGCGTAACATCGCGGATCGACGTGATCACAAAGCCGGCAGCCTGGAGAGCGCGCAGCGCAGATTCACGGCCAGAACCCGGTCCGCAAACCTCGACTTCGAGGGAGCGCATGCCATGTTCCTGAGCCTTCTTGGCGCAATCTTCAGCAGCGATCTGTGCGGCAAACGGGGTCGACTTACGCGAACCCTTGAAACCCTGAGCACCTGCAGACGACCAGGCAATTGCATTGCCCTGCGCGTCCGTGATGGTGATCATGGTGTTGTTAAACGTCGAATTAACGTGGGCAACGCCCGACGAGATGTTTTTACGTTCGCGACGGCGAATGCGCTGGGCTTCTTTAGCCATGATAGTCCTCTCAAAACTCGATCTCGACACCGCCGTAGTTCCAGCGGCTACACCGGCCCTTTGATTAGGACCAGCACCGAACCCGCCCGATTAAGGGCAAGCCCGGCAGAACGATTGGTTCTGCCGATAATTACTTCTTCTTACCTGCGATAGCCTTTGCAGGACCCTTACGGGTACGTGCATTGGTATGCGTACGCTGACCGCGAACCGGCAGCGAACGACGATGACGAAGACCGCGGTAGCAGCCAAGGTCCATCAGGCGTTTAATATTCATCGAAACTTCACGACGCAGGTCACCTTCGACCCGGTATTCAGCATCGATTGCTTCACGGATCTGAAGTACTTCAGCATCCGAGAGCTGGTTTACGCGACGATCGTCAGCAATGCCAACTTTCGTTACGATCTGCCGAGCAAATTTCGGTCCAATCCCGTGGATGTACTGAAGCGCAATTACAACGCGCTTGTTCGTCGGGATGTTGACGCCAGCGATACGTGCCACGTCTGTTCTCCTTGAGTTGTAATAAATTCCATCAAAGGGACTTACCCTAAGACAGCATAAACTGACCGGTAACGGCCTTTTTCAATTTCCGCCGCAACCGACCATTCAAAAACCATTGAAGTGGCGCAGTCTTTGACGGAATCGCCCGAAAAAGTCAACTCTTAACTGTCCGTAAAGCTGCCAAAGCAACTTCACAGACATTAAAAGCAGTTTTTTGAAGCGATAAGCGATCAGAAAAACATACATTGTCTTTCTGATCGCAATTCTTAATCAGCTTTTTCAAGCATTACGCCGGAACGAGAATTCTCTCGATTTCGGCTGTAACTTCTTCAACAGGCGCCATACCGTTCAATACGCGCAACTCACCAGTACCGGCATAATAGGCCGAAAGCGGCGAAGTCTTTTCGCGATATTCAACGAGACGCTTGCGGAAAGCCTCCGGATTATCATCAGAACGAACCTGACCACCCTTGGCAATCGTCTCGGCCACACGGCTCTCAATCCGGTTGACCAAAGCATCTTCATCGACTTTCAGCTCAATGACAGCATCAAGCTTGAGACCTTTACCGAGCAGCATTTCGCCCAGCGCCTTAGCCTGCGGCACGGTGCGCGGATAACCGTCGAGAATGAATCCACCCGAACAGTCTGGCGCATCAATGCGTTCGGACACGATCTGGTTAACAATCTCATCGGACACCAGCTGACCAGCATCCATCACGGCTTTTGCACGCTTGCCAATTTCGCTCTGCTGAGCGACTGCTGCACGCAACATGTCGCCCGTCGAAAGCTGCGGTATTCCATGCTTCTTGGTAAGAAGTCCAGCCTGCGTCCCCTTACCTGCTCCGGGCGGCCCAAGAAGTATCAGTCTCATTTACTACGTTTCCCACCTCTGAGTTTGGACTTCTTGATCAGGCCCTCATATTGATGGGCGACAAGATGTCCCTGAATCTGCGCAACAGTATCGAGCGTCACGCTGACGACGATCAACAGCGAAGTACCGCCAAGATAGAATGGCACACCGGTTGCAGAAATCAGGAATTCCGGCAGAAGACAGACAAGTACGATATATATGGCGCCGACAACCGTAATGCGGGTCAACACATAGTCTATGTACTCGGCAGTACGCTCACCCGGACGAATGCCCGGAATGAAGCCGGAGTGCTTCTTAAGCTGATCAGCCGTGTCCTTGGGATTGAACACGATGGCTGTGTAGAAGAAGCAGAAGAATGCCATCAACCCAGCATAGAACAGCATATAAAGTGGCTGACCATGACCGAGAGCATTAAGAATGGTTGTACCCCAGGCTGGCATTTCAGCCGTATTTGCGAAACCCGCAACAGTCGCCGGCAACAATAGCAGCGACGATGCGAAGATTGGAGGGATAACACCAGCAGTGTTGAGCTTAAGCGGCAAATGCGAAGTATCGCCCTGGAACATGCGATTGCCAACCTGACGCTTCGGATACTGGATCAGAAGACGACGCTGTGCACGTTCAACGAAGACAATGATTGCAATAAGCGCGATCGCCAGAATGATAACACCAAGAATAAGGCCAGTGGACAGAGCGCCAGTGCGGCCAAGTTCCAGCGTACCAGAAATTGCGTGCGGAAGATTTGCAACGATACCGGCGAAGATAATAAGTGAAATACCGTTGCCGATACCGCGTGCCGTGATCTGTTCACCAAGCCACATCAGGAACATCGTACCGCCAACAAGCGTGATAACCGACGTAACCAGGAACATTGGCCCAGGATTTGTAACAATACCATTACCAGACTGGAGGCCAACCGAAATCGCATAAGCCTGCACGATCGCCAGCAGTACCGTGCCGTAACGGGTGTACTGGTTGATGATCTTACGGCCTGATTCGCCTTCCTTTTTCAGCGCCTCAAGCGTCGGCACAACCGACGTCATAAGCTGCACGATAATGGAGGCGGAAATATACGGCATGATGCCAAGCGCGAAAATGGCCATACGACCAACAGCGCCACCAGCAAACATGTTGAAAAGTCCAAGCACACCCTGGCTATGCTGCTGGAATGCCTGCGCAAGCGCCTCAGGGTTAATGCCGGGAAGCGGAATATATGTTCCAAACCGGTACACGAGCAGAGCGCCCAAAGTGAACCAGATACGCTTCTTGAGTTCTTCAGCTTTCGAAAAGGCCGAAAAATTGAGATTGGAAACTAGCTGTTCAGCAGCCGATGCCATTAAATTTCTCCGGTGAAAAGTCTCCGGCCCCCTATCCCAGCAAACACGCAACAAGAATCCGCGTGTCCTCGGACAAAAGACCTTACCCAGATATGCGCATTGGCATAAATGTGCAAGCGGCGGCACAAGGGCCGCCGCTTTTTATTTTATATCTGAAGTCTTATTCAGAAGCTTCAGCAGCTGCTTCGGGAAGCTTAATGCTGCCACCAGCTTTTTCGATCTTTTCGATCGCAGCCTTGGAAGCACCAGCAACGTCGAAAGCGACCTTTGCCTTGAGTTCACCGTCAGCGAGAACGCGAACACCATCAAGCGCACGACGAATCACGCCAGCAGCCTTCAGGCTTTCAATGTTCACAACAGCTTTGGCATCAAGCTTACCTGCATCAATCGCGGTCTGAATACGACCGAGCGATACAACGTTGAAGCTCTTCGCAAAGATGTTCGTGAAGCCGCGCTTTGGCAGACGACGGTAGATTGGCATCTGTCCGCCTTCAAAGCCGTTGATCGCTACGCCAGAACGGGACTTCTGTCCCTTGACGCCGCGGCCAGCGGTCTTGCCGGTGCCGGAGCCGATACCACGGCCAACGCGCTTACGCGCTTTAATCGAACCTGGCTTGTCACGCAGATCGTTGAGTTTCATGTCTCTATCCCCTGCGTTATCAGACCTCGTCCACGACGCGGACGAGATGCTGAACCTTGGCGATCATACCACGAACTGAAGGAGTATCCTCCAGTGTGCGGCGGCGGTGCATTTTGTTTAGTCCGAGACCGATCAGCGTTGCACGCTGTTCGGCTGGACGACGGATAGGGCTTCCGATCTGTTCGACCGTAACCGTCTTACCCTTCTTCTCAGCCATCACTCAAATCCCTTGTCTATGGCGTATCCGGTAGCTTCTTTATATCAATCCCTAACGCAAAACCGCATTGCAATTTTGCGGGAATTGATACGCACCGGACTGGCACAAACTATCGGCTATTCTTCTGAACCAACCACATCATGGCGACGAGCCTGAAGGGTCGAGTACTTGATGCCGCGCTGTGCAGCAATGTCCTTTGGATGCATCTGATGCTTCAGAGCGTCAAAGGTTGCACGAACCATGTTGTAAGGGTTCGACGAGCCGAGCGACTTAGCAACAACGTCCTGAACGCCAAGCGTTTCGAACACCGCACGCATAGGACCACCAGCAATGATACCCTTACCAGCAGGAGCTGCACGAAGCAGAACCTTGCCAGCGCCGTGACGACCCTGCACATCATGATGCAGTGTACGACCCGAACGCAGTGGTACGAAAATCATATCGCGCTTGGCAGCTTCAGTTGCTTTACGGATCGCTTCAGGCACTTCACGAGCCTTGCCATGTCCGAAGCCGACGCGACCCTTTTGGTCACCAACGACGACGAGTGCAGCAAAACCGAAGCGACGGCCACCCTTAACAACCTTAGCAACGCGATTGATGTGAACGAGCTTGTCAACGAATTCGCTGTCACGCTCCTCACGACCGCGGTCCTCGCGGTTACGTTCTCTCTGTGCCATATCCTATTCCTTTATTATTTTCCGGAAGCACAAAATATTAGAAGCTCAGTCCGCTTTCGCGAGCAGCTTCGGCGAGAGCCTTCACACGGCCGTGGTAAATAAATGCACCACGATCAAACACTACTTCGTTGACGCCGGCCTTAACTGCACGCTCAGCAACCAGCTTCCCAACAGCAGCCGCAGCTGCCTGGTCCGCACCGGTCTTGAGCTTGCCCTTCAGATCGCCATCCAGTGTCGATGCTGCTGCGATGGTAACACCGCGAACGTCGTCGATAACCTGAACGTAGATGTTCTTGGAAGAGCGGTGCACGCTGAGACGTGGACGGCCGTTTGCGACGGCCTTGACCTGACGGCGTACACGAGCAGCGCGACGCTGCAAAGTTTCTTTTGGCGATGCCATGACGCGCTTCCCTTACTTCTTCTTGCCTTCTTTGCGGACGATCTTCTCGCCAGCATACTTGACGCCCTTGCCCTTGTAAGGCTCGGGGCCGCGATATTCACGAATCTCAGCCGCAACCTGACCGACCTGCTGCTTGTCGATTCCCGAAACAACGATTTCCGTTGGCTTCGGTACGACTACAGTAATGCCGGCTGGCACGTCATAAATGACTTCGTGAGAGAAGCCGAGAGACAGCTGGACATTTTTGCCCTGCATAGCAGCACGATAACCAACGCCGCTAATCTCAAGCTTCTTTTCATAGCCCTTTTCGACGCCTTCGAAGATATTTACGATCATCGAACGCGACATGCCCCACTTGGAGCGAGCTTCTTTAGACTGATCACGAGGATCAACGCTTACAGCGCCGTCTTCGAGCTTAACCAGTACCTCATCGTGCACTACGAAAGACAATTCGCCCTTCGCGCCCTTAGCCTTGACGATCTGCCCATCAACACTGGCGGTCACGCCTGCCGGGACCGGCACGGGTTTTTTACCGATACGAGACATTTTTATACCTGTCTTCTATCTGTTCACTGTCAACCGCATCAGAAGATGCGGCAGAGCAGCTCACCACCAACGTTTTGTTCACGGGCTTCATGATCCGCCATTACACCCTTAGGTGTGGACAGGATCGAGATGCCAAGACCATTCGCAACCTGCGGAATCGACTTGACCGACACGTACACGCGACGGCCAGGCTTCGAAACGCGGGTCAGTTCACGAATGACTGGAACGCCTTCATAATACTTCAGTTCGATTTCGATCTCGGCTTTGCCGTTCACGAATTCACTCTGCGTGTATCCGCGAATGTAACCTTCTGACTGAAGAACATCCAGAACGCGAGCGCGGAGCTTCGAAGCCGGGGTCGAAACCTTGGTCTTCTTGCGGCCTACTGCGTTGCGAATACGGGTCAGCATGTCGCCGATAGGATCTGACACAGACATATGCTACTCCTTACCAGCTCGACTTAACTATGCCCGGAATCTGTCCGAGCGAACCCAACTGGCGAAGCGCAATACGCGACATCTTCAGTTTACGGTAATAACCACGCGGGCGACCCGAGATTTCGCAACGATTGCGAATACGGACCTTAGCGGAATTGCGCGGCAGTTCGGCGAGCTGGATAGTAGCGCGAAAGCGCTCATCCAACGGAAGGCTCTGGTTCATTACAACCGCCTTCAGACGTGCACGCTTGTCAGCATGACGCTTAACCAACTTTTCGCGGCGCTTATTGTTTTCGACTGCGCTAGTCTTGGCCATAGTATTTATACCTCGCTACGCTTGCCGTTACTGCCGAAACGGGAAGTTGAAGGCGCGCAGAAGAGCGCGGGCTTCATCATCCGTTGTTGCAGTCGTGCAAACGATGATGTCCATGCCCCAGATCTGATCAACTTTATCATAGTTGATTTCTGGAAACACGATGTGTTCCTTGACACCCATGGCGAAGTTGCCACGACCATCAAAGCTCTTCGGATTCAGACCACGGAAATCTCGAACGCGTGGAAGCGCAATCGTGATCAGGCGATCTAGGAATTCGTACATGCGATCCGCACGAAGAGTGACCTTCGTACCGATTGGCATATCTTCACGCAACTTAAAAGTTGCGATAGAATTACGGGCGCGAGTAATGACAGCCTTTTGACCGGCAATCAAGGCCAGATCTGCTGCAGCAACGGTTGGCTTCTTAGAATCGCCAGTTGCTTCGCCTACACCCATATTCAGGACAACTTTGCTGATGCGTGGGATCTGCATCTCGTTGTCATATTTGAATTCTTCAAGAAGAGCTTTACGGATTGTATCCTGATAAATCTTCTTAAAGCGTGGAAGTGCCTTAGCTTCAGTCATCAGATCACCGCTCCCGAACGCTTTGCGACGCGAACCTTCTTGCCGTCCTCAACACGGAAACCAACGCGAGTTGGCTTGCCGTCTTTTGGATCAGCAACAGCCAGGTTGGACAAATGGATCGGTGCCTCTTTCGAGATAATACCGGATTCCTGTGTCTGTGTCTGGCGCTGATGACGCTTCACAACATTAATGCCACGGACAAGCGCTTTGTCGTCCTTAGGCATAACCTGAAGAACTTCGCCTGTACGGCCCTTGTCCTTACCGGACAGCACGACAACGCTGTCGCCTTTGCGAATCTTTTGCATCGTCTTGCTTCCTTACAGAACTTCCGGAGCCAGCGAGATGATCTTCATGTGGTTCTTAGCGCGAAGTTCGCGCGGAACCGGTCCGAAGATACGCGTGCCGATAGGCTCTTTCTTGTTATCGATTAGAACAGCTGCGTTGTTATCAAAACGAATTACGCTGCCGTCTGCGCGACGGATGTCCTTGGCGGTCCGTACGACCACCGCCTTCATCACGTCACCTTTTTTGACGCGGCCGCGCGGAATAGCTTCCTTGATCGACACCACAATGATGTCTCCCACGGAAGCATAACGCCGCTTCGAGCCGCCCAGCACCTTGATGCACATGACACGACGTGCGCCGGAGTTATCCGCCACGTCGAGGTTTGTTTGCATCTGAATCATGACTGGCCGCCTTTTTTTCCTTCAGCTGGTTAAGGGCTCCTGCCCTACCTAAGCTGCGTGTTTGTAATTTAGCCCGCTGTTACGTTCGTGAGAACGATCCAGCGTTTGTCCTTCGAAATTGGCTTGGATTCTTCAATAGAAACCTGATCACCAATCTTGAACTGGTTGTTTTCGTCATGCGCTTTATATTTCTTCGACTGACGAATAGTTTTCTGGAGGAGCGGATGCGAATAGCGGCGCTCAACCTTTACTACAACAGTCTTATCATTTTTGTCGCTGACGACAACGCCCTGCAGAACGCGTTTAGGCATTATATTTTTCCTTATGCCTTGCTTTCGGCCGCCTTCTGGCGGGCGATGGTCTTAATACGCGCAATGTCACGGCGAACCTGCTTCACGCGCGCGGTTTTTTCAAGCTGGCCGGTTGCCTTCTGAAAGCGCAGGTTAAACTGCTCTTTCTTCAGCGAGCCGAGCTCTTCTGTAATCTGATCGAGGCTTTTCGCCCGAACGTCTGCGGCTTTCATGACTGCCCTCTTAATCTGCGATGCGCTGAATGAAGCGCGTCTTGACCGACAACTTTGCAGCGCCGAGTCTCAAGGCTTCGCGTGCCACATCTTCGGGTACGCCGTCAAGCTCAAACATTACACGACCTGGTGCAACACGTGCTGCCCAGTAGTCAACCGAACCCTTACCTTTACCCATACGGACTTCGGTAGGCTTGGATGTAACTGGCAGATCCGGGAAGATTCGGATCCATACACGACCGGCACGTTTCATATGACGAGTGATCGCGCGGCGAGCCGCTTCGATCTGTCGTGCTGTGACGCGGTCAGGCTCTACTGCCTTCAAACCGAATGCACCGAAATTAAGATCCGTACCGCCCTTCGAGTTGCCGTGAATACGGCCCTTGAACTGCTTACGGAACTTGGTGCGCTTAGGCTGCATCATTGTTCTCTACTCCAATTTTCTCGCCCGCGATGCGCTTTTTAAGCGTTTTCGCGGCGGCGGTTCTGCTGGGAACCCTGATTGTCACCCTCAACCGCACGACGTTCAGAAGCCATTGGGTCATGCTCAAGGATTTCGCCCTTGAATACCCAAACCTTCACGCCGCAGATGCCGTAAGCGGTCTGCGCTTCTGCTGTACCGTAATCGATATCAGCACGCAGCGTGTGAAGCGGAACGCGACCTTCGCGGTACCATTCCATACGTGCGATTTCAGCGCCGCCCAAACGACCGGAGCAGTTGATACGGATACCTTCGGCTCCAAGACGCATTGCCGACTGAACGGCACGCTTCATGGCGCGACGGAATGCCACACGGCGTTCAAGCTGCTGAGCGATCGACTGTGCGATCAGCGTAGCATCGACTTCCGGCTTACGAACTTCAACAATGTTGAGCGACGTATCGGAATTCGTCATTTCGGAAAGCTTCTTGCGGAGCTTTTCGATGTCTGCACCCTTCTTGCCGATGATGATGCCCGGACGAGCCGAGTGAATCGTCACGCGGCACTTCTTGTGCGGACGTTCGATTACGATCTTAGCGATCGCAGCCTGCTTGAGTTCGCTCTTAAGATACTCACGGATCTTAACGTCTTCGTGCAGCAGCTTGCCGTATTCACCGGTATTTGCGTACCAACGCGAATCCCAGGTGCGGTTAATGCCGAGACGAAAACCGATCGGATTAATCTTCTGGCCCATTATGCGGCCTCCCCTTTTTCCGCAACTTCGCGGACAACAATGGTGAGATGCGAAAACGGCTTTTCGATGCGGCTTGCCTTACCACGTCCACGAACGTGGAAACGCTTCATGACAATTGATTTGCCAACATAAGCTTCTGCAACGATCAGCGCGTCAACATCGAGATCATGATTGTTCTCTGCGTTGGCGATAGCCGATTCGAGCGTCTTTTTCACTGTTTCAGCGATCCGCTTGCGCGAGAACGTCAGATCAGCAAGTGCCGCATTAACTTTCTTGCCGCGGATAAGTGCCGCGACAAGATTAAGCTTCTGCGGGCTGACGCGAAGCGTACGGGCGACGGCTTTCGCCTCGTTATCCTTAAGCTGGCGGGGAGCCTTGGCCTTGCCCATCTGTTACTTCCTCTTTGACTTCTTGTCCGCGCCGTGACCGTAATAGGTACGCGTCGGCGCGAATTCACCGAACTTATGTCCAACCATTTCTTCGTTGATTGATACCGGCACATGCTTGTTGCCGTTATAAACACCGAAAGTCAGGCCAACGAACTGCGGCAAGATAGTGGAGCGACGGCTCCACATCTTGATAACTTCACTACGACCGCCTTCACGTACCTTCTCAGCTTTCTTGAGAAGATAGCCATCGACAAACGGACCTTTCCAAACTGAACGAGCCACTTTAGACTACCTCTCTTATTTCTTGCGCTGATGACGCGAACGCATGATGAATTTATCGGTCGCCTTGTTCGAACGGGTCTTTTTACCCTTCGTAGGCTTGCCCCAAGGCGTGACCGGATGACGACCACCAGAAGTGCGGCCTTCACCACCACCATGCGGGTGGTCAACTGGGTTCATAGCAACGCCGCGAACGTGTGGACGCTTACCGCGCCAAACAGAACGACCGGCCTTACCGTCATTGATGTTGCTGTGCTCTGGATTGGATACTGCGCCAACCGTTGCAAAGCATGCACCTGATACCAGACGCTGTTCGCCGGAGTTCAGACGCAGGATAGCCATACCCTGGTCACGTCCAACGAGCTGGGCATATGCGCCAGCCGAACGAGCAATCTGACCGCCCTTGCCTGGCTTCATTTCCACGTTGTGGATAATGGTACCAACTGGCATCGACGAAAGCGGCATTGCATTGCCTGGCTTAACGTCGACGGACTGGCCAGCAATGACCTTGTCGCCGGCTGCCAGACGTTGCGGAGCCAGAATGTAGCTCAGCTCGCCGTCTTCGTAGCGGATCAGCGCGATAAACGCTGTGCGGTTAGGATCGTATTCCAGACGCTCAACCGTTGCGACAACGTCGTGCTTACGACGCTTGAAGTCAACAAATCGGTAAGAACGCTTGTGACCGCCGCCCTGAAAGCGAACAGTGATACGACCGGTGTTGTTACGGCCACCCTTCTTGGACAGACCTTCGGTCAATGACTTGACCGGCTTGCCCTTGTAGAGTTCCGAACGGTCCACGATGACCAGCTGACGCTGTCCTGGCGTGGTCGGATTAAAGTGCTTGAGTGCCATTGTCTTTACTCCGTGGCCTCTCAGAGACCTGTCGAAACGTCGATGCTCTGGCCTTCGGCCAAAGTAACGATCGCTTTCTTGACATCGCTCTGGCGCCCGACAATGCCGCGGAACCGCTTCACTTTGCCTTTGCGCACAGTGGTGTTTACAGCCTTAACCTTGACGCCGAAAAGCGCTTCGATTGCAGCCTTGATTTCCGGCTTCGTCGCTTTGCGAGCTACGTTAAAGACGACCTGGTTATGTTCGGAAACAAGGGTCGACTTTTCGGTAATGACTGGGCTGACGATCACGTCATAATGGCGAAGATCGGTCATTTAAAACGCTCCTCGAGTGCTTCGACAGCTGCCTTGGAAAGCACGAGCTTGCCACGACGCAGGATGTCGTAAACATTGATGCCCTGCACTGGCAGAACATCGATGTTCGGGATGTTCGAAGCAGCACGCTGGAAGTTCACGTCGATCTCTGCGCCACCGATGAGCAGTGCATTTTCGAGACCGAGCTTGGCGAACTGCGACACTAGCTGCTTTGTCTTTGCTTCGGAAGCTGCCAGATCATCGATGATGATCAGGTCAGATGCCTTCGCCTTTGCCGACAAAGCATGACGCAGACCAAGAGCGCGAACCTTCTTCGGCAGATCATGATCGTGCGAACGGACAACTGGTCCGTGAGCCTGACCACCGCCGCGGAACTGCGGTGCACGTGCTGAATGGTGACGAGCGCGGCCCGTACCCTTCTGCTTGTACATCTTTGAACCGGTGCGGCTGATGTCGCTACGGCCCTTGGCATCATGAGAGCCCTGCTGGCGGCGAGCCAGCTGCCAGCGCACGACGCGCTGAAGAATGTCGTCGCGTGGATCAAGACCGAAGATATCTTCGTTAAGCTTGACCTTGCCGGCATCCTTGCCTTCAAGCGTTGTAATTGTGAGATCCATTATTCGGCTCCCTCAGTCGCGACAGCATCTGCTGCTACATTGTTTGCAGCCTGGCGCAGCGCTGCTGGCTTTGGTGCATTCTCTGGCAGCGAAACCTTGACTGCATCGCGAACCAGAATCCAGGCACCCTTGGAACCAGGAACTGCGCCGCGAACCAGAATAAGGCCACGATCAGTGTCTGTAGAAACAACTTCGATGTTCTGCGTTGTCACGCGGGTCTGACCCATGTGACCAGCCATCTTCTTGCCCTTGAACACTTTACCCGGATCCTGACGCTGGCCGGTCGAGCCGTGCGAGCGGTGAGTAACCGAGTTACCATGAGTAGCGCGATGACCAGCAAAGTTATGACGCTTCATAACACCGGCAAAGCCCTTACCAATCGAAGTTCCCGTCACATCGACCTTCTGGCCGGCGACGAAATGCTCTGCAAGAATCTCAGAGCCAACTTCAAGAAGGTTATCTGGCGAAACGCGGAATTCCGCAACTTTCGCCTTAGGCTCAACTTCGGCCTTCGCGAAGTGACCGCGCAGAGCCTTAGTTGTGTTCTTTACCTTGGCAAATCCAACGCCAAGCTGAACAGCTGTATAACCATTTTTTTCAACTGTACGCTGAGCTACCACGTGGCAGTCTTCCATGCGAAGAACTGTCACTGGTACATGTTCGCCGGCGTCGTTATAGACGCGGGTCATGCCCAGCTTTTGTGCAATAACACCTGAACGCATCGGGTTCGTTCCTTCCGTCCTCAAGCCGATTAAAGCTTGATCTCGACATCAACACCGGCGGACAGATCGAGCTTCATCAGCGCGTCTACAGTCTGCGGGGTTGGGTCAACGATATCGAGAAGACGCTTGTGCGTGCGCATCTCGAACTGTTCGCGGCTCTTCTTATCGATGTGCGGCGAGCGGTTAACTGTGAACTTTTCGATCCGTGTTGGAAGTGGGATCGGTCCGCGCACATTTGCACCGGTACGCTTAGCAGTCGACACGATTTCCCGGGTCGAAGCGTCAAGGATCCGATGATCAAACGCCTTAAGGCGAATGCGGATGTTTTGACCGTTCATTTGATCTGTTCCTTGTTACGCGGAGCGTTTCCGGAGAAACGCTCCTGTACAAATCTAATTACTCGATGATCGAAGCGACGATGCCTGCACCAAC
>NZ_NNRJ01000031.1 GCF_002252445.1 Brucella thiophenivorans
GCGTACGATTTTTTCCGAATTCTGCGGTTCCCCCAATTAGTCATGTGCAGCAGGTTCTCAAGGTTGAAAAACAGCTGACAGCCACCAGCAATCAGGCTGAAATTGTTGATTTGAGCGAAACGCTCTTTGGTCTAAATAATTGGTTCAATGATAGATATGTTGAAGGTGCAGCAATTCCGCTTGTTGATTTTCTGTATGTAGATGAAAGCACAAATGAATGGTGCGATAAATCTGGCAAGTGGCATTATCTTGATACAGCACCAGAAATGCGAGACGTTGCTAATAAACGTCTGTACGGTTTGCGCCGCATCATGAATGCAATCAGGTCAGAAACTGGAATGAATTTCAGCGCTTACGAACTGAAATATCATTGATATGTATGAATTGATGCGACAGGCGGTAATGCGCCTGTCGCATCAAGGCTTGCGTAGTGTGCCAGTCTGGCCGGATTGACCGGCGTGACTGTCAGATGAAAGGGGGGCTTTAGCCGCCCCTCTCAAACTCACCCCATGAAGGAAGGGCGTGCCGCCCCTCCCTCAAACTCCCTCCCAATGGGAAGGGGGACGGTTCCCTCCGCCCCTTCCCAAACCCTACCCCTCTCCCTGACTTAGAAATTCTGCTTAAAATTGGCTGAAACCTGCTCTGAGCTGCTTCATCTGGTGAAGCGATTTTTAGCCTTTGATAAGAGTAAGACAGAGCCGCAAGCGGCGCATAATTTCTTTTGCCGCCCCCTGCCAACTGAATGCCAGGCGTTAAAGGGGCAAGCGCGGCAAGCCGCTGTTTCATCAAAAAAAACGGCTTTCAGGCTATGCCTAAACCTTCCGTTTTGTTTTGCCTCAACCCCTTGACCGCTTGGCATTCCGGCGGGGTTCGGGCTTTCGCCCTCCCCCCTTTGCCGAGGGTAATTCATGAAGGAATTACCCTCGCCAAAGGGCGAAGGACAAGCCCAAAGGGCGGGAGTGGTACAAAATGGCAAAACTCACCAAAGCACAAACCAAAGCGCACAATGAAGCCGTGAAAATTTTGACTAAAGACAAACTTTCAAATGATGAAATTGAATTCGTTTATGAAAATTGGAACGAAGGCGCGGAGCGTTCAGTTTCAGAAATCGGGGCTTTTTTTACGCCAGTTGATTTTGCCTGTGATTTTTCGCTTGAGGTCGGAAGCGGGAAAATTATTGATTTATGTGCGGGTATAGGGGTCTTATCCCATTTTGTAAGCCAACGGCAATTTTACAGTGAAGTCAAAGCCGAGATCACTTGCGTTGAGCAAAATTATAAATTTGTAGAAATTGGAAAAAAGCTATTGCCTCATGCCCGTTGGATTCATGCCGATGTGCTTGATTATCGGGAGCTGCTGGAAAACGAGCTAAAGGGGGAGAAATTTGACTATGCAATTTCTAATCCCCCGTTTGGAAAAATCAAACGCACAGGTAACGCCCCCCGTTACTCAGGTGGTGAGTTTGAATTTCATGTGATGGATATTGCGGCAGAGCTGGCCGACTACGGTGCATTTATCGTGCCGCAGCAGTCAGCAAACTTTAGTTATTCCGGCAAAAGATTTTTTGAAAATTTGAAATCCGGCCGAGGTGTTGATTTTGGAGATCAAACGGGCTGGAACATGACCGCAGGTGTTGGGATTGATACGTCAGTTCATGCGAATGATTGGAAAAATACAAGAATTGTTTGTGAGGTCGTCAATATTGATTATCAAGAGGATAGAGCCGAGAAGCGTAGAAAATTAGATAATTTACAAATGCGCCATTGCTCGATCACACCTATTCAGAAAATTCCGGAACAAATTGCATTATTCTAAAAACAAAGGGCGCAGATTATGCGCCCTTTGTTTATAGATCCTTTTGGTTTTAAATCGCATCGAGCGATTTTAAACCAATACGAGAAAACCCCCGTACCCGGTTTTCTCGCGCTCTTTCCCCCCGCACGATGAACACACCGCAAAACGGCGTGTATATTTAACCGTCCTGTTTTTTATCGGCACGAAAGCTGTGCAACGGATCTAGCCGCTCACGCGATAGAGTTAGTGCGCACCTCACTACGTTCGGTTGATTAGGCGGTTGATAAACTGGCGCGGCGTCTCCGGCCCTCTCTGCGAAGTTTTCACGCCGTAAGTCTTAATCTTTAAAAGCGGCCGTACGCAATCCATTCGCTGCGCACGATACGTCATTCACTGCCTAACAATGCAACCCTACGGGTTCTCCACTGCGTTGCGACCGCAAGCGGTGCATTCGGCATTGCCTGCCGCATTCGAGCTACGCGATTGCGCACAACCACTTTTAAAGGACTTACATCATGAAAACTTTATTCGCATTTTGCCAACGATCAGGACGCCGCTTACGCCAGTTTATCAACCGCCTAATCACGAAACTGACCGCAAACGGTCAGTTTCGGTTCGCACTAACTCTATCACTTCCGCTTATCGCTAAGGTCGAGATCAGTTACACATCAAAGGTAGAGCCAGCCGATAAAAAACAGGACGGTTAAATTAAAAAACCGCAGCTAATCACTGCGGTTTTTTCATCGTGCCCGAATGATTTAAGACGCTTTATGCGTCTTAAATCAGATTAAATTAACCCTTATTTCCTTTTTCGCGTCTGCGCACGGCATAGATATAAGCCTCAATTTCCTCGTCAGTTTTAAGTGTCCCATGAACAACAAATGTTTTTGTCCATTCAGCAGGAAGTGAGGCAACACGATAGGATTTTGAAAAGGTCTTATCCATTGGAACAAGAACTTTATATAGGTGTTGCCCTAGACCAGAAACTAGGCACCTCACACCCTTTTTATCAGCCCACAATTCAGTGCTAAATTCTGTTGATTTAAACGGGGCCTCTTCAACTCTTTGCTCTGTCCATTGCATGCCACCATTGCCACCGTAGGGACGTTGTGACCAGTTTGAATAGGTGGTTTTACCAAAGTAGCGTTCGAGCGTCAGCGCCGTTTCACCGTGATTAATATGCACAATCATCGTAGTACCAACACTTGCCATAAGTGTTTTAAGAGCATCAGCGCCATACTTTTCAGATACCTGTGCAGCATCTTGCAGCCCAGATACAACGCATACGCCTTTAGACCGACCCACTGTTACAAATGTTTGAAATTGGTCAATCTTAGGGAGCTGCGCCCATTCATCAAGGAAGAACCATACACGGCGTAAATCGCTATCACTCATTGCTTTGCTATCTGTGACCGTATTGATTGCAATTGCATATAGTGACGAAATCCATCCGTCAGATAGAGCCGAGAATTGACCGTCATGTTTGATGATAACAGTGCCAAATTTTGTTGTATCTTTTAGCCAGTCTCTTATCGAAAAAAGTTGTCGATTATCATAAGTAGGCCATGCAGTAGCGAGCATATTGAGCATAGCCATTTTGGATTCAAGAGAGCTTAGAGAGGACATAACTTGTTTAAAATCGGCTTCTAAATACCTATGCGTTCCGCATTGATATTTCAGAGCCGTAGCAAGTAAATCATCCTGACTTGTGCGCGTTTCAGCTAGCAAATCTTTCCATGTCCATTTGTTCGGATTAGTCGCCATTAGCTTGACAATGCAAGCAGCTAAAATTGCTCTAGCGCTATCAACAAAAAATTCATTTTCGTTGTTACTTCTAGCAATAAGTCTATTTGCTAATTCGGTTGCTTCCTGTGCAACGACTAAATCAGCTGCAACATTCCAAACGGCTGACCGCTCATCAGTAGGAGATAAAATGATAGGCTCATAGTCTTTACCATTTACATTATTAGGCGGGATGATTGATGTATAATCGCCCTTTTGATCGAAAATTAAAACCTTATCATTACGCAAAACTGCCGAATTAATTAAGCGCGACATAAGGATTGTTTTACCGCCGCCGATACCGCCAATAATATTGAAATGCTTGGTTTCACGATCAACCGCTAAATGCCAACCATTAAACATATGTAGACCTGGCACGTCTGGAAACTTGCCAAATTTTATATCGCTCTTTGCGGATGATAGTAAATCATCCATGCCACCGACCGTTAAACCAGAGTGAATTACTCGCTCTTTAGTTCTGATAAAATGGTACCAGAACAATAGCCCAACGATAATTATCATGGCTAACAATGGGGAGAATATTATCAGCTGATAGCTAAACATTTTGACGGGTGGAATGCCGCCAATATCTAAAATATAATCAGTGCAGCGATTTGGAAAAATTGGTGTAAAGCATTGTAAGCTTTGCTCTAAAGATAGCCGAGTTTCAGCTTGCGGCCAGTCTTTAAAGAGATAGCCATAGCAGAATGCAATGACTGAAAAAACAAAAAGGCAGCACATTGTTATTATGTATGCTGCCCAAGAAGTCGGGGTATCTTTTCTAACCATCTTTAAATGCTCGATCACCAATCAATTTCATACTGGCGTAGAAACTTGGATCGTCAACTTTCATCGCGGCATGAAGTAAAACACCAAGTAAGAATGATTTATTTTCTTCTCTCAAACCAGCCTTTACAACCAAACCACCGAGCTGAATTTTTTCATGCGCGTCTTTAGAACGGTCGGTTTTCTTTAACATAGATAGCCTTGCTTTCAGACGAATGATTTGGTTATTTAGCCTGTCAATTTTACTTATTTTCGGCTGTTTGAAATCGGGCGGCAATTTCGGCAAATGCCTTTTTTAGTTCCGCATGTGGTATATCGCCTAGCCCAGATGCTACAGCAAGATTGCCAATATCAGCTGCTTGTTGTTTCATCGCCGCTTCTAATTCAGCTTGAAGTTTTTCCATCTTTTCTTGAATAGCTGCAATCGCTTTTGTTGATTTACCACGAGCCATTTTATTCTCACCTTTTCTAAATATAAGCTACCTAGAATACTAGCGATCTGTGCAATGCGTGGCAAGCTTTGAACATGAAAAGTACTACAATAAATCGAAAATATTATTCAAATATCTAAAATTATACTGATTAAATTTATGAAAGAAATTTACAGTAACGAGAAACAATCAGTTCTCATAAATACAAGCGTTTCAGGATAGAGCGCTTGATACCGTAGCTAATCCGCGCAACTCAAATAGCGCCGTAGGATTAGCGAAGGTACATAAATAAAGGTGTTCGATACACTTTTATTTATAAGACCTCACAAAAGAATTTTATACGAGCGCATGACAAAATTGTTGCGAGATAAATAATGCAGAAAATTTCGCACAATCAGAATTGATTGCACATTGAATTTTTCCCAGCCTGTATTCAACCTGTCAGCAGATTGTAACAGTTGAGATGTAGAAATGTTATTCGCCTGATCACCTTATTTCAAAACATTGAACCTATGTCAACCTACCAACCTGATAAAACTCTTGGCACCAATCCCGTTAGAGAAATCGAGGATACGAGATTTTGTCCTATAAGGGCGCACTTTGCTATTCTTTTCAGAATAGCTCTATGGTATAGCTTTTGTTATGGCGATTTATCATTTCAGTATGAAAGATATTAGTGTTGCGCGCGGCCAAAGTGCCGTGGCCGCAGCTGCGTATCGCCGCGCCGAAATCATGCAAAACCAAGCTACAGGACAATGGAGTAATTACAGAAATAAATCCGAGGTCGTTTACTCAGAGTTTTCAATTCCTGCAAATTCGCCAGCGTGGGTTTTAAAGCTATCTGATAAAACAGGACGTGAAACGTCCCAAGATTTTTGGTCGCTTGTTGAGAATGATAACAACCGATCGAATGCCAAATATGCCAACGAAATCGTAATGGCTTTACCAACGGAACTAACGACAGAACAAAATATTGATCTTGTCCGTGAGTTCGTAAATTCAAATCTTACAAGTCGGGGTTTGGTTTCAGACTGGTCGTATCATGACAAAAGTAATAACCCCCATGTGCATATTCTTGTTTCGACAAAGCCGCTGATCAATGAAGGTTTCGGCACTGTTTATTCCCCAAAATTAGACAGTGAGGGTAATGCACAGCGTAATGAAAAAGGTTCAATTCAATATGAAAGATTTGGGCTTGGTCGTACTGATTTAAGAACACTACGACAGGAATGGGCAAGCGTCCAAAATAAGCACCTTGCACTTAATGGGCATGACATTCGTGTTGATCATCGTAGCCATGAAGAACTAGGAATTGACCTAGTACCTACAGAACATATTGGAGTACATGCGAAAGCTATTCACGATAAGGGTGGGCATTCAGATAGAGTGCTACGCAATGAAGAAATTAAAGCAATCAACAACGATATTGTTTTAAACGAGCCTGAGTTAATTTTACAAAAACTCACTACTCAACAATCTGTTTTCACTGATAAAGATATTGCCAGAGAGATTTTCAGATACACCAATTCACGCAAAGATTTTCAGGAACTTCAATTACGTATTGGCGCATCTGATGAACTTATTGCGTTGCAGGCACCAGTATTTGACCCTGTGACCGATAAGGAGATTAGCCCTGCAATTTATACAACGAAAACAGTCTTTGAGAATGAATATACAATCCTTGAAGCTGCCAATAAACTTAATTCAAATGATACGTTCTATGTCTCAGAGAAACGACTAAACTCTGCTACCCAATCGTTTGAAAAAGCAGCTGGATTTTCACTAACAGATGAACAGAAAGCTATCATTCGTTATTCAACATCGAATAATGGTATAGCTACAATTGTGGGTTACGCCGGTGCCGGTAAATCCACCGTAATGAATGTTGTCCGCGAAGCTTACGAGAAGAATGGTTCTCGCGTTTTTGGAGCGGCGCTTGCTGGTGTTGCAGTCGATGGTCTTAAACAATCTAGCGGCATAAATAGTCGTACAATTGCATCATGGGAAGCTAATTGGAAAAACGGTAAGCGAGAACTCAAATCGGGTGACGTATTCGTATTGGATGAAGCAGGTATGGTTTCATCCGATCAAATGAAAACTATTATTGAGCATGTATCAAAGGCTGATGCTAAATTGATTTTAGTCGGTGATCATCGCCAGTTGCAGCCTATTATGTCTGGTGCCGCGTTCCGTGGAATTGCCGATAATGTTGGTTACAAAGAACTGACTGGTATTATTCGTCAGCGTGTAGATTATCAGCGCCAAGCTTCGCTATTGCTTGCAGAGGGGCAGACAAGTGAAGCATTGAACGGGTATAATCAAACCGGTCACATTCACATTAAAAGCAATACAGATGCTTCACATACATCGCTAATTTCTGACTGGTCAAAATCTTGGCAAGCTGGTGGTGACGCTCTTATTTTAGCCCATAAGAATATCGATGTTGTGACTCTTAATCGTCTGGCACGTCAAGAAATTCAGAGTCATGGCGGCCTTGCTGATGAAGTTGCAATTACAACAAGTCAGGGTACTGATAATTTTGCAATTGGTGATAAAATTATCTTCCTTCAAGGTGATTTTAAAACCGGCTTACGTAATGGTACTACAGCATTTATTACTGCATTAGATGCTGATACAAACCAAATTACTGTTGAAGCTGATAACGGCAATACCGTTGAATTTAACAGCTTACGTTATAATTCATTTACGCACGGTTACGCGCAAACGGTTCATAAATCGCAGGGCAAAACTGTTGATGATGCATTCGTATATGCATCTAATTCAATGGATGCTCAATTAACGTATGTTGCTTTAACACGTCATAGAAATAATGTTGGCCTATACGCCAGCAATACAGATTTTAAAAACACTGATGCCTTGGTATCAGCGCTATCAAGGGATAGACAGAAATCAGTTTCCTTTATTCATAGTCGCACTCAAGATTATGCAGATGCACTTAAAGACTTTATGGATAGGCGCGGCGTTGGTAGCGTTTCAGACTGGAAACAGTCTTTAATTACTACGCTCAGCACATGGCGAGAAAAGCTAACGTCAGTTGCCCAACGCCTTAAAGATTATGGTGTAAATACACTTCATATTACGCCTCTCAAATCTCAGGCTTTGGAGCTGCCGTTGAAGGTTGATACACCTCTTTCGGTTGGTGCTACAAACGATCTTATTTCAGATAAGCGTCATGAAATTTCTGTTGTACCTAATCAGAATGCAATTAAATTTGATCTTTCTGATGAACTATTACAGGTTTCTAATCGTCTCTCTCATGCGTTCGATCATGCTGATTTGGTCGATATGGATAAGGCACGAAGAAACGTAATAACCGCCTCACGTAATGCCGTGCGGGGCGGTTTGCATTCCACTGAAATTAATTCGTTTATGGACAATGTTAAGTCCATAATTCCGATGCAGGATATTCTAAAAGTTGGCAAAGAATTTGACCCGCAAATTCTTGATAAGCACCTTGCTGCTTTGCCAATTGAAGATAAGGCGCAGATTGAAAATTACTGGCCTCATATACATAATTTCGCCCGTGCCGAAATGTCGATAGGACAGGTTGAGGTTGCTTCACTTGTGCAAACTGACCTTAAAGAAAATGCCGTTGTTGCTGACTATGCGAAAGGCATGGACCGCTGGCACTCCCCTGATATTCCTCTTATTCCTGGCATCACTATGTTTAAAGAATCCATTGAGCAATCTGTTGAGCGGATTGTTAAATCTAATCCGTCAGTTCAGGCATTTGAACATGTCGCTCGTGATCACTTAGCCAATACTTTTGTTAATGCGCCTGCGGTCGGGGATATGTTTATTGAGCATATTCAAAAGAGAGATAACGCGCTTGATGTAATTCAGGATTTAGGCCGTAATCCTGCTACATACGGCGATATTATTGGCAAGAAATCCTTCATTGGTCGCGCTAATTCAGAGCGTCAGGGCGCATTAGATAATCTGCCTATCGCGGTTAGTGCTTTAACTGATTATGCGCAGCGTTACACAACCCTAAAAGGAAATGTGACGGTTCAAGAAACTGAATTTAGAGAAATAATTAAGACCCCTACTCCGGAGTTATCGCCTTTAGCCTTGCAGTTTATTGAGCAGATTAAATCACCTGATACGAATTTTGAGGCCGTTCTGTTTAGCCAAGAGGGCAAAATTGCGCGTTCAGAAATTCAGGAATTTGTCAGTTCCGTTCAGGCTCGTTTTGGTGATTTTTCAGAAGACCTTTCATCAAATGAACGGTTTACAAGAATTTCTGCCCATATGGAGCCGGAAGCGGTTGAAAAGATTGTTACTCAATTGCAAACCGCAGTCAGCGCCGATAGTCGAGTTACATGGCTTTCAAATTCAATTAGCCAAGAACATGCTTATAAGCAGTCCCAAGAACATGGACACGGCCAAGACCTTTAATATATAAGCATTCAAGATTGTAAAATGTTGGAAATTCTGTTTATTTCAGGCCAACGCAGGAGCTAGTTAATGAAATATATTCTCTTGGCCGGAGTAGTATTACTATCAGGCTGTGCTCAATCCCCTAAATTTAATACAAAACCAATAGGGCCTATGATTGAGAAGAATATAGATAGTATTGTTGAAGAGAAGAGATTTGTTTATCTTGAGAAGGGCGTTATCAATCCGCGACCGATAGGCGTTATTACTATGGTACGGAAGGAAACACCGTCTGGTAGCCTTATGTCGCCTATGAATGCTACATTTCAAGGCACAATTGAAGATCTTGTGAAGGTTGTAGCCTCTCGTATTGGCTTCTCTGTCAGCAAATACGGCGAACGCTCAGGCGCGCCTATATTAGTTTCTGTTAACGCTTCAAATAGCACCCCTTACTATATCTTGGAGGAAGGCTTGTTACAGGCTCAAGGCCAAGTGCGAATTACCATTGATCAGGCGCATAAAAGCATAACGGTCAGATACAAACGACCAGAGCGCAGCCCTGTGGCTCACATTGATGATACGAGGCTTTAAATGCGTGTGACACTTCCATTACTTGCAGTTTCGATTGCTCTCGCAGGATGCACCACAACTAAAGTTGAAGAGCCAGCCCCGCCGCCCCTTATTGGTGGGACTGATAAATTGGTTGGGGCATCAAAGGCACCAATCACCTATGAGCAATTTGCAGCAAAAACTAGAAATTCTTCGGGTGGTGCAAATGTTGCCCAAGCGCGTGTAGAAATCCTTAGAGATGCTGCAATCTCTTATTCAGCTCAGGCCGGATATGAACGCCGTGTTTATGAAATCATGCAGGAGCTAGAAAAAAAGTCTCCTCAACTTTCAGAAGATTATAATTTTAATTCAATTGTCTATGTTGCACCCCGCGAGGCGGGTTATGTAATCCCTCCGGTTGTTACAAGAGCAACAGAGGCGCTAACGATCACGAAAGGCGGACGTGAAAGCGTTGCAGCCGACGAATATTACAGAATAGAGCAACCCGGACGTATTGTAGGTGTTGTACCGACTTGGCGTGACTACTTAGTGATGCCGCTTGATAAGGCAACAGAGCCAGACGAACAGTTTCTGCCGATAGATAAGGAAGAGCGTGCTGTATGGGAACGCTATATGGCAGTCGGATGGAAGGAAGGCCGTAAACAAGCCGAAGAAGCGCTACAGATCAATCTTAATCTGCTCAAAAGAGATTATGGCGGGATGATGGAGTATCGCCGTCTAGTCGAGGCTGGCTTGATTAAGTCCCTATTGATCTCTTCAAGCGAGGTTCGCGCGCGTGGAACAGCTGATGAATTGTTTATCGGGCAACGTCGCGTAAAAATTGAGAATGACGCTACTTTTGTCACCAACCCTAAACGCTGGAAGCCAGTAACGCGCCGCGTAGATAAATAGGCTTGGCATGATTGATTTGTCGAAACTGTGCGATGCCCCTTTTGACCCAAAAGGGGCATATATATCCGTCCTTAAAGATGAACCAACCCGCTTCGGTGGTGACGTTGGTTTGATTGAGCATTTTTTTGTTGGGGCTTCAAATCGTGGAGCCTCAGATTTTTCAATCAAATCAGAAGGTCATATTCATATTCAGGTGAACGGCCGTCAGTATTTTGGGACAAAACGACCTCTGCATGATTCAGAGGTCGGCATAATTTTGTCGGAGCTTTGGCGATCAGCTGATGCAATTGGTATTATTCGGCAAGGGCGACCGCTTGATTTTGCTTATGAAATCAACATAGACCGCTCAACTCGCCAACGGTACAGAGTAAATGCCACTGGTATCACTATTAACGGCAGTGATGGGGTTGAACTAACAGTTCGGTCTTTACCTCAAAAAACCCCATCTTTGGAAAGTGTGGCTTTAGAGCCAGAGCTGATTGATTATTTGAACCCGAAGAACGGTTTAATTGTTATTGCTGGTGGTACCGGTCACGGTAAATCAACAACTATGGCGGCAATCACTCGTTATCATTTGGAAAATTACAGTAATCCGCGCAAAATCGTCGATTATCAATCACCTATCGAATATTCTTTTCGAGATATTTTAGACGAAAATGAAGATTCCGCATCTTTCATTGTGCAGTCGGAAGTCGGTGAAGGTCGTAATATACCGAGCTTCGGCAAAGCTATCTGGGCCTCACTCAGACGCGCACCGCAAATTATCAATGTTGGGGAATCTAGAGATTATGAATCTATGTCAGGTTGCCTTGCTGCATCGGTACAAGGGCATATCGTAAATACAACAACTCATGCCGGTTCAGTTGCCGAGGCATTGCGCCGTATGGTGTTGGAATTTCCCGCAGGTGAGCAAACTGGCCGCGCTTATGATCTTATCACCTCTTTGAAAGTGCTAATTGCTCAGCATCTTGTGCCTACGCCAGACCGGAGCGGTCGCTTTGCGATACGTGAATATATGGTGTTCACAGATGATGTGCGCGACCGTTTCGCATCAGTCCACTTTGATAGCTGGCCGACCGTTGCGAACCAAATTTTTGAGGAAGCCGAACACTCCGGCAAATATATCGCTAAGTCGCTAAAGCAAAATGTAAAAGAAAAAATGGCGCAAGGCATCTTGTCCGAGGAAATTGCTAAAGAGCAATTAGGCGCAATTTATTATCAATCTCGCTAGTCCCTATTGTCCGAAAACGAAGGTTTTCGGACAATATGAATTTGACCTGTCCGAATATATTGTTTTTAATATTTCGGACAGCTTTCATTTTCGTACACATTTATGGACAATTTACATATGTCACGGACTTTTGCATATGCGCGAGTTTCGACTGTAGGGCAAAATACAGAGAACCAAATTCTTGAGATCCAAAATGCAGGGTTTGCAGTTGCACCCTATCGCATAATTCAAGAAACCATTTCCGGCAGCATTGCGATTAGTAAGCGACCAGAGTTTACGCGCTTGCTTGAAAAGCTTGAGCCAGGGGACAAGCTAATTGTAACCAAATTAGACCGCTTAGGCCGTGATGCTCTTGATGTAAACGCAACGGTTTTACGCTTGGCTGATATGGGCGTAAAGGTTCATTGTCTCGCTTTAGGCGGGGTTGATCTAACCAGCCCTGCGGGTGCAATGACAATGCAGGTTATAAATGCAGTTGCTCAATTTGAACGGGACTTGCTTATTGAACGAACGCAGGCCGGTTTATTAAGAGCTAAATCCCTCGGTAAACGATTAGGCCGCCCCCCTGCCCTCAATGCCCAAGATCAACTAAATGTTTTAGCGGCTTTGAAAGCAGGTCAAAGCGTTTCTGAAATTGCAAAAAACTTCAAAACAAGCCGCCAAACTATAATAAGAATCCGTGCTGCTGCCGAATAATTCAAACTTTCATTTTCTGATATAATCTTTAAATTTCAATATATTATCATGAAATTAGCGATTTAGCGAATTAGTGTTTTTGCTAATTGATTAATTAAATTTTACATTAAAAATTTAAACCGTTATAAAAATAAATAAAGCAATAGTGGTTTATTTATTTAGAGTTTTATGCTAAACACTAATTGCATTGTTATGTAAAATGCTAATTGCTTTTTAATGTAAATCACTAAATATAGATTTGCATGAATATTTATTAAGCTAAAAGGCTATTTAGCTGATTATATAAAATGCTAATTAGCTAAATATAAAGAATTTAGCTTTATTTTGCATTCAGCAAATAGGTGCGGTTTCTTGGGGGTTATAGAATGACAAAGGTTATTTCAGCTCTGCAAACAAAGGGTGGTGCAGGTAAGTCGTCAACAATAAGAATGTTGGCGGCTCAATTAGCCCACATGGGTAATACCGTTGTTATTGTAGATACTGACCCGCAAAGAAGCTGCATTCGCTGGCTAGAGATTGCCAGTCAGAAGAATAATAAGATTGAAAGAGTTGCAGCTAAAGAGATCTATCAGCTCAGTGATGTAGAGCCGTTTATAAGTTCGCTCATGGGGAAGGTGGATTATATTTTATGCGATGTGCAGGGCGCAGCAGTCAATATGATGCTGCCTATATGCAAAGTATCTGATCTTATATTGTTGCCTTGGTCGCCAACAGAAGATGATTGGTACAGCCTTATTGATACTTATAACATCATCAAAAACATAATGGAAAACGACCCCTCAGTTAAGCCGGCTATTGCGCTATCCCTGAATAGAATAACTGCTACTGATATGCACCATTCATTCGTAAAGAACCGCGCCAAGGCAGCTGAAAAGCTCGGCGTGATAAACATTGAAACAATGATTTGGAAGCGTCAGGCGACCGCCAATATGCTTAGAAAGCTTGGTTCCATACCGCAAATGACTTCTAATGTTTCAGGCATTCTAAAAGCCCAAGAAGAGCATGAGCTTTTTGCGAATGAAATAATTAATGTGCTTGCTAAACTTGATGGAAAGGTAAGCTAATGACTAATTCTGACCTTGACGATATGGTTGGTGGGGTAAGTTTACCTAGTGAAGACACTAGCCGTAAAGTTACTTCCGCACGAACTACAATGCCAATTGAAGAGCGCTCATTGCGTTATAAAGCGCAGGAATTGGTACGGGGTAAACCCGAACCAAAACGCAATAAGATAACAAGCCTGAATTTTTCAGTAGATTTCCATAAAGAGCTAAAAATGTTTGCGATAATGCAAGAAACTTCAATGGTAGCAGTCATTGAAGAAGCAGTACGCAGATATATGGCCGAGGTTAAAGCGAACCCAGATTCTAAATGAATTTTCGGGGAAACTGAAATGGTTTCCCCCGTTTGTAATTCAGGGGAGGGGAATGTTCATGTTTCAAAATTCTAATATGTGTGAGATAGTTCCGGCGCATAATAATTATCGCCGGAGAAGCCAGATGATACCTAGATATTTACGACCTGTAGCAGATCGTAAAAAGCATGGCAGAGTATCTGTTTTAGAAAAAATAGTGCGGTTACTGGTTTTTTACCCAATCATAATGGCACTTTTCGCACCAGCAGCTCTAGTGTTGTTTGCTTCGGTTATATCACTTGGTTATGCGCCAGTTCTTTTATTCTTTAGTGATATTAATGGGATGAACAATTTTAGATTGTTCGCATTTTTGTTAGCCCCATTGTCATGTATTGCAGGCGCATTAGTTTATAAATATTTTTTACCATTTGAATGACGGGGCATTTGCCCCGCCATTTTTTTTTAATTATTTATTTTTGTTTTCTAGTTGCCTGTCTTTTTTCCAGCCCCTAAAACTTTTACCGGCAGAGTTTGTCCCCATTCCGGCGGTACTAACAGCATCACCCATCAGCTTAGTTTGAGCACCAGCTGCTATAGCTGTGCGCAATGAAGATTGGCTATCTAATTGGTCGCCAATATCATCAAACCAACGGAAGACGCGACCCGGAAAGCCTGCAATTAGCGAAAATGAAAGTTCGATAATTGCGATATAAACAAAGGTCATAAAGATACCGACGACCAGAACGCCAATATACCAGCTAAATGAAGCCCAACTATCCGATACGAGAGATTGTGAACCAGTGAGGGCATAGTACATGCCTGTATTGAGTAGGTTTCCTGCAATACGGAATACGATCATTCCGGCTAGAAAACCAAATATCATCAGTACCGGCGTTAAAAGAAGGGCCAATATCAGCACATAACCTTTGCGTGCTTGATCTCCTGCAAATCCATGCCCACGCATTGATAAGTGAGAAATAGCCCATAATGGAGCAGCAAAAATCGCTTCAATAATAAGAATGAAGAACGATATAATTGCTAGCACCCATATAATGGAAGGCATGAGCGGCAATACAAAAGCCATTGTGCTACCCAAAGCCATTAAACCTAATAGACCTGGGCCGATAATGGTTCCTAATGTTGTAGCAGCGCCACCAATAAATGGAGCAAACCCAAATGCAACAATTGCAGCAGTCGCAATAGCTGCACTTGTAGAAAGATTGATACCAAACAAAACGACTGCATTAAGCGGATCTGTTACGGTTGAGTTTGGAGCAAATAGAGCGATGCTTTCTAAAACCCCACCAGTAGACGGTAATAAATTAGAAATATCGCCGCCGTTATCCGCAAACGCTAAACGCTCATTTGTAAACGCTTTAATACCACTTCGAGAAACAGATTCATTCCACCAATCAACAGTTCCGTTGTAAGTTGATGTAATTTGGTTCAAGAATTTTTTGGCATCGCCTTCCGCAGATGAAAAAAGATATGTGTTATTCGCCGCATATTGACTAGCAACAGCATTCATTACCGGCCCATTTGGATTAGCAGCGCCTCCAATAGCACCACCCGGAATTGCTTGAGGCATCATACTGCCAACAGAGTTTGCGTCGGACGACATGCGAGATATTAGCTGATAGTAAAAGCCAGCCTGTAGCCAACCGCCATTCGTCACGTTGATCGAAAGACGCTGTTCTTGGCTATCGCCAGCTGTAATAATTACAACGTCAGTGTCTTTATTGAATGCATCTTTAGCTGTTTTATTTATACGCTCACTTCCAATATATGGGGCTAAAATTTTAGCCTGAGATTCACGCCAAGTATTAAGATCACCTGCTAAATCTCTATATTTTGGTAGCGGAGCGCGTGTAGAAACAGTCAAAGCCAATGTGTCGGCCAATGGCTCAAATTGTTTGACCATTGCATCAACATTTTTACGCATTTCAGTCGTAAATTTTTGATACTCGTTACTCGGCTGACGGCTAAGATCGTCAACACTAGCCTTTGCACTATCAGATAGACGTCTAAAACCGATGGTTTCGGCAGGTAATGTTACTTTGCCACATGCTCCTGATTGTGATGGGAGGCCGTAATCTAAAGTGACAATACCAGATTGCACCGTCCAAGCGCGACCGATACCGTCCATATCTTCGCCGCCCTTAGTGACTTCATAATTATAAACCGCGCGGCATAATTCCATTCTGAATAATGATTGAAGGAATTGACCGTCTGCTGCATCAGTATCAGCGGCCAATACTGGAATTTTTTGTTCCACAACGCGGGTAGCGGTTTCATCCCAAAAGAATGTAGCGGCAGCTGTGCCAACATTTACAACATAAGCTGAAATAGCTTGTGCAGGATTGTAACCGCCGGGCATGACTGGCGCTAAAGCGGCAGCAGCGCATACAATCCGAATTGGCACCCAAACAGATGAATGCCGGCTACCCAGAACTTCGCCCTCATTGGCAGTATCAACGGTCGCAACCCAGATATTATATAAAAATAACACCAAGCCGATTGAGAAGAACAAGACGTTGAAGCTAAAAATTAACGAGGAAATTAACGTCTCTTTATTCGGCCCATCAAACAGCGGCCCGAAAATCATATTCAAATACGAATTTGTACGAGGATCTCCTTTGCCGCTGATTATATCAGTGACATTAATTTCATTCGCATTCACATTCGTAGCGAGCATAACCGCTGCTAGGGTTATGCACCAAAACAGGCGTTTATTCATCGCTAAGTGTCCTGATTTCCATTGAGCCGCGATTTTTGACATTCATAAAATCGCGGAAAGAGCCAATGCGCCGTTGACGAATTTGCCATGCACGAAAAGCTGACCGCAGCGCCAAAACACCAAATGCACAGGCTAAAAAAATTAGACTGATCGTTGCGGCGATTGATAGATTAAAAAGAAAATACAAAACGGGAATAAGTAACAAGCATCCAAAGGCGGAAAGCCTAAAGACGTTCAATTCACGTTCCCATTTATGGAGGGCTTCTAAAATTACTTTTTCACCATGCCCATCAAGCAGAGTATTAAAGCGTTCGCGCCCACCATCGGCATCTTGAAAGGCAAAGCCGCCTTCTTCTTTCGTTTTATATACACGAAAAGCATTTAGACCTGGCTTTGCCGCGTCATAACCAGCTTTCGCGCCGCGCCCAATATCTTTATAATTTGAAGCGCGCCACGCGAAATAGCGTTTAACTATGCCAAGACGCTCTTTTTTTTCTTTTTTGCTCATTGCAATCACCCGATATGCTTATGTGCCGCTTGAGCTTGGTGCGATCGGAATGCTTGTTGCGCGCGTATCACGATCATCAAGCATGGTTGAAAGCATAGCTGCAAAAACTACTGAATTTCGGCGTTCAAGATCGAAACGCATCCATTCAATTTGTTGAGTCAAAGCAGTAGCAAGTAATTGTTCGCGCGCGATAGCGTCAGGCGACATTTGAGCAAGTTGCTCATGCCACATTGCGTTTGGAAAACGCGAACGGACAAAAATATCCATCGCTTGCAGCTGTGAAACTTGATCACCCACTTGATATGGATAACCTTGAGGCGCAGCTTTTTTAGCCCAATCAGCCAGTTCAGCACTACCGGTAGGGGTAGCAATATCACCTAGATAACTCAAAACGCTATGAGCCGCAGAACGGCGGCTTGCATCGATTTGTCGAGCAGCAATTTGAGAGCGGCCAGCTGGTGTTTTAGCTTCTAGCGCTGTAATTGGTTTTGCAGGCGCAGGGTCAACAATATTGTTAATCAAGCGAATATGCGCACCAGCAATATCTTTTTGGGTCGTATCAAGAGTGATTGCGTCAGTTATTAAACGCGCATCAGTTGTTGGGTCAGCAAACCCACCAATCCCTTTGAAACGATCACGGTCTGTAATGATAGCATTCGCAATCGCAAGACCGCCCTGAATTACTGGCTTGCCAATATCTTCATTTCCATATGACCAGTTTCGGGAGGCATTGGTAATATCCTTACCACTTAACCCTTTGCCGCCGCCTGCTTTACCAATGCTAAAAATACCACTTAAATCAACACATGCTGATGCAGCTGGGTCAAAGCGGCCACTTTCAGCCACGCCACGCGCAATTTGTTTTTCGCGTGTAACATCATTTACTTGAGCAGCCTCAGTAATGCGTTTTTGGGCCTCAGTTTGGCGTTTAGAATAGGCGCTCATTTGAGCAACGCCTTGCAGAATTGTTTGCGTAATATCGTTGCCAACGCTTGTCGTATGTTCATTTACGCGCTTCACGCCGTCATTGACGATATTGCGAATTGTACCGCAGTTACAGGAGGCATAGGCTGAACCGGCGCTTGCGCCTAGAATGAGAATGGAGGCAGTGATAATGCTCTTAAAATTCTTCATTTTATTGCGCCCCATACAAATCATTATAAAGTTCATTCATAATTGATGCAGGGGATTGCCGAGCGCCCGTATTTTCTACGTTAGCGCCAGATGCACCAATGCCACCACTAGAAATACCAAACTCAATATCAGGACCGCCACTTGCCCCCATTCCCGGAAGTTCCAAACCTTGCAGTTGTGGAATTTGAAGGGCTTGCTGCAATGGTTCCGTCACCTTGGCAATTTGCTCTTGTGCCATTGAACAAAGTTGGTTTTCAGCATCAGACATTGCTTTGCTGAATAAGCCATTCACATCCGGAATCTGAATTGCAATATCAAGGTTTACGTCCATGAGATTATCTAAGCAGCTAAGGCCGGATAGAGGCGCAGGCATTTTCAATGCCTGTTCACGCCGTTTAACCTCAGCCTCGATACCGTTGCGGATTGCGTCAACCAAATTGACTTTTACATTTGGCAAGCAAGCGTCACCAGCATTAGCAAAGAGACTATCAACCGTATCGGCATGGGCTTGCGAAAACATAAGGATGAATGCAGCCCCAAATATTAGCTTTTTCATAGCAGTGTTTTCCGTTCGCCTTGGAATGGTGGGTTTTCACGAATAAGGACAGGACGCACGTTGCCAATGCCCGGAAAGCCTGATGTGCCGTCATACATGCCAACACCGCCACCACCGGCATAAATTCCATCAAACGCTGAATTACCAGCACCACCAGTAATGCGCTTCATGATGTATGCTTGTAATTCTTCATAAGATTTGAAGCCGTTTGCTTTCAAATATTCAGCGGGCAGCACGCTAGGGTCAAATCCGCTTGCAACCCATTTATTAAGTGCGCCAGCGCCAAGAAAGTGTGATGCACTTAGCAAGCCATCTTGCGTTATCGTAACGCCGTTAATTGTCTGGCCGACTAGATCACGGACACCACTATTCATTGATGCCCAATTACGAGCCGCCAATTCCTGATTGGCTCGGTCTTGAAGTGCTGCACCCGCTGATGAATTGCGTAAATCGCTTACGGAACCCACACCGGCGCTGATAGCTTTATCTGTAAAGGAATAGCTGCCGTAGTCCGATTTACTACCACCATTATATTGTAAATAGCCTAAATCTGCCCAAGTGCCTGCCGTGATTTGGTAGCGACCAAGTGCAGATGAACCACCTTGGTTCATAATGCTGTAGTCATTACCGCCTTCAAAACCTGCAATTGCATCATTATAATTGGCGAATGAAAGGCTTGTGCTTGCGGTCAGCATCGAAAACGCAGCAGCCATTATAAAATTGGTTCGCATGATTATTTACGAGCCTTTCCTGCAATGATCGGGGATTGTGGAGAGATAATAAATTTAGGGTCAGGTTCACCAATTTGATACGTGGCAATACCTTCGGTCGTTACAGTTTCAATTAGTGGATTGTTATTCGTGTCACGAATTTTAGATGCACCAGCTTGGGATTCCAGCGAACCATAACGGGCAAGCAGGTTTGAATTGGCGTCAATGATGAAGACAGGACAATCAAATTGACCGCAGTAAAATGAACTGCTCATTGATACAATTGAGCCAGCACCTGAGCTTAAAGCCAAGGGCAAAGCAAAATATTGAGTATCATCGCGCTTTTCGCCAAACTCTTTTTCAAGAGCAGTATCTAAAGTGTTTTTAGCTTCCGAAGAAATTTTCTGATAGTCAAACTTGTATTCTGTCAGATGCGGCCAATAGTTGTCGCCTGTCCAAACCCACATACGCGAACCATCATAAATGCCGCGCATTCCATTGGCACCAATCGGGCCAAATTCTAGTTTCTTAGCCTTGCCACGCCATAACTCTAACCATTGATCATCGTCATGAAATAATACTGCATATACGCAGTCGTCTTTGCATTTTTTGTTTTTTGAAAGACGCACTGCGAGCTGTTCATTTCCATCATCCGGATCTTTCAGCCACATACGTTTTGCATCGACATGACGAAACTCTTTGCCGTACATTTTCCGAGCTATTTGAGTTGCTTCGGGGTCAGTACCATCAAATGATATTTCTAAGTTCGGTTCATACTGCAAAAAGCTTAGATTGTTTTGTTCTTGACTATTGGCCGCGCCGGACAAGAGCAAAACACACGCGAATGCGAGTGGAAGGGCAGTTTTACGCATCCCTGAAATCCCTGATTATTTCGTCTGCAATTTTGCGAATGATATTGTTTTTTGCATCATCATCGACTGCAATCCCGTTTGCTTCGCTTTCAGCTTTGCGGGTATCGACTAGCTCAGATGCCGAGCCATTTGGAAAACGACGAGCCAGAACGCGCCGCGCTTGTTTTGGTCCGAAAGTTTTATAGAGGATTGTCCGTAGGGCAGTATCTTCTTGGGTGGTTGAAAGCGCCCAGCTTTCAATCGGGCCAATATCATTGATCAGATATTGAATATATCTGCCGGTTTTCAATTTCATCATTGCCACAAAAGGCGCACCCTGACCGGCAATAGGCCCATGCAAACCACGCAGGGCAGACTTTACAGTTTCCGAGAGATTGTAAGTATTGCCAAGCGCCTGAATACTGCTTTCAGTAGGCACGTTACAAAAGAAGAAATTATTAGCAAGTTCCTGAGTTTCCTTGTCAAAATCTTCAATCAATTGAGACGCATAAGCTTGCTGCACACCGGTCTTACGGCCAACACGATTATCGTTTTGAACCTGTTTTCTGAAAAATGCTAAGCCACCGGTTCGATGGTATTCATCATAGCAAATGCGCTTTTGCATTTGCTTGTTATCACTCACACGCTGCTGATGATAAGCTCTTACATCGTCAGAAATATTTACGTCTTTAAGATCATCCTCATGCAGCCAAAAGTCGGTTGTGATCGTATGACGGCCTAGCATATACATTACAGCTGATTGTCTATGCGCATGAGCGCCAGTATTAGATGTGACAGCTTCCAAGTCGAAAGCCACGATACGAGCGTTTGCAACGCTAAAGCGCGTAGGCCTTGATAACAGCGGGAAATCGCGGCAAGCAGCAGTAATCATTCGTTGGAATGCCACGACAACGGATTCATCCGTTGATTCAACTCGCATTTCGCGGAATGGCTCTTTGACGGTTTCACGATTAGACATTGAAACGAGATCAGCCATTACCGGCACTGCAAAGCGTTGCGCTAAAGTGGCCTCATGATATTTCTGTTTAGAAAACAGATAATCAACTACTTCATACCAAGTTGTATTTCTATCCCGTTCAAAGCCTAGCTCTTTTAGCGCTGTATCGACGTCGATACTATCAGTTGGAGAATAGCGCTTAGGGTTCATTTCATCAGAATAATATTCGTATGCTTCCATAATTGCAGAGCGAGCTAAAGCACTAATCCCATCATATGGACTGGCGCGGTCGTCAGCAGTGCAGCACAGGCAAACGAGATTGACCAAATATTCTAATTCAAATGCAAATGGTTTACGTAAACCGAGCTGTAAATCGAATGGATTTACAGCATATTCTTCACGATTTTGAAGCCGGACATGCATTACTTCATGTTTGCGTGATGGAGGCAAAGCCTCTTTTAGCAAGTTGATAAAACCCTCACTTGAAGGGCCAATATCAATAATAGAAATACGAGGAAGTAAGCCAGCACCGGAGCTTGTGCGCCCAACTTGCGGAGACAAGGCAATTGATAGGTTCATGGAGTTTGATAAAACAGATTTACCAGTGCCAGGTTGCCCAACAATAATATCAACCCAACCAAGTTGTCTTGAAGAGCCCGGATTGTACGGCCACAATTTCCCGTCATTACTACGGAATAAAATTGCACCTTTGCGCCACGGGCTTGAAGGTCGTGCAAGGGGGGCAAGGGCGAGGGCATCAGATAGATAGGCCGATGCAGCTGGAGCGGTAGAGCTTGGATTTAAGCCCATTGATGAAGACATGATACATTCAACAGGGTCGCCAACGAGCGCGTCAGTCTGACAATTTCCCCAACCGCTTACAGTTTGGCGCAATGTGGCCACGTCAGATAATAACTGTTTTTCATCGCCAGCATCGCACCAAGCGGCAAATGAACAACGCCAGCGAACAATAGTTTCACCGTCACCGTTAATTTGACGCGCTCTTTCAAACGCGCGCTTAATCCGGTCATTCGTAATACGACCGGTAAAACTAAACAGTTTTACATATTGATCTTTAAATGCTTGTCCTTGAAAGCCACCGCTATCAATCAACATTGAGACACGCCAAGAAATTTTACGGCGCTGATCAAGGACACGCGAAATCAGATCATTGAAATTAACAACCTGCTCAGGCCCTAATACAATATCAAATCCGCTATAAACTTTTGAGCCAAACTCAAAAGCTTTATCGTGCAGCAAGGTGCCATTTTCAGACATAATTTGTGACGTTAAAGACGGCCACAGTAAATTTGAAAAATCTTTACCTGCCATTTGTGTTTCAGTATCAGGCATCATTGCCCGAATGTGATCACTAGGCAAAATGGCTTGCCATTGGTTTTTAACCGCAAGAAATTCAGGGTTTAATACCCCTTTAATCTCGGCAAGAGCATCACGTACATTCAGAATTTCAATATCAATATCAGAGCGTTTAGTTTCGCGCAGCAATGATTCAACAAACGCCTCATGGCGCGTAATTAACGCAGCCAGTGGCGGGATAGGCATTTGCGCGGTGTTTGCCGGTGGGAATTGTGCGGCAGCTTCAGCGACCGCTACAGAAGAGGATTTTGCCTCTTCACGGGAGAGCATTGAGGGGCGCGACCACAGCACAATATATGCGCGTTCACCGCTCAGTTTCTCAGGAATTCTTTTCTGACGCTCTTCTAATAAGTCGCCAATGTCTAATTCAGCGCTTCGGGCAACAGCACCAACACCTGATAGAATTTGTTCGATCTCAGCTTTGCCAACATCAGGCAAATGACCAAACCAGAACTGTAGAGTGAAACCGCGCTCGCTAAATTGTGAAGCAAGCGAAAGGCGCAATTGCGAAACAGCCTCAGAAAGTTCTGCCGCCCCTTTAATGGAGCGGCAGCCCTCAAGTCGGAATACACTGACTAAAGAGCCATCATCAGCAATAAGAACATTATCGCCGTCAACCGTTGCAAGCCTGCAATAACTCGCAAGCGATTTACGCAGGACAGAGCCGCTAAGGAAATATGCTAACCCTTTAAGTGTATCACGAACAAATGCCATGTTAATTAATTGACCTCAAAGTCCCATCAACCGATGAAGTTTCCGCACCGGAACCAAAGAAAGTGGCAACGCCAACACCTAGATAGCTAGGAATGCCGATTAACCCTGCTGCTACGATAAATGCAGTGATTGCACGGCCAACGCTAGAGTTCGGGTTGTGAGGATTTTTTTGATGCTGGAACAGCATCCACAAGCCAATAATTGCGACTACAACACCGCCCATAAATGCCAAAGCACCCAACAGGTCAGCCATAGGGCCGAGGGAGTCTGTTTGTAAGCTTTTGGCAACATCACCAATGCCGCCCTGTGCATATGCGGCGGTTGATAAACCAAGAACAATCAGCGAGCTTGAAAGTGTAAGTCTTTTAATTCTGGCGAGCATTAAGTTTCTCCTAGTTGCCAAATACAAAATCTTGAAGTTGTTGAAGGAACATGACCAAGTTCATGGCAAATACTCCCCCGACCATATGGGTTATCCCTCTTGAGAGATAACCGCTGTTTGCGTGTAATGATGCTAGATTTGCAAAATATAGACCGCGAACAAAAGAGACTAAGCCAATGAATTGAATAATACGCACTACGGCAATGACTACCCGTGTGCCCATTTCATTGCTTAGTGGCTCCAAAAGTTCCGGTGCATATGCAAAGACTTCTGTAGCAGCCGCAGTTTCTGGTTGAGACCAAAGCGACACCAGAAACATTGAAATAACGCTTGATAGCGAAACAAAGCTGACTGCTAAAACCATAAGGCAAGTCGGCCCTTGCCAACCTGCTTGTGACCAACCGCGAGGTGATAAACTACGATCACCAACAGCTGCAAAGCCACGTAACGAATTAATCGCGAAAACTATGCCCATGACATAACAAATCACGACTAATAGGGACTGGAACGGCGGCATTAAAGCCGCAGCGCGCTCAATAAGACCCGCCATGCCTTCCATTATTCAGCCCCTTCCGTATTTGAATTGGCATCGCTTTGATCAGCTTTGACAATCTTTTTAGGTTCAGCTGGTGCCGAGGCTGGCTTAACTGACGGGGTAACGATCATAAGCCGAGTAGGGGAGGCAAAATTCTGTTCAGTTACGCCAGCACCTTCTAAGCCTGGCATAATCAAACCATTCGCAGAAACCTTTGAATTTGAAGGTTTCTCAAAAACAATTTCACTTAACATTGCATTGCGTTGTTGCAGCGATTTTAAGTGACCTACCATGCGATCTATTACGCCATTTTCCATTGTCAAAGACGTAAGTTCATTACGTAGTCGAGCATGTCTAATTACTAGATCTTCATGGTTTTGAGATTGAGCGTCAAATTTCCGCTCTAATTCGGCCAATTTTGAGGTGAGTTCTTTCCCTGATGCCGCGTCAGTTTTTCCTGAGACAATCCATACTGCCGCAAGAGTGACTAAACTCGACACTACGCCAACGGCTATAAGCCGAATTGACGATGATAGAACACTATCATTTTTATCCCAATGTGACGTCATATTGCCGTTCGCTTTGGCGTAAATACGCTAGTTTGTTCTTTATAAAGTTTGACTTAGCTAATTTATGCTTGCCTATTGAAGTGTAATACATCATTTTATTGAAATTTCCAGCATCTTTTACGGGCAAGTAGACATGAATATAAAAGTAAACGCTAAACTTTATTTAAGCTATACTATACTTTCAGCAAGTATACTAACAGCTAGCGCTCAAAGCAATGAAGTCGAGCAAAATGTTTCACTTAGTCCTTTTGCCAGATCAATACTTTATAATTCCAGTATAAATACTAGCCCGTTGTTTAAAATGGATGGTTTTCAGGTGTGGTCGATTCAATTACCGAACCAACAGCCGGAGACAGTTCTTACAAGTCCTAGCGGATTATTGATCAGAGGGACAATTTTCAGCCCGAATGGAAAAAATCTTTCAACAGCATTCTCTGATATTTCGAGTGTTGATGCCTTCAATACGGTTCAAAATCCAACCGTAATTGATGCAATTCCATTGCAACCAGCAATGAAAATTCCGGAAGGTGTAAAGCCTGCTGCCATAAATTCGCCAGCATTGACCCCGCCGCCTGCCTTAATTCCGCAAAATGCCCAAGAGCAGAAATTTGATGCACGCGCAGCTAGTGGGATGGACGATGCAGACATACCAACATTCAGCACATTGGCAGAGTTCAGAGATCAGGCTGATAATTTTTCAATGTGGGTTCAGGCTAATAAATTCAATGAAGGCGCGCCCGTCTTATATATGTTTGCAGATCCTCGCTGCCCTTATTGCGCTCGCTCATTTGTTGAGCTGAAACCCTTTCTTGACCGTGGCGAGATTGAATTACGAATTATTCCCGTGCCGGTGCTTTCCTCAAAATCTTTTGAGTTAGCATTGCGTTTTGTCCATTCGGAAACCGCAGGGCAGGATTTTGTTGCTCATGGACAAGCGATTTTAAATGGCGAGAAAGAACCGGAGCCGTTGCCCGTCACAGAGATTGACCAACGGGTAGTTAAAGCTATGACTAAAAACGTCAAATGGTTCCGGAAGAATGCAATGCAAAGCGTCCCGTTTTATCTTTATAAAACAGCGGAAGGCGATCAGGTTTTAGCCGGTCAAATCAGCCAAGAAAATATTAAGAACATTATCACTACAGGTCAGACAGACGGTAAAGGCATTAACAATGTCAAATAATGACTATGGAAAAATAGAATCCATTCTAATGAGAGCGGAAACGTATAAATCCGCATACCGTCGAATGAGTTTCATAGCTATGGCTTTAGGAGCAGTTAGTGCGATTAGCGTTACAGCAGCGGTTTTTTTAGCGACAAATCAACCGGCACCGGTTTATTTCGCAACAAATCCTGATGGAGCCATAACGCCGCTTATTCCATTAAGTGAGCCGTATCTTAGCCCCGCAGAGGTCGCTAATTTCGCTACGGAAGCAGCCACACAGGCACTGACTTATTCATTTTCTAATTACCGCGCTGAATTTGAAGATATGAAACCATATTTTTCAAAGCCGCGCGGTTGGAACTCTTTTGTTGATGCTATCAATAATAGTGGTCAGCTGGAGCTAGTCCAAAAAAATCGGATGAATACAACTGCGGTTGCCCAAAGAGCCGTAATTGTAAAAGAGGGGCTGAACTCCCAAGGGGTTCATGAATGGATTGTGCAGCTACCATTGCGCGTAACATATCAATCATCTAGCCAAGTTACAGGTCAAAATTTCATCGTAACCTTGGCTTTAACGCGCATGAAAACGAACGAATACCCAAGGGGTATTGCTGTTGCGAATTTTAACGCTGCACCCGGAGCTTAATAATGAGACATATAATCTTGCCGCTCACGTTGGCTTTAAGCACAGCGGCATTTCCTGCATGGTCACAAGAGGCAAGGCCGGTTGCTACATTGCCTGAGCAAAACAATACGCCGCAAACACAGCAGCCAGTGACAACACAAAACCAAGCGCCCGACCCAAATCGGTTCGGGCAAACAGGTACGCAGCGTGAAAATTCTTCAAACTCACGTGGGCAGAAGCGTGACGAACAACCGCCAATTATTGGCACAAATCACCTGCTAAATTCACTTGATGAATTAGACCGTGAAATTACGCCAGAGGAAGCAACGGCATATGGGGCGGCAGTTCAAACACTAATGCCCATGACCCCAGATATGATTAGAGATTATCGTAAAAGGGTTGATGAAACTCAAAGAGCTGTATCAGAGCCACCATCGGGCATTCAGCCGAAGCTTATTAGTGATGCAATCCGTATTTCTTTGAAACCAGATCAGGCTTTAAGCACTATCCCAACTGCGCCAAACACAGTTTCTGTAATTAGTTTTTACGATAAAACTGGTAAAGCATGGCCGGTAGCATCCTATGTTGTCGGCAGAGCTGATACTTTCCAAGTTTATGCCCTGCAGGAAGGTTCTAATAAGCTGGCAATCAGTGCTTTGCAGCCACATGGCTACTCCAATTTAGTTATCTCACTTGTTGAAGAAAGCCGACCAATTGTTATCAATTTGCAGACGAGTAGCGATACAGCGTTAGCTCGGCGCGATATTACCGTTGAAGGTTATGGCCCGAATGCTTCGGTTAGCCCAACAACAGTTTCAGCTAAAGTTGCCCCAAGCGACAAAGTAATGATGAGTTTTGTTCAGGGGGCAGGTTTACCAAAAGGTGCCGTTCAACTGCGCACATCTGATGCAGATACAGACGTTTGGTCATATTCCGGCAATTACTATGTAAGAACTCATGACACGCTTATTTCCCCTTCATGGTCAGCCGTTTTGACAGGGCCGGGGGGTGTTCATGCATACCGCATCAAACAATCGCCAGTGGCTCTTATTTCGCGGAATGGCGCTATTGAACGTGTGAGGATTTCAAATTGACCGAGAATAATCAAACGCCCGATAACGCTGATGAAAATGGCAAGCCAGAAATTATTGAGCCTGAAATCAAAACAGGTTTAGAACAGGCCGTTCTTAATCGACGCAAGCGTACAAAGAAAAATCCTGCATTATGGGCAGCTGTTGCATTTGTTTTAATTGGTGGCGTTGGCCTTACTGTTTACAAACAAATGAACCAACAACAGCAGGGCGGAAATTCAAGAATTTCTCGCGCCCCAACGGTTGATAGTACGCCAGCAGGTCAACAACTGGCAGAAAGCCCACGCTATAAAGATAACCTTGATACAGTGAACCAACGAGGTTCGGAGGAAGCCGCCCAGACTGGCAAAAGTTTCATCGCTGTGCCTGATGAACCTTTGCGTGATGTAGACCAAAAGCCAGTAGCAAAAAACAATTTCAGAAAACCTTTAGCTCCAGCGAATGAGCCGGAAGTTCAGGTAAAAGAAGAAATTGTAGTTGAGACACGTCGAGAGCAAGCCCCGCCGCCGCCGGACTATTCGCGTATCAATCAATTAGCAAAAGCAATTACGCAGCAAGCCAGCACTTATGAACGTGGTTGGAGTACAACAGGCTCAGTTAATACGATTGTCCTCAATCAAGAGCTTTATAAAACTCCCGCACAAAGAGCGCAGGAGGCCGAGCAAAAGGCACTGGCAGCACAAGCAGCACTAGCCGCAGGCGCGACACCTGATTATTCACCAAACAATGCAATTAACGCAGGTCAGTTTGCATTTGCTCGCATGGTAAATAGCACAGATTCAGATACCCCAGGTCCCGTTATTGCTGAAATAATGAAGCGTGGGCCGCTATATAAAACCCGACTGATTGGTGCATTCCAGCCGAATGAAACGAACAGTGGTTTAATCGTAGAGTTCAATCGAATGGTGTTTCCTGACGGTACAGAACAGGGAATTGCAGCCTATGCAGTGGATGCAAATAAGGGCTCAATATCTGTTAAATCCGAAGTCGATAAACGCTTGTTTTCAAGATATGCGCCGCTCATAGCAGCGTCATTTATTGAGGGACTTGGTAACACTTTATCGGAGAGTGGCAGCACTTTAATTTATGGCTCTAACACGACAACACTTGATCGGGACAAGCCAACATTTGAGCAGGGGCTTTATGCCGGAGCTGGTAAAGTAGGCCAGCGAATGGCAGAAGACATTGAGAAATCAGCGCCAAAAAATGCGTTGGTAAAATTAAATGCAGGCAAGACAATCGGAATACTTTTCTTGCAAGGTGTACCAATGCCGCTTTCAATGCAAGCAGCTAATGAAAGTACAAACTGATGAATGAAACTGAAAATATTTATGGCAGAACGGTGGAATGGCGTGAGACAATGCGCAATCCTTCTTTCTTCATGATGGACGGATATTTTGTATTATTTCTGCCAATATTTTTGTTTCATATTCGTTGGTGGACGTTCACAGTTTTGGTCATTATGGCGATAGTTTTTGGCACGATGCGCTTTTTTAATTATCGCCCATCAAGTGCGTTTCGCGCTGTAAGATCGCTTCTTGCTGGCTCATATAGGCCAGCAAGAAGAGGAATTTCTGGACGTTCAGCGATTGATTATGGCTTTGAATCAAAGCCATAATCACCACTGAGTTGAATAAATGGCTCTGCACTCAATAATTTTACCTATGTTATTGATAATCAATACAAAAGCATAGCCATATGCCAGTGTATTACTGGCTATTTCGATTTTAGTATTTTAGCAAAATATTTGTAATATCAGGCTAATTCGCAAGTCGCATATGACCATATATTGATAAAATAATTACTTTAAAATTCTATAAATTTTTGATTTATTCTTTCTAATACTTTTAAATATAATTTAATATCACTTCCTAGTAGTTTATTTTATCATATTGTAATTTATTTAATTTTATTTTGCTCATATTTAGTCATTATATTAGCCTTAAAACGGTTAAAAAATCTCATAAAAATCGGCCCTACTGGATAATCGTAATTTTTTTGTATATGCTGAGCCACAGTTAGACTCTTTTTTACAGAAATTGCATGAACAAACAGCGTAAAACTAAGCAAAAAATAATATTCGTTGAGGGTACACCGCATTCTGATCAGATTAAGAGCGGTGAAAGTGCCGTCAATATTTGTTTACTAAACAAAATAAAGCAGAATCCAATATTTAAGCGTAAAAAATGGACGCTTATTTTAGACCTTTTGATAGAAAATCATTACGATGATGGAACTATAGCAAATTCCAAATCAATCGCAGCATGGTCAGACGTAAATTACAACACTGTATGGCGTCTGAAAAACTTCTTGCTCGAACATGAATATCTAGAATTAATCAATCGTAATGGTCTGGTTGCTTTTAGCCAAGAGCTGGTACTTGTCAAAGACGGAGAGGGCGAAGTTGTAACGCCCAAAATGACCCACAGATTTTGATTAAGTCGCATAAATAAGCATAAATTATTAGACACAAAAACTTGCGTTTCTTATTTTAATTAATGCATTGATGGGTGAAATTAGCGCAGATTTAAAGCAGTTTTAAAGGCATGATTTTCGTTCAATTAATCACGCCTGATAGCTTTTGTTTACATAGCCTGTAAACTAATTTCCCTATCACAAGATGCATAAATATTTATGTGATAATTTAGCTTATAGCAAAATTTTCGTGCGCCGTTTAAGCTGTCAAAAGTTATAACGATTAATCCATTTACATGCTTATCAATACGGATATATGCAGCTGCTTTAGCTGTGCATTTCTCATTTTTTTGTTCATAACTAACATCAGTTATAGATGAATAAGGTATTTCCTTTGCATCGATAAAAAGAGCTTCCGATGTCCAAAATTCAATATCATTTTCGTTGTAAATAAGTTCTTTTGTTAAACCTAATTTTAAACGCTTGATAAGGTCTAAAATTCTCATTGAACTGAACCTTGCATTATCTAATTTTTGGGGAATAAACGAAATTTGATAAATACGAAGGCGGCAAGCTTGAGTAGCTTAGCTGTATTAATTCATCAAAAATGTATCTTTATGTTTTTTTAGCCAAATAAAGTATTTTACCAAATAGTCAACTGGCCGTCCCCTGCGGGCGGGCTTTATTCAGTCGCAAATCAATTTAGAGACTAAATTGATTTTCACCTGAACCGAACCCGCAAAGCGGTTTCGGCCCTTTCGGGTAACAATCCCTGACGGGGAGCTATTTGATTGACCCTTTCATTTTATTCAAATTGATATTACTTGACGTTCATGTTACGTTCTAGCCAGTATAAGGCCAACGATCATGAAGTTCACACCCGTTTCAGTTACTCAATCTAATCATTCAGTAGCGCTTTCACCGGTATCTGTACCGGCTGGTTTTCCATCACCGGCCAGCGACGATTTAGAGGATGAAATTGACCCTATTGCTTGGATCGTCAGACGACCCAGCTCAACATTTTGGTGGCGGGTGACTGGTGACAGTCTGATTGATGAAGGTATTCATGATGGTGATTTAATTGCCGTCGATAAGGCCGGAAAAGTGCGCATAGGGCGCATTGTGCTTGCGGTCATTGATGGTTCTATAACACTTAAAAAACTAGCCAAGCGTGACGGTATTTATTGGCTAGACCCCAAGTCCCAAGGCAATAATTATCAGCCAATTCGCATGACAGAAACAACAGAGATTTGGGGTGTTATTGCTGGAATTGTTCGCCGGTATTCCGTGGAATAATCTCATGATTAAGCCAATTGCTTTAATCGACGGCAATAATTTCTATTGCTCATGTGAACGTGTATTTGATGCAAGTTTAATAGGTAAGCCCGTCATTATTCTCTCAAATAATGACGGTTGCGCAGTTGCGCGCTCAGATGAAGCAAAAGCGCTCGGCATTAAAATGGGCGCTCCACTATTCAAAATCCGCGATATTGTTAGGCAGCACGGGGTTAAAGTGCTGTCCTCAAATTATACGCTTTACGGCGATATGAGCCGCCGTGTCGTGGAAACCGTTGCTCAGTTTTCACCTAATTACGAGATCTATTCAATTGATGAAAATTTTGTAGATTTGTCAGGCTTCGGTTCCCGATATGAAGCGATCGCAATTGAAATGCGCGCAACCGTTAGACAAAACACTGGCATTCCTAATTGTGTTGGTATTGCTACCACGAAGACACTCGCAAAGCTTGCCAATCATGCGGCAAAGAAAAATCCCCTTTTCAATGGTGTATGTGATTTTACGAAACAAGATATTTTAGACTGGTGCCTAAAACGTATTGCGGTCGGTGAAGTTTGGGGCGTAGGAGCGCGCACAGAGGCAAAGCTGATTAATCTCGGCATAACTACTGTAGCTCAGTTGAGAGACATGCCACGCGCTCTAGCGCGTCAAATAGGTTCGGTTGTTCTGGAAAGAACGGTTGCAGAATTGCAAGGCATCAAATGCCTAGAAATTGAAGATATTGCACCACAACGCAAAGGTATGGCGGTCACACGTTCCGCAGGTACGCCGATGGGCAGCCTTCATGCAGTTATGGAGGCTTTGGCCGCTCATGCATCGCGTGCCGCAGAGAAATTGCGAATGCATGGTTTAGTCGCAGGTCAGATAACAGCATTTTTCCATACAAACGCTTTCTCTAAAACTGCGCCGCAGCATTCGGTATCACGTACGATTCAGCTTAAACCAATGTCAAATAATACATTTGATTTGGTTCAAGCTGTTAGCCGTTGCGCTCACTCCGGTTGGTACGGGAATAAAGCAGACAATGGTTTCAGCTACACAAAAGCCGGTGTAATTCTGGATGATCTATTGCCAGAGGGTAATGCACCCAAAATGCTTTTTGAAATTGAGCAGCCCCGTGACGCTCGTTTAATGGCTGCATTGGATGAAATTAATGGCCGTTTTGGAAAGAAGAAAGTCGTAATCGGGGCGCAAGGTTTTAAAGGTGGTTATGAAGCCAAGGCGCAAAATCGTTCGCCTCGTTACACAACTCGGTTAGCCGATTTGCCAACTATCAAATAAATAAAGAAGGCCATCGGCCTACATTTCTCATAATATTTTGAAGGGGGAAAAGAGGGCTTTGCCCCCTACCCCTCGCAAGCAGGAAAATGGGGTTTCCCCGTGCTTCCGCATTCATTTCAGCCGGCTAAACCGGCTTTCACTCATTTGTGCAGCAACACCAGGAGCAAAGATGCTCTTGGTGTCCCTTCGGGCGGGTGATCCCCCTCCCCATTTTCCAACTTGCCACCCCTTACCCCCAGTCTCACTTGCGACGCCGCAGGAGCAGAAACGGGGTTTCTGCCCTACGGGCTAGAAAGCGCTCCGCGCAAAAAGAAAGGGTTTTAAAATGGCAATCATAGAAATCGAATTATCAAATTTAGTTATTGACCCGAAAAATGTTCGCAAAAATCACGTCCCTGCGGATTTGGCGACATTGGCCGCAAGCATCCGTGCAACAAATTACAAGTTGCTACAAAATCTTGTAATCCGGCCAGCTGATAATGATGGTCAATTCTATGTAACGGCTGGCGGTCGCAGACTGGCTGCGTTGCAGCAATTGGCCGATAACGGCGAAATTGCACAAGATCATAAGATCATATGCTCATTGCGAACCGATGAAACCCCCGAAGCTTTGAGCCTGATTGAAAATGAAGCCCGTGCAAATATGTCTGTTCTGGAACAATTTGCAGCGTTCAAAGCCTTGGCAGATAACGGTGCAACGCACGAAGAAATAGCAAATAAATTTAATGAAGCGCCGAAAACTGTTCGCAAGCGTCTTGCACTGGCAAACCTCGCACCGGAAGTTTTAGACGGATATGTAAATAATCATCTTTCAGTGCATCAGCTACAGGCGTTCACAATAACGGAAGATCATGCACGGCAAAAATCTGTTTTAACTATGATGGTGAGCCACCATTTAAGCCCCGTCCAAATTCGGGAGGCAATCACTAATTCTAAAATTACGACTGATTGCCCCATTACCAAATATGTCGGTTTAGATGCATACCTACAGGCTGGCGGCACAGTCATAACAGACCTGTTTTCAGAGCAAGAAAATAGCGGCGTAATTCAAGATCAAGAACTGCTTACAAGCTTGTTTGATACCAAGCTGGAAGGTGTAAAAAATCAGCTTTTTGCCGAAGGTTGGCAATGGGCAGAAGTTTTAAATAATTATAGTGATTATTGGAACTGGCGGCAGATTTACGGTGTTAAAGCACCTTTCACCGATGCAGAAGAAAGCCAGCTTGCCGAGTTTGAGGCAGAGCTTACAGCTTTGGCTAAGCTTATTGAGAACGAGCCAGATAACAGCCAAATCAAAGACGAATATCAGGCCATTTCAGAGCTTTATGACGAGTTAAAAGACCGGCCAAACATTTATGACGCAGAGGCTTTAGCTATTGCCGGAGTTGTGCTTTCGCTCGATAGAGACGGCACTCTAATTTTTAGACGTGGCTATGTTCGCCCAGAAGACGAGCAAAAGAAACCTAAAAATGAAGGTGCCACCGGTGAAGTAAATGAAGGTGAAGGAATTTCCCAAACTTTGCGCGAAGACCTAACAGCACATAAAAATGCAGCTTTAATTGCGGCTTTCGCCGCAAATGCAGAAATTGCTTTGGTGGCTGTAGTGCATAATTTACTGCTATCTAGCCACTATACAGCCTATCATAAATCAGTGCTGAATATTAACACGCAATCGACCAACACCCTCGGTTATATGAAGCAATCTGATAGCTCAAAAGCATATGATGATTTTGAAGCGATTAAAGAGCAAATGGCCGATTTGCTACCGGCCAAGGCTGACGAATTATTCAATTGGTTGCTCGATCAGAAAAAAGCAACTTTGCTTTCATTGCTGGCCTATGCAGCAGCACCAACAATTGACGTTATCGAAACACGGAACCAAATGAAGCCGGTAGACGTAGATAATCAACTTGCAAAGGCTCTTAATATAAATATGCGCCAATGCTGGACAGCGACCGCCGAGAGCTATTTTAAACATATTCCGCGTATTGAGATTGCGCGAACTGTAGGCGTGATTAAAGGCGAGAGTGCCGAGCGTGAAATCATGGCAGCGTCAAGCAAAGGTGATGCAGCAAAGTTAGCTGAAAAGCTCACAAAGGGCGCGAACTGGTTGCCTTCATTGCTCGAAATTCAGCCCGATACAGAACCAGAAGAAGACGAAATTCATTCCGCAGCATGACGGAGAAAGTTGCTTAAAATCGCTATGTATTTATGTTGGGTGAGGATGATAATTTTCAATTTCACCCAACGAAAACATTGTTCCAGCGGTATATAAATGATAGAATATACTTATATCCAATAAAGGATATACCGGAGATAAAGCAATGACTGGCCTATTTATCAAAGATCAATCCGTGAATGAATTGGCTATGAAATTAGCCAAAATATCCAAAGCACCAAGCAAAACAGAAGCGGTGCGCCGAGCCATTCAGAACGAACTAAACCGCTATGCTAACGAGCAACCGCTTGTTGAAAGAGTTGCAGAAATTCAAGCCTCAATGAGAGAGCTTATAGGGGAAAACAAACCCCAGCACGATCATAAAAAATTCATGAATGAAGGCTGGGAATTGTAATGTTTATTGATGCATCCGTAATTGTTGCAATACTGGCTGATGAACCTGATGCCGGTTACTATATCGCAAAAATTGAAGCCGACAAAGGCACTAAAGCTTATTCAGCAACTACAGTTTTTGAGGCTGTCATAAGCTTATCGCGCATCGTCGCCACGGCTAGGCATGGCGATCAGAAGCCAATTCCGGCAGAAACGATTGAACAAGTTCAATTGCGTGTCGATAAGTTTTTGAAAACAATCGGGGCAAAAGAAGTCATTATAAGCACGAAAACCCAGAAATTAGCCATTGATGCAGCTAAAAAATTCGGGCGGTTTGTTGGGCATCCTGCCAAATTAAATTTTGGTGACTGTTTCGCATATGCAAGCGCAACTGAGTTACGTTTGCCGCTTTTATATAAAGGCAATGATTTTACAGAAACCGATATAGAAAGCGCGTAATCATGAGCAGATTTCAAGTGATCTTAGAGCAACATGATTTAACCGTTTCGCCGTCTATGCTGTTGCGGTCAGATGATTTTGCATTTGTCGGTTATGATAAGCCTTTGCGTACTTTTTTCATTAGTGCATTTGTTCAAGAAACTGATGATTATGAAGAGCCTGAAGTTTGGCACGGTACATCATTAGAGGAATTTTCCTCATTAGAGCATTTAGTCAAAGAGCTTGAGAAAAAGGGCTTTAGAATAAAAGGGCTCAAACAAGAGCAGATTATTTCTATGCTGATTGAAGCCGGTCAGCCTAGTGACCCGTCACTTGCCGAGCGTTTAGGACTGCTGTTTTAACCGCTCGATGCATTTTCTTTTTGATGCTGGCATGAATGTTAGTATCAGATCGAGCGGCAAAAAATCAGGGAAACGGTCAAAGACCGTTGGCCTTTGGCTTTTGAAAAAATGGGCTTTGCTTTGCAAAGCCGTGCTGCCTGCCATTTGGCTCATAAATGCCCCCAGACGGCATTTTGTCCGGACGATGGATAATTTCACGGCTCCAGACCTGTAAAGCCATGCTGACCCGTTGTGTGCCTAATAGCCCTATTATCACGCATGTATCTTTATAGCTGTGCTGGCTTTCCATGCTTCTCAACCATAGCGAAACCAGCCGTAGTTTTTCAATTTTATTGAGTTGGTTCTTTGGCGATTTTGTTTAAGCCGGCACAAAATATATTTTGCCCAGGTATTGAAGGTTATGAGCGGTCAGTAGATCCTTTTCACGATGCATGTTGAAGACAATTTGACGTGTCACATTTAGTTATTTTCTGCCGGTTCTTTCCCCCGTTGCTTTTTTTCGTAGTCGCATATCGTGCCAGTTTGCAGCAAAGCCACTCTTGAAAAATTTCCCCGTCCTGTGGACTTCCTCGCGAAACAAATTTTCCTCGCTTTGGCCTCCTTCGCTTCGCTACGGCCTTCGGTGCAGCACCGTCAACTTCATGCTTTTCACTACTCAGCAACTAGGTAAAAGGAACCTGAAAATGAACAATCTGACCAACTTCATCAAATTCAACAACGACGATATCGAAACATCAGAAGGCACTGGCCGCATTTCAACCCTCACTAAAGACCTCAGCATCAAGGCTGTGCCGGTTACAGCTGCAAAATCTGACAAGACCCCTACACACCGCATTTATGCGAAATCTCCGGCAGGGTTCGACATTCAGGTTGGTGCAATCTGGAAGAACATGAGCAAGCAGGACAAAGAATACTTCACGCTGAATATCAAAGCGATTGAGTACCGCGCAAACTTGGGACGCTACCCAGAGCAGGATGATGAAAGCCTACAGGCAATCATCGAATGGGACTAAAAATTGCCCCTACGGGGGCATTTTTGTATTCGCAAATGGCAGGCAGCAAGAATGCATTTCATGCATTCAATTTAAGATTTAAGGGCGCAAGCGCATATTAATGGCGCCCGTGTATGCCTCTTTTATTTGCTTCAACTACCCTGTCCACAAAGTTATCAAATTTGTTTATAGTCCATCTTTTTGAGACAAGTTTTCTAAAGAAATAATATGAAAATAAAGACACAAGGGGCAATAAGATTACGAATAAAATATAATCTTCAATTTTCATTTTGTCAGTCATTACGCCAATTATGGCTACATAAACTACGATAAATGATAGAGGGGCAATAATTGATAGTGCAATAAAAATGCGCTTCAATGAGCGCTTAAATTGCGCTCCGCAATTACTGCATGTTGAGTAACCTTGATTGATTTTCGTACCACAATAACCGCATTGCTGCATTTGAAACTACCTTAAATATGTGTCGCTTAGCCTTCAGTAACAGCACAATTTTTACGGCACAAGCCGCGCTATTCTTTTAGTACAAGCGCTTTTATCTGCCATTTGGAATATGATTTTTTCTTTAGATTTAATACTCATAAAGAAAGCCCGTGCGGGCTTACAATAGTTTCTTTTTTTGCCCCTATCGCCAAGCCCCGTTTCAGTCAATGGACAAGCGCAAGCGTTCCAGCCGAAAAAAAAACGGCTTTCGAGCTGCGCTCAAACCTTCCGTTTTTTTATTCGTCTGAAATCCATGACTGCCCCGAAACTTGTCGGGGGGCGGTCTGCGCCCACCCCCTTCGCTGGGTTTAATGCACAGGGCATTAAGCCCATCAAAGGGCGCGGCCAAGACCACGGGCAAAAGGAACAATGACGATGAAAACTGAGCGCAAAGACATTTATCAGGTAGTTACAAATAAAATCATTGCTGGCCTAGAAAATGGCCGCCGCCCGTGGTTTTGCCCGTGGGAAAAATCGGGTGGTTTGCCTATTCGCCCGACACGTTCAACAGGCGAAGAATATCGCGGGATTAACGTCTTATTGCTTTGGGATGCAGCCGCAGAGCAGGGCTATAATTCTTCATATTGGTTTACTTTCCAGCAAGCAAAAAAGCTAAATGCTAGTGTGCGCAAAGGTGAAAAATCGACAACCATTTTTTATGCCGGAGCCATTGAAAAAACTGATATTGATGATGCTACGGGAGAAGAATTTGAAAGCCGGATTCCGTTCTTAAAATCATACGCTGTTTTCAATGCATGTCAGATTGAAGGACTAGACAGCAGTTATTATGCGTCTGAAATTGTCCCCAATATTCAGGATGAAGAAAATAGAATTGTTGCAGTTGATGAATTTGTAAAACAGACAGGCGCAGATTTAAGACACGGCGGCGACCGCGCATTTTATCGCCCGATTGCTGATTATATTCAGATGCCAGAATTTCAGCAATTCAAAAGCCCAGAGGGTTACGCATCGACCTTAGCACATGAATTAGTTCATTGGACTATGGCACCGGCTCGATTAGATCGCGAGTATAAGGCAAAGCGTTTCGGTGATGAAGCTTATTCACGCGAGGAATTAGTTGCCGAGATTGGTTCTGCTTTTTTAGGTGCAGACCTTGGATTCCAGCCTGAACCAACCGATCAAAACAGCTCATATATTGCCGGTTTTCTTGAAGTCCTCAAGAACGATAAGAGGGCAATTTTTACAGCTGCCGCACATGCACAGAAGGCTTGTGACTACCTGCACGGATTGCAAAATCAAAGCTACGATTCGGAATTAGCCGCATAAATCAGTATTTTAGAGGGGCTTTTAGCCCCTCTCCTTTTGGCAAAAATTCCTAAAACGGAAAAAAAACAAAAGTTTTTTTGCATTATCCTATAAAACATGACGTCCTACACTACATCAAAAGGAAATTCATTTGTAATATGTTTAAAATCTATTACAGTGCAGAATATGGTTTAACATTGAAGAGATTCAAAATGTAGGCACTAAAAAACCGGCACAAAGGCCGGTCTTGAAGATGAGAGCGTATATCTAAAAAAGACGGAATTGCAGTTCCTTTTGGCTCCCGAGAGTTGCCTTAGATATACACCCTTCATCTAACATTTTCAAGACGTATTGCGCTTAGGTGCCACAGGATTTTTTTGCCCAAATTTGGGAACAAAAGAACGTGGATTTATCAATTGAATTAACGAGCTCTTTTGAGCGCGATAGACTTATTGCAAAAATTAATGAGCATAGTTTTGCCAAAACTTTGCCGGAGATTATGCAAGAGCTTTGCAGTGTAATTTTGCAGGGACTTATCAAGGACGAAGACGCGCAGAGCGTTCAAACGGCCTTTGAATTAAGACAGGAAGCGTTACGAGAGCAGCTTAATAAGCCAACAGTTGCGCAGCGAATGCCGTCACAAGCCGAGGTCTGGAAAGCAGAAGGCCGCAGCGGTTTTAAAGATCATATTCGTGCAAAGCTTTCAAAAGATCAGGAAAAAATTTCTGAACGAATGGAACGCCGCCGGTCTTTGGTTGCAGGTGGCTTTATACCAGAAGCGATTGCCAAGCATTTCACATTAGGCCAACAAGCTGCCCTTGCAATTATTGTGCAAGAGGTCGGTAAACATGGCACATGTTCGCTAGTTATTGAGAAAATTGCAGCCCTTGCCGGTGTTGGTCATGCGACTGTTCGCCGTGCAATTAATATCGCACAATCAAAATTTTTAAACTTTTTGGCAGTCCAATATCGCCCCCGTAGAGGCAAGCCGAGCCAATCCAATATTATCACAATAATAAATACAAACTGGCTCAGCTGGATTAAAAACCGCTTCAAAAAAGCATCTGCTAAAGTTGCTCAAAAATCCACAAAATCCGAAAATACTGCGCATTTTCGTTTCAAAAATACAGAATGTAACCCCACGCCATATACCAATATTATAAAAGGAAATCTGCTAGACGCAGATTGCTCTAATACAAAGAAAAGTGACGATTGGCATAAAGCCAATCGGGCATTGAAAAAGAAAACGGGGAGTTTTAGCCCTTGGAGCTTATTTAAATAGGCTCAACCGTTGCTAAATGATCTTGCAAGCGTCTCAACATGCTTAAAACAAGGTATTGCTTATGAGAATGGTAAAATGGGGAGGCGTTTTCGAGCGAATATTCATCAGGAATACACCCAAAAAGGAACACAGAAGGCCGTAGATGGAGGCCGTTAGCAATTGCGGCTAAATTATCAATTGAGAAGTTACTGACGCCCCGCGAAACTAAATCATATGTTTGCTGCACTATGTCTAATTGCGTGGACATTTCCAGATCATTGAAGCCGAGCAATTTCTGCTCAGCTTGTAATCGACATGCAACGCGATTTTTCCAGCCCTCAACATTTAGTTCCCGCGCCCATTGTGGAGCCTCGTTAACTCCGGCGAACAAATCTGCTAAAGGAATTTCTAAAGCTTCCGCAAAATACCCTAATGTTTCAAGCTGGATATTGTTGATTGCATTTGCTGTTCTGTAATAGGTCGTCTGTGAGAATGTTTTTGTAGGTGTGAGATCCTTTATGCGCAAAATTATTGCGCTTCCGGAAAGGCCGAGAGCATTTAGCTGAATAATAATTCTATCAGCAATATTTACGCGCAGCTCATTATCGACTGCCATATCATTTTTGCGGACAAACGCAGCTCTTAATGCCACTGGAAAACTTTCTGTTCTATTTAGAAATGGCTTTACAAAAGCCTAACATAGTTTTGACCGTAAAACCTTAATTTCATAAGCTATTATGAACCTACATTATGCAATATTAAGGCGCAATTTAATGTCTAATTTGGTATATTAACGAAGCAAAATATTTACTTCAATTCGGTCAAATTCAAACATGCAAATTCCTAAATTTATGCGCAATATTGTTCTTACACTTTGCGCAACCGTCTCTATCCTAACAACAGCCAATGCTCAAGAAGTTCACGGGTTAATTGTTGATGTAGTTGATGGAGACACATTAAAAATTATCAATACCGGCCAGAAAATTCGTTTAATCGGCGTTGATGCTTGCGAGAAAAATCAAAAAGCAAAAACTGACCTCGGCCAGACCGTTGATTGTGGGGTGGAGCCTATGAATGCTCTAATCTCATGGACTGCAAATAAGGAAGTAAATTGCGAATTTACCAGCAAAGACCGTTACCAACGGTTGTTAGGGATTTGCGGAAATTCAGAAATTCCTGATTTTTCGGCAGAGCTAATTCGACAGGGTTATGCCGTCGCCTATCGTTACAAAGGCAAAGTTTCAGATCAAATTTATGAAGATATTGAAGCACGGGCAAAAGCCAATCGCGCAGGCTTATGGAGTATGGAGTTTGAACAACCTTGGGCTTATCGAAAATCTAAATAGTCGTGTCATTTGACCAAATTTTGTTTGCCCTGGCTCAGCTTCGCTTTTCGCTAGGGCAAACAAAATACACTGTATTAGATGCTTTCTTGAATTTTATCGCCCAAATGCGCGACAGCTACGCAAGTTATGCCGGTGATAATAGCCATAACTACAAATAAGCTTGCGAAAGCGCCAATGCTCATACCATGCCATAAAGCCGTTGAAATTGAACCGGCAATAACAGTTACAAAGAAAAATATGGTTAGTTCTGTATTATTCATGAGTGCCTACCAATTTAGGGTTTTTTCTTTAGCCGCCCCTACCGTTATAAAATATACTGTTATAAGGTCAGGCGCGGCAAGTCGCTATGTCTTCATAAAGATAGCCTTGTTTATAGGTAGGCTCGCAAACGGCCTGTAGGGTGCCAGTCTGTCCGGATTGACCGGCGAGACTGTCAGATGAAAGGGGGGCTTTAGCCGCCCCTCTCAAACTCACCCCATGAAGGAAGGGCGTGCCGCCCCTCCCTCAAACTCCCTCCCATGAAAGGGGTTCCCCCTTTCAAACTATCCTCTTCATACGGACATGCCGCCTTTGGCGGCATGGTATCTCTCTCTCTTTGACTTCCAAGGATACTCCCCGTCCCTCCGGCGTAAAGGACTGCGCGGTTCCCCCAATTTTCATGCCGCTGCACTACGTTTGCAGCAATAAAATCGGCTCCCCCGCTTGCCGCGTAGCGGTCGCTACGCGATCCTTGACCCCTCGGGACTTCGGAGTTGAATCCTTTCGTCAAAGAAACGAAAGGATGACATTATGAATAGTTCAGTTGTATTTTATGCTCAGTTGAGCGGCTTTCGCCTCAATGTAAAAGCTAACCGCTTCGGTTGCGACACTGAATTTGCTCGTGCAGCTCACGACAAACTGATTGCCTATCTGGATGATGCAATTAGGGGAGCCCGCAGAATTCGGAAAAAATCGTACGCTAAGGTTTTCCGGGCATCCGTAAGGGCCGAAACTTCCCGTCTTCCAGTCTGCGGCTCTGCCGCCAGACGTAATCGCCGGTTAGGTTGATGTGCTCCCAGCCCAGCGGCGACAGGAATTGCAGCAGCTCGCCGTCCACCGGCTTGCCGGCCTCGACCAACCCCTGGGTGGCGCGTTCCAGGTACACCGTGTTCCACAGCACGATAGCCGCCGTCACCAGGTTGAGGCCGCTGGCCCGGTAGCGCTGCTGCTCGAAGCTCCGATCCCTGATTTCCCCAAGGCGGTTGAAGAACACCGCCCTGGCCAGCGAGTTGCGCGCCTCACCTTTGTTCAGGCCGGCATGCACGCGGCGGCGCAGTTCAACACTTTGCAGCCAGTCCAGGATGAACAGCGTGCGCTCGATCCGGCCCAGCTCGCGCAGGGCCACGGCCAGTCCGTTCTGGCGCGGGTAGCTGCCGAGCTTGCGCAGCATCAGCGAGGCGGTGACGGTGCCCTGCTTGATCGAGCTGGCCAGGCGCAGGATGTCGTCCCAGTGGGCACGCACGTGCTTGATGTTCAGGGTGCCGCCGATCAGCGGGCGCAACGTCGGGTAGGCTTGCACGCCCTGCGGCACGTACAGCTTGGTTTCGCCGAGGTCGCGGATGCGCGGCGCGAAGCGGAAGCCTAGCAGGTGCATCAGGGCAAAGACGTGATCGGTGAAGCCGGCCGTGTCGGTGTAGTGCTCCTCGATCCGCAGGTCGGACTCGTGGTACAGCAGGCCGTCGAGCACATAGGTGGAATCGCGGACGCCGACATTCACCACGCGGGTGCTGAACGGCGCGTACTGGTCGGAGATATGGGTATAGAACAGCCGTCCCGGCTCGCTACCGTACTTCGGGTTGACGTGCCCGGTGCTCTCGCCCCGGCCACCCGCGCGGAAGCGCTGGCCATCGGAGGATGAGGTCGTGCCGTCGCCCCAGTGGGCGGCAAAGGCGTGGCGATACTGGTGGTTGACCAGCTCGGCCAAGGCCGCCGAATAGGTTTCGTCGCGGATGTGCCAGGCTTGCAGCCAGGACAGCTTGGCGTAGGTCAGGCCGGGGCTCGACTCGGCCATCTTGGTCAGCCCGAGGTTGATCGCATCACCGAGGATTGCGGACAGCAGCAACGTCCTGTCTTTGGCCTCGGCCCCGTCCTTCAAGTGGGTGAAGTGGCGGCTGAAGCCCGTCCAGTCGTCCACGTCCATCAGCAGTTCGGTGATCTTGATGCGCGGCAGTAACTGGCTGGTTTGGTCGATCAGCGCCTGCGCCCGATCCGGCACCGCCGCATCCAGCGGGGTGATTTTCAGCCCTGACTCGGTGAGGATGGCATCGGGCAGCTCGTTGTCCTTGGCCAGGCGGGTGACGGTGGCCAACTGCTCGTCCAGCAGCTGCAAACGCTCTTCCAGGTACTGGTCGCTGTTCGGGTTGATCGCCAGGGGCAGGGCCTGCTCGCGCTTGAGTGCGGCGAACTTCTCGGCCGGCAGCAGGTAGTCGTCGAAGTCGCGGAACTGCCGCGAGCCCTTGACCCAGATGTCGCCGGAGCGCAGGGCGTTCTTCAGCTCGGACAGGGCGCAGATTTCGTAGAATTTCCGGTCGAGGCCTTCCGGGGTGATCACCAGCGGCTTCCAGCGCGGCTTGATGAAGGCCGTGGGTGCATCGGCCGGCACCTTGCGCAGGTTGTCGGCGTTCATCTCACGCAGGGTCTGCACGGCTGCCAGCACGCCTTGCGCGGCCGGCGCGGCGCGCAGTTCCAGCACCTCCAGCAAGGCCGGCGTGTAACGGCGCAGGGTGGCGAAGTTCTCGCCGACCAGGTGCAGGTGGTCGAAGCCTTCCGGCCGGGCCAGCAGCTCGGCCTCGCTGACGCTCTCGGTGAACTCGTCCCAGGGAATCACCGCCTCGATGGCGGCATAGGGGTCGCTGCCGCTTTCCTTCGCTTCCAGCAGCGCCTGGCCGATCCTGGAGTACAGGCGCACCTTGTCGTTGATCGCCTTGCCCTGCTTCTGGAACTGCTGCTGATGCTTGTGCTTCGCGCCGCTGAACAGCTTGACCAGGATGCGGTCATGCAGATCGACCAGCTCATCGATCACGGTCGCGGTGCTCTCCAGCACCACGGCGGCCAGGGTCGCGTAGCGGCGCTGCGGCTCGAACTTACCGAGGTCTTTGGGCGTCATCTGCCCACCCTCGCGGGCCAGCTTGAGCAGGCGGTTCTGGTGGATGTGCCGGCCCAGGCCTTCGGGCAAGTCCACCAACTGAAATGTCTTCAGCCGCTCGATGTGTTCCAGCATGTGCCGAGAGTTGGGTTTCAGCGGTGCCTGGCGCAGCCAGGTCAACCAGGTGATGCTGCTGCCGGCCTTGAGCTTCAACAGCTCGTCCAGCTTGGCCCGATGCGAGTCCGTGAGTGGTTCGACCAGGGCGCGGTAGACCCGCCGATTGGCTCGCGCAATGGCTTCCGAGCAGGCCCGGTCAATCACGCTCAGCGCCGGCAGGATGCGTCGTTTCTGCCGTAGGCTCTCCAGGGCCTGACCGGCCAGCAGCAAGCCTTTGTCGGTCTGCTGGGCCAGCTCGGTTAGCTCGCGCACCAGGGCGCGGAAGTCGGACAGGCCGAACGGGGCCAGTTGCAGGTAGGTGCGCAGTTCCTGGGCATGCTCGCGACGGGTCACGTCGCGCTCGCCGTACTTTGCCCAGCTCGCCGGCTCGGCCTGGACTTGCTTCGCCACCCACAGGATGACCGGCTCGGGCAGCTCGCTGTCGGTTCCCAGCGCGTAACCGGGGTAGCGCAGCAGGCAGAGCTGCACGGCGAAGCCGAGGCGGTTGGCGTCGCCGCGTCGCTGGCGGATCAGCGACAGGTCGGAGTCGTTGAAGGTGTAGTAGCGGATCAGGTCATCCTGGCTTTCCGGCAGCGCAAGCAGGGTGTCCCGCTCCGTGGCCGAGAGGATCAAGCGACGCGGCATGTGTCAGTCGTCCGTGCGGAGGTACTGGTAGAGGGTTTCCCGGCTGATGTTGAACTCGCGGGCAAGCTGCGCCTTGGGCTCGCCGGCCGTCGCTCGCTGCCGCAGGGTAGCAGCCTGCTCATCGGACAGGGCTTTCTTGCGGCCCCGGTACGCGCCACGCTGCTTGGCCAAGGCGATGCCCTCACGCTGCCGCTCGCGGATCAGGGCGCGCTCGAACTCAGCGAAGGCCCCCATCACCGACAGCATCAGGTTGGCCATCGGCGAGTCCTCGCCAGTGAACACCAGGCCCTCCTTCAGGAACTCGATGCGCACGCCGCGCTGAGTCAGCTTCTGTACCAAGCGACGCAGGTCATCGAGGTTGCGGGCCAGCCGATCCATGCTGTGCACCACCACTGTATCGCCTTCGCGGACGAAGCTCAGCAGCGCTTCGAGCTGGGGGCGCTGGGTGTCCTTGCCCGATGCCTTGTCGGTGAACACCTTGCTCACCTGGGTTTGTTCCAGCTGGCGTTCCGGGTTCTGGTCAAAGCTGCTGACCCGGACGTAGCCGATGCGGTGCCCCTGCACGATGTCTCCTTGGTTGAAGGCGGCTTAAGTGCACTTTCTGTTTCGTTGTGCCTCAAAGCCCATTTCTGTCAGGCTGAAATCTATAACCTTCGCGGGCATGTGTCAAAAAATGGGAAAGCAGACTCTATTCTGACGAAGCGGCGCGGCCCTGCCTGACATCAAGTTAGGGTATAGCCTAGATTGACATGCGCGATGCAACCCTTAACTTGCTTGCACCTATCGTTTCCATGCTAGCTTTATCGTAACGCTCAAGAAATTGGGCTTAATGCCGAAAACAATAAAATAAAACAGCCAACCCTTGAGGTTCTTATGCGCCAGAATTTACCAGTGACGGGTCGAAACTTAGAACTCCCAAAAGATGCCAATATTCTTTCGACTACCTCCCCTCAAAGCCATATCACGTACGTTAATCCTGACTTCATTAAAATCAGTGGTTTCACTGAGGAAGAACTATTAGGCCAGCCTCACAACATCGTAAGACACCCAGATATGCCGCCTGCTGCATTTGAGCATATGTGGAGTACATTAAAATCTGGCCGCTCATGGATGGGGCTAGTAAAAAATCGCTGTAAAAATGGCGACCACTATTGGGTAAGTGCTTATGTAACGCCAATAGCTAAGAATGGTTCGATTGTTGAATACCAGTCTGTAAGGACCAAGCCTGAACCTGAGCAGGTTTTGGCTGCGGAAAAATTATATGCTCAATTGAGAAGCGGGAAGGCCGCGAGGCCGAAATTGGCTGCTAGCTTTTCCGTGAAAATACTCTTGCTCATATGGGGTAGTATTATATCAAGCGCAATGGCTGCCGGCATGCTTACTGATACATCAATAAGCAGCTTATTGTTAGCCACTTTAATGTCAGGAAGCTTAAGCTCTGTTAGTGTTTTGGCTATTCTCTCTCCTCTTGGAAGACTGGTTGAAAGAGCCAGGAATATTTCCAATAACCCATTAAGTCAATCCCTCTACACTGGGCGCACCGATGAGTTTGGCCAAATAGAGTTTGCTTTACGAATGATGCAAGCTGAAACAGGCGCCATAGTAGGTCGCATAGGTGATGCATCAAATCGGCTTAGCGAACACACCCGAGGCCTACTAAAGGATATTGAGTCAAGCAATGTACTTACAGTTGAGCAGCAGGCAGAGACAGATCAAATAGCAACGGCAGTAAACCAAATGGTGGCAAGCATTCAAGAGGTTGCGAGCAATGCACAGCATGCTGCAGATGCGGCCGGAAGAGCAGACACTGAGACGGCATCTGGCCAGCGTCTGGTAGCCCACACAAGCCAGTCAATCACTGCCCTTGAAGGTGAAATTAGGCAAGCCACTCAGGTTATTCATGAGCTTGAAGGTCAAAGTAACGAGATATCAAAAGTTCTTGACGTTATACGAGGGATCGCCGAGCAAACGAATTTGTTGGCACTCAACGCAGCAATTGAGGCCGCGCGTGCTGGTGAGCAGGGGCGTGGTTTTGCTGTTGTCGCCGATGAGGTTCGCAGTCTTGCTGCTCGCACACAGCAATCGACAACGGATATTCAAAGCATGATCAGCGCTCTACAAGAGCGAGCGCAATCCGCTGTTACAGTCATGGAGCAAAGTAGTCGGCAAGCGCACACGAGTGTAGCTCACGCAGAGGAAGCAGCTACAGCTCTTGATGGAATTGGCCAACGCGTTAACGAAATTACCGACATGAACGCGCAAATAGCGACTGCGGTCGAGCAGCAGGGAGCAGTAAGTGAAGACATAAACCGCAGTATTATCAATATACGCGATGCTGCTGATACCAATGTACAGACCGGGCAGAATAATTTGCAAAGTGCGAAATCTGTCGCTCAGTTAACTAGCGCTCTGAGCGAACTGGCAAAACAGTTTTGGGAAAAACGAGGATAACGCTTTTCAGTATCTCGACAGGGATAACTTACTTTACCATCGGTTATCCCTTTTAGCCGCACAAATTTTAGCCATGGCTTTTCAGGAAGTCAGGGCTATCAGAATGGCCTTAGAAAGCCTAGTCAAAGAGCTGTCACGAGAACACCGTTAGCTTAGCGTACGATTTTTTCCGAATTCTGCGGTTCCCCC